>JBBINW010000093.1:0-15425 GCA_037443665.1 Betaproteobacteria bacterium
GCTCGCGCCGATGCCGAGCACGGCCAGCCCCATCGCGACCAGCAGTGCACCGGCATAGTGATCCTTGGACAGCCTCGGGCGGCGGCTCACGCCGACCCCCCGTGCGCGACCCCGCGCTCGCCGGGGGCCACGCGCGCCTGCCGCGGCGCGGGCACTGGTGCGGCCACGCCCTCGATCATCACGTTCACGCAAGCCGGCAACCCGCAGTCCATCGCGCGCCGGGCCGCCAGCGCCATCGAGACCGGATCGCAGACCTGTTCGCCATAGCCGCCGAAACCGGCCGTCACCTGGTCGTAGCGCGTGGGCAGCAACTCGCAGCCGATCAGCCGCTGTGCGCCGTAGTCGCGGAGCTGGATCTGGTATTCGGCGTTCCAGCGCGCGTCGTTGCCGACGACGGCGACAAACGGCAGGCCGTAGCGCACAGCCGTGTCAATCTCTGCAGCATGGAACCCGAAAGTGCCATCGCCGAGCACCGCGATCACTGCGCCTGCGGGTCTGGCCAGGCGTGCGGCGATCGCGAAGGGCAGCGCCGCGCCGATCGCGCCGGCGACGCCATTGATCACGCGATGCGGCGCCGTCAGGCAGGCCTGGGCCCACTGGCCGAACTCACCGCCATCGCTGACCAGCACCGAATCGGGATGGACGTCGAGCAGCTCCTGCAGCGGACGCAGGGCCTGCAGCGGGTGGAGCCGCCCTGGCCTGGCGCTGGCCGCAGCGGCCCAGCCCGCCGGGCGCCGGGCGATGGCGTCGCGAACCTCCGCGCGCCACGCGGCGTGCGCAGCGCGGCCCGCGGCGGCGCAGTCGAGCAGGGCGTCGATCGCTGAGACCGCATCGGCCGCAGCCGTGCCCTCCAGTCGCGAGCCGGCCGCGCGGCGTGTGCGCTCGAACTCCGCCTCGTCGGCATCGATCTGCAGCAGCGCGCAGTCCGCGCGCCAGGCCGGCGCCTTGCCGAAGCGCAGCGTGAAATCCAGCCGCTTGCCCAGCAGCAGCACGCAATCGGCCAGCGCCAGCACCTCGCCGAATGCCCCCAGGCTCGGGTCCTGGATGCCGCGCGGACTTTCCATGCCGACGACGGGAATGCCGGTCGCGTCTTGGAGCGCCGCGGTGCGCCTGCCCGCGGTCATGCAACCCGGGCCGACCAGGATCAGCGGCCGCGCGGCCCGCTGCAGTCGCGCCGACAGCGCCGCCGCGGCAGTCGCGCCGAGCGGCATCGCCGCGGGCCCGAACGCCACGGCATCGGGCAGGCCCTGGGCGGACACGGCGGCCTCGAGCAGGTCGGTCGGCAGGTTCAGGTTCACCGGCCCCGGCCGCCCCGAGCGCGCGATCCGCGTCGCGCGCGCCAGGTCGGCCGCCAGCGCCCCGGCCTCGCTGCTGGTCCACGCCGCCTTGGTCAGCGGCGCTGCGAGCTCGGCCTGGCGCATCTCCTGGAACGAACCCATGCCGAGCTGGCCGAGCGGCGCATGGCCCGAGAGCAGGACCACCGGCGACTCGGCCATCAGCGCCGTGTACAGCGCCGACAAGGCGTTGGCATGCCCCGGACCCCCGGTCACGAGCGCGATGCCCGGCTCCCCGGTCAGCCGGGCCCAGGCGTCGGCCATGTGCACCGCGGCGGCCTCGTGTCGGGTGTGGACGATGCCGATCCCGACCTCGAGCAGCGCGTCGAAGACCGGCATCACGTGATTGCCCGACAGGCTGAAGACCTGCCGGACCCCGGCCCGCACAAGGGCCCCTGCCAGGGCATCGGCCCCTCGAATACTGCGACCTGTCATGCCCCGGATCTCCCCGTTCGGGCCGGTGCCTGCACGGCCTCGGCTACATCTTGCGATCGATGATGTCGAGCGATTCGCCCAACGCCCGGTACAGCTCGTACTGGCCGCGCGCGAACTCCTTCGTTTCCTCGGGCGACTTCACGTACGGCAGCGAGCCGGTCATCGCGGTGCCTGCCTGCCAGGCCGGATCGGCGGCGACCGCCTTCAGCGTCGCGACCAGCTTGTCGCGCACGTCGGCCGGCAGCTTGGACGGCCCGTAGATCGCACTCCAGCCGACGATCTTCTCCATCTCGGCATATCCCAGCTCGCGCGAGGTCGCTACGTCGGCCATCGACGGGATGCGCTCGGCGGTGGTGACCATGAGCGCACGCAGGTCCCCGCTCTTGATCAGGTTGAGGAACGAACCCAGGCTGCCGCAGGAGAACTCGGTCTCGCCGCGCATCAGCGACAGCGCGGCTTCGCCGGTGCCCTTGAAGGGGATCTGGGTCGGCACCTGCTGTTGGCTGACCTTGAGCAGCTTGAACAGCTCGCGTGGGCCCATGTCGTTGGTCGTCAGCGTCCCCGCCGTGGCATAGCTCAGGTTCTTGCCCTTGGCGCGGATCGCGCGCGCGAGGTCGTCGAAGGTCTTGTACGGCGAACTGGCCTTGACCATGCAGCCGTAGGGATTGAGCTCGAGCGTGCCGATGAAGGTGTAGTCGTCCCACTTGTACTTCGTGGCCTTGGGTTCGATGGCCGGCAGGATGGCCTGCGAGCCGGTCCGCGCCAGCAGCAAGGTGTAGCCGTCGGGCGGGGCGGCGACCACGAAGGCCGAACCGATGATTCCGCTGGCGCCGGTCTTGTTCATCACGATGATCGTCTGGCCGAGGACTCGCTGTGCAGCGGCGGCGAAGTTGCGCGCCGCCAGGTCGGCGTCGCCGCCGGCGCTGTATGGCGCGATGAGCGTGATCGGGTGGTTCGGGTAAGGCCCGTCGGCCAACGCCTGCGCGCTGATCGACGCGCAAATGGCCATCGCGGTGCAGGCGAGCAGCCTGGCTAGGCGGGTCGGGAATCGGTGCAGCATGGTCTCGTCTCCTTGGTTGTGGCGTGATCGGGCGGCGCGGGAACGGTGCCTGGTCAGGACGGGGGCGGGGGCGGCGGCCCGCGGCGATGCGCCGGCTGAAGCGCGCAGACCATCACGCAGTCGACCGCGACGGGACCCGCGTCACCGACCAGGACCGGGTTCAGGTCGAGCTCGGACAGGATGGGCTGCATGGACGCCGCCCAGCGCGACAAGTCGCTGAGCAGGCGCGCGATCGGAGCCCGGTCCACCGCGGGCCGGCCGCGCACGCCGTCGAGCAGCGCAGACATGCGCAGCTCGCGCAACATGTCCTGCGCCTCGTCGACGTCGAAGGGCGCGCCGCGGAAGACGACGTCCTTCAGCACCTCGACCAGGATGCCGCCCAGGCCGACCATCACGACCATTCCAAAGACCCGATCGCGGCGGGCGCCGACAACCAGTTCCAGCCGCCCGTCCGCCATCCCCTGCACGAGCACGCCGTCCAGCCGCGCCTTCGGCAAGGCCGTGGCCGCGCGCTGCGTGAGGGTGCGAAAAGCGCTACGCACCGCGGCCTCGTCGTCCAGCCCAAGCATCACGCCGCCGACCTCGGTCTTGTGGGTGATGTCGGGCGACTCGATCTTCAGCGCCACCGCCGAACCGACGGCGCGCCACTGCGCCACCGCCTCGTCCTCGTCGTGCGCCAGCGTGACCGGCGCCACCGGCACGCCGGCCGCGCGCAGCCAGGTCACGGCCTGCACGCTGGGCTGCACGCCCTCGGCAATGTCGAGATAGGGCGCCGGAAGTGCGGCCACGGCCCGGCTTCCGGTGCGGCGGCACAGGAAAGCGTCGTGGCGGACCAGCGCTGCCACCGCGTCGACGGCGCGCTCGCCGGCGGTGAAGGCGACGATGCCCTCTTCGCGCAGCCGCTGCATGGCCGCGGCCGGTGCGGCCACCCAGCAGACGAAGAAGGGCTTGCTCGTGCGGTCGCGGATCTCGCAGAAGATCCGCACCAGCGTCTCGACATGGGCCGTCATCAGCTGCAGCCAGACGATGCCGACGTCGACCTTCGGGTCGTCGAGCAGGGCGACCACCGATTCGCGCAACAGCTCGGGCCGAGCGACGAACTGGCCGGTCACGTCGACTGGGTTGTCGGCCGACCCGAAGGCCGGCATCACGCCAGCCAAGCGGGCACGGGTCTCCTCTGCCAGCGCTCGCACGGCGAGGCCGACTTCCTCCGCCCGGTCGGCCATCATCACGCCGGCGCCACCCGACTGGGTGGCGATGCCCAGCCCGTTGCCGGCGCTGCGGCGGTCCTGGGCCAGGGCTTGCAGCATGTCGAGCATCTGCTCCTCGTTGCGCGCACGCAGCACGCCATGCTGGCGGATCACGGCGTCGAAGACCGCGTCGGCAACGGCCAGCGCGCCGGTGTGCGAGGCAGCGGCGCGCTGGCCCGAGGCTAGGCGGCCGACCTTGGTCAGCACCAGCGGCTTGCCGAGTTCGCGGCAGCGCTCGGCCAGGCGAATCAGCGCCGCCCCGTCGTCCAGCCCCTCAAGGTAGCCCGCAGCGACGTGGATGCGCGGATCCTCGATCACGGCGAGCATCAGTTCGCTGAAGTCGAGGTCGGCCTGGTTGCCCGTGTTGATGAAGTAGCCCAGGCCCAGACCGCGTTGCCGCGCCAGCGCAGCGATCGCGGTGCCGAAGGCGCCCGACTGGGTCACAAAGGCGATCGGCCCCGGGCCGGTCTCTCCGTCGGCGTACTGGCTGAATGTGGCATACACCTGGTCGAAAGCGTTGACGAAGCCCAGGCAGTTCGGACCGCACAGCACCATCCCGTGGCCGCGCGCGCAGGTCACCAGCGCCTGCTCCTGCGTCAGGCCGTCGGCCCCAGTCTCGCCGAACCCGGAACTGAAGATCACTACCGCGCGCACGCCGCGGCGGCCGAGCGCATCGATGCTGGCGAGCACCTGCTCCGCCGGCACGGCGACGATCGCCAGGTCGGCAGCTTCGGGCAGGCTATCGATGGTCGGGTAGCAGGTCAGCCCGGCGATCTGCGCCCGCCCCGGGTTCACGGGCAGGATGCGTCCGGTATAGCCCTTCTCGATCAGGTGCTTGAGGGGCCGGCCGCTGATCTTCGACAGATCCGAGGACGCTCCGACGATGGCGATCGACCGCGGACGGATCAGGCCGTCCATCGCAGCACGCCGGGTGGGGTGGTCGGCGGTCATCGGAAGCGGTTCAGTTGAATGCGGAGATGCCGGTCTGGGCGCGTCCGAGCACCAGGGCGTGGATGTCGTGCGTGCCCTCGAGCGTGTTGACGGTCTCGAGGTTGAGGACATGGCGGATCACATGGTAAGTGTCGGCGATGCCGTTGCCGCCATGCATGTCGCGCGCCTGGCGCGCGATGTCCAGCGCCTTGCCGGCGCAGTTGCGCTTGAGCAGCGACACCATCTCCGGGCTTGCCCTGCCCTCGTCGCGCAGCCGGCTGAGCTGCAGGCAGGCGACGAGGCCGAGCGTGATCTCGGTCTGCATGTCGGCCAGCTTCTTCTGCACCAGCTGGTTGGCTGCAAGCGGTCGGCCGAACTGCTTGCGGTCGATGACGTACTGGCGCGCGGCGTGCCAGCAGAACTCGGCTGCGCCCAGGGCGCCCCAGCAGATGCCGAAGCGGGCGTTGTTCAGGCAGGCGAAGGGCGCCGCGATGCCACGTGCACCGGGCAGGCGCTGTGCCTCGGTCACGAACACGTCGTCCATGTGGATCTCGCCAGTGGGCGATGCGCGGACCGAGAACTTGCCCTCGATCTTGGTCGTGGCCAGGCCCTTCATGCCGCGCTCGAGGATAAAGCCGGCCACGCGGCCGTCGTCGTCCTTGGCCCAGACGATCATCACGTCGGCGATCGGTGCATGCGTGATCCAGGTCTTGCCGCCGCTCAGGCGCCAGCCGCCCTCGACCTTTCGCGCGCGACTGGTCATCGAGCCCGGGTCGGAGCCGTGGTCGGGCTCGGTCAGGCCGAAGCAGCCGAGCCGGTCGGCACGCGCCATCGCCGGCAGGTAGCGCTCGCGCTGATCCTGGCTGCCGAAGAGGTAGATCGCCATCATGCTCAGAGTGCTCTGCACCCCCAGCGCAGAGCGGAACGCTGTGTCCACGCGCTCGAGCTCGCGCGCGATCAGGCCGTAGCCGACGTAGCTGATGCCGGCGCAGCCGAATCCTTGGATTGTCGCGCCGAGGAAGCCGAGCTTGCCCAACTCGCGCATCACCTCGATGTCGAACTCCTCGTTGCGGTGGGCCTGCAGGATGCGCGGCATTAGCCGGTCCTGCGCGTAGCGGCGGGCGCTGTCGCGGATCAATTGCTCCTCGGGTGTGAGCTGGTCGTCCAGGCGTAGCGCGTCGCGCCAGTCGAACGGCACGTCGCGCATGCTGGCCCTGGCAAGCAGGCCATCGTCGGGGACCGGATGTTCGTTCACGGGCACGCCGCCTCCGCTGCCCCGCCCAAGGGCCTGAATTTGGGGATGCCGGCCTCGTCGCTGATGGCCTCGAAGTAGGCCTGTACACGCATGCCGACTTGCAGCGCCTCGGGCGCGCAGTGCGTGACCTGGCCGTACATCCGCGCGCCGTCGTCGAGGTCGATCAGGCACATCAGTACCGGCAGTTCGGCCTGCCATGCGGGGTAGTTCATCGCCACGGATCGCGAGATGGTGTGCGCGTACACGGTGCCGAAGGGCTGCGCGTCGGTCCAGGCCAGTTCACGGCTGCCGCATTCGATGCACCAGGGCTTGGGGTGGAAGTTGACGGTCGCGCAGCGCTGGCATTTCTGCAGCACCAGCCGGCCGGCCTTGGCGGCGGTCCAGAACGGACGCGTGAGGTCGGTGATCTCGGGCAGTGGCTTGCCCCGGACGGGTTCGATCATGGTCAGGGCTCCGTCGAGAGGACCAGGGAGATGCAGGTGCGGCCGGGCCGGCCGTAGGGGATGCCGCCGAAGCCGCAGGCCACGCCGACCGACGCGCCGGGCACCTGGCGCGGCCCGCCCTCGCCGCGCAGCTGTGTCACCGCCTCGATCAGCGGCATGAAGCCTCCGATCGCGCCGCCGGGCTGGCCGCCAGAGAGCTGGCCGCCGTCGGTGGACATCGGAAAGTCGCCGTCGAAGTGCAGGTCGTGCGCCTCGACGAAGGCGCCGCCCTCGCCCTTGCGGCAGAAGCCGTGGTCCTCGATCGTCATCATCGCGATGAAGGGGTAGTCGTCGTACGGCTGCAGGAAGTTGATGTCCTTGTGCGCCACGCCGGCCATCGCCATCGCCCGCGGCGCGGCCTCCACGAAGCCGGTGTGGGTGACGTCGGGCAGCGTGCGCGATCCGCGGTAGTAGTTGTTGGTCTCGCCGAAGCCGCGCAGGTACACCGGGCGGTCGGTGATCGTGCGCGCGCTCTTGGCCGAGGTCACGATGTAGGCTAGGCCCCCGTTGACGATGGGCACGCAGTCGAGCAGGCGGATCGGATCCGACAGCATCCGCGAGCCAAGGTAGTCCTCCAGCGTGAACGGCTGGCGGTAGATCGCGCCCGGATTCAGCGACGCGTGGTAGCGCGCGTTGACGGCGATCTTGCCCAGTTGCTCCATCGTCAGCCGGTGCTCGTGCAGGTAGCGCGTCAGGATGAGCGCGAACTGCGCGCTCGCACCCATCACGCCGAACGGCCCCTGGAAGTCCCAGTAGACGCCGCGCGTGCGCTCGGGCGACAGCGGCAGGCCAGGCGCCGCCGACGGGATGCTCAGCGGCGTGTCGGCGCCGACCACCAGCACGCGGTCCACGATGCCCGTGTGGATCATCGCCGCGGCCCGGATCAGCATCGAGGCCGCCGACGAACCGCCTTGGTCGGCGCGCAGCAGCACGGTCGGGCTGATGCCGAGGTTCTCGGCCACCGCCGCCGACCAGTTGACGGTGTGGGCGGCCTCGGCATGCGCCACGCCCAGGCCTTGACCGTCGAAGTCGTTCTTGCTCATGCCGGCCTTCTTCAACGCCAGCTCGGCGGCCCAGGCGATGTACTCGTCGACCGTGAGCCGCGGCTCGCCCGGCTTGACCCGGCTGTAGGGCGTGCGGCCGTAACCGACGATGGCGACTTGTGGGCGCATGGCGCAGCTTCCTCGACCAGGGGTTGGGATGGGTGCGGTGCCGCGGGCGGCGCTCACCGACCCGCGAAGACGGCCGACCGCCGCTCGGCGAAGGCGCGCATGCCCTCCTTCTGGTCGGCGGTGTCGAACAGCAGCTCAAATGCGCGCCGCTCCAGCATCAAGCCGGTGCCCAGGGGCGCGTCGGCGCCGGCCTGTGCCACCTCCTTGATCAGGCGCAGCGCCAACGGCGGCCGCGAGGCGATGTGTGCTGCCAGCGACAACGCACGCGACTCGAGGGCGTCGTCGGCGACGACCTCGCTGACCAGACCGATGGCCAGCGCTTCGTCGGCGCTCACCGGCTCGCCAGTGAGCAGCAGCTTCATCGCCCGGTACTTGCCCAGGGCCCGGACCAGACGCTGGGTGGCGCCGCCACCGGGCATGATCCCGACGCCGACTTCGGGCTGACCGAAGCTAGCGCTGCGCGAGGCCAGGATGATGTCGGCATGCTGGGCCAGCTCGCAGCCGCCTCCTAGGGCGGGGCCGGCCACCGCGGCGATCACGGGCTTGGAGAACTCGGCGATCGCCTTCCAGTAGCCCGGCACGCCGAGATGCCAGACGCCCGCGCTGCCGAGCTCGCGGATCTCCTTCAGGTCGGCGCCGGCCGCGAAGCAGGTGCCGGATCCACAAAGGATCACGCAGCGCGTGCTCGCGTCGTTGTCGAGTTCGGTGAAGGCCTGAGCCAGTGCCTGGCGCATCGCGGTGTTCAGCGCATTGCGCGCCTCGGGTCGATTCAGTCGCAGCCGGGCCACGCCATCCAGCGGTCGGTCCAGCACCACCAGGGCCGTCACCTGCACCATCGGGCTCGTCTCCATGCCTGTCGTTGTGACGGCGATTGTGGGAGCCGCCTCAACATGCGACAAGTTTTGTTGCCGAATGTTCCGAATTCAGATTCCAAATATCATTGCCCTCCGTGAACCTGCGCTCGCTCGACCTGAACCTGCTGCTAATCTTCGACGCCGTGTACGGCGAGCGCAGCATCACCAAGGCGGCGGACAAGCTGCACCTGTCGCAGCCCACGGTCAGCAACGCGCTGGCGCGGCTGCGCGAGCGCCTGCAGGACCCGCTGTTCGAGCGCAGCTCGGAGGGCATGCTGCCGACGCCGCGCGCCAAGCGCTTGGTCGAGCCGATCCGCCAGGCCCTGAACACGCTGGAACGTGGTCTGCGCCTCGAGGACAGCTTCGACTTCGCCGATTCGGACCGAGAGTTCGTCATCGCGGTCGAGGACTACGGCGAGGCCGTGATCCTGCCGAGGTTCATCAACTGGCTGGCCGCCGTGGCGCCCAAGGTGCGAATCCGGATCCGGCCGGAGTCGGGCGCGCAACTCAAGACCGAGTTGCGCGAAGGCCGGGTGGATCTGGCGCTGGACTACTTCGCACTGCCGGAGGCGGCCTACCGCAACAAATGCGTGCTGACCGAGACCCTGATGAGCCTGTCCCGGCGCGACCACCCGCTGCTAAGCGATCGCCTGAGTCTGGAGCTGTACCTGGCGCTGCGCCACATCGTGCTCGCGGCACCCTCGAACGCGCGCCCGATGATCGACCTCGCGCTGTCCAAGCGCGGTCTGCAGCGGCGCATCGCGGTAGCGGTGCCGCATTTCATCTCGATGCCGGTGATGGTCCAGAGCACCGACATGATCTGCACCCTTCCCCGGCGCATGGCCCAGCTGTATGCGGACAACTTCCGCCTCAAGCAGCATGTCGTGCCCTTGCGGATCCCGCGCTTCCCGTTATATCTGCTGTGGCACGCATCGCTGGACACTGACGCCGGACACCAGTGGTTTCGCGCTCACCTGATGGAGTTCTGCCAGCGGCTTTGAGCGGCGCCGGGATCACGCCGGTGGCGGTGGGGCCGCCGCGCCGGCCTCAGGCCGGCGGGCGATCGTCGTCCTTCAGGATCTCGATGGCGGCCCGCAGGTGCTGCTCGTAACGGCGCCGGGTCTTCGCGATGTCCTCGGCCGACCAGGGGAAGAAGCCCCGGCCCGACTTCATCCCGATGTCGCCGCGCGCGACCATCGCCGCCAGCCCGGCAGGCACCTGCTGTGCGTTCGACAGCGACGGATAGATCGCCGCCGCCGCACTGCACTGGGTATCCCAGCCCGAGATCTCCTTCTGCAGGATCGGGCCCGCTGCGGCGTAGCGGAAGCCGAAGCTGTAGCGCACCGCGAGGTCGACGTCCTCGGGCGACGCGATGCCCGAGTCGATCAGCGACAGCGCCTCGCGCATCAGCGCGTGCTGGATCCGGTTGGCGATGAAGCCTGGCACGTCCTTGCGGACCAGCACCGGCTTCTTGCCCAGGGCCGCAAACAGCGCGCACAACCGGGTGCCGAGTGCGGCGTCCGAGGCCTCGCCGAGCACGACCTCGACCAGCGGCACCACGTGCGCCGGCATGAAGTAGTGGGTGCCGAACATCCGGGCCGCGCCGGCCAGCCCGCCGGCGATGCTCGAGATCGGGTGGCCCGAACTGTTGCTGCCGATCGGCACCGACCGAGGCACGCGGCGATCGAGCCGTGCAAACAGGGCCTGCTTGTCTGCCAGATCCTCGGCCACCGATTCGACGACCAGGCTCACGCCGTCCCAGTCGTTCCAGTCGTCGACGCCGGCGCATTGCAGGCCGGGCGCCGCAACGCCCGGCCCGCTGCCCGCCACGCTCCGCGCGGTCTCGAGCACGGCGGCGCGGACACCCGCGGCGCGCTGCGCCGTGCGGCCCAGCAGCACGACGCGGGCGCCGTTGGCGAGCATGCCGGCGGCGATGCCGCAGCCCATGATGCCGGTGCCGACGACGACGACACGGTGATTCGAAGGGGGGGTCATCAATGGCCTCGGGTCGGACGACTGGGGGGCGGGATGGACCGGCGGGACCGGCCGCGGTCTCACAGCAGGCCGGCCATGCGTGCGGCGGCGGCGTGCATCGCATCCAGCCGCTGCAGCGCCTGGGCCAGCGGCAGGCGTGCGCTCGGTGCGTGGACCGCCAGCGCCGCCCGCGTGCGGCCCTGGCGGTCCTTCACCGGCACGGCGACAGCGATCAGGCCGGTGATGTATTCCTCGCGGTCGGTCGAGTGGCCGCTGGCCGCGATCGCGTCGCATTCGGCACGCAGGCCGGCCGCCGTGGTGATCGTGTTCTGGGTCATCGCCGGCAGCGCCAGCTTGTCGATCAGCGCGTCGCGTTGTGCCACCGGCATCATGGCCAGGAACAGCTTGCCACTGGCCGTGCAGTGCAAGGGCACGTGCGAGCCCACGTCCAGCGACAGCCGAAGGGGCCACTTCGCTTCGACGCGGTCCAGGTAGAGCACCTCCGCGCCGTCCAGGGTCGTGAAATTGCAGGTCTCGCCGACCTCGCGCACCAGCGCGTCGAGCACGGCATGGCGCCGGCCGCGCGTCTGGCCGTGGTTCAGCGTGTCTAGCGCGAGCCGGCGCAGCGCCGGGCCCACACTGAAGCTGAGCTCATTCACGTCGCGCGCCAGATAGCCGCATTCGCGCAGCTGCGTGCACAGGCGATGGACCGTCGCCTTCGGCAAACGCAGGCACAGCGCGAGTTCGGCCAGCGCCAGCGGCCGACCCTCGGCGGCGATCAGGGCCAGCAGCGCGAGCGAGCGCCCGGCGGCCGATCCTGCGCGCTCGTTGCTGGCGGAAACCGCATCAGCGTTCATCCGGGAAATCCTTAGAAGTGGAACGTTGCGTTCCAAAAGGTTCGAAAATACGATGGATCGAATGAGACAGATTGTTCCTAATTTTGGCCTGACCGCCCCGCGGCCCGGCCGGCTTATCCCTGCATGAGCGAGCGATTCGATTACGTCGTCGTCGGTGCGGGCTCCGCCGGATGCGTGCTGGCGGCGCACCTGAGCGCGCAGCCGGGCACGCGCGTGCTCCTGCTAGAGGCCGGGCCGGCCGACCGTTCGCTGTGGATCCACCTGCCGATCGGCTATGGCAAGACGATGTGGAGCGACACCTACAACTGGCGCTTCGAGACCGAGCCCGACCCGAACATGAACGGACGGCGCATCTACTGGCCGCGGGGCAAGACGCTCGGCGGGTCGAGCTCGATCAACGGGCTGATCTACATCCGTGGTCAGCGCGAGGACTACGACCGCTGGGCCGCGCTGGGCAACCCGGGCTGGTCGCACGAGGAGGTGCTGCCGTACTTCATGCGCTCCGAAGGCAATGCGCGCGGCGCGATCCCCTTCCATGGCGGCAGCGGGCCCCTGAAGGTGTCCGACATCGGCGCCCGGCACGAGCTGATCGAGGCCTTCATCGCGGGGGCCGGCGAGATCGGCGTGCCGCGCACCGACGACTTCAACGGCACCCGGCAGGAAGGCGCGGGCTACTACCAGCTGACGACCGCGAAGGGCTGGCGGGTCAGCACCGCGAAGGCCTATCTGAAGCCGGCACGCAGGCGCGCGAACCTGCGC
This sequence comes from Betaproteobacteria bacterium, assembly GCA_037443665.1. GTDB lineage: Bacteria > Pseudomonadota > Gammaproteobacteria > Burkholderiales > Burkholderiaceae_C > Rubrivivax. The sequence goes on from JBBINW010000093.1 coordinate 12,363, forward strand.
GTCGAGACCGACGCCATGGCGAGCTCACTGATCATGGACGGCCGGCGCGCCGCCGGCGTGCGCTACCGGCAGGGGGGCGCGATGAAAGAGGCCCTCTGCGACTGCGAGGTCCTGCTCGCGGCCGGATCGATCCAGTCGCCGCAGCTGTTGCAGCTGTCGGGCATCGGACCGCGGGCCCTGCTCGAGCGGCACGGCATCCCGGTGCTCGTCGACGCGCCCGAGGTCGGCGAGAACCTGCAGGACCATCTGCAGATCCGCCTGACCTTCGAGTGCACGCGCCCGATCACGACCAACGACCAGCTCAACTCGATGTGGGGGCGGGTGCAGCTTGGCCTGCAATGGCTGTTGTTCCGTGCCGGCCCGCTGGCCGTGGGCATCAACCAGGGCGGCTGCTTCATGCGCGCGTTGCCCTCGGAGGCGCTCACCCCCGACATCCAGTTCCATGTCGCCACGCTGTCGGCCGACATGGCCGGCGGCAGGGTGCACGACTTCTCCGGCTTCACGATGTCGGTGTGCCAGCTGCGGCCTGAATCGCGCGGCCATCTGCGGATCCGCTCGACCGATCCCTTCGAGCCGCCGGCGATGCAGCCGAACTACCTGTCGACCGACCTAGACCGCCGCACCGCCGTGGCCGCCGTCAAGGCGGCGCGCGCGATCGCCGCCTCGGCCGCCATGCGGCCGTACGTCGGGCGCGAGGTGAAGCCCGGACCTGCGCTGGCCAGCGATGCCGAGCTGCTCGAGTTCTGTCGCGACAACGGGGCCACCATCTTCCACCCGAGCGGGACCTGCCGCATGGGCAGCGATCCGCGCGCGGTGGTCGATCCGCGGCTGCGCGTCAACGGCGTCGCGGGCTTGCGCGTGGTCGACTGCTCGGTCATGCCCACCCTCGTGTCGGGCAACACCAACGCGCCGGCCGTGATGATCGCCGAGAAGGCCGCCGACATGATCAGGGAGGACGCCGCGCACCGCGCCTGACAGAGCGCCACAGGCATGACCCGAACGAAGCCAGGGAGTGCACGGATCGGGGACCGGGACAGGTCTTCGCGTCCCCCGCCGCACCCGGTGCGGCACCAAGTGAATTGCCACGGCAGAAAGCGACCTGACGCACCGTGGTTCTCGCAGTTCAACTCTCGAACATCCAACGAATCGGAGACAACATGGCAGGCCAGACCCCCCAAGCCAGGGCAAGCACGACCAAGATGATGATCGTCTTCGCAAGCACGCTCGGCACGACCATCGAGTGGTACGACTTCTTCCTGTACGGTGTGCTGACGCCGCTCGCCCTGAATCGCCTGTTCTTCCCGAACCTCTCGCCGGTGATGGGCACGCTGGCGGCATACACGACCTTTGCCGTCGGCTTCATCTCGCGTCCGGTGGGCGGGATCATCTTCGGCCACTACGGCGACCGCCTCGGCCGCAAGACGATCCTAATTCTGACGATGATGATAATGGGCGCGGCGACCTTCTTGATCGGCGCCCTGCCGACGACGGCGTCGGTCGGCGTGGCGGCCCCCATCATGCTGCTGTTCCTGCGCGTCATGCAGGGCATCGGCATCGGCGGCGAATGGGGCGGCGCCGTGCTGATGACGATCGAGCACGCGCCCAAGGGCAAGCGCAGCGTCTACGGCAGCTGGCCGCAACTCGGCGTGCCGCTCGGCCTGATGACGAGCGCCGGCGTCGTGGCCCTGCTGAATCTCCTGCCCGACACCGACTTCATTGCCTGGGGCTGGCGAGTCGCCTTTTTCGTCAGCGCCTTGCTCGTCGCCATCGGCCTGTACGTGCGCCTGAAGATCCTCGAGACGCCGGACTTCGAGCAGGTGCGAACCGAGAACAGGATCGTCCCGGTGCCGTTCCTGACGCTGATCCGGGACTACAAGCGCGAGGTGCTGCTGACCCTCGGTGCGCGCTACGTCGAGGGAGCCTGCTTCAACACCTTTGGCGTCTTCATCATCTACTACATCACCCACTCGCTGGGGCTGTCGCGCGGCCAGGCGCTGAATGCGGTGATCTTCTCCTCGGCGTTGATGCTGCCGTTCATCATCATCGCCGGGCTTCTGGCGGACCGCTTCGGACTCAAGCGCATCTTCGCGCTGGGGGCGATCGCGATCGGCCTGTCGACGATCCTGTCGTTCTGGATCATGGACACCTACGGCGCCAGCCACTACGGTGCGGTGCTGCTCGCGATGATCCTGCCCTTCTCGCTGGCCTACCCGTTGGTCTACGGGACCGAGTCTTCGCTGTTCGCGAGCCAGTTCGACGCGCATGTCCGCTACTCGGGCGTCTCGTTCGCCTACCAGTTCTCTGGCATCTTCGCCAGCGGGCTGACGCCGCTGATCGCGACGGCATTGATCGGCGCCGGCAACGGCAAGCCCTGGCTGGTCGTGCTCTACATGGTGGGAGTGGCCCTCGTCAGCCTGATCTCGGTGCTGCTGATGAAGGGCATCTCCAGGCGCGACTCCGCCGCGTCCGAACCAAACCTAAGTAGCGCAGTCGAGGCTGCCCCGTGACCGCCTTCTTCAACGCTGGCGAGGGGTTGAGTTGGCTTGGCACACTCACCCGATGGTTGAACCGAACCGAAGAAGACCGTGCTGGCGCAGGCCTGCCAGGACGCGATGGTGGCCGACACGATGGGCGGACGTGTACACGTGCGCTGGACGAGACGGCCCAAGCCACGCCCCACGCACAGATCGTGTTCTTGGCCGAATTCCTGGCCACCGCCGGTGTGTTCGACCGCTGGGTGGAGTTGGTACGTGCGCGCGCCCAACCCGCGAGCCCGGCGCGAGGCGCTGACGAGTCCGCCGCTGCTGCTCGCGACCGTGGGCCGCGCCGCCGGCAGCGGCAATCAGACCACGCTGTGCCTCACGCCGATGCACGCTGAGGCTGGGTTGATCCAGTCCGCGTGATCGCCAATGTTCATGCGGCCATTTAGCACGTCAAGGCTGCTGCGCAGCAGTTGCCAAAGCTCGACCGCTGGCAAGCCCTGCTGGCCTGCATCTGCCAATGCGTCGTAGCTCAGATCGACTTGCCATCCCCTGCGCCGACGTTGCCAGCGCCCGGCTAGCT
>JBBINW010000094.1:0-15201 GCA_037443665.1 Betaproteobacteria bacterium
GAACCCGGCACTGCACCGAGATCGGCCACACGCGGCGGTGCCGGTTGATGAAGGCGTACTTCACTTCTGCGCTTGCGCGAAGTACGCCGTCGCTTTTCCCAGGATGTCGCGCTCCATCTTGACGCGCGCCAGTTCGGCCCGCAGCCGGCTGATCTCCATCTGCTCGGCGCTCACGACCTTGCTGTCAGCGCCTTTGAGCTTGCCCTGCCGCTCAGCCTTGACCCAGTTGAACAGCGTCTGATCCACCACGCCCAGCGACCTGGCCGCCGCCGCGATGCTCTGCCCGCCAGTCACCAACCGCACAGCGTCCTGCTTGAACTCCAGCGTGTAGCGCGCCCGCACTGTCTTCGTCATTTCCATTCTCCTTGCCTGCATTGAAACACTCAGCAAGGGGTACGTTCTTCGGGGGCAAGGTCATTTCGTTGCCCGTCATGCTGCCCTCGCGCCCCCTGCGGACGGATTTGTCCCCCATCCGACAAGATACGGCGCAAGTACTGCCGTGCGCAGCACGGTTGTGCGCCAATACGAACTGCCCCACCACGGACTTCATCTCCGGCCCGCGCTCTGCCCTCGCTGGCGTCACCGCCCGCTGCCGATCGAAACCCGCGATCAAGGCGGATCTCCCGAAGTCTCAAGCCGGCACCGATCCTCGGCGCGCGGCCTCGGCCAACGGCAGCAGCTCCGCCTCGGTCAGCGTTTCCTGTGCAAGCAGCTTTGCGGCACCGTCGTCCAGTAGGGCTCGCTGCTCGATGAGCACCGTGGTCGCCCGGGCGAATGCTTCATCGACGAGTGCACGCACTGCGGCATCGATGCGGCGCGCAGTGTCGTCGGACAGGCCGCGCTCCAGCGCCATCGCGTCGGGCAGATCGAGGAACCGCTGCTGTTGCCGCTCGTAGACCACCTGCCCGACCGCGGGCGACATGCCGTAGCGGACCACCATGTCGTGCGCGATGTCGGTGGCCTTGACCAGGTCGTCGGCAGCGCCCGTGGAAGGCTCGCCGATCACCAGCGCCTCGGCTGCGCGGCCGGCCAGCAGCACCGCCAGCCGGTTGCGCAGCTCGGTGCGGCTGGCCAGATAGCGGTCCTCGCTCGGCCGTTGCAGTGTGTAGCCCAGCGCGCCGACTCCGCGCGGGATGATTGAGATCTTGTGCACCGGGTCGGTTCCGGGCAGGGTCATCGCCACCAGCGCGTGGCCCATCTCGTGCACGGCCACTGTGCGACGCTCGTTCGCGCCGAGCACGCGCTGGTGGCGCTCGAGGCCGGCGACAATCCGCTCGACCGCGGCAGTGAAGTCGGTCATCGCCACCGCGTCGGCGCCGCGCCGGGTGGCCAGCAGGGCGGCTTCGTTGACGAGATTGGCAAGGTCGGCGCCGGCAAAGCCCGGCGTCAGGGCGGCGACCGCGTCGGGGTCGATGTCGGCTGCCAACGTGACCTTCTTCAGGTGCACCCGCAGCACGTCGGCGCGGCCCCTGCGGTCGGGGCGATCGACCAGCACCTGGCGGTCGAAGCGGCCGGCGCGCAGCAGCGCCGGGTCCAGGATCTCTGGGCGATTGGTTGCGGCCAGGATGACGACGCCGGGGCTGGCATCGAAGCCGTCCATCTCGGCCAGCAGCTGATTCAGCGTCTGCTCCTTCTCGTCGTGGCCGCCGATCAGCGGACCGCCGCCGCGCGCGCGGCCGAGCGCGTCGAGTTCGTCGATGAAGATAATGCAAGGCGCGGACGCCCGCGCTTGCTCGAACAAGTCGCGCACGCGCGCCGCACCGACGCCGACGAACATCTCGACGAACTCCGAGCCGGTGATGCTGAAGAATGGGACACCGGCCTCGCCGGCCATCGCCCGCGCCAGCAGCGTCTTGCCGGTGCCGGGCGGACCTACGAGCAGGATGCCCTTGGGCATGTGCGCGCCCAGGCGCCCATAGGCCTTGGGGTTCTTCAGGAAGTCGACCGACTCGCGCAACTCGTCCTTGGCTTCATCGACGCCGGCCACGTCGTCGAAGCTCACGGTCACGTCGGTCTCGGAATGCAGCTTGGCGCGGCTCTTGCCCACCGACAACAGGCCTCCCAGGCCGCCCTGGGCTGCGAGGCGCCGGCCCATGAAGGTCCACACGCCGAGCAGGAGCAGGGCCGGGACGACCCATGACAGCAGGTCGCGCAGCAGCGTGTTCTCGATCACGCCCTCGAAACGCACGTCGTAGGGCTCAAAGTCGCGCGCGAGCTCGGGTGCGACGCGCGTTGTGACGATGCGGGTGCGGCCATCGGGCTGCGGTGTCTTGAGCTCGCCCTCGATGAACTGGCTCCCGATTGAGATCGACTCGAGCTTGCCGGCTTTCAGGGTCTTGAGGAACTCGCTGTAGGGAATGGGCTGCACCTGGGTCGACGTGACCCACAGATCGCGCATCCAGAACAGCGCCACCAGCGCGAAGGTCAGCAGCCATAGGTTGGCCGGCTTCCAATCCAGCGGCGACTTTGGCGGTGGCGTCGTCGGCGGTGGCGTCGGCGGCGTCGGTGGACGGGGGGGGCTCATGCGCGAATTCTGCACGTCTCGGGACCGTGTCCGATCGCCGGCACAATCTCGGGCGAATCGCCAGGCCATCGGAGACCGAAGTGCCCCTGAGTGACATCGAAATCGCCCGCCGCGCGAATCTGCGCCGCATCACCGACCTCGCGCAGGACCGGCTGGGCATCGCCGACGGGCATCTCGTGCCGTACGGTCATTACAAGGCCAAGCTGAGCCTGCCGTTCGTGCAGTCGTTGGCTGGCCGCAGCCAAGGCCGGCTGATCCTGGTGACGGCGATCAGCCCGACGCCGGCCGGCGAGGGTAAGACGACCACCACCGTTGGCCTGGGCGACGCCCTCAACTGCATCGGCAAGAAGGCGCTGATCGCGCTTCGCGAGCCCTCGCTGGGACCGGTGTTCGGGATGAAGGGCGGTGCCACCGGTGGCGGCCTGGCCCAGGTGGTGCCAATGGACGACATCAACCTGCACTTCACCGGCGACTTCCAGGCCGTCGGCCTGGCGCACAACCTGCTGTCGGCGGTGATCGACAACCACATCCACCACGGCAACGCACTCGACATCGACCCGCGCCGCGTCGCGTGGCGCCGGGTGATGGACATGAACGACCGTGCGCTGCGCCAGATTACCGTGGGCCTGGGCGGGCCGGCCAACGGCTTTCCGCGCGAGGACGGATTCGACATCGTCGTCACCTCCGAGGTGATGGCGATCCTGTGCCTGGCCACTGGACTGGACGACCTCAAGCAGCGCCTGGGCCGCATCGTGGTCGCCGAGACGCGGGCTCGCAAGCCGGTCCGCGCGAGTGACCTCAAGGTGGTCGGTGCCATGGCCGTGCTGCTGCGCGACGCACTGGCGCCCAACCTCGTGCAGACGCTGGAGAACAACCCGGCGCTGCTGCACGGCGGGCCCTTCGCCAACATCGCGCACGGCTGCAACTCGGTGCTCGCCACGAGCACCGCGCTGAGGCTGGCGGACTATGTCATCACCGAGGCCGGCTTCGGTGCCGACCTGGGTGCCGAGAAGTTCATCGACATCAAGTGCCGCCAGGCCGGCCTGGCGCCGTCCGCAGCGGTGCTGGTGGCGACCGTGCGTGCGCTCAAGTACCATGGCGGGGTCGAGCTCACCGAGCTCGGCGGCGAGGACCTCGGCGCGCTCGAGCGCGGCCTGGCCAACCTCGAGCGCCACCTGCACAACCTGCGCGAGGTTTTCGGGCTGCCCTGCGTAGTCGCCATCAACCACTTCGACAGCGACACCGAAGCAGAGCATGCACTGCTGCGCGAGCGCATCGGCGCCCTCGGCGTGCCGGTGCACACCGCGCGCCACTGGGCCGAGGGCGGGCGCGGCGCCACCGCGCTCGCGCGCGAGGTCGTGCGCCTGTGCGAGCGCAGCGCCGCGCTGCGCTTTGCCTACGAGGACGCCGACCCGCTATGGGACAAGCTGCACAAGCTGGCGACCCGCACCTACGGTGCGGCCGGCATCTCGGCCAGCCCCGCGGTGCGCGCGAAGATCGAGCGCCTGCAGGTTGAGGGCTACGGGCACCTGCCGATCTGCGTGGCCAAGACGCAGTACAGCTTCTCCACCGACGCGGCGCAGCGCGGCGCCGCCAGCGCTCACGTGGTCGACGTGCGCGAGGTGCGGCTGGCCGCGGGCGCCGAGTTCGTCGTGATGGTCTGCGGCGACGTCATGACGATGCCAGGGCTGCCCAAGGTGCCATCGGCCGAACGCATGGACCTCGACGACGAGGGCCACATCGTCGGTCTCGCGTAATGCCGCGGCGATGGCCAACAACACCGCGCGCCTGTATCGAATCGAGACGCTGATCCGCGCGCGCGGCCACGTCAGCTTCCGCGATCTACTGGCCGAGCTCGAGGTGTCGCCGGCGACGCTCAAGCGCGACCTTGAGTACCTGCGCAGCCGGATGGGTGCGCCAATCGAGTACGACGCCCAGGTCAATGGCTACCGCTTCGGCAGCGCCGCAGGCCCGCGGCACGAACTGCCGGGGCTGTGGTTCGACGAGTCGGAGCTGTACTCGCTGCTGATGGCGCAGCGACTCCTCGCCGGGCTGGACACCGACGGCCTGCTCAGCCGCCACCTGCAGCCGCTTCTCGACCGCATCCACCACCTGCTGGGCAGCGGCGAGGGTGCGCAGGCGGCCGAACGGGTGATGAAGCGGGTGAAGATCGTCACCGCGCTGCGCCGGCCCGTGCCGACGCGCTTCTTCGAGCGCGTCAGCGCTGCGCTGCTGGCACGCCAGCGGCTGCACCTGCGCTACTTCACGCGCGGCCGCGGCGCGACGAGCGAGCGCGACGTCTCGCCGCAGCGCCTCGTGCACTACCGCAACACCTGGTACCTCGACGCCTGGTGCCACCGCAACGCGGCGCTGCGCCGCTTCGCGCTCGACGCCATCGAGGACGCCAGCCTGCTCAACAGCCGCGCCCGCGAGGTGGCGATGAAGAAGGTCGAGGCCGAGATGGACGCCGGTTACGGCATCTACGCCGGCAGCACGCGGCGCTGGGCGGTGCTGCGCTTCAGCCCGCAGGCCGCGCCCTGGGCCAGCCGCGAGGAGTGGCACCCCGAACAGCAAGGCCGCTGGCTGGAAGGCGGCCATTACGAGATGCGGCTGCCCTACGTCGACGACACCGAGCTGGTGATGGACGTGCTGCGCCAGGGCGAGCAGGTGCAAGTGTTGTCGCCGCCGGCGCTGGTGCAGGCCGTTCGCGACCGCATTGCGGCTGCCGGGGCGCTGTACGCGGGATGAGAGGCGTGCGTTCGCCGGCGGCGCAGATTGTCAACGGGCGGACCGTGCCGTCGGTGGCGCGGCGCGGCGCGAACTCAGCGCCAGCAGCGCCAGCGCCAGCGCGCTGAATGCGGCGCCGGCGTGGAAGGTGGCGGGCGCGCCGAAGCGGTCCCACAGCAGGCCGGCCAGCGTGCTGGCGACGACCAGCGCCAGGCCGCTGGCCAGGTTGAACACGCCGAAGGCGGTGCCGCGCAGATCGGCCGGTGCGGTGTCAGCGACCATTGCTGCCAGCAGGCCCTGGGTCATGCCCATGTGCACGCCCCACAGCCCGACGCCGGCCAAGATCACTGCCGGCGCGCGGTTGCTGGCGAGCGCCGCATCGGCTGCGATCAGCACGAGCAGCGCCAGCGCCAGCAGCCGCGCGTGCGGCAGCCGGTCGGCGAGCTTGCCGAATGGGTAGGCCGAGGCGGCATAGACGAGGTTCATCGCCACAATCACGCCCGGCACCAGCGCAGTCGGCACGCCGGACTGCTGCGCCCGCAGCACCAGGAACGCCTCGCTGAACCGCGCCAGCGTGAACGCGGCGCCGATGGCCACCACCCACCAGAACGGCGTCCCGAGGCGGCGGACGCGGGCGTGGCTGCGGGAATCGTGCGGTTGCCGTTCGATCGCAGGCGCGGGCTCTCGCAGGCCGAAGCCGAGCAGCGCCACCGACAGCACCGCCGGTAGCGTGGCGACCCAGAACACGGCGCGAAAGTTGTCGTGCCAGGCCAGCATCAGGCCGATTGCCACAAGCGGCCCGATCACCGCGCCCACCGTGTCCAGTGCTTGGCGCAGACCGAAGGCGGCACCGCGCAGCCGCGGTGGCGCGAGGTCGGCAACCAGCGCATCGCGCGGCGCACCGCGGATGCCCTTGCCCACGCGGTCGAGCAGCCTGGCTGTCACCGCCAGACCCAGTCCTGGCGCGAGGGCGAACAACGGCTTGGTGACGGCAGCCAGTCCGTAGCCGAGGACGGCCAGGCCCTTGCGCCGGCCGATCGCGTCGCTCAGCACGCCCGAGAACATCTTGACGACCAGGGCCGTCGCCTCGGCCAGGCCCTCGATGAAACCCACGAACTCGACGCTGGCCCCCAGGGTCCCGACCATGAACATCGGCAGCAAGGCATGGATCATCTCCGAGGAGGCATCCATCAGCAGGCTGACGAAGCCGAGCAGCCAGACGCCCCGCGGGATCTGCTTCAGGACATCGGCCTGGCGCGGGTTCATGAACAAGCTTCCTTCTCTCTCGAACCCGCTGCGGGAACGGACGCAGCGCCCGGTGCTCTCGCGAACGCCGAGGCCGCCGTCAGCCGATCCGGCCGAGCAGCAGGTACTCCATCAGCGCCTTCTGCACGTGCATGCGGTTCTCGGCTTCGTCCCAGACCACGCTCTGCGGGCCGTCGATGACCTCGGTTGTGACCTCCTCGCCACGGTGCGCCGGCAGGCAGTGCATGAAGAGGGCGTCGGGCCGGGCCACGGCCATCATCTCCTCGTCGACGCACCAGTCGACGAAGGCCTTGCGCCGCTCCTCGTTCTCGGCCTCGTAGCCCATGCTGGTCCAGACGTCGGTGGTGACGAGATGCGCGCCTTCGCAGGCTTGCATTGGATGGTCGAAGACCCTGTAGCAGCTGCGGTCGCGGATGCCGGCCACCTGCGGGTCGACCTCGTAGCCGCCGGGCGTGCTGACGTGCACCGTGAAGCCCAGGATCTCGGCCGCCTGCAGCCAGGTGTTGGCCATGTTGTTGCCGTCGCCGACCCAGGCCACGACCTTGCCTTCGATGCTGCCACGGTGCTCGGTGAAGGTGAAGATGTCGGCCAGGATCTGGCACGGGTGGTATTCGTTGGTTAGGCCGTTGATCACCGGCACCCGCGAGTGGGCGGCAAAGCGCTCGAGCATGCTCTGCTGGTAGGTGCGGATCATCACCAGGTCGACCATGCGGCTGATCACGCGGGCGCTGTCCTCGGCCGGCTCGGCACGGCCGAGCTGGCTGTCGCCGGTGGTCAGGTGGACCACCGAGCCGCCCATCTGGTACATGCCTGCCTCGAAGCTGACGCGCGTGCGCGTGCTGGCCTTCTCGAAGATCATCGCCAGCGTGCGGTCGACCAGCGGCTGGTAGCGCTCGTAGTTCTTGAAGCGCGTCTTGATGATGCGGGCGCGCTCGAACAGGTACGCGTATTCCTCGGCGCGCAGGTCCTTGAACTGCAGGTAGTGCTTCATCAGCGTCGGCCCGGGTTTCATCTCGCTACCGCCTTGCCGCCCGCAGGTGGCGAGTGCCCCTTCGGGGGGCGGCGAGCCAGGCGAGCGTGGCGATGGTCATGCTTCGGCGAGGAAGTTCTTCACCAGTGGCGCGAGGATCGCGACGATCTGCGCCGCCTCGTCCAGCGACAGGACCAGCGGCGGCACGATGCGGATCACGCTGTCGGCGGTGACGCTGATCATCAGGCCGGCCTCTGCGGCACGGCCGAGGAGGGCGCCGCAGGGACGGGCCAGCTCGATGCCCAGCATCAGCCCGGCGCCGCGGATCTCCTTCACGCCGGCGACGCCTGCGAGCTCGTGCTCGAACCCGACGCGCAGCGCCGCGCCCACGGTCGCGGCGTTGGCCAGCAGCCCGTCTTCTTCCATGATGCGCAGCGTCTCGACCCCGGCGCGCATCGCCAGCGGATTGCCGCCGAAGGTGGTGCCGTGGTTGCCCGGGCCGAGCACGCCGGCGGCCTTGGGGCCGGCGACGACGGCGCCGATCGGCACGCCGGAGCCCAGACCCTTGGCCAGCGGCATCACGTCGGGCTGGATGCCGGCCCACTGGTGGGCGAACCACTTGCCGGTGCGGCCGATGCCGCACTGCACCTCGTCGAGCATCAGCAGCCAGCCTTGTGCGTCGCAGAGTTGGCGCAGGCCCTGCAGGTAATCGGCGCGCGACGGGTTGATGCCGCCTTCGCCCTGGATCGTTTCCAGGAACACCGCCACCACGTTGGGGTTGCTGCGCGCCACCGCCTCGACCGAGGTCAGGTCGTTGAGCGGCACGCGCACGAAGCCCCCGACCAGCGGCCCGAAGCCGGCCTGCACCTTGGGGTTGGCGGTGGCCGACAGCGTGGCGATCGAGCGACCGTGGAAGGCGCGCTCGTAGACGATGATTTCGGGCCGCTCGATGCCCTTGTCGTGCCCGTACTTGCGCGCGATCTTCAGCGCCGCCTCGTTGGCTTCGAGCCCCGAATTGCAGAAGAACGCGGCCTCGAGCCCGGAAATCGCGCACAGCTTGGCCGCCAGTTCCTCCTGCAGCGGCACTTCGTAGTAGTTGGAGCTGTGGATGAGCTTGCCGATCTGGTCGCGCAGCGCCGGCACGAGCTTGGGGTGGGCGTGCCCCAGCGTGTTGACGGCGATGCCGGCGAGCCCGTCGAGGTAGCGCCGGCCCTCGGTGTCCCACAGCCAGCAGCCGTGGCCGTGCGACAACCCGATCGGCAGGCGGCCGTAGGTGTTCATCACGTGCGGCATCGGCCGCGCGACAATGGGCTCGGTTGCATTCATCGCGGCTCCTTCGGGACCCAATGAAGAAGAAAACGCCGGGCGGCGACACTGGGTCACGGTCCGGCTGCGATCGATTCTAAAGGCGGACGGGGTGGTCAAGCTGCCCGGCACGGCGACCTGCGTGGCACGCCTCATGCATGCTGCGACGCAGCAAACTGGAGGCACAATGCAGGCGGCGGTCGCCGCTTCGCTGGTGCCGCGACCAACCCCGGTCGGCCCGCCAGCCGTGCCGCAGCCGATGACGCCACCACCGCCCCGTCAGTACCACATCCGCGGCATCACCCGCGACGGCCGCAACTTCCGCCCCAGCGACTGGGCCGAGCGGCTCGCGGGCGCGATGTCGTGCTTTCGGCCCGGTGGCGGCAGCGGTGGCATCGGCGCCTACATCGGCTACTCGCCGTACTGCGTGCCCCAGGTCATCGACGGCGTGAAGTGCGTCCTGGTCAGCGAGGCGCTGCGGGGCATCGAGCCGATGGCGTGGGACTTCGTGATGAACTTCGCCCGCGACAACGCGCTCGAGGTCACCGACGTCCCGACGCAGTCGCCGCAATGACGAAGGGCCCGCATCGCGGGCCCTGTCGGCTTGCATCGAAAACGGGACTTCAGGCGGCCAGCGCCAGCGCCTTGACCTTGGCGGCCAGCCGGCTCTTCAGGCGTGCGGCCTTATTCTTGTGGAACACGCCCTTGTCGGCGATGGTGTCGATCACGCGCTGCGCCGACTTAAAGGTGTCGATGGCCTTGGCCTTGTCGCCGCCGGCCACCGCTTTCTGCACGTTCTTGACCACAGTGCGGAAGTGCGAGCGCAGCGCTGTGTTGCCGGCGTTGAGCTTGACGTCCTGGCGGGCGCGCTTGCGGCCCGAGGCGAGGCGGACGGTCTTCTTCTTGGCTTTGGACGATGTGGCCATTCTGATGTTGCGTGGTGGACGCTCCTGTTGGAGCGGTGGGCACCGTAAAGTGCAAAGACTAGCAAGTATAGCACCCAACCCCATTTTGCCAAGGACGCGCCAGGGCCGTTGCCTATAATCGTGTCCGGCTATCCGGCCATCGCCGACGGCGGCGCGCCGAAGCGGCGTACCTCCGTCGCCGTCCCGAGCGACCGCCCCGCCACGTGAACCTGCTCAAGGCCGCCTCCACCGTCTCGCTGCTGACCTTGCTGTCCCGCATCGCGGGGCTGGTGCGCGAGCAGCTCGTGGCAGCCACCTTCGGCGCCAGCGGCGCCACCGACGCCTTCAATGTCGCCTTCCGCATCCCCAACCTGTTCCGCCGCTTGTTCGCGGAAGGGGCGTTTTCGCAGGCCTTCGTGCCGCTGCTGGCCGCCACCCGCGAGCGCGACGGCGACGAGGCCACCGCGCGGCTGATCGACGCGGTGGCCACGCTGCTCGCGTGGATCCTGCTGGCGACCTGTATTGTCGGTGTCGCCGCCGCGCCGGTGCTGGTCTGGCTGATGGGCTCGGGGCTGCAACGGCTGGACGAGGCCGTGGTGATGACGCGCTGGATGTTCCCCTACATCGGTTTCATGTCGATGGTGGCACTGGCCGCCGGTATCCTGAACACCTGGAAGCGCTTCGCCGTCCCGGCACTCACGCCGGTGCTGCTGAACCTGTGCGTAATCGGTGCTGCCTGGTGGGGCGCGCCACGCGTGGCGACGCTGGGCTTCGAGCCGATCTACGCGCTCGCGCTCGGCGTGATGGCCGGCGGCCTGCTGCAGGCAGCGGTGCAGATCCCGGCGCTGCGCGCGATCGGAGCCATGCCGCACATCGGCCTGGCGCCGGCGGCGCTGGCGCGTGCCTGGCGCCACCCGGGGGTGCACCGGATCCTGCAGAAGATGGCGCCGGCGCTGGTGGGCGTATCGGTCGCACAGCTTTCGCTCGTCATCAACACCCAGATCGCCTCGCATGTCGCGGTCGGCGCGGTGTCGTGGCTGAGCTACGCCGACCGGCTGATGGAGTTTCCGACCGCGCTGCTCGGCGTCGCGCTGGGCGTGGTGCTGCTGCCGCAGCTCTCGGCGGCGCAGGCGCGCGAGGACCGTCAGGCGTATTCCGACATGCTGGACTGGGGCCTGCGCCTGGTGGTGCTGCTGGCGCTGCCCTGTGCGCTCGCCCTTCTCGTGCTTCCGGTCGGGCTGGTCACCGTACTGTTTCACTACGGCCGCTTCTCAGCCGCCGACGTCGCGATGACGGTCGCCGCCTTGCGCGGCTACGGTGTCGGCTTGCTCGGCCTAGTCGCGATCAAGGTGCTGGCGCCGGCTTTCTTCGCCCGCCAGGACACGCGCACGCCGGTGCGCATCGCCATCGTCGTGCTGGTGGCGACGCAGGCGATGAACGTCGTACTCGTGCCCTGGCTCGGGCATGCCGGGCTGGCGCTGTCGATCGGGCTGGCGGCACTGGCCAATGCCGGATTGCTGCTGCGCGGCCTGCTGCAGCGCGGCACCTACCGGCCGGCCGCAGGCTGGGGCGGCTTCGCGCTGCGGCTGTTGATCGGCAACCTGGCGGTGGCGGCCGTGCTGGCCTGGGCGGCCCGGGCCGTCGACTGGCTCGGCCTGCGCGCGCACTGGGGCGAGCGCGCCGCGGCGCTGTCGCTGGTGCTGGTCGGCGTGTCGCTGCTTTACTTCGCCGTGCTCGCCGCCTGCGGTCTGCGGCCGCGCCATTTGATGCGCCGGGCCTGACCTACACTGGCAGCGATGACCGGCCCCCTGCAATTCGAAGCGCCCACGGCACTCGACTACTTCGCGTCGCTGGTCGCCGACGATGAGAGTTTCGCGCTTCTCGAGGCGGCGATCGCGGTCGGCCAGGACGAGGACCCCGGGCTCGACGTTCAGGGCGTGCTGGCGCAGATCGACGAGCTCGCCGCCCGGCTGCGCCGCCGGCTGCCGGCCGATGCCGCGCCGCTGCAGCGGCTGCGCCTGCTCAACAACTACTTCTTCCGCGAGCTCGGCTTCGCCGGCAACGTCAACAACTACTACGACCGCGGCAACAGTGCGCTGCCGGTGGTGCTGCGCACGCGGCGCGGCATTCCGCTGACGCTGGCGCTGCTGTACGTGGAGCTGGCCCTGCAGATCGGGCTGAAGGCGCAGGGCGTGGCCTTCCCTGGGCATTTCCTGGTCAAGCTGCACATGCCGCGCGGCGAGGTCGTGATCGACCCCTTCAGCGGCCGCTCGCTGGCGCGTGAGGAGCTCGAGGAGCGGCTGCTGCCGTTCCGCCACCCGCGCGCGGCCGACGGCGACGAGGCCGTGCCGCTGGGGTTGTACCTGCAGGCCACGCCGGCGCGCGACGTCATCGCACGGCTGCTGCGCAACCTCAAGGAGATCCATCGCAGCGCGCGAGACTGGCCGCGCTTGGCGGCCGTGCTCGAGCGTCTGGTGATCCTGCTGCCGGCCGACTGGGAGGAGCGGCGCGACCACGCGCTGGCCCTGTTCCAGCTCGGCCGCCACGCGCAGGCCGCCGACGAGTTGGCGACCTACCTGCGCCACCGCCCCGACGCCGGCGACGCAGCGGCGCTGCGTCGCGAACTGGCCGCCTGGCGGCGTCAGGGCCGCACGCCATGAGGCAGATCCCGCTGGCTATCGGCCCGGAGCCGCGGCCGAGCTTCGACAATTTCCTGCCCGGCGCCAACGCCGCAGCGCTGGACCATCTGCACGGCCTGCGCGCGCCGTCGGCGCCGCTGTACCTGTGGGGTCCTGCGGGCAGCGGCAAGACCCATCTGCTGCGCGCGCTGGCGTCGCAGGCGCAGGGCCGCGGCGAGCAGGTCGGCTGGTTCGACGCCGGCGACGCCCTGCCGTGGCCGCTGCTGCCGGTGTGGTCGCTGGTCGTGATCGACCGCTGCGACGCGCTCGACACCACAGGCCAGCACGCGGCCTTCACGCTCTTCGTCGAAGCCGCGACCCAGGGCGCGCAGGTCGCCGCCGCCGGCCGGCTGCCGCCGGTGGACCTGCCGTTGCGCGACGACCTGCGCACGCGGCTGGCCTGGGGCCACGTCTTCGCCCTCCAGCCGCTGGCCGACGCCGAGACGCGAGCCGTGCTGCGCCGCGAGGCCGACCGCCGTGGCCTCTTTCTCCCGGAGGAGGTTCTCCATCACCTGCTGACGCATTTCGAGCGCGACCTCGGGCATCTGATGCGACTGCTCGACCGGCTCGACCGCTTCGCGCTGGCCGAATCACGCCGCATCACGGTGCCGCTGCTGCGGCGGATGCTCGCCGACGAAGGCGTCGCCGCCGGCGCCCCGCGCACCGAGGTGTCGGCGGCATGAACCTGACCTTGTTCGACCTCGACGGCACGCTCATCCCCAAGGACTCCGACCACGCGTTCGGCGAGTTCGTCGTCTCGCTGGGCTGGGCCGACGAGACCGAGTTCCGGCAGCGCAACGACGCTTTCTACGAGGACTACCTGACCGGCCGCCTGGACATTGCCGCGTACGTCGATTTCGCGACCGCGCCCTGGCGCGGCCGAGCGCCGGCCGAGCTCGCGCGGGCGATGGCCAGGTTCATCGATACCGTCGTGAGGCCGATGGTGCCGGCGGCGGCGCGCGAACTGGTGCGCCGGCACCAGCGTGCTGGCGACACGGTGGCCATCGTCACTGCGACCAACGATGTCGTCACCCGTCCGATCGCCGACCTGTTCGACGTCGATCACCTCATCGCCACCGAACTGGCCCGCGACGCCCAGGGCCGGTTGATCGGCACGATCAACGGCGTGCCGGCCTTCCGCGAAGGCAAGGTCGAACGGGTCCGGCAATGGCTGGCCGGTTGCGGCCGCAGCGTTGGTGACTTCGAGCGCAGTACCTTCTACAGCGATTCGATCAACGACCTGCCGCTGCTCGAGCACGTCAGCCACGCGGTGGCGACCAATCCCGGCCAGGCGCTGGCGCGCATAGCGCGCGAGCGCGGCTGGCCCATCCTGGACCTGTTCACATGATCAAAAAGTTCATCGACCGCCTGCTGGGCAAGGCGAGCAAGGCCGAAGCCGCGGCCGAGCCGGCGATCCCGCTGGGTGTGCGCGTCGAGGTGCCGGCCACCGAGCACCGCATCGACGCCAGCCTGCTCGACGCCAACGCGGTGCGCGTGGTCAAGACGCTACAGGACGCCGGCTTCACCGCCTACATCGTCGGCGGTGCCGTGCGCGACCTGCTGGTGGGCATGCGGCCGAAGGACTTCGACGTCGCCACCGACGCCACCCCCGAGCAGGTCAAGGCGCTGTTCCGGCGCGCCTTCATCATCGGCCGGCGGTTCCGCTTGGTCCACGTCGTCTTCGGCCGTGGCCGCGAGCACGAGACGATCGAGGTGAGCACCTTCCGCGCCTACCTCGACCCGGCCGCCGCCGAGCAGACGACTGGCGCCGAGAAGCCCTCGCGCAGCGCGCATGCCGACACCAAGCACGTGGTCGATGCCAGCGGCCGCGTGTTGCGCGACAACGTGTGGGGCCCGCAGGTGGAGGACGCCGCGCGGCGCGACTTCACGATCAACGCGATGTACTACGACCCGGTGACGCAGATCGTGGTCGACTACCACGGTGGCCTGGGGGATGCGCGCTCGCGCCTGCTGCGCATGATCGGCGACTCCGAGACGCGCTACCGTGAAGACCCGGTGCGCATCATCCGCGTCGTGCGCTTCGCGGCGAAGCTGGGATTCGCGATCGAACCGGCGACGGAGCGCCCGATCCGGGCGATGTCCAAGCTGTTGGCGAACGTGCCGATCTCGCGCCTGTTCGACGAGATGGTCAAGCTGCTGCAGACTGGCCACGCGCTGGCCAGCGTCGAGCAGTTGCGCAAGCACGGCCTCATCGGCGGCACGCTGGGCATCTTCCCCGTGCTCGACGCGTCGCTCGCACCGGCGGTGCCCAACCCGGCGCGCGAGGCCTTCGTGCGCGCCGCACTGGACGACACCGACCGCCGCGTCGCCGAAGGCCGCGCGGTGGCTCCGAGCTTCATGCTCGCGTGCATGCTCTGGCACGACGTGCTGGACCGGTGGAGCGCGCTGCGGGCCGGCGGCGAGGCACCGTTTCCGGCGCTTCAGCAGGCGGTGGATGCGGTGTTCGACGCCCGCATCGGCGACATCTCGGGCCGAGGCAAGCTGGCCACCGACATGCGCGAGATCTGGCTCATGCAGCCGCGATTCGAGCGCCGCACGCCGAGCACGGCGATGTCGCTCGTGGCCCAGCCGCGATTCCGCGCCGGCTACGACTTCCTGCGCCTGCGGGCCGACAGCGGTGAGATTGCCCCCGAGCTGGCCGACTGGTGGGAGGACTTCCACCTCGGCAGCGACGAGGAACGCGAGGCCCTGCTGCAGGACGTGAAGGCTGCGACGCACGCGCGGCCGCGCCGCGTGCGGGCCGCCGAGCCGCCTGAACCGACCCCGGCCGCAGCCCAGGCGCCGCCAGCGGCGCGGGACGACAGC
>JBBINW010000095.1:0-14964 GCA_037443665.1 Betaproteobacteria bacterium
GACTCATGTGTAGCACCGTAGGAATCCCCCGCCTTTAGGCAGGGGAGGATGTCAACCCTCATGTCCCGCACCCGCATCAAGATCTGTGGTCTGACGCATGAGGCCGACGTCGACGACGCCATCGACGCCGGGGCAGACGCCCTCGGCTTCGTGCTCTACGCGAAGAGCCCGCGCCATGTGCCGCTGGCGCGAGCGGTCGAACTCGTCGCCCGCCTGCCACCCTTCGTCACGCCGGTGCTGCTGGTCGTCAACGCGTCGCCGCACGAACTGCGTCTGGCCACCGAGGCTCTGCCGCAGGCGCTGGTGCAGTTTCATGGCGACGAGACGCCGGCGCAGTGCGAAGCCTTCGCCAGGCCCTACCTGCGTGCGCTGCGGATGGCGCCCGGGCTCGATTTGCTAGACTCGGCCCAGCGCTATGCCAGCGCACAGGCCCTGCTGCTCGATGCCCATGTCGAGGCTTACGGCGGGGGCGGGAAGGTCTTCGATTGGTCACTGATTCCACCAAGCGTGCCCCTTCCGGTCGTTTTGTCTGGTGGGTTGAATCCTGCCAACGTGACCGATGGGGTGCTCCGCGTCCGGCCCTGGGCCGTTGACGTGAGTTCCGGCGTGGAAGCCAGCAAGGGCGTCAAGAGTGCCCCGCTGATGCGCCGGTTCTGCAAGGCGGTGCGCGAGGCCGACGACCGGCTCGGCGCCTGAAGGCGATGCGGCCGCTGGCCGCCGCCCTCCAGAGGAATCCCAGCATGTTCGACTACCACCAACCCGACGCCCGCGGGCATTTCGGGGCCTACGGCGGCACCTTCGTCTCCGAGACACTGATCCACGCGCTGCACGAACTCGAGGCCGCGTACGAGCGCTATCGCAACGATCCCGAGTTCGTCGCGGAGTTCGCGCACGAACTGAAGCATTTCGTCGGCCGGCCGAGCCCGGTCTATCACGCTGCGCGCCTGAGCCGCGAGATCGGCGGCGCGCAGATTCACCTCAAGCGCGAGGACCTCAACCACACCGGCGCGCACAAGATCAACAACACCATCGGGCAGGCGCTGCTCGCGCGGCGCATGGGCAAGCCGCGCGTGATCGCCGAGACCGGCGCCGGCCAGCACGGCGTGGCCACCGCCACCGTCTGCGCCCGCTACGGCATGGAATGCGTCGTCTACATGGGCAGCGAGGACGTCAAGCGGCAGAGCCCCAACGTCTACCGCATGCACCTGCTCGGCGCCCGCGTGGTGCCGGTGGAGTCGGGCAGTCGCACGCTCAAGGACGCGCTCAACGAGGCGCTGCGCGACTGGGTGACCAACGTCGAGAACACCTTCTACATTATCGGCACCGTGGCCGGCCCGCACCCGTACCCGATGATGGTGCGTGACTTCCAGCGCGTGATAGGCGACGAGTGTCTGCTTCAGATGCCCGAGCAGATCGGGCGCCAGCCGGACGCGGTGATCGCCTGCGTCGGCGGCGGCAGCAACGCGATGGGCATCTTCTACCCCTACATCCCGTACGAGGGCACGCGGCTGATCGGCGTCGAGGCGGCGGGCCAGGGGCTGGAGAGCGGCAAGCATGCGGCCAGCCTCTCGGCGGGGTCGCCGGGCGTGCTGCACGGCAACCGCACCTACCTGCTGCAGGATGCCAACGGCCAGATCACCGAGACGCATTCGATCTCGGCCGGCCTCGACTACCCCGGCGTCGGCCCCGAGCACGCCTACCTGAAGGACATCGGCCGCGCCGAATACGTTGCCATCACCGACGACGACGCGCTGGCCGCGTTCCACCGCCTGTGCCGCACCGAGGGCATCATTCCGGCGCTGGAGTCGAGCCACGCGGTGGCCTACGCGATGCAACTGGCGGCGACGATGCGGCCCGACCAGCACCTGCTGGTGAACCTCTCGGGCCGCGGCGACAAGGACATCGGCACCGTCGCCGACCTCACCGGCGCCGAGTTCTACTGCCGGCCCTCGTGCCGTGGCCAGACCGTCAAGGGCGGCCAGCCCGTCGAGGTGGCGCGATGAGCCGGATTGCCGCCACGCTGGCGGCGCTGAAGGCCCGGGGGCGCCAGGCGCTGATCCCCTATGTCACCGCCGGCGACCCGTTTGCCGACGCCACGCCGGAGATCATGCAGGCCCTGGCGGAGGGCGGCGCCGACATCATCGAGCTCGGCGTGCCGTTCTCCGATCCGATGGCCGACGGCCCGGTGATCCAGAAGGCCAGCGAGCGCGCGCTCACGCGTGGCATCGGCGTGCCGCAGGTGCTGGGGATGGTGCGTGCCTTCCGCGAGCGCAATGCCACCACGCCGGTGGTGCTGATGGGCTACGCCAACCCGGTCGAGCGCTACGACCAGCGCGAGGGCGAGGGTGCCTTCATCCGTGACGCCGCCGCGGCCGGCGTCGACGGCCTGCTGGTGGTGGACTATCCGCCCGAGGAATGCGAGGCCTTCGCCGCGCGCCTGAAGGCCGTCGGCATGGACCTGATCTTCCTGCTTGCGCCGACCAGCACCGAGCAGCGCATGAAGCAGGTCGGCCGCATCGCGAGCGGCTACGTCTATTACGTCTCGCTGAAGGGCGTGACCGGCGCCGGCCACCTCGACATCGCAGCGGTGGCGGAGATGGTGCCACGCATCCGCGCCCATGTCAGCGTGCCGGTGGGCGTGGGATTCGGCATCCGCGACGCCGCCGCCGCACGCGCCGTGGCCCGGGTCGCCGACGCCGTGGTGATCGGCTCGCGACTGATCCAGATCCTGGAATCCGAGACGCGCGACAATGCGGCCCCTGCTGCGCGGGCCTTCATGGCCGAGATCCGCGCCGCGCTGGATGCCTGATGTTCTCCAAGCCCGAGGTGAACGCATGAGTTGGCTCGAGAAACTGCTGCCGCCCAAGATCCAGCCCACCGACCCGGCCGGGCGCCGCGCGGTGCCCGAAGGCCTGTGGATCAAGTGCCCGGCCTGCGAGACGGTGCTCTACAAGACCGACCTGGAGCAGAACCTCAACGTCTGCCCCAAGTGCGACCAACACCACCGCATCGGCGCCCGCGCAAGGCTGAACGCGTTTCTCGACCCCGAGGGCCGCTGGGAGATCGGGCAGGAGGTGATGCCGGTCGACGCGCTGAAGTTCAAGGACAGCAAGAAGTACCCGCAGCGCCTGAAGGATGCGCTCGAAGCCACCGGCGAGACCGACGCGCTGGTCGTCGTCGGTGGCGCCGTGATGAGCGTGCCGCTGGTGGCGGCCTGCTTCGAGTTCGAGTTCATGGGTGGCTCGATGGGGTCGGTGGTCGGCGAGCGCTTCGTGCGCGGCGTCGAGTCGGCGATCGAGCAGAAGCTGCCCTTCGTCAGCTTCACCGCCACCGGTGGCGCGCGCATGCAGGAAGGGCTGCTGAGCCTGCTGCAGATGGCCAAGACCAACGCCGCGCTGACCCGCCTGGCGAAGGCGAAACTGCCCTACATCAGCGTGCTCACCGACCCGACGATGGGTGGCGTTTCGGCCAGCTTCGCCTTCGTCGGCGACGTGGTCATCGCCGAGCCCAAGGCGCTGATCGGCTTCGCGGGCCCGCGCGTGATCGAGAACACGGTGCGCGAGAAGCTGCCAGAGGGCTTCCAGCGCAGCGAGTTCCTGCTCGGCACCGGCGCGCTGGACATGATCTGCGACCGTCGCCAGCTGCGTCCCACCATCGCTGGCCTGCTGGCGATGCTGCAGCGGCAGAGCGCCGACGCGGTCGCCTAGTCACTGTCCTGCCACGGCTACCGGGCGCGCAACGCCGTGTCCGCGGCGCGATCCTTTGCCGCGCAAGTCCAGTCCGCGCGACTGATCGGGTCCAGGCCCGGAGCACCGCCGTACCGGTCTGCGGCGCGGCGCTCGACCCGATCCCGGCGCCCTCGCGACGGCAATCGCCCAGGCGACCGAGCGCCCGTTGACCGCGAATTCCGCCGATGACCGTACCCACCACACTCCAAGACTGGCTCGCGCACTGTGCGCGCCTGCACCCGGCGACGATGGACCTGTCGCTGGAGCGCACGATGGAGATCGCGCGCCGCTTGGGCCTGCGCTTCACGGTTCCGGTGATCACGGTGGCGGGCACCAACGGCAAGGGTTCGACCTGCGCGATGCTCGAGTCCATCGCGCGCCACGCGGGCTACCGCGTCGGCCTGTACCAGAAGCCCGAACTGGTGCGCTTCGAGGAGCGCTGCCGTGTCGGCGGGGCACCGGTGGCCGCGCAAGACCTGCTGCCGCACTTCGCGGCGGTCGAGGCGGCGAGACGGCGTCACCCCCAGGCGCCGGCCTCGCCCGCGCCGCCGCCCGGGGAACGGCCATCGCCTCGGGGCGGTTCGGCGCTGGACGGCGAGATCACGCTGACCCAGTTCGAGTTCAGCACGCTGGCCATCGCCCGGCTGCTGTCGCTGGCGCCGCTGGACCTGGTGATCCTGGAAGTCGGCCTGGGCGGGCGCTTCGACGCAGTCAACGCCTTCGAGCCCGACTGCGTGGTGATCACCAGCATCGCGCTCGACCACATGGCGTTCCTCGGGTCCGACCGCGAGAGCATCGGCCTCGAGAAGGCGCATGTCATGCGCGCCGGCAAGCCAGCCATCGTCAGCGACCCGCTGCCGCCGCAAAGCGTCATCGCGCACGGCCAAGCCATCGGCGCCGACCTCTGGCTGGCGGGCCGCGACTTCGCCCACGATGGCGACCGCCAGCAGTGGCGCTGGAGCTGCAGACACGGCGACTTCAACCGCAGCTACCACGGCATGGCCTACCCGGCACTGCGCGGCGCCAACCAGTTGCTCAACGCCGCCGGTGCGATCGCAGCCCTGACCGCGCTGCGCGACCGGCTGCCGATCACGGCGCAGGCCGTGCGAACCGGGCTGGCGCAGGTCGATCTGCCCGGCCGCTTCCAGATTGTGCCCGGCCAGCCGGCACTCGTGCTCGATGTCGCTCACAACCCGCAGGCGGTTGCGGCACTGGCGCTCAACCTCGACGCTATGGGCTTCTTCCCGCGCACCCACGCGGTGTTCGGTGCGATGGCCGACAAGGACATCCCGGCCATGCTGGCACGGATGGTGCCGCTGGTCGAGGCCTGGTACTGCTGCGATCTGCCCAGCCCGCGCGCTGCCGCTGCGGCGACCCTGGTGGCGATGGTGCGGCAGGCCGACGGCGCCCGGCCCGAGGTGCCGGTGCAGGCTTTCGCCGGCCCCGCGGACGCCTTGCGCAGCGCGGTGGCCGCAGCGGACCCGGCCGATAGAATCGTGGTTTTCGGGTCTTTCCTCACCGTGGGCGGCGTGCTCAGGGAAGGCCCGCCCCGGCTGACGGCGCCCCACGTTGGCTGATCGAAATTGTCGGCACTCCCCGCCGGCCGACTCGCCAGCCGCATGCACCTCCCGTTCCAGCGTTCCAAGCCAGCGGCGTCAACCGAGCCGGCGTCCTCGCCGAAGCCGGGGCGGGCGCGCAGTTCCGCGTCCGGTGCGCCGACGCCGGACGCCGCGGCGGTGGAGGCAGCGCGCACCCGGGCAAGGCGGCGCCTGGTCGGTGCGCTGGTCCTGCTGGCCGTCGGCGTGATCGGTTTCCCCGTGCTGTTCGAGACCCAGCCGCGTCGCCTGCCGGTGGATACGCCCATCCTGCTGCCACCGCGCGACGTCGCGGCATCGGCTTCGGCGCTGTCGGCGGCAACGCCTCGCGCATCGGTACCGCGGCCGGTGACGACAGCGCCGGCCGACGACGCGCCCTTGGTATCGGCGCCGCTGCCGGTGGCGGCCGCACCGATGCCGGCATCCGGGCCGGCGCCG
The DNA here is from genome assembly GCA_037443665.1 of Betaproteobacteria bacterium. Classification (GTDB taxonomy): domain Bacteria; phylum Pseudomonadota; class Gammaproteobacteria; order Burkholderiales; family Burkholderiaceae_C; genus Rubrivivax. The sequence goes on from JBBINW010000095.1 coordinate 5,762, forward strand.
AAGATCGAAGCCGCCGCGGTGCCGACGCCGCTGCCGAAGGCCGAGCCCAGCGTCGAGTCGAAGGCGGAGCCGACGGCGACTCCGAAACCCGCTCCGGTGGCGCCGACCCATGCCGACGCGGACGCGCCGCGGTCCGGCGACGCCGCGCGCGCCGGCGCCCTGCTCAACGGCACCGCGCCCGCGGCGGCCGGCGGCGAGCGCTTCGTCGTCCAGGTCGGCGCCTACGCCGACGCCGCCACCCTGCGCGAGGCGCGAGCCAGGGTCGAGAAGCTGGGTCTGAAGACCTACACCCAGGCCATCGACAGCAGCGCCGGCCGCCGAACCCGCTTGCGCGTGGGACCGTTCGCCAGCCGCGCCGAGGCCGAGGCCGCCGCGGCCCGTGTCAAGCACGGCGGTCTCCCGGCCAGCGTCCTGGCGCTGTGATGCAGCTGGCCACGCTGTCGTGGATCGACTGGGGGCTGCTCGCAGTGCTCGCGGTCTCGGTGATCGTGGGCCTGGTGCGCGGGCTGGTCTACGAATGCCTGTCGCTGGCCGGCTGGGTCGTGGCCTGGTTCGCGGCGCAATGGGCGGCGCCGCAGCTCGCCGTGCATGTGCCGATCGGCGCGCCCGACTCGGCGCTGAATCTGGGCGTGGCGTTCGCCGTTGCCTTCCTGCTCGCGATCCTGTCCTGGAGCCTGCTGTCCAAGCTGATCCGCATGATGATCCACGCCACGCCGCTGTCCCTGCCGGACCGCCTGCTCGGCGCCGGCTTTGGCCTCTTGCGCGGCGTGGTGCTGTTGTTGGCCGTGGCGACGGTCGTGACACTCACGCCGGCCGCACAATCCAGTCCGTGGCACGACTCGCGCGGCGCGAGAGGCCTGCAGCAGGCGCTGCACGCGCTCAAGCCCCTGCTGCCCGAGCCCGCGGCGCGCCTGCTCCCGGCCTGAGCCCGACCCAACCGGAACCCAACCCACCATGTGCGGCATCGTCGGCGCGATCTCCGAAGCGCCTGTCAACCAGCTCCTCTACGACGCGCTGCTGCTGTTGCAGCACCGCGGTCAGGATGCTGCCGGCATCGTGACCATGCTCGGCACCAAGTGCTTCATGCACAAGGCCCGCGGCATGGTGCGCGACGTCTTCCGCACCCGCAACATGCGCGGCCTGCCGGGCAGCGTCGGCCTGGGCCAGGTGCGCTACCCCACGGCAGGCAATGCCTACAGCGAGGAAGAGGCGCAACCGTTCTACGTCAATGCACCGTACGGCATCGTGCTCGTCCACAACGGCAATCTCACCAACGCCCAGGCCCTCAAGTCGGAGCTGTTCGCGATCGACCGCCGCCACATCAACACCGAGAGCGACACCGAGGTGCTGATCAACGTGCTCGCGCACGAGCTCGAGCAGGTCGCACGTGACCTGCCGCTGACGCCCGAGCACGTGTTCAAGGCGGTGGCCGGCGTGCACAGGCGGATCAAGGGCTCGTACGCGGTGATCGCGCTGATCGCGGGCCACGGGCTGCTGGCCTTCCGTGATCCGTACGGCATCCGGCCGCTGTGCTTCGGCGAGGGCGCCGGCAGCGACGTCCGCGAAGTGATGGTGGCCAGCGAGTCGGTGGCGCTCGAAGGCACCGGCCACAGGCTGACGCGGGACGTCGCGCCGGGCGAGGCGATCTTCATCGACCTGTCCGGCCGCATCCATGCCCGCCAGTGCGCCGAACAGCCGACGCTCAACCCCTGCCTGTTCGAGTTCGTCTATCTGGCACGGCCCGATTCGGTGCTCGACGGCATCTCGGTCTATCACGCGAGGCTGAACATGGGTGAGACGCTGGCGCAGCGCGTGATCTCGACGATGCCGCCGTCCGATGTCGACGTCGTGATCCCGATCCCCGAGTCGAGCCGCCCGAGCGCGATGCAGCTCGCGCACCGGCTGGGCAAGCCGTACCGAGAGGGTTTCGTCAAGAACCGCTACGTCGGCCGCACCTTCATCATGCCCGGGCAGGCGGTGCGCAAGAAGAGCGTGCGCCAGAAGCTCAACGCGATCGGCATGGAGTTCAGGGGCCGCAATGTGCTGCTGGTGGACGACTCGATCGTGCGCGGCACGACGAGCAAGGAGATCGTGCAGATGGCGCGCGAGGCCGGTGCGCGCAAGGTGTACCTGGCCTCGGCCGCGCCGCCGGTGCGTTTCCCCAACGTTTACGGCATCGACATGCCGACCACGGAAGAGTTGATCGCGCACGACCGCAGCATCGAGGAGATCCGCCAGTTCATCGGCGCCGACCGGCTGATCTACCAGGACATCGACGCGATGAAGCGCGTTGTGCGCGCGCTCAATCCGGCGCTGGCCGGCTTCGAGGCGAGTTGCTTTGACGGCCGCTACATCACCGGCGACGTGACGGCCGAGGACTTCGCCGCGCTGCAGGCGCAGCGGCGGCTGCAGTTCGACGAAGACGAGGAAGGCAACCGCTCGCGTCTGGCGCTGCAGAGTGCGGAGGAGCGCGCATGATTCCGAAGGTGGATCTGCCCGTGGGCGTCGGGCTCGAGACCCTGGCCGTGCGCGAAGGCCTGCCGCCTTCGGCCTGGGGGGAGAACTCCGAGGCGCTGTTCCTGACCAGCTCCTTCGTGCATCCCGACGCGGCCACCGCCGCGGCGCGATTCGCCAACGAGGAGGAGGCGTTCGTCTACAGCCGCTTCTCCAACCCGACGGTGACGATGATGGAGCGCCGGCTGGCGGCGATGGAAGGCACCAGCGGCTGCATCGGCACCGCCAGCGGCATGGCCGCGATTACGCTGCTGATCATGGGCCTGCTGAGGGCCGGCGACCACGTGGTGTGTTCGCAGAGCGTGTTCGGCTCGACGATCAAGCTGTTCCAGGACTTCGGCAAGTTCGGTGTCGAAGTCAGCTTCGTTTCGCAGACCGACGTCGCCCAATGGCGCGCCGCGACGCGGCCGAACACGAAGTTGCTGTTCGCCGAGACGCCGAGCAACCCGCTGACCGAGGTCTGCGACGTGCGGGCGCTGGCGGATGTCGCGCACGCCGGCGGCGCGCTGCTAGCGGTGGACAACTGCTTGTGCTCGCCGGCGCTGCAGCGCCCGGTGAGGCTGGGCGCCGACTTCGTGATCCATTCGGGCACCAAGTACCTCGACGGCCAGGGCCGCGTGATTGCCGGCGCGGTGTGCGGCCCGGCCGAGATCATCGATGTCAAGCTGATGCCGGTGATGCGCAGCGCCGGCATGAGCCTGTCGCCGTTCAACGCCTGGGTCGTGCTCAAGGGCCTGGAGACGCTGGCCGTGCGCATGCACGCGCAGAGCGAGCGTGCGCTGCAGATCGCGCAGTGGCTGGAGGTGCAGCCGGCGGTCGAGCGCGTCTATTACCCCGGGCTGCCTTCGCACCCCCAACACGCGCTGGCGATGGCGCAGCAGGGCGGGCGCGGGGGCGCGGTGGTGTCCTTCGTCGCCAAGGGCGGCCGCACGGGCGCGTTCTCGGTCATCGACGCCACGCGCATCTGCAGCATCACCGCCAACCTGGGCGACACCAAGACCACCATCACGCACCCGGCCAGCACCTCGCACGGGCGGCTGTCGGAGGCACAGCGCCAGGCCGCCGGCATCGTCCAGGGAATGATCCGGGTCGCGGTTGGGCTCGAAGACGTCGAAGACCTCAAGGCCGACCTCGACCGGGGCCTGGCCGCCCTGGCACGCTGATCACGCGATGAACAAGGTTCGCACCCGCATCGCCCCGTCGCCCACCGGCTATCTGCACCTGGGCACCGCGCGTACGGCGCTCTATTCGTGGGCGTACGCGCGCCACTTCGGGGGCGAGTTCGTGCTGCGCATCGAGGACACCGATGTCGCGCGCTCGACGCAGGACGCGGTCGATCAGATCCTGGCCTCGATGCAATGGCTGGGGCTGGACCACGACGAAGGCCCGTTCTTCCAGATGCAGCGCCTGGTGCGCTACCACGCGGTGGTCGAGCAGATGATCGCCGCCGGCACGGCCTACCGCTGCTGGTGTACGACCGAGGAACTCGACGCGATGCGCGAGGCGCAGCGCGCGCGCGGCGAGAAGACACGTTACGACGGTCGCTGGCGCCCGGCGCCGGGCAAGCGGCTGCCGCCCCCGCCGGCCGGCGTGCAGCCGGTGGTGCGCTTCGCGAACCCGTCGCATGGTGTGGTGAGCTGGGACGACCTGGTCAAGGGCCCGATCAGCATCAGCAACGAGGAAATCGACGACCTGATCATCCTGCGGCCGGCGCCGGAGGGTGCACCGGCCGAGGCCGGTGCGCTGGGCGTGCCGACCTACAACTTCGCCGTTGTCGTCGATGACTGGGACATGGGCATCACCCATGTCTTCCGCGGCGACGAACACATCAACAACACGCCGTGGCAGATCAACATCTTCCGCGCCATCGCCGGGACCGGCGCGCCGCTGCCGCACTTCGGCCACTGCCCGATCATCCTCGGCGACGACGGCCAGAAGCTGAGCAAGCGCCGCGGCGCGGTCAGCGTGACGGCCTACGAGGAAGCCGGTTACCTGCCCGAAGCCATGCTCAACTACCTGGCGCGCCTGGGCTGGAGCCACGGCGACGATGAGCTCTTCACGCGCGAGCAGATGGTGCAGTGGTTCGACGGCTCGCATCTGGCCCGGAGTCCGGCGCAATGGGACCCGGCCAAGCTGGCCTGGGTGAATGCGCACTACATGAAGGTGGCCGACGACGCGCGGCTGGCCGTGCTGACGCGGCAGCAACTCGCCAGCCGCGGCGTCGAAGTGACCGACCTGGGACTGCTGGCGCGCGCCGCGGCGCTGTTCAAGGACCGTTGCGCGACGGTGGTCGAGCTCGCCGACTGGGTCGAGATGATCTTCGTGCCGGTGACGCCGCGCGACGAAGACCGCGTGGCCCATGTCACCGAGGCCGTGCTGCCGGCGCTGCGCGGCCTGCGCGATCGCTTCGCGGCCATCGCGTGGGACAAGGCGGACATTGCCGCGGCGATGAAGGAGGCGATCGTCGAACACCGCGTCAAGATGCCGCAACTCGCGCCGGCGCTGCGGGTACTCGTCTGCGGGCGCGCGCAGACGCCCTCGATCGACGCCGTGCTGGCCCTGTTTCCGCGCGAGACGGTGCTGGCGCGATTGCGGCCGCTTTGAAGCTTCGGATATACTCGCAGGCTCGCTTGAACAGCGTCGTTGATGTGAGTCCGCGGGGGAACGGGGCAGTGCGAAGTGCTCCGGAGACCCAAGGGGGTATAGCTCAGCTGGGAGAGCGCTTGCATGGCATGCAAGAGGTCAGCGGTTCGATCCCGCTTACCTCCACCAAACAGGCGCTGTTCAAGAACGAGAAGGTTTTCCGGGTCCCCATCGTCTAGAGGCCTAGGACACGACCCTTTCACGGTTGTAACAGGGGTTCGAATCCCCTTGGGGACGCCACGTAACTCAGCAAGCTATTGATTCCTAAGGGAGCTGCAGCCCTGTGATACGGGGAATAGACACTCGGGCTACACGACGTGTAGCGGATTGGCCGGGCAGTGTGATACGTAGCAGCCGGCGCCTCGTGCGCCGTTTTGCTTTTCTGGGGTCGGCAAGAACCCGTCATGTGGCCCGGGGCCCGGCTGGCTGCTCGCTTGTTCAACTGCACGTGACGTCAACACGTCATGCCCATGAGAGTCGGCGCGCTTCAAGCTAGTTGTCGCCGCATCCCGGCGCCACCCCAACCGCGCCGAACGCCGTCAGGCCGCTGGCAAGCCCGCACGCAAGGACGCCCGCAAGGTGCCCTATATGGCCGAGCGGGAGGGGCGGTACTACTTCGTGCGCCGGGATATCCCCAATGGATGGTCAAGGAGGGCTACGTCCTCGAACCGGCCTGCGGCGTCAGCCTCAAGTCCACCGACCGCCTGCGCGCCGAGCGCAGTCTACGGCTACCTGCTTGGGCGGTCGCTACGGGGGGCGGACACCGCGCGGCCAACGTTCCTCACCTCATCGACGCAGATCCAGCTCAGAAGTCGGCTCGGACCAAAAACTCGGCATCGCCGTCATCCAACCGCGGGAAATGCCCAGCGTTCACACAACGCCGCCCGGCGCCGCCTCGATGAGCTCCGTCCGCTCGGTCCAACGGGCTGGTGCGTGTCAAGTCCGACAAGCTCCTAGCATTCCTGCCAGGACCGGTCTCGTCCATGCGGCTTAGCTTGCGCCTCGCAGACCAGAATTTGTGCTGACGCGCGTTCCTACGTGTGCTTCTTTAGCGCTTCGAGCCGAGCAGCCACCTCTCGCTTGCCGATACCGCGCAGCGCCGCAATGGCCGACAGGTTCTTGGCCCGCGGTTTCGACTTTCCTCGTTCCCACGAGTACACAGACTGTCCGCTCGTGCCTATAAGCAATCCGAAGTCTTCGGCTGAGAGTCCTAGCCTCTTTCGATTGCTTGCCATGCCCTGGGCACGAAACCGAAAGCCTCCCGCATCGTCGTCACTTACCGGAGCGGGACTGGCCGCCGCCTTCGAGACGCCACCGCGGTCAGATACACGCGACAGCGCTTTCAGTTGCTTCTCCAACTCCTGTACGCGGCGCTTCAGTCCAGCAACATCAGAACGATGCGCCGCAGCCGCCTTCTTGAGCCCTTCGATCTCCGCCCGAACCTCCCTTCGAGCGATACGCGAAATCTCTGCCTTCAGGACCGATGCAATGTTTGGCATGGTCAGTATTGTGCCTCTAAAGGCTCTTAGGGAAGGCAAGGAGGGGTTCTCGGCATGCTCGCCAGGAAGGCCAAACTGACCTTGGTGCGATTCAACAAGGTCACATCAGCCTCCGACTCAACTCGCCTTCGTCGTGAACGCCCCAATGAGTCGGTCCATGAACGAGAAGACCAGTTCGATGCCGTAGCCTGCAACGAAGGATAGCGCCCACGAAGGGACGTTCTTCAGCGAGCTACTGACCTGTTCTGGTGTGAGAAGGAAGCTGGCCGCGAAGCCGGCGAGCGCTCCCAGCCCGACCCTCACGATGTGCCGCAATGCTGAGGACTTGGCGAACGAGTTCTCTCCAATCTCCTTGGTCATCTGGCGCAAAATAAACGCTTGAGCTCCCAGCCAGCCCAACAGCAGGGGCAAGTAGATGCTGGTGAGCTTGGACGCGACGGCACGCGCAGCTTCAACCATTTGCAGTTCACCTGGCAGCGGGGCGCCGGGTTCTGCTCTGTCAATCGCCGAGCACAAGACCGCACTTCCGGGGAGGTTGCCTTCGGAGACGCATGGCAACTGCGACCACTTCCAGAGCCGGCCGGGAATTTCAGCCAGCTCGCGCTTGGCCTCCGCAATGCTCGCCTCGTCCGCCTGCACCTCTCGTTAAGCTTCGATTAGCTTTTCGCGTGCAGCGGCCCTTTCGTCATCGGACTTCGCCTCGTAGCCCTTGGCGCTGGTCGCGATTGAGCGCAGGTCAACCTGGTCCCGCTTCTGGGGAAGCCCCGCCTGCAGCTTTGCGATGGTTGCCGACAGTTCGCCGTAGCGCGCCAGACCCGCGGAACCCACGGAGTAGTAGCCTAGGCTTACGCAGGTCTCGAGAAGCACGCCGATGAATATCGCCGCGTTGAAGAAGCGACCCAGCGTCAATCCCTTCCATGCGGCCGCCCACGCTGTCCTCGAGAACGGGTCGACTATCCTGGGGAGCTTGGTCCTCGATGCCTCGAGCGTATCGGCCGTAACGGGCGCGGTCTTGGCGCTGAGCGCCTGGTAGGCCTTTAGAAAGGTCTGCTCATCAGTGACACTCGGTGAACCCCTGTCCACCGCGTCTGCGCCGGCAAGAAGCGGGTTGCGGATGTCATCGTCGACCAGCTTGGCGTTGGCCGCCGCAAAGTCCAGAAGGCTGTGCGCGTCTGCAACCAGCGGGCGCAGCCGCTGGCGCCGCGCCTGCGAGGCCCGGATGCCTGCCACCGACGTGTTGAGCGCGGTTGTGGCAGCGTTGAATGCTGCATAGAACTCATCGCGCTCCTTGCCCGGAGTCGAGAGTTCCGCTTCCCGACCCTTTGCGCCAAGCAGGGTTGCAGTGCACCCAGCGGGCAATACCATCAAGTTGGTCGCGGCATAGCTGGCGAGGAGCTCGGCATCACCGACCATTTCTTCGATTGTGGCCAAGCCAGCCTCCGCCGGCGTCGGTCGGCGAGACGGTTCGACGTCGTCGTTGCTGCGCCATCTCTCCACCAGCCGCTTCCATGTCCACGTCGCCATAGGCGCTTCCGTTCAGGAACTCCGGGCCATGCCAACCGAGCCAGATTATGGTCGAGCGCTCCGATGAAGGCCAGAGCCATGACTCCCTATGTGAACACCGCATCCAGCAACGGGACCCATACTGCGCCCAGCTTTTGGTAGCCTTGCCTCGTAGGATGAATTTCATTTTCCCAGTCGGCAGTGGCGCCCGTATCGGTCGTTTGCGCCTGAGCGAGCGTACCTTGCGTATGGACTATGTGAACGGAGCCATCAGCGGTGTTCGCTGCCAGATGGTCCAGCAGTGTTTGCAGCCGGTCCAGCAATGCCGCGGCCACCGCCGGCCAGTCCGCCTGCGGGATGTTGAATGCCAACATTGCAGGATGGAGCCAAGGGCCAAAACCCAGACCCGCCCCGACGTTATGTGGCACCGCGATGTCATAGCTGTGCATCACAATGGGGATGCCTTTGTTCTGGCCGCTGTCGCGCGCCGCCAGCAGGTTGTTGAACACAGCCGTGAGGTGGGTGCAGAAGGTCTGCCAACCGGCGTTGGACAGGTAGCGCTCAGCACCCAGTGCTTTCGTCCACTCGTCCGAGGTTGCAAGTAACCGGAGGTCTGGCGTGTTGGTGGGCGGCTGCTGAACGGCTGCAATCAAGTCGTTGCCCCCTCCGGACAGCAGCAGTCCGGACCAACGACTCTGCAGGTGGCCGTTGAGATAGGCCATGAACTCGGGGTCGTTGGTGGTTTTCGCCATCAAGCTCAGCTTGGCGCCGGGCGATGCAAAGTTCACCGCGCAGGCGGCCACGTTTGTGGTACCCATCTCAAAGAGCAGATTGGACGTGTTCCACGGCGGAATTGCACCGAACGAGAACCATGAGTCCCCTTGCGCTAGGAACTGCAGGTTGTAGTTGCTCAATGGCGCCGGGTTCTGCGCGTCGCTCACTTGCTGCGGTGTGAACACCTGGATAGGTTTCATTAAGGTTTCCTCTTACCTGAATCCGTGAGCCTCCGCGCATGACGTCGCTACTGGATGGCAAATTCCGCAT
>JBBINW010000096.1:0-14806 GCA_037443665.1 Betaproteobacteria bacterium
AGCTCCAACCGAACGCGTAGGCTTCGCGGATTTCTGCCGCCCACACTCCTAGGGCGCGTGGACTGCTGCTGGTCCGATGGACCAGCCATGCCTGTCCTTGGGCGGTTGGCACAGTTCCTTCGCGAAGCTGTCGACGTGGCAACTCGCTGGGGCGGAGCCTCGCTACTTCTTGATCGCCAGCACCAGCACGCCGGTACCGACCATCGCGATGCCGGCCCACTCGCGCCAGGTCGGGCGCTCGTGCAGGAAGATCACCGCGAAGACCGCGACCAGCAGCAGGCTGAGCTTGTCGACCGGCGCGACCTTGGACGCGTCGCCCACCTTGAGGGCGCGGAAGTAGCAGACCCAGGACGCCCCTGTGGCCAGTCCCGACAAGACCAGGAAGAGCCAGGTCCTTCCAGAGAGTCCGAACGGGTTCGCCCACTTCCCGGTGGCGACGACGAAGGCCGCGAGGACGCCGAGGATGACTGCCGTGCGCACCAGGGTGGCGAGATCGGAGTCGATACCCGCGAGCCCGATCTTGGCGAAGATCGCGGTCAGCGCAGCGAACACTGCCGACAGCAGCGCCCAGACGAACCAGTTCGATGCAGCAACCATGCCCTGCGCCCCTCGTTTTGGACGAGGCCAGTATGCTGCAACAGCCCGATGGCGGCACCCATCCCGCCGGCCCCGCAGGGCCGGCGTTACGCCGGGGCCACTCAGCCAGCGACTGCGGGCTGGTTCGCGGCCGAGCCGGCTTCGGTTTCCTGCTCCACCGGCCGGATGTTCTGCGCCAGATTCCCCTTCGGACCCTGGACCAGTTCGTAGCTCACGCGGCTGCCCTGCTTGAGGGTGCGGAAACCCTCCATCTGGACAGCGGAGAAATGGGCGAACACGTCGGGACCGCCACCTTCGGGCTCGATAAAGCCGAAGCCCTTGGCGTCGTTGAACCACTTGACCATACCGAACGCCATGGCGTACCTCTCTGAATCCGTAACGCGGATGAAATTTTCGCTGTCCCCGACTGACAGTGTCAAGGTTTCGACCATCGATGTGCTGTACGCAGGTTTGACAGGGGTCAAGCGAGATTCGCGCCGCAGTGGCTCGCGGCAGGGCCGAAAATCCACCTTTGCTCGCGCCTTGAACTAGACGCCGGCGGGTCAACATGCCATGGTGGTGTTCTTCATCCCTTGGCTCGTGCGCCAAGGGGCTAAGTCGATAGAATGAGCCATGCCTGACGATCCGCCGTCTTCGCCTCCGAAGCCCCCCGTCCTGCCACGCCGCGACGGTGGGCAGGGTGCGGTCGTGGCCGAGCGCAAGGCGGCAAAGACGAAGCCGCCTCAGCTGTTCCAGGTGGTGATGCTCAACGACGACTACACGCCGATGGAGTTCGTCGTCATGGTGCTGCAGCAGTATTTCCAGCGCGACGCCGACACGGCCACGCTGATCATGTTGAAGATTCACCACGAAGGCCGAGGCGTGTGCGGTGTTTACACCAAGGACGTGGCGGCGACCAAGGTCGAGCTGGTGCTGACCGCGGCACGCCGCGACGGACATCCGCTGCAATGCATTATGGAGGCCGCATGATTGCGCAAGAGCTTGAAGTCAGCCTGCACATGGCGTTCGTCGAGGCGCGCCAACAGCGGCACGAATTCATCACCGTCGAGCACCTGCTGATGGCGCTGCTCGACAACCCGTCGGCGGCTGAGGTGCTGCGCGCCTGCACCGCCAACATCGAGGACCTGCGCAAGAGCCTGGCCGCCTTCATCAAGGAGAACACGCCCACGGTCGGCGGCTCCGAGGAGGTCGACACGCAGCCCACGTTGGGTTTCCAGCGCGTAATCCAGCGCGCGATCATGCATGTGCAGAGCACCGGCAGCGGCAAGAAGGAGGTGACGGGAGCCAACGTTCTGGTGGCGATCTTCGGCGAGAAGGACTCGCATGCCGTCTACTACCTGCACCAGCAGGGCGTGACGCGCCTGGACGTGGTGAACTTCATCGCCCACGGCATCAAGAAGTCCGACCCGCCCGAGCCGGCGAAGGGCAGCGAAGGTGCCGGCGGCAACGAGTCCGAGAAGGAAGAGGGCGGCGACGCGAAGGGCTCCCCGCTGGAGCAGTTCACGCAGAACCTCAACCAGCTGGCGCGCGACGGCAAGATCGACCCGCTGATCGGGCGCGAGCTCGAGGTCGAGCGCGTGATCCAGGTGCTGTGCCGCCGACGCAAGAACAACCCGTTGCTGGTCGGCGAGGCCGGCGTCGGCAAGACCGCCATTGCCGAGGGCCTGGCGTGGCGCATCACCGAGAAGGACGTTCCCGAGGTGCTCGCCGATGCCACCGTCTATGCGCTGGACATGGGCGCGCTGCTGGCCGGCACCAAGTACCGCGGCGATTTCGAGCAGCGGCTGAAGGGCGTTCTGAAGCAGCTCAAGGACCAGCCGCACGCGATCCTGTTCATCGACGAGATCCACACCCTCATCGGCGCCGGCGCGGCCAGCGGCGGCACGCTGGATGCCAGCAACCTGCTCAAGCCGGCGCTATCCAGCGGTGCGATGAAGTGCATCGGCGCCACCACCTTCACCGAGTATCGCGGCATCTTCGAGAAGGACGCCGCGCTGTCGCGGCGCTTCCAGAAGGTCGACGTGGTCGAGCCTTCGGTCGAGCAGACGGTCGAGATCCTCAAGGGCCTGAAGTCGCGCTTCGAGGAGCACCACAGCGTCAAGTACGCCGTCGGCGCGCTGCAGGCCGCGGCAGAGCTGTCGGCCAAGTTCATCAACGACCGCCACCTGCCCGACAAGGCGATCGACGTCATCGACGAGGCCGGGGCGGCGCAGCGCATCCTCCCGGCCAACAAACGCAAGAAGACGATCACCCGCGCCGAGGTCGAGGAGATCGTGGCCAAGATAGCGCGCATCCCGCCGGCCTCGGTGTCCAGCGACGACCGCAGCAAGCTCAAGACGCTGGACCGCGACCTGAAGAGCGTCGTCTTCGGCCAGGATCCGGCGATCGACGCGCTGGCGGCCGCCATCAAGATGGCGCGTTCGGGCCTGGGCAAGGGCGACAAGCCGATCGGCTCCTTCCTCTTCAGCGGCCCGACCGGTGTCGGAAAGACCGAAGTGGCCAAGCAGCTGGCCTACGTGCTGGGCATCGACCTGATCCGCTTCGACATGTCGGAGTACATGGAGCGCCACGCAGTCAGCCGCCTGATCGGCGCGCCGCCGGGCTATGTCGGCTTCGACCAGGGCGGTCTGCTCACCGAGGCGATCAGCAAGAAGCCGCATGCGGTGCTGCTGATGGACGAGATCGAGAAGGCCCACCCCGACGTCTTCAACGTCCTGCTGCAGGTGATGGACCACGGCACGCTGACCGACAACAACGGGCGCAAGGCCGACTTCCGCAACGTGATCATCATCATGACCACCAATGCGGGCGCCGAGACGATGAACAAGGCGACGATCGGTTTCCTGAACAAGCGCGAGCAGGGCGACGAGATGGCCGACATCAAGCGCCTATTCACGCCCGAGTTCCGCAACCGGCTCGACGCGATCGTCAACTTCAAGTCGCTCGACGAGGAGATCATCCTGCGCGTGGTCGACAAGTTCCTGCTCCAGCTCGAGGGCCAGCTGGCCGAGAAGAAGGTCGAGGTCACCTTCAGCGACCTGTTGCGAAAGTACCTGGCCAAGAAGGGCTTCGACCCGCTGATGGGCGCGCGGCCGATGCAGCGCCTGATCCAGGACACGATCCGGCGCGCGCTGGCCGACGAGCTGCTGTTCGGCCGGCTGGTCGACGGCGGCCGTCTCGGCGTCGACATCGACGACAAGGACCAGGTCCAGCTAGACATCCAGCCGCCGCGCAAGAGCGACAAACCGCGCGCCGAGGCCACTGCCGCCTGAGGTGCGGTGCCGGTCCCTTCAGGCCCGGCGCTGCCCTACCGCGATCCGAAGGGGTGCGGGTTCGGCGATCAGGCCCGGCGCGGCGGCGGAATGTCGGCGCCCGGGTCCTGCCGATAGAAGGGCATGAACAGCGAGTACAGCGCCGGGTGTTGTCGCCGCATCGCCTGCGGGCTTACGAAGAACGCCTCGCTGGCCACGGCGAAGAACTCGTCTTCGCCTTGCGCGCCGTAAGGGTCAAAGGCGGTTTCCGCGCCGGCCTCGGTGGCGGCCGCGAAGCTCGCGAACTCGGCGCCCAGCGTCGTGCGCCACTCGGCCGCCGGCAGGTCCGCCGGCAGCACCGGCATGCCGTCGGCGGCGTCGTTGGCCAGGTCGAGCACGTGCGCGAACTCGTGGATGATCACGTGGTAGGCCGCGCCGGCGTGGCGGCCGCTGCTGCGCACGTCGTGCCACGAGAGCATCACCGGACCGCCTGCCATGGCCTCGCCGGCGAGCACCTCGTCGTATCCGTGCACGATGCCGTGCTTGTCTGCCACCTCGCGCCGCGCCACCACCTGGTCGGGGTGGACCACGATGCCGACGAAGCCGTCGTAGCGTGCCAGCCCCAGCCGCAGCACCGGCAGCACGGCCTGCGCCGCGATCGCCACCGCCATCGCGTCGGTCAGCTGGAGACCACCGACGGCGCTGAATTCCTTGTGGTCGAGAAACAGGCTCGTCAGGCGGCGCAAATCGGCGGCGATGCGCGGGTCGCGCCGCTGCAGGAACGGGTAGCGCACCAGCGTGCGCTTCCACAGATCGTCGGCGATCGCACGGCGGCGCAGCGCGGCCGCCTCGCGCCGTGCCTGCCACTGCCTGCGCAGAGCGCCGAGCACCGAGGCGCCCTCAGCCTGCGGCCGGCGGCAAGCGCTGGAATCCGTCGCGTGTCAGGCGCAGGACCTCGGCGCGCGGCGCGGTCTCGGTGTCGAGGTCCCAGTCGCTGAGCACGTGGTGCTTGAACCCGGGTGCCAGCGCGCTGCTGCCAGGGCGGTGGGTGTGGCCATGCACCAGTTCGGCGGCGCCGCTGGCGTGCATCCACCGCACCGCTTCGGCGGTATCGACATCGACCCGGCTGTCGCCATCGAAGCGTTGCCGCTTCGCGCTCGCGCGGCGCATCTCCGCCCCGAGCTGCGAGCGCTCGGCCAGCGGCCGGGCCAGGAAGCGTGCCTGCCAGGCGCTCGATCGCACTTCCTGCCGGAACGCCTGGTAGGGCTCGTCGTCCAGACACAGCGCGTCGCCGTGGCTGAGCAGCACACGCTGGCCCCAGGCGACGAGCAGGGTCGGGTCGGGCAGGCCCATCATGCCGCAAGCGCGCAGCATCGCGCTGCCGACGAGGAAGTCGCGGTTGCCGACCATGAAGGCGAGCTGGCGGTGGCTGGCCGCCTCGGACATCACGTCGACGCAGGCCTGCTCGAAGCTGCGTCCGCGGGCGTCGTCGCCGACCCACAGCTCGAACAGGTCGCCGAGCATGAAGACCGCATCGGCCGGCGTGTGGCGTAGGTGCGCCGACCAGGCCGCGAAGGTGCGGGGCATCGCGGCGCACAGGTGCAGGTCGGAGATGAAATCGATCGCGCGCCATGCGGTCGGCGCAGCAAACTCGAAGTAGGCTGGCAGCGCGGCGACGGTCGCCGGCGACGCGCTTCTTCCCATTAGCCGATCTCTGTCATGCGCCGGATGTGGACGTCGTCCAGCGGCACGTCGTCGTGAAAGCCCTTGCGACCGGTGCGCACGCCCTCGATCTTTTCGACTACGTCGAAGCCATCGACGACGCGGCCGAACACCGCGTAGCCCCAGCCCTGGACGTTCTCGGCCTTGAAGTCGAGGAAGCCGTTGTCGACGGTGTTGATGAAGAACTGCGCGGTGGCCGAGTGCGGATCGCTCGTGCGTGCCATGGCCAGCGTGTAGCGCAGGTTCTTCAGGCCGTTGTTGGCCTCGTTCTTGATCGGCGCCGTCGTCGGCTTCTGCTTCATTCCGGCCTCGAAGCCGCCGCCCTGGAGCATGAAGCCCTTGATCACGCGGTGGAACACGGTGCCGTCGTAGTGGCCCCTGGCGACGTAGTCGAGAAAGTTGGCGCAGGACAGCGGCGCGCGCTCGTCGTCGAGTTCGATGCGCATCGTGCCGGCGCTGGTTTCCATCTGGACGGTCTTGGTCATCTCATTTCTCCACGGTCGCTTTGCGGATGATCACCGGCTTGGCCGGCAGGTTCTGGAACTCGCCCTCGGCGCGCGTGGGCACGGCCTTGATCCGGTCCACCACGTCCATGCCCTGGACGATCTTGCCGAAGACGGCGTAGCCCTCGCCGTCGCGCGCGTTGGGCTGGTCGAGGCCGACGTTGTCGGCGACGTTGATGAAGAACTGCGAGGTCGCCGAGTCGGGAACGCCGGTGCGCGCCATCGCGATCGTCCCGCGCAGGTTCGACAGCCCGTTGCGGCTTTCCAGCGGTATCGGCGCGCGCGTCGGCTTCTCGCTCAGGTCCGGCCTGTAGCCACCGCCCTGGATTATGAAGCTGTCGATGACGCGGTGGAAGATGGTGCCGTCGTAGTGGCCGGCGCGGACGTAGGCGACGAAGTTGGCCACCGTCTTCGGCGCCTTCGCAGGGTCGAGTTCGACGACGATGTCGCCCGCGGTCGTGGCCAGGCGCACCTTCTGTGCCCAGGCGGGCCCGCCGACGAAGACCAGGATGGCCAGGAGAAGGCCGATCAGCAGTTTCAAGGTGCAGTCTCCAGGCGGTAGTGAAAGAGGAAGGGCGCGGCAGGCGACGCCGCTGGCGCGAGTCTAGCGGGGCCGGCCGGTTGGCTAGCGTGCCGCCAGCATCGGCTCGGCCAGCACCGCGCGCGCGGCCTCGACCTTGCGCTGAAGCGCGCGATCGTCGGGACCACTGGCGGCGGCCGCCTCCCAGGCCTTCACGGCCAGCATCAGGTGCACCTGGCCCAGGTTGACGCGCGCCAGGCGGTGCGAGGGATCGTTGCGCAGGGCGGTCTGCAGCGCGAGCTCGGCCTGCTCGAGCCGGTCCGCGCGCACGTCGAGCACGGCGATGTTGTTGTAGGGGTCGGGCAGCTCCGGAAATTCCTGGCTCAGGCCCACGAACACGGCCATCGCCTCGGCATCGCGGCGCAGGTCCATCAGCACCACGCCGCGGAGGAAGCGCGCCTGGGCATCGCGCGGGTCGGCTTGCACCGCCTTCTTGACGCGCGCGAGGGCGGCGCAAAGGTTGCCGGCGGTGATCAGGGCGCGAACCTCGCCGAGCTCGTCGCCCAGCGCCGGTCCGCACAGCAGCGCGCCGCAGGCGACAACCAGGGTCAGGGCGCGTGAGGGAAGAGGCATCGAGGCTTGCGCGGCGGCCCGTTTCGGGGCGGCGCCACCGCTATACTGGCCGTCGATTCTATCGACCCACCGTGCCCGTGCGCGCGTCGTCCGCGCGCCGGGGAGCCGGCAGCTTCGTACACGCTCGCGCGCGCCCCCCGACCTGCCGTCCATGACCCTTCGCATCCACAACACGCTGTCGCGCCGGCTGCAGGACTTCGTGCCGATCGAGGCCGGGCACGTGCGCATGTACGTCTGCGGCATCACGGTCTACGACCTGTGCCACCTAGGGCATGCGCGCATGGTGCTGGCGTTCGACATGGTCTATCGCTGGCTGCTGGCCAGCGGCTGGCGCGTGACTTACGTGCGCAACATCACCGATATCGAGGACAAGATCATCAAGCGCGCGCTGGAGCGCGGCATCACGATCCGCGCCCTGACAGACGAGATGATCGCGGCCATGCACCGCGACTTCGCCGCTCTGGGCATCGCGCCGCCGACACACGAGCCGCGGGCCACCGACTACGTGCCGCAGATGCTGTCGCTGATCGAGCGCCTGGAGGCCAAGGGGCTGGCCTATCGCACCGATCGGGGCGCCGGGGGCGGTGACGTCAATTTCGCGGTGCGGCGCTTTCCGGGCTACGGCAAGCTCGCGGGCAAGTCGCTCGACGAATTGCGCGCCGGCGAGCGCGTGGCCGTCGCCAGTGACAAGGAGGACCCGCTCGATTTCGTGCTCTGGAAGGCCGCCAAGGCCGACGAGCCTTCAGACGCGCAGTGGCCGAGCCCATTCGGACGCGGTCGACCGGGTTGGCACATCGAGTGCTCGGCGATGAGCTGCGCGCTGCTCAGCGAGCCGTTTGACATCCACGGCGGTGGCATGGACCTGATGTTCCCGCACCACGAGAACGAGATCGCGCAGAGCGAGGGCGCGAGCGGCGGCGAGTTCGTGCGGACCTGGATGCACAACGGCTTCCTCAACATCGACGACGAGAAGATGTCCAAGTCGCTGGGCAACTTCTTCACCATCGCCGACGTGCTGAAGCGGTTCGACGGCGAGACGCTGCGCTTCTTCATGCTGCGCACGCACTACCGCAGCCCGTTCAACTTCAGCGACCAGGTGCTCGAGGAGACGCGCACGGCGCTCAAGCGCCTGTACACGGCGCTCGATGCCACGGGCGAGGTGCCGCCGCTGCCGTCCATCGACTGGGCCGAGCCGCATGCGGCGGCCTTCAAGGCCGCGATGAACGACGACTTCAACTCGCCGGGCGCGGTCGCGGTGCTGTTCGACCTAGCCTCGGAAGTCAATCGTGGCCGCCTTGGCGACGCTGCGATGCTTAAGGCCCTGGGCGGGGTCCTCGGCCTGCTGCAGCAGGCGCCGCAGGCCTACCTGCAAGGCGGCGCGGCGATCGGCGAGGCGAGCATTCGCGAGCGCATCGAAGCCCGGGCGGTGGCCAAGGCGGCGCGCGACTTCGCGCTCGCCGACCGCATCCGCGCCGAACTCGCCGCCCAGGGCATCGAGCTCAAGGACTCGGCCCAGGGCACGACCTGGGTACGGGCCTGACAGCCATGTCGCGCAGCGCAGCAGTTGCCGCCGACTCGGCCGAAGGCGAGCCCGCGTACTGGGAAGAGGCCTGCCGCCACCTGTCCAAACGCGACCGGGTGATGAAGAAGCTGATTCCGCGCTTCGGCGACGCACGCCTGAAGAGCCGCGGCGACGCCTTCACGACGCTGGCGCGTTCGATCGTCGGCCAGCAGATCTCGGTCAAGGCGGCCCAGTCGGTGTGGGACCGCTTTGCGGCCGCGGTCGGCGGCGAGCCCGGCCGCCTGGCGCCTGGCGAGGTCGTGGGGATCTCCAGCGCGCTGATGCGCGAGGCGGGTCTGTCGGCACGCAAGTGCGAGTACCTGATCGACTTGGCGCGCCACTTCCACGAGGGCCGCGTCCATGTCGGCCAGTGGCAGGCGATGGACGACGAGGCGATCGTCGACGAACTGGTGGCGATCCGTGGCATCGGCCGCTGGACGGCCGAGATGTTCCTCATCTTCCACCTGATGCGGCCCAACGTGATGCCGCTGGACGATCTCGGCCTGCTCAAGGGCATCAGCCTGAACTACTTCAGCGGCGAGCCGGTCTCGCGCGCCGAGGCCCGCGAGCTGGGCGAGGGCTGGGCGCCGTTTCGCTCGGTGGCCACTTGGTATATTTGGCGCAGTCTGGACCCGCTTCCAGTGGAGTACTGATTGACCAAGCGCCACTTCCTGGATTTCGAGCAGCCCATCGCCGAGCTCGAGTCGAAGATCGACGAGCTGCGCTACGTTCAGAACGAGTCGGCCGTGGACATCAGCGACGAGATCGAACGGTTGAGCCAGAAGAGCCACCAGCTCACGCGTGACATCTACGCCAGCCTGACGCCCTGGCAGGTGACGCAGATCGCGCGCCATCCACAGCGGCCCTACACGCTGGACTACGTGGGCGCCATCTTCACCGAGTTCCAGGAATTGCACGGCGACCGCCACTATGCCGACGATCAGTCGATCGTCGGCGGCCTGGCGCGCTTCAACGGCCAGGCCTGTATGGTGCTCGGCCACCAGAAGGGCCGCGACACCAAGGAGCGCACGCTGCGCAACTTTGGCATGTCGCGCCCCGAGGGCTATCGCAAGGCACTGCGGCTGATGATGCTGGCCGAGAAGTTCGGCCTGCCGGTGTTCACCTTCGTCGACACCCCCGGCGCCTACCCCGGCATCGGTGCCGAGGAGCGTGGCCAGTCGGAGGCGATCGGCCGCAACATCTTCGAGATGGCGCAGCTTGAGGTGCCCATTGTCAGCACTATCATCGGCGAGGGCGGCTCGGGCGGCGCGCTGGCCATCAGCGTCGCCGACCAGGTGCTGATGCTGCAGTTCTCGGTCTATTCGGTGATCTCGCCCGAGGGCTGTGCATCGATCCTGTGGAAGACCTCCGAGCGCGCCAGCGACGCCGCCGAGGCCCTGGGCGTCACGGCCCATCGGCTCAAGGCCCTGGGCGTGATCGACAAGATCGTCACCGAGCCGGTCGGCGGCGCGCATCGCGATGTCCCGTGGATGGCGGCGCAGCTCAAACGCGCGCTGGGCGAGGCGCTGCGCCACAGCGCCGACATCAAGCCCAAGGAACTGCTGCAGCGGCGCTACGAGCGCCTCCGCGCCTACGGCCGCTTCAGCGACACCAAGGAGCGGTGATTGAACGCGCCGCGGGTCGCGGTGGCGGCCAGCGGCGGCCGTGATTCGACGGCGCTGCTGCACTGCACGGTGCGCGCCGCAGCGGCACTCGGCATCGAGGTGCTGGCGCTGCACGTGCACCACGGGCTGAATCCGCACGCCGACGCATGGGCCGCGCACGTTCGCCGGCAGAGCCAGCGCTGGGGCGCCGACTTCGCGCAGCGGCGGCTGACGGGCCGGCACGAGGCCGGCCAGAGCATCGAAGCCTGGGCCCGCCGCGAGCGCTACCGCGCGCTGGCCGAGATGGCGCAGCAGGCCGGCTGCACCGTCGTGCTGCTGGCCCACCACCGCCGCGATCAGGCCGAGACCTGGCTGCTGCAGGCGCTGCGTGGCGCCGGCGCCGAGGGCCTGGCGGCGATGCCGCGGCAGGCTCGGCGCGCGGGCATCGTCTGGGCGCGGCCCTGGCTCGACATGCCGCGCGATTCGATCGAGGCCTACGTCCGTCGGCATCGGCTGTCCTGGGTCGACGACGGCAGCAACGACGATCCGCGATTCGCCCGCAACCGGCTGCGCCAGCGTGTCTGGCCGGCGCTGCTGCAGGCGTTCGCCGACGCGGAAGTGTCGCTGGCGGGTGCGGCCACGCGGGCCCAGCAGGCCGCGGCGCTGGCCTCCGAAGTGGCGGCGCTGGACCTGCCGGCGGTGACCGAAGGCGCCGCGCTGGTGCTGGCGCCCTGGCTGGCGCTGTCGCCGGCACGCCGCCGCAACGCGCTGCGCGCCTGGCTCCTGGAGCGGCTGGGGCAAGGACCACCGGCGAGCCTGCTCGACCGCCTGTTCGACGAACTGCCGCGCACGGTTGCCGGGCGCTGGCCGGCCCCCGAAGGCGAGCTGCGGCTGTACCGCGGCCGGTCGCGCAGACCTTGGACCTGAGCCGCCCTGGCGAGGTCGCACTTGCGCGCTGGCAGGGCCGCTTCGCGGTCCATCCGGCGCTGGAAGGCGGCGCGCCAGCCGAAGTGCTGCGCACCGTCGTCGCGCGCGCTCGCAGCGGCGGCGAGCGCTTCCGCCTTGCGCCGATGGCCACGCCGCGCAGCCTGAAGAAGCAGTTCCAGGCGCGCGGCGTGCCGGCCTGGGAGCGCAGCGGGCCCTTGCTGTTCAGCGCCGAAGGCCGGCTGCTCTTCGTGCCGGGGCTGGGCGTCGAGGCGGGTGTGCAGGCCCCGCCCGGCGCGCCGCAGCTGCTCGTCACCTGGTTGCCAGGGTTGCCGCTGGGGACAGGACCGCGTCAGCCCGGCGGCTAAAATCCTGCACTTTGTGCACCGCCGCGGGGCTCGGGCGGTGCGACCCTCATGCGAACCGCCAGGCCGCGCGCCGGCACACAGCGATGGCCTTGATCGTTCACAAGTACGGCGGCACCTCGATGGGCTCGACCGAGCGCATCAGCAGCGTGGCGCAGCGGGTCGCCAAATGGGCGCGTGCCGGGCATCAGATGGTCGTCGTGCCCTCGGCGATGTCGGGCGAGACGAACCGCCTGCTCGGCCTGGCCAAGGAGGTGCTGCCCGACCCGAGAACTCCCGAGGCGCTGCGCGAGCTCGATGCCGTGGCCGCCACCGGCGAGCAGGTGTCGGTCGGGCTGCTGGCGCTGGCGCTGCAGGCGCAGGGGCTGCAGGCCGTGAGCTATGGCGGCTGGCAGGTGCCGGTGCTTACCGATTCGGCCTTCACCAAGGCGCGCATCGAGCACATCGACGACGCCCGCATCCGCGCCGACCTGGCGGCAGGCAAGGTCGTCGTGATCACCGGCTTCCAGGGCATCGATGCGCAAGGCAACGTCACGACCCTGGGCCGGGGCGGCAGCGATACCTCGGCGGTGGCGATGGCGGCTGCGCTGAAGGCACACGAATGCCTGATCTACACCGACGTCGACGGCGTCTACACCACCGACCCGCGCATCGTGCCCGAGGCCCGGCGTCTGAGCAGCATCAGCTTCGAGGAGATGCTGGAGATGGCCAGCCTGGGCTCGAAGGTGCTGCAGATTCGTTCGGTCGAGTTCGCCGGCAAGTACCGGGTGCCGGTGCGCGTTCTCTCCAGCTTCACGCCCTGGGACATCCCGCTTGACGAGGAAGCGCGCTCGGGCACCCTGATCACCTTTGAGGAAGACGAAAAGATGGAACAAGCCATCGTGTCCGGCATCGCGTTCAACCGCGACGAGGCCAAGATCAGCGTCATCGGCGTGCCCGACCGGCCCGGCATCGCGTACCAGATCCTGGGCCCGGTGGCGGCGGCCAACATCGACATCGACGTCATCATCCAGAACGTCGCGCACGACGGCCGCACCGACTTCTCGTTCACCGTGCCGCGCAGCGACTACCTGCGCACGATGAACGTGCTCGAGACCCAGGTGCTGCCGGCC
This sequence comes from Betaproteobacteria bacterium, assembly GCA_037443665.1. Taxonomy (GTDB): domain Bacteria; phylum Pseudomonadota; class Gammaproteobacteria; order Burkholderiales; family Burkholderiaceae_C; genus Rubrivivax. The sequence continues at coordinate 12,793 of JBBINW010000096.1, forward strand.
ACCGGTGCAGCGCGTCTGCTCGGCGACGCCAAGATCTGCAAGGTCTCGATCGTGGGCATCGGCATGCGCAGCCACGTCGGCGTGGCCAGCACGATGTTCCGCACTCTGTCGGAGGAGGGGATCAACATCCAGATGATTTCGACCAGCGAGATCAAGACCAGCGTCGTCATTGACGAGAAGTACATGGAACTCGCGGTGCGCGCGCTGCACAAGGCCTTCGGACTCGACGCATCGCCGGTGATGGCCGGCTGAGACGCCCGGACCGCCGGGAGGGCTGGCCGAATCCGTTTAGAATCGCGGTACTTCGCCGGAGTCGTGACCGAGTGGCCGAAGGTGCTCCCCTGCTAAGGGAGTATGTGCCAAAAGCGCATCGAGGGTTCGAATCCCTCCGACTCCGCCAGAATGACGTCCCAGGCCGTCCAATGAAGTCCCAGAAGAACTCAACCACTCCTCGATAAGCCCCGCCAGTAGGGGCTTTTTCGTCTCAGGTAGTCTCAGATCGTTCCTTGACATCTGAGCAGCCCCGGGGGCACAGGTGGGGGCACAAATCTAACAGGTGCCCCCAGTCCGAGAAATGTGCCCCCGCAGAGACCCGATCCATGCCGCTGAACGATGCGGTCTGCCGCAACTCCCGTTGCCCCGACGCGAAGGCCCGGGTCCGACTGGCTGACGACCGGGGCCTGTACCTCGAACGCTGCCCAACGGCGGCAAGTACTGGCGCCTGAAGTACCGCCACGCGGGCAAAGAGAAGCGCCTGGCGCTGGGCGTGTATCCGCGCGTCACCTTGGCCAAGGCGCGAAAGGCGCGCGACGCCGCCAAGGCGGAGCTGGACGCCGGTCACGATCCGCTGGCATTGCGTCAGGACCGCCGCCTGGCAAAGCGGATTGCACTGGACAACGACTTCGCAGCCGTGGCAATGGCGTGGTGGGAGCACTGGCGCGGACCGCGCAGCGCGCGCCACGCGGACTATGTGAAACGACGCCTCGACGCCGACGTGCTGCCAGAGATCGGCAACCTCCCGATCGGCGAAATCACAGCGCCGAAGCTGCTGGCATTGGCGCGCAGGATCGAGAGCCGAGGCGCACTGGACATCGCCAAACTATCACTGCAGACCTGCGGCCAGATCCTCCGCAACGCTGTGGCGCATGGTGTGATCGAGCGCAACCCACAAGCCGACGTCAAGCCCAGCGACGCCTTGCGCCCGCGCAAGAAGAGCAACCATCCGCGCGTCGACATCAAGGAGTTGCCGGCGCTTCTGCGCCGCATCGAGGTCTACGACGGATCGGTTTACACGCGCCTGGCGCTCAAGCTGATGGCGCTGACGTTTGTGCGTACCGGCGAGCTGATCGGCGCGCGCTGGGAGGAATTTGATCTGGAAGCGGCCGAGTGGCGAATACCCGCGACGCGCATGAAGATGGGCACGCCGCACATCGTGCCGCTTGCGGCTCAGGCGGTCGAGTTGTTGCGTAACCTGCAGGAGGTACGAGGCGCGGCCGGCCTGTTGTTCCCTGGCGAGCGTGATTACGACAAGCCGATGAGCAACAACACAATCCTGTTCGCGCCGTACCGGATGGGCTACCGCGGACGAATGACCGGCCACGGATTCCGCGGAGTCGCCTCGACGGCCCTGCACGAGCTCGGGTACAGGCATGACATCATCGAATTGCAGCTTGCCCACAAGGAGCGCGACGAGGTCAGTGCGGCGTACAACCATGCCACCTATCTAAAGCAGCGGCGCGAAATGATGCAGGCGTGGGCCGATCAACTGGACTTGCTGCGCAAGGCTGCCTCCGCCCCCACCTGAGAGTCTGGTTGATGCCGGAGCCTACGGACTAATTACTGAGTAACAGTCGGGACATTCGAGGTTTTGCGGGACATCCTGGGATTTCTTGGGACTGAGAAAATCCATGTAGATCAATAGCCTGGATCCGTGAACGCTCTCCGCTGATCTCCCGAACTGGGCTCTATGCCCTTCCGTGTGGAACTTGACTTTACGCGCGATGCCTTGTGACGC
>JBBINW010000097.1:0-14622 GCA_037443665.1 Betaproteobacteria bacterium
ATGGATGCCAGCGCCGCTTCGATGCTCGAAGTCAGCCTGCCCAATGGCGAACAACGTCCGGCGCTGGGACTGGGCACCTGGCGAATGGGCGAGGACCGGGCCCGCCGCACTGCCGAGCTCGCCGTGCTGCGTCACGCGCTGGAGATCGGCTGGCGCGTCATCGACACCGCCGAGATGTATGGCGACGGCGGCGCCGAGTCCGTCGTCGGCCAGGCCCTGGCCGACGCGCAACGCGCAGGCCTGGCGCGCAGCGAGGTCTTCGTCGTCTCGAAGGTGCTGCCGGGTCACGCCGATGCGCGGTCGATGCAAGCCGCCTGCCAGGCCAGCCTGCGGCGCCTGCAGCTCGACCGCATCGACCTGTACCTGCTGCACTGGCGCGGCCCGGTGCCGCTGACCGAGACGGTGCGCGGCTTCGAGGAGCTCCAGCGGCGCGGCGCGATCCGGCTGTGGGGCGTGAGCAATTTCGATCTGTCGGACATGCGCCAGCTCTTCGGCGTGCCCGGCGGCAAGGCCTGCGCCGCGAACCAGGTCTATTACTCGCTGAGCCAGCGTGGCGTCGAGTTCGACCTCTTGCCCTGGCTGCGCCTGCAGCAGATACCCCTCATGGCCTACAGCCCGCTGGACCAAGGTGCACTGGCCGATCACCCGGGGCTGCGTCCGGTGGCGGTGCGCCATCGCGTGACCCCGGCGCAGGTGGCCCTGGCCTGGGTCCTGCGGCAACCCGGCGTGATGGCGATTCCAAAGGCCGGGGGCGCCGTGCACCTGCGCCACAACTGGGCCACCCAGCGGCTGCGCCTCGACGAAGACGACTTCCACGCGCTGGACCGGTTGTTCCCGCCGCCGTCGCGCAAGCAGGCACTGGCGGTCGTCTGACCCCGCCGGGTTGTCCTCGACGCCCATTCTCGACCAGGAAGTCCTCGTGCACGCCGAAGCCGGCCCGCGCGAGGGGAGCGAACAGCTGCGCCAGCTCGAACGGACGCAGCCGTCAGACCTTCGCGCTGATGCGCGTGGGCGCCGTCACTCGTCGTCGCGCACCTGGAACTCGCTGACGAGCTGCTGCTGCGTATTCGGCGGCACCGCCTCGTAGTGCGAGAACTCGACCGTGTAGCGCCCCTGGCCGCTGGTCAGGGCGTTGAGCCGGCTCTGGTAGCCGAGCAGCTCCGACATCGGCGCCTGGCCGCGCACGGTCATCGTGCCCGGCGCGCCGTTCGCCGTGCCGCTGACCATGCCGCGGCGCGATGCCAGGTCGCCGGTGATGTCGCCCAGCGTCGGCTCGGGTGCGGTGATCTCGACGTGGACGATGGGCTCGAGCACGATCGGCCGCGCCTCGCGCACCGCGGCCATGAAGGCCTTGCGACCCGCGGTGACGAAGGCGATTTCCTTGCTGTCCACGCTGTGGTGCTTGCCGTCGTAGACGACGACGCGCACGTCGACCACCGGGTGGCCGGCGATCGCGCCGCTGGCCAGCACCTCGCGCACGCCCTTCTCGACGGCCGGGATGAACTGGCCCGGGATCGTGCCGCCCTTGACCTGGTCGACGAATTCGAAGCCGCCGCCGCGCGGCAACGGCTCCACGCGCAGGAAGACCTCGCCGAATTGACCCGCGCCGCCGCTCTGCTTCTTGTGCCGGTGGTGGCCTTCGGCCGGCGCCGTGATGGTTTCGCGGTAGGCGATGCGCGGCGGGCGCGTGTTGACCTCGAAGCGGTAGGTCTCGCGCAGCCGCTCCAGCAGCATCCGCAGGTGCAGCTCGCCCAGGCCATAGACGATGGTCTCGTTGGTGCCGGCGGCATGCTCGAGCTTCAGGCAGGGATCCTCGTCGACCAGCTTGGTCAGGATCTCCCACATGCGCTGCTCGTCGCCGTGGCGCTTGGGCTCGATCGCCAGCCCGTGCACCGGCTTCGGGAAGGCCAGCGGCGCGAGGTGGATGTGGTCGTCCTCGGCGGCGTCGTGGAGCACGGCATCGAAGTGGATCTCGTCGACCTTGGCCACGGCCACGATGTCGCCCGGCAGTGCCTGCGCCACCTCGACATGGTCCTTGCCCTGGAGCATGAACAGGTGGCCGACCTTGAACGGCTTGCGGCCGTCGCCGATGTAGAGCTGGCTGTCGCGGGTGACCGTGCCCTGGTGGACGCGGAACACGCCCATCCGGCCGACGAAGGGATCGACCGTGACCTTGAACACATGGGCCAGCACGTGCCGGCCCGGGTCGGGCGCGGCGGCCAGCGGCTCGGCGGCCGCGCCTTCGCCGCGCAGGAACGCCGGCGGATTGGCCTCGCTCGGGTTGGGCAGCAGCTTGTCGATGATGTCCAGCAGCTCGGCAACGCCGGCGCCGCTCTTGGCCGAGACGAAGCACACCGGGATCAGGTGCCCTTCGCGCAGCGCCTGCTCCAGAGGCGCATGCAGCTCCGCCGCGTCGACGTCGCCGTCGTTCAGGTAGCGATCGACGAAATCGGCGTCGACCTCGACCACCTGCTCGACCAGCGCACGGTGCGCGGCATCCACGCTGCCGAAGTCGCTGTGGCCTTCGCGGTTGTAGAAGCAGTCCACGACCCGCGTGCCGCCGGCATCCGGCAGGTTGACCGGCAGGCACTCCTTGCCGAAGGCGGCCTGGATCAGCGCCAGCACCCTCGGCAGGTCCACGCCCGGCGCGTCGATCTTGTTGACGACGATCAGGCGGTCGAGCCGGCGCGCCGCCGCATGCTCCATCATGCGCACCGCCATCGGCTCCACGCCTGCGGTGGCGCTGATCACCACCGCCGCGGTTTCCACCGCCTCCAGCGACGGCAGGCTCTGGCCCAGGAAGTCGGGCGCCCCGGGCGTGTCGATGAAGTGCACGCGGTTGCCGGCATGCATGAGGTGCATCACGGTGGCGTTGAGCGAATGCTGCATCCGCCGCTCCAGCGGGTCGAAGTCGCTGACGGTGCTGCCTCGCTCCAGCGTGCCCGGCGTGACGATGGCGCCTGCGGCCGCCAGCAGGGCTTCGGCCAGACAGGTCTTGCCGGCAGCGGCGGGGCCGACCAGCGCCAGCGTTCGGATGGCTTCGATGCCGGCACTGGCGCCAGGGGTTGGGGTGGGCATGCAGTGTTCTCCTTCGGCAGGCGCCGCGGCGCGCCCTGCGTGGATCGAGGGTGGGATGGTTCGGACCAGACTAAGGGATAGCTTAACCCCGCACAACCGGGTGCGGCCCGGCTGGCGCAGGCGCGGCTTTGCACGCCTGCTAGCGTGCCACCATGAGCTTGCAGCCGCCTGAATCGATCCGCCCGCCGCGCCACGTGCTGCCGGTCATCGTGCTGGCGCAACTCGCCGGCACCTCGCCCTGGTTCGCCGTCAACGCGGTCATGCCCGACCTGCAGCGCAGCTTCGGCTGGCCGGCCGCGGCGGTGGGCCCCCTGACCTCCGCAGTGCAACTCGGCTTCATCGCCGGCGCGCTGGTGTTCGCGCTGCTCGCGGTGGCCGACCGTTTCTCGGCCCGCTGCGTGTTCCTCGTCTGTGCCCTGGCCAGCGCGGCCTGCACGCTGGCGGCGCTCACCGCCGCCCGGTCGGGGACTTCGTTCGGCGGTCTGCTGTTCTGGCGCGCGCTGACGGGCGTGTGCCTGGCCGGCATCTACCCGGTGGGCATGAAGATCGCGGCCCAGTGGTTCCCGCGCGGGCTGGGCGCCGCGCTCGGCCTGCTGGTGGCCGCACTCGTGCTCGGCAGCGCCAGCCCGCATGCGCTGCGCGCGCTGGCCGCCGGCGGCCCTTGGGCCGTCGTCTTCGACGGCGTCGCGCTGGCGTCGGCCGCGGCCGGATTGCTGCTCTTCCTCACCGTGCCCGAGCCGCCGCACGCGCCGCGGCGCGCGAGCGGGCTGCAGTTGCGCGCACTGTGGACCGCGGCCGGCGACCGCCGCGTGCGCGCCTCGGTCCTCGGCTACTTCGGCCACATGTGGGAGCTGTACTCGATGTGGGTGCTGGTGCCGGCGGTCCTGGCCACGCGACTGGCCGGTGCGGCGGCGTCGTGGGCGGCGTTCGTCGTGCTGGGCGCCGGCGCCGTGGGCTGCACCGCCGGCGGCGCAATGGCCGCGCGCGTGGGCAGCGCACGCGTGGCCGGGGTGCAGCTGGCCGCCAGCGGCCTGTGCTGCGTGGCCGCACCCTGGATGCTGCAGGCGCCGGCCGCGGCCTTCGGTGCCTGGCTGCTGCTGTGGGGCCTGACGGTTTCGGGCGACTCGCCGCAATTCTCGGCGCTCACCGCCGGATTCGCGCCGCCGGTGCTCGTGGGCAGCGTGCTGACGCTGTCCAACAGCATCGGCTTCGCGATCTCGATCGCGAGCATCCAGCTGTTCGTCGCGCTGGCAGCCCACGTGCCGCTGGCCCACGTGCTGCCCTGGCTGGGCCTCGGGCCGCTGGCCGGCCTGCTGGCGCTCAGGCCGCTGCTGTCGGCGCCTCGCGCCAGCGTCGATGCGCCAGGGCACGCGCCCAGCGAGCCTACTGGAACGCCACCTCGGCAAAGCTCCTGAGCTTGCGGCTGTGCAGGCTGCCGGGCCGCTCCTGGCGCAGCAGCTCGACCGCGCGCATGCCGATGCGCAGGTGCTGGTCGACGCGCTCGCGGTAGAAGTGGTTGGCCATGCCCGGCAGCTTGATCTCGCCGTGCAGCGGCTTGTCGCTCACGCACAGCAGCGTACCGTAGGGCACCCGGAAGCGGAAACCATTGGCCGCGATGGTGGCGCTTTCCATGTCCAGCGCCACCGCGCGGCTCTGGCTGAAGCGGCGCTCGGGGCCGGCGTTGGGCAGCAGCTCCCAGTTGCGGTTGTCGGTGGACGCCACGGTGCCGGTGCGCAGGATGCGCTTGAGCTCGTAGCCCTGCAGCTGCGTGACCTCGGCCACCGCCTGTTCGAGTGCGACCTGGACCTCGGCCAGCGCCGGGATCGGCACCCACAGCGGCAGCTCCTCGTCGAGTACGTGGTCCTCGCGCACGTAGGCATGCGCCAGCACGTAGTCGCCGAGCTGCTGGCTGTTGCGCAGGCCGGCGCAGTGGCCGAGCATGAGCCAGGCATGCGGGCGCAGCACCGCCACGTGGTCGGTGATGTTCTTGGCGTTGGCCGGCCCGACGCCGATGTTGACCATCGTGATGCCGCTGTTGTCGCCGCGCACCAGGTGGTAGGCCGGCATCTGCGGCGGCCGCGGCGGCGGCGAGCCGAGCCCGTCGCCCGCTCGCGCCGGGGTGCCGGCGCGGCGCGTGATCAGGTTGCCGGGCTCGACGAAGGCTTCGTACTCGCCGGCCGGATCGGCCATCAGCCCATGACCGAGGCGGATGAACTCGTCGACGTAGAACTGGTAGTTCGTGAACAGCACGAAGTTCTGGAAATGCTCGGGCCCGGTGCCGGTGTAGTGGCGCAGCCGGTGCAGCGAGTAGTCCACCCGCGGCGCCGTGAACAGGGCCAGCGGATGTGCCTCGCCGGGGCGTGGCTCGTGGGTGCCGTTGGCGATGCCGTCGTCCATCGCAGCGAGGTCGGGCAGGTCGAACAGGTCGCGCATCAGCAGTCGCCGCTCCGGGCTCATGTCGCCTTCGAGATGGTCGTGTTCGGCGAGAGAGAAGTGCACCGGGATCGGTTGCGCGCCGGTGCCGACCTCGATCCCCATGCCATGGTTCTTCAACAGCAGCCGGAACTGCTCGAGCAGGTAGTCGGCGAACAGGTCGGGCCGCGTGATCGTGGTCTCGAAGCTGCCAGGCCCGGCGACGAAGCCGTAGCTCAGCCGCGAGTCGGCACGGGCGACGGTGTCGGTGCGAACGCGCACGAACGGGTAGCAGGCGCGTACCGGCTGGCCGTCGTCCTCGCCGGCAACGAAGCGCTGCAGCGCGCCGCGCAGGTGGTCGATGCTGTTGCGGTAGATGGCCTGCACCTGGGCCAGCGCGGCTTCGGGCTGGTCGAAGCGCATCGGGGCGATGTAGGGGGGCTGGGACGACATGGACGCAGACTCGTCTTGTAGGGAGCCGTCATTGTCGGGTCAGGCGCCCGAAACAGGCCGGGGCCACAATCTCGCGCAAGACCATGAAATTCACAGGGTTTCATCCCGACCCGCCGCCGCCGCTGTCGCCGCTGGCCCGGCCGGAGTTGCCGGGCAGCGCGGCCCGCCCGTCCGCCCCGGCGCCGGCCCGCTGGCGGTTGCGTCTGCTCGGCGGTTTCGCGCTCGACGACGGGAGCGCGACCCTTGTGCAGCGCCTGCCCAGCCGGGCCATCACGTTGCTGCTCGTCCGCCTGGCGCTGGAGCCCGAGCGCGACCACGGTCGCGAGGAGTTGATCGACCTGCTCTGGCCCGACGTCGCGCTCGACATCGGCCGCAACCGCCTGCGCCAGGGGCTGTCGGCGCTGCGCAGCGTGCTCGAGCCGAGCGGGGTGCTGGCGTCCTCCGTCCTCCTCGCCGACCGGCGCACGGTCCGCCTCGTGCCCGGTGCCGTGAGTTGCGACGTCGATGCCTTCCGGCACGCCCTGGGCCGAGGCGACAGGGTCGTGGCGGCCCAGCTCTACCGCGGCGACCTGCTGCCCGGCTTCTTCGACGAGTGGGTGCTGCAGGAGCGGCAACGACTGGCCGCGCTCGCCGAGGGGCTCGCGCGGGTGAGCCCGGCACCGCCGGCCCCGCCTCCCGCGCCCGCCGCCGAGGTTGCGCCAGCGGTGACTGCGCAACCGCGGTGCCGCCTGCCCTCGTACCTGACCTGCATGCTCGGCTTCGAGGCTGCCGGCGCGGCCCTGGCCGCTGCCGTGAAGGGGCACCGGCTGGTCGTCCTGCGAGGCCCCGGCGGGGCCGGCAAGACACGGTTGGCGGTGGAGGTCGCGCGCTCGCTCGCCGAAGACGCTGGCTGGCAGCAGGAGGCGGGCACCGGCTTCGACCTCGTGGCCTTCGTGCCGCTGGCGGCCTGCGAAACGCGCGAGGCCCTGCGCGAAGCCGTGCTGCTGGCGCTGCGCCAGGAAGGGGCCGGCGCGTCCGCCGCCGTGTCGAGCGAAGACGACCTGCCGGCGCCGCTGGCGCAGTTCCTTGCCGGTCGCCGCGTGCTGCTGTTGCTGGATAACTTCGAGCAGCTCGTCGAGGTCGGGCGCGGCGACGTGGCGCGCTGGCTGGCACGCCTGCCGTCGCTGCACCTGCTCGTGACCTCGCGGCGGGCCCTGGGCCTGGACGGCGAGGTGGAGCAGGCGCTGCCTCCCCTGTCGCTGCCCGCGCCCGACGCGTCGCTGCGCGAGCATGCGTTGAACCCGGCCGTGGCCCTGTTCGTCGATCGGGCGCGCGCCAGCCGCGCCGACTTCCATCTCGGCGAGCGCAACCACGGCCTGGTCGCCGCGATCGTGCGCGAGCTCCAGGGCCTGCCGCTGGCCATCGAGTTGGCCGCCGCACGCGTGCGCAGCCTGTCGCTGGCCGACATGCTCGCGATGCTGCAGGGGGCGGCGCGGCAGGCACCGGGGCGATCCTTGTCGCTGCTTTCGCGCAGCGGCCCACGAGCCGCCGACGACGCCCGCCATGCCTCCATGCAGCGCGTGGTGGCGTGGAGCTGGGACCATCTGCAGGCCCCGGCCCAGGCCATGCTCGCCGCGCTCTCGGCCTTCGACGGCGGCGCCACACTCCAGGCCGCGGCGGCGGTGCAGCAGGTGGCGCCGGCCATGGCGGCGGCCCTGCTGGACGAACTGGTCGCTGCATCGGTGGTCCACGTCAGCGAAGGTCCGGACGGGGGTTGCCGCTACCACCCATTCGAGCCCGTGCGAGAGTTCGTCCTGATGCGCGTCGGCGATGCCGAGACGGCGCGGCTGCGCGCGGCCCACTGCCGCTGGGTCGCGAGCTGGGCGGCGGCGCTCGGGCCCTCGCCGTCGCTCGCGGCCTTCCGCGACGAACTGCCCAACCTCCTTGCCGCGCTGGCCGAGGCCGCCGGCCAGGGCGACGCCGAAGTCGCGCTGCGCATCGTGCTCGATGCCGCGCATGCGCTGGACGACGTGAACCTGCCCCCCTCGGCCTTGCCGCTGCTGCGCCGCGCGCTGGACGGCGCCGACGGTGCGCTGGCCGCGCAGGTGCATGCGATCCTCGCGGGCCAGTCGCTGGAGGCCGGCGAGCGGGAGATGGCCGCCGCGCACGCCGAGCGCGCGCTGGCCCTGGCCGCTTCGGCCGGGCCCGAGCGGGCGCCGGTGCTGCGCTCGGCCGCCCGGGTGCTGCTGCGCACGCGCGGCGTCGCGGCCGATATCGCGCCGCTGCTCGACGAGGCGCTCTCGCTGGCCCGCCGGCACGGGCTGCTCGACGTCGAGGCGCGCACGCTGTCGCTGCAGGCGGTGCTCGTGGCGCAGCGCGATCTCGACTGGGCGCGCAGCCTCGAACTCAAGCGCCAGGCCCTGGCCCTTTGGCAGGAGCACGGCCCGCCGGCGCGCGTGACCGAGGGGCTGGTCAACCTCGCGCTGGGCCTCGGTGGGGGGCCGGCGATGGACGAGAAGCTCGACCTGCTGCAACGGGCGCGCGAAGCCGCGCTGGCGCACGGGCAGACGCGCCTGCTGGCCTTCGTCTTCAGCGTCCAGGGCTACGCGCTGGCCGACCTGCGGCGCTGGGACGAGGCCGCGGCGTCGTACCTGGCGTGCTTGCGCACGGCCTGGGACGGCGGCATCTGGCGCGAGTGGTTCTACGGCCTGTGGAACCTACCGCGCACGCTGGCGCACGGGCGCCGCCCGGAGCCTGCCACGCGCCTGATGGGCTTCGCCGACGCCTTCTATGCCACGCGCTTCGGCGTGCTGGGCTGGTCGGACCTTCGCGAACGCCGGCGCACGAGGCGCCTGGCGCGGGTGCAACTGAGCCGGCGGCGCGAAGAGGCGTTGTGGCGAGAAGGCAGCGCGATGAGCATGGCCGAGGCGATGCGCCTCGCCGCTCTCGAAGCGGCCGGCCTGGCCGCGCCGCCGGTGACGCGCTGATCTCAACCCCCCCCCTGTTCGCGGGGGATGCAAGGGCGCTCGACCCCCCTTGAATGGGTGGTGCCCGAGGGGTCGAAGGGCGGGTCGATTTAGCGATCGCTTAGCGGTGACCGGAAAAGATTGCGTTCATGGCATCGGGCCGGCATCCCATCGGTCGGTCGAGCGGTGCGTTCCCCATAAAGCAGGAGGGCAGTCATGCAACGGAACCTCAATCGCCGGCTTCTGCGCCGCACCGCGCTGGCCTTGGCCACCGCCGCCGTGCTCGGGCCGTGGGCCGCTGGAGTGGCCAGCGCGGCGCCCTGCACCTGGAACACCACCACAGGCAATTGGGCGACCTCGGGCGACTGGAGCTGCAGCGCGATTCCGGGCACGAATGATTTCGCGACCATCCTGTCTACCGGCGTGGTCACGGTCAACACCGCGCAGACGGCGGGCGCGATCAGCAACGCCGGTGCGATCAACATCGACGCCTTCACGCTGACGATCTCGGGCGGCGCTAACAGCGGTGCGTCGACCAACAGCGGCACGATCACGGCAGGCAGCCTGTCCACAGGTTCGCTGCTGATCAACAACACGGCGCTCACCAACACCGGCGGCAACATCGTCGTCAACGGCGCCGGCAGCTTCCTCAACCAGAACAACTCGACCATTACCGGCGGCACGCTGACGACAACCAACGGCGGGCTAATCCAGGCCAGCAATAACGGCAACAACTTCCTGTCGGGTGTGACCCTGAACGGCACCCTGGACCTGGCCTCGAATACCAGCATCGAGCGCATCAGCAACGGCCTGACCCTGGGCGGCGCGATCAACGTTAACAACAACAGCATCCTCGCCTTCCAGGGCGACCAGACGGTCGGCGGAACGGGGACCATCACCTTTGGCAACTCGGGCGCCTCGAACCGGATCACCACCGAAGCCGGCAACCTCACTCTCGGCAGCGGGATCACGGTCAACGGCCAGAACGGCACCATCGGCGGGCAGAGCTTCGTCTCGGGCCCGGCCACCCTTACGAATAACGGCACGATCTCGGCGAGCGTCGCCGGCGGCCAGATCAACCTCTCGGTCGCTGGCGGCGGCCTCACGACCAACAATGGGGTGCTCTCGGCCCAGAGCGGCGGCAACCTGTTGCTGAACAGCGCCATCACCAACGCGGGCAGCGGTCACATCGATGCGATCGGCGCCGGGAGTGTCGTCACGCAAAACGGCATCACGATCACCGGCGGCACCATCAACACGAGCGCTGGCGGGACTTTCGTCGCAACCAACAATGGCGCCAACCGTCTGGCCGGCGTGACCTTGAGCGGGACTCTGGATCTGGCCAGCAACACAGGCCTGGAGCTCGTGACCGGCAACCTTGCGTTCGGCGCGGGCGGCGTCGTCAATATCAACAACAACAGCGCCCTCGGCCTGGAAGCGGATACCGTGAGCGGGAACGGGACGATCACCTTCGGCAACAGCGGAGCCAGCAACCGGCTCACCATTGAGGCGGGCGATTCCGTCATCGGCGCCAACGTCCTCATCCATGGCATGAACGGGACGATCGGCGGGCAGGCCTTCGCGGGCGGGGCGGCGTCCCTCACCAACAACGGCACCATCTCGGCCGACGTCAGCGGCGGAACCATCACGCTCAACGTGAACGGCCCCGTGAACAACAACGGCACGCTGTCGGCGTTGAACGGCGGCACGCTCGTCCTCGACAACAGCATCAACGGCGCGCCCGGCAGCTCGATCGTCGTCGGCGCCGGCAGCACGCTGCTGCAGAACGGGGTGACGCTCAACGGCATCATCAACAGCTCTGGCACGGGCAACTTCCTGGTCTCGAACAACGGCGCGAACACCCTGAACGGTGTCACCTTCTCAGGGAACCTCAATCTAGCGAGCGCCACCAGCGAGGAGCTGGCGCTCAACGGGCTGACGCTCACCGCTGGCAGCACCATCAGCATCAACAACAACAGCATCCTCGGGCTGCAGGGCGAGACACTCGGCGGCTCGGGGACGGTGACCTTCGGCAACAGTGGTCCCAGCAACCGGCTCACCATTGAGGCGGGCGACTCCGTCATCGGCGTCGGCATCCTCGTCCATGGCCAGAACGGGACGATCGGCGGGCAGGCGTACGCGGGTGGGGCGGCGACGCTCACCAACAACGGCACCATTTCGGCCGACGTCGCGGGCGGGACGATCACCATCAACGTCAACAGCGGCTTGGCCAACGCCGTAACGAACAACGGGGTCTTGTCGGCTCTGAACGGCGGCACGCTGGTGCTCGACAACAACGTCACGGGCAATACCGGGAGCTTCATCACCGTCGGCGCCGGCAGCAGAGTCTTGCAGAACGGCGTGACGCTCACCGGAGTCGTCAACAACTCGGGAACGGGTGAATTCTCGGTCTCGAACAGCGCCGCCAACACGCTCAATGGCGTCACTTTCACCGGTCCCCTCGATCTTTCGACGAATACCAGCCAGGAGCGGGCACTGAACGGTCTCACGTTCGGCGCGGGCAGCACCGTCAACATCAACAACAACAGCATCCTCGCGTTCCAGAACGAGGAGATCGGCGGGACCGCCGTCATTACCTTCGGCACCAGCGGCGCCAACAATCGCGTGACTATTGAGGCCGGGGCGACGGTTATCGACGCCGGAATCACGATCCAGGGTCAGAACGGCACGGTCGGCACGCAGGCCTACGCAGGCGGCGCCGCGACCCTCGGGAATGCCGGCGTCATTACGGCGAACGCCGGCCAGGGCACGATCACCCTGAGCGTCGCCGGCCTCACGACCAACACAGGGACCCTCTCGGCGCAGAACGGCAGCACCTTGGTGCTCGACAGCGCGGTGACCAACGCTGGCAGCGGTCACATCGATGCACTCGGCACGAACAGCGTCGTCTACCAGAACAACGTCACGATCACTGGCGGCACGCTCAACACGAGTGGCGGCGGGGTGATCGCCGTGAGCAACAGCGCTGCCAACATCCTCTCCGGTGTCACCCTCGCCGGCACGCTCAATCTCGCGTCGGCCACCGCCCAAGAGCTCATCGGGGGCGGCGGTGTGGTGCTGAGCGGCGCGGCGATCAACATCAACAACAACAGCATCCTCGGCCTGGAAGCGGACACCGTGAGCGGCACGGGCACGATCACGTTCGGTAATAGCGGGCCAAACAATCGCTTGACCGTAGAGGCGGGCGATTCGGTGATCGGGAGCGGTGTGACCGTTCACGGTCAAAACGGCACGATCGGTACTCAAATCTATGCCGGTGGGGCTGCGACGCTCACCAACAACGGGGTCATCACGGCGGACACGGGCGGCGGAAACATCATTCTCCAGGTCGCCGGCCTCACGACCAACAACGGGACGTTGTCGGCCCAGAACGGCAGTTCCTTGACGCTCAACAGCGCGGTCACCAATGGAGGAAGCGGCCACGTCGATGCGCTCGGTCCTGGCAGCGTCGTCGTGCAGAACGGCGTCACGATGACCGGCGGCACGCTCAACACGAGTGGCGGCGGTGTGATCGCCGTGAGCAACAGCGGTAGCAACTTCCTCGCGAACACCACGCTTGCCGGAACACTCGACGTCGCGTCGGCCACGGGACAGGAGCGGTTGCTGAACACCACCCTCACGCTCGGCACGGGCGGTGCCGTCAACATCAACAGCAACAGCATTCTGGATCTGCAGGCCTCGACCGTGAACGGCAACGGGACCATCAACCTGGGCAACTCGGGCCCGTCGAACCGCATCGCCATCGAGGCCGGTACCTCGACGATCGGAGCGGGCGTGACCATCCAGGGCCAGAACGGCACGCTCGGCAATCAGTATTACGCTGGTGGAGCTGCAACGCTCATCAACAACGGCACGATTTCGGCAAACGTGGCGGGCGGGCTGATCAGCCTCAACGCCGCAAGCTACGTGAACAACGGGACGTTCTCGGCCACTGCCGGCGTGCTCAGCGCCAACACCGGCTTCACCGGCACGGGTACGGCCCTCACGAGCGGCACCGGCCAGCTCATCGTCGGCGCGGCGAGCACGGTCGGCAACTTGATCAACAACGGCAGTTCCGCGAATGCCCTCGCGCTCGGTACGAACAACATCACGGTGTCGGCCGATTACAGCAACGTGAATTTCGGCGTCGGCAACAGCTTCAATGCGCGCGCAAATGTCGCGGGCACGGGGCTGATCAACTCCGCGGGCAGCAACGCCGCGACGGCGCAGGCGATCACGGGGGCCACGGTCACGAACGGCAGCACCGGAACGGCGACCCTGACGATCGGCAATGTGCACCTCGGCACGACAGGCTACAGCTTCCAGGTTGCGAACGCCGATGCGACGGGGCCGGCGCTGCGCGGAGCGGTGCAGACAGCGGCCAATGGTGCCGCGATCAGCGACTCGCGTCTCGGCGTGACGGCGCAGAACTATGGACCGATCGCCGCCGGGGCCTCGAGCGGCAACATCGCGGTGAACTTCACGGCCGCGTCGGCTGGAGCCCTTGGCCCGCTCAGCGGCACCAACGTGCTGCACATCGCGAACAACTTCGCGAACGTCGACCAGCAGAATCTCAACATCGCCCTGGGCAGCGGCGCGGCGGCGTATGACTATGCCAATCCGACCGTATCGCCCAACCCCGTCAACGTCGGCAACGTCCACGTGGGCACCGTGGCGACTCAGGCGCTGACTATTGCCAACACCACGATCACCAATGCCTCGTTCCAGGAAGGGCTCGACGCATCGATCAGCGGTCCGACAGGTGGGGTGACGACCAATGGTGGCTCGTTTACCAACCTCGCCGCAGGCAGTTCATCCAGCGCCATCAGTGTTGGAATCAGCACGGGCACAGCTGGCAACAAGAGCGGGTCAGCGACCCTCACCCTCACCTCCAACGGCACCATCGATGGACTTGCCAATACCACGCTGACGCCGGCGACGGTCCAGGTGAACGGCGCGGCGTATGACTATGCCCATGCGTCGGTCACCTCGACGCCGATCGCCTTTGGCAACGTGCGCGTCAACGATGTGGTCGCCCAGCAGGGCGTGACGATCGCCAATAACACCGTCACCAGTGCTGCCTACCAGGAAGGACTGGATGCGGGCTTCGGCACTGTGGGAGGTGGCATTACCACCAATGGCGGGTCGATCAGCAACTTGGCTGCCGGCACCTCCAACAACACGGCGCTGAAGGTCGGGATCAATACCTCGAGTGCGGGTGCCATCAACAGCACCGCCACCATCGCCCTGACCTCCAACGGCGCCATCGACGGCCTTGCCAGCACCCACCTGACTTCGCAACAAGTCACGGTCACCGGCAAGGTCTACCAGGTTGCGCAGACCTCGGGCGTGCCGACGACGATCAACGTCGGCAATGTGCACGTTGGTCAGACGGGCACGGCGGCGCTGTCGATCTCCAACCCCAACGTCGCACCGGGCTTCCAGGAAGGACTCAATGTCACCGTCGGCAGCGGCACCGGTGGCGCGTCGGGTAGCGGTTCGATCAACAACTTAGCGGCGGCTGGCACATCGAATGCGATCAATGCGAGCCTGCTGGTGTCGGGCGCTGGTGCGCAGAGCGGCAACCTGACGCTCGCTCTGGACTCGAACGGTAGCGGTACGTCGGGCCTCTCGACGCTGTCTCTCGGGAACACGAGCGTCCAGGTTCAGGGCACCGGGTACAACCTCGCTTCCTCCAACGTGATTGCCCCGATCAACATCGTGGCCCACGTGG
>JBBINW010000098.1:0-14493 GCA_037443665.1 Betaproteobacteria bacterium
GCAACTAACATTGAAAATCCGCGTGTCGGTGGTTCGATTCCGCCCCAGGCCACCAAGATGCTATTCCAGGGAATCCCAAGAGGTTCCATGAAGTCCAAAAAGCCCTAGAGAATCAACGCTCTAGGGCTTTTTTGTCGTCTCAACTGGTTGCAACAGAACCCTAGAGTTCTTCCATCCGGAGGAGTAACTTTGGCAGTAACCGGCCGCGGGGCCTAGCCGATGCCGGAGAGTTACTCCATGCCGCGCAACCTGATCTCGTCCGACGCCACCATCCGGGCCATCGAGCCTGGAGACCCCCGGACGCGCCTCACCGACGGGGACGGCCTGGTCCTGCTGCTGTTCGTCAAGGGCGGGGCCCATGGCTGGCGTTTCGACTACCGCTTCGGTGGCAAGCGCAACATGATCTCGCTGGGCACCTACCCAGACACCACCTTGGCCATCGCCCGCCGCAAGGCCGATGCCACCCGGCAGCTGCTGGCTGAAGGGGGCGATCCGAGCCAGCAGCGCAAGGTGGAAAAGGCCGCGTTCGTACAGGCGCGCGTGGCGCAGGAACGGTTGGAACAAGGCCTGCCAGCCCTGGACTCGTTCGAGGCCGTTGCTCGCGAGTGGTTCGACGTGAAGAAGGACAGCTGGGCGAAGAGCTACAGCGACAAGATCATCGCGCGCCTGGAGGCCGACGTCTTCCCGTGGATCGGCGAGGTCCCGGTGGCTGAGGTCACCGCACCGCTGCTGCTTGAGGTGATGCGCCGCATCGAGGCCCGCGGCGTGATCGAGACGGCCCACCGGGCGCTTCAGGATTCCGGCCAGGTGCTGCGCTACGCCGTCGCAACCGGCAAGGCCACGAGCAATGCGGCGCGCGACCTCAAGGGCGCGCTGCGGCAGCCCAACGTCAAGCACTTTGCTGCCATCACCGAGCCCAAGCGCTTCGGGGAACTCTTGCGCGCCATCGACCACTACGCGGCGACGCCCGTCGTGCGTGCGGCCCTGAAGCTGGCGCCGATGCTCTTGCTGCGGCCTGGTGAGCTGCGTTTCGGCGAGTGGAGCGAGATCGATCTGGACAGGGCACTATGGACGGTGCCGGCCGTGCGGATGAAGCGCGAGCTGCGCCAGAAACTGCATGGCGCGCCTCACCTCGTCCCGTTACCGAAGCAGGCGGTGGCCGTCCTGCGCGAGCTCCACGCGCTGACCGGCCACGCAAAGATGGTCTTCCGCGGCGAGCGCCATCACGACCGCGCGATGAGCGAGAACACGGTCAACGCAGCGCTTCGCGCCATGGGCTTCTCGGCCGACGAGGTGACCGGCCACGGGTTCCGCGCCACCGCGCGCACGATGCTGCAGGAGCGGCTCGGATTCGATCCGGACGTGATTGAGGCGCAGCTGGCGCATTCGGTCCGCGACAGCCTCGGCCGCGCCTACAACCGCACCGAATTTGTCGAACAGCGGCGCAAGATGCTGCAGGTGTGGGCGGACCATCTGGACAAGCTGCGTAGAGGCGCGTCGGTTGTCTCACTTCGCGGGCGAAAAGGCTGATCACGGCCGTCCAAGTCGCCATTGGTATGTAACCATCGGGCTCGGATCGGGCCACCTCCTCGGCGCCAATGTTTCCTGACGCACCTGGCCGGTTCTCCACGATCACTTGATGTGGCCAATGAAGGCTGAGCTTCGCAGCAACCAAACGAGGTAGGACGTCCACAGCCGAGCCAGGCGCGAACGGAACGATAAGTCGGACAGTTCGATCAGGGAACGCAGATTGCGCGGCGACAGGGCCTGCCTCCAGCAGTACGCAAGTCAACGCAACGATCAGACCAAAAAAACTGTACGACTCGCGTGTTCATCTGTCTCCCCTCACCGGAACATCCCGGTCATTCAGACGGAGTGCGGGCGTTCGATTCGAGCCACTCGCGGTCGATTCAGGTCGCTGTGCAGCCTGAACAAGTGGTGCCCTGCCACTCCATCGATGCTCGACCTCATTGAACCGCAACTTCGTGGATCCAAACGGGCGCGGTGGTGGCTAGCAGGCGCAAAGACGTGAGACCCGACGCCGCGAGCAGTTCATCGAACTCGCCCTTCGTTCGCTCCCGTGCGCTTCCAAACATCGCCATCATTTGGGTGTCGACAAGATAGCTTGTTTGTCGTCCCGACAAAGGATCGGGCTCCAAGATCTGTTCGACCACCAAAAGGCGAGAACTCGACTTCATTGCGCCGCGGCAGTTCTGCAAGATTCGAACACAGTCGGCGTCGGACCAGTCGTGCAACACCCTGATCAGGAGATAGATATTTGCGCCGGCCGGCACCCCATCGAAGAAATTTCCGCCGACCGGGCTGATCTTGCCGTCCTGCAGAAGCGGTTGCGCGATGGCCTGGACCACGTCGGGCCGGTCAAAGAGAACGCCGCGGCATTGCGGGAAGTTGGTGAGAATTCTGCGCAACGCCTCCCCGTTGCCGCCCCCAATGTCGGTAATGAGTTCAGCGCCCGAAAAATCATATGCCTCGGCAACAGCTTGATGACGGTTATCGGGGAAGTTCGCCATGAACAGGTCGAATTGCCTACCTTCCTCCGGGTGTCCGCGCAGATATTCAAATCGATCGATACCCCATGCGGCTTCGTGTGGAACGCCGCCCTGTAGCGCGACGTCGAGCTCGCCCCAAGCCCTCCA
Organism: Betaproteobacteria bacterium; assembly: GCA_037443665.1. Taxonomy (GTDB): domain Bacteria; phylum Pseudomonadota; class Gammaproteobacteria; order Burkholderiales; family Burkholderiaceae_C; genus Rubrivivax. The sequence goes on from JBBINW010000098.1 coordinate 2,658, forward strand.
CGAGCCTGCCCCGGTCCAGAATTTGGCGCCGTGATGCATGCTGTTGGGAGTGTCCGTGCGAAGCAGCAGGGAGCGGGGCGAGTGCTCGACACGCCCGTCCGCGGTGACGCGGAATATCTCAAAGGCCGCCAATGCCCGCAGTACGCGCAACAGCTGAGTCGGGATGACCGCGCACGCTTGTGCCAATGAATGTATGTCACGGCCCTCCAAGCCGACCTCGTCGGCGACATTCAGATCCGCGACCAGCCTGATCATTCGCGATACCTGGAATCCGCGTATCAAAATATCCAGTGCTTCACGGTCGGTTTCACGGGGCGCGGCATCAGGCATCGCGAACTCCTTCGGAAGTTGCCGCTTTCTGCGGACTCAGAGCCAAGGTGGAAAAATGCGGCGGGTCTTCATTCTTGAACCAAGGGCGTTACTTGACCCAACAGCCTTGGTCAAGCCTGCCTGCGACTCGCCAGATTTCGTCGTCGCTGAAGGCGTCGGGCTGCAAATGATCAATTGTGCCCATCAAGTACAGAGCGCGCGTTCACCAGATCCGGCCAGTCGAAGCCTTCAGTAAATTGATCGACGATGGGCTGCAGAACGGATTGTGCATCAACAGCTCGGCCATCAGCCATGCCTAGGCGTGCCAACGCAACCGCCCCTCGCAAAGCGTAGAAAGTTGCGCCTTGCTGCTCGGCGATTGCAATGGAGCGTCGATAGGCCGACTCGGCGGCAACGTGGTCACCTTCGTGCTCCGCCAGTTGACCGCGAAGTCGCAGCAGTTGCGCCGCTTGAAATCGTTCGTCAGTCTCTTGCTGGACATGCTCGCCATCCGACAAATAACCAAGCGCCTCCTCACGGCGACCCGCCTTCAACAAGGCATCAGCGGCCTCTGCCGCCAGGATCGTCCGGTAAAACTGGCCTCCCGACATTGACCATCCGGAATAGCCTTCACGGAGCAATTCGACGCCATCAGAAATCCTGCCGATTGCGACGAACGTTGCACCGAGACCTGATTTCACGCGCGCACCAAAGGCTTGGATCCCGTAACGCTTCGCAATTTCGAGGGCACGAGAGTAGTGTTCGATCGCCTCATCGAAACTGCCCTTCAGCTCCGCCATCGATCCAACCTGATTCAAGGATGGGTTCATGGAGGGCTTCGTAGTGGTTCGATACCGTGCATCTTCAAGGTTCTAACGATGGCAAGGTCAATGGCCAGCGATGAATCTGCCAGCTGCTGTGATGGTTTCTCTCAAGGATGGCTTGACCTTGCAACAGTGGGAAGCTTGAAAAACGAGTCATGCCCAACCCCCTGGAGCCCACCATGATTGCTTTCGAAGTCAATGACATGACCTGCGGCCACTGCGTCAACACCATCACGAAGGCGCTGAAAGCCACCGACCCAGACGCGGCGGTTCAGATCGACCTGGCCACGCACCGGGTGCGGGTGGAACCGGTGTCGGCCGACGCCGAGGACCTGGCGGACGCCATCATCGATGCGGGCTACACGCCGGTGCCGGTGACGGTGCCGGTTGAGGCCGCTGCCAGCGGAGTGGCCTCGGTCGGGCGGGGCTCTTGTTGCGGTCCATGCAAGTGACCAGCGCCCAGGCTGGCTCACCAACCGTTCTGACGGCACGACCACGTCCGTTTGCAGCATGGGCATGCCAATAGGGCGGAACTTCTGTCGCTCTGCATGCACGGTCCTACCGCACGATAATCAATCACTGTGAAGTTTCTCCGTACCTTCATCCTGGTCCTGTTGACCGTCCTTCTGCCCCTTCGAGGCGCCGTGGCGGCGGCCATGCTTTGTCCAGGGGGGAATGCGACGGCGGGGATGCAAGTGGATAGCGGCCGGCAGGCGCACCATGCACATGGCGACCAAGGTGCCGCGGCTGAACACCCGTCGGTGCACGAGCATGCGAGCCACACGCACGCCCACAACGACACATCCGGCAAATCGACATCCGACGGCCACTCGACTGCCTGCCAGTTTTGTGCAGGGGGCGGCTGTTGCGTCACACCCCTCGCGTTCGCGCCGCCGTCTGTTGAACTGCCCCGGCTGACCGCGTCGGCGAGCTTCCCTGCGCTCACGGCCCGCATCACGGCCTTCTACCCGGACGGCCATGACCGTCCGCCACGAACCATCTGACTCAGCGAGGCCTCCACGGAGAGGCCGAACAGGACTCGTGCGTCCAACGCATGGGTGACCCGCCGAGGGTTCCGATCACCGGCGTCTCAGATGAGTTCGAATCATGAAAACAAACCCCCTGACGTGGGCCGCAGCCCTTGTGGCTTGCCTGCCTCTTTGGGCCACGGCCCAAACTGCCAAGACGGAACCGCTGAAGGCGGCGCCCCAGTTGAACTACCAGTCGGCCTTCGCCGACTACAAGCCCTACAAGGACGCCGAGCTGGCCGATTGGCGTGAAGTGAATGCCGCGGTGGCGGCCGCACCGGGCGGGATGGGTGGCCATGCCGGTCACAGCATGGGCGGGATGGAAGGCATGGACATGCCCGCCCCGCCAGGGGCCTCTGCGAGCGCGCCGAAAGCGACGAAACCGACGGCCGCGCCGATGAAACCGATGCCGATAAAGCCCATGCCCATGCACGAAGGCCATCACATGAAGGGAGCCCAACCATGATGCGCCCGACTGCCACCGCGCTTGCATCCCTCGTGCTTGCTGGGTGCGCCTCTTTCTCGCCGGATGGTGGCTTCAGCACCGTGGAACAACTGAGCAAAGAGCGAACCGGCCAGACGCCGCATTACCCCCGCACCGAGGCGCAGGTGGACACGGCCCAGGCGCGTCTGACCGAACTGTTGAAGCAACCGCTCAGCGCCGACAGCGCCGTCGAGATCGCGTTGTTGAACAACCGCGGTCTGCGGGCCGGCTTTGCTGAACTCGGCATCGCCGAGTCCGACCTCGTGCAGGCCGGACGCCTGGCCAACCCCAGCTTGAGCTTCGGCCGCCTGAGCGGCAACGGTGCGGTGGAAATCGACCGGGCCGTGATGTTCAATGTGTTGGGCTTGTTCACGCTGCCGCTGGCGCGGCAGATCGAACAAGGCCGCTTCGAGCAGGCCCAGTTGCAGGCGGCTTTCGAGACCGTCGGCGTGGCTGCGCAAGCGCGCAAGGCGTTCTTCGATGCCGTGGCCGCGCAGCAGCTGGTGGCGTACTTGGGACAGGTCAAGGAGGCCGCGGACGCCTCGAACGAACTGGCCAAGCGCATGGCCGCAGCCGGCAACTTCAACAAGCTGCAGCAGATGCGCGAGCAATCGTTCTACTCGGATGCGACGACGCAGCTCGCCAGGGCCCGGCACCAGGCGGTCGCCGCGCGCGAACGCCTGGCGCGGGTGCTAGCCCTCAGCGGTGACCAGGTTCAGTTCAAGCTGCCGGAGCGCCTGCCCGATCTGCCCCCGGCCCCCGCCGAGCCGCAGAACGCCGAACAGATCGCGATGGACAAGCGCCTGGATGTGTTGATGGCGAAACGCGCGACGGCGTCGACGGCCCAGTCCTTGGGGCTGGTCAAGACCACCCGGTTCATCGACGTGCTGAACGTCGGCTATCAAAACCAAAGCAACACCGGCGAGTCACGCAAGAACGGCTACCAGATCGAGCTCGTCCTGCCGATCTTCGACTTCGGCTCGGCCCGTGTCGCACGCGCGGAGGCCACCTACTTGCAATCCGTGAACCTCACGGCGCAGGTCGCCATCAACGCGCGATCCGAAGTGCGCGAGTCCTACTCTGCCTACCGCACCGCCTATGACCTGGCGCGGCACTACCGAGATGAGGTGGTGCCGCTGCGCAAGCGCATTTCCGACGAGAACCTGCTTCGCTACAACGGCATGCTGGCCAGCGTGTTCGAGATCCTGGCGGATTCAAAAGACCAGATCGCCAGCGTCACCGGGGCCGTCGAAGCGCTGCGCGACTACTGGGTGGCTGAGACCGACTTGCAAACCGCGCTGACCGGACGTTCGCCCGCGTCCCTGGGCGCTGCAGGCTCGATATCGACCATGGGCACCGGCACTGCCGCAGCGTCTGCGCAGCCCGCCCACTGAAGGACCCGCACCATGACCCAACGCAGAACATTCTTCAAGACCGCCGGCGCCACCCTGCTCGGCGCTGCCGCCGTCAGCCGTGCCGGCGCCGCCTTGTTGCCCGAAGCCGTGACGCAGTCGTCCGCGGCGATGCAGTTGCCGCCACCGCCGCCCAACGGCCGGCCGTACCAACCCATCGTCACGCTCAATGGCTGGTCCTTGCCCTGGCGCATGAAGGACAACGTCAAGGAGTTCCATTTGGTGGCCGAACCCGTGGTGCGCGAAATCGCACCCGGCATGAAGGCCAATCTCTGGGGCTACAACGGCCAGAGCCCGGGGCCGACGATTGAAGCCGTGGAAGGCGACCGAATCCGCATCTTCGTCACCAACAAGCTGCCTGAGGTGACCAGCGTGCATTGGCACGGTGTGCAGGTGCCGTCCGGCATGGACGGCGTCACCGGCCTGACGCAGCTGCCGATCGAAGTCGGCAAGACCTTCATGTACGAGTTCGTGCTGCAGCGCCCGGGCACCCACATGTACCACCCGCACGCTGACGAGATGGTGCAGATGGCGATGGGGATGATGGGCCTGTTCATCGTGCACCCGAAGGACCCGCGGCAGTTCAAGGTCGACCGCGACTTCGGCTTCATCCTGAACGCCTACGACATCGAGCCCGGCAGCGCGACGCCGAAGGTGAACACGATGCTCGACTTCAACCTGTGGACATGGAACAGCCGGGCGTTCCCGGGCATCGACCCGATCGTCGCCCGCAGCGGCGAGCGGGTGCGCATCCGCGTGGGCAACCTGACGATGACCAACCACCCGATCCACATGCACGGCCCGCACTTCGAGGTGACGGGCACCGACGGCGGCTGGGTGCCCAAGAGCGCGCGCTGGCCCGAGGTGACGACTGACATTGCCGTGGGTCAGATGCGCGCCCTCGAGTTCGACGCCATCGCCGGCGACTGGGCCATCCATTGCCACAAGTCGCACCACACGATGAATGCGATGGGTCATTCGGTGCCGACCATGATCGGCGTGGACCACCGCGACATCGCGGCCAAGATCTCGAAGCTGGTGCCCGACTACATGGTGATGGGCGAGAAAGGCATGCACGACATGGCTGTGATGGAGATGCCCATACCCGACAACACCCTGCCCATGATGACCGGCACCGGGCCGTTCGGTCCCATCGGCATGGGCGGCATGTTCAGTGTGGTGAAGGTGCGCGACGACATTCAGCGCGGCGATTTCAAGGACCCCGGGCCGTACCGGCATCCCGCAGGCACGCTGGCCAGCGAGTACACCGCCGACCCGCCGGCAACGGTCCGCGCGCCCGCGCTAGCGGCCGACGCGAACACCTTGCAGGTCCGCAAACCGTCAGGGCATGAAGGGCATTGACCGCACCCTGACGGCGCCATGGGCCCTCTGGGCGCAGCCGCGCCTCTTCAAACATCTTGATTAGCTTCCCAACCCCGTGGCGCGGGGCCTGCGTTCACGAAGAAACATAGATGCGTTACAACGCGGGGGGCGGTGCCGACATGACCGACGTGTCACTGGTGCGAGCGTTGGCGAGCCCGTTGATTAGCATGGTTCTGGAGTCGTCGGCGACATTGGTGAGCGGCGTGAGCCGCATCCCGTTTGAGAGATCGAGTCGATCAAGACGCTTCCAATGGCGCTGCCATTCTTCATCAATGGTGGAGGCGGTTATGCCGGTACGCAAGCGAGAAGACGAGGTGTTCCCCAATGCCGCCGGCATCGACGTCGGCGCATCGAGCCACTGGGTGGCGGTGCCAAGGCACTTGGCCGAGGCAGCCGGCGAGGAGCAGGTGCATGAAGTCGGTGCGATGACTGCCGATTTGAACGAACTGGCGCGCAGGCTGGTGGCCCTCGGTGTCGACACCGTGGCGCTGGAGTCGACCGGCGTGTATTGGATCCCGGTATTCGAGGTGCTGGAGCAGCACGGCCTGAAGGTCTGGCTGGTCGACGCGCGGCAGATGAGGTATGTGCCGGGGCGCAAGAGTGACGTGCAGGATTGCCAATGGCTGCAGAAGCTCATGGGCCTGGGGCTGCTGCGCGCGGCCTGGCGCCCGAGCGCCGAGGTGTGCGTGCTGCGCGCAGTGGCGCGACAGCGCGAGACGCTCATCGCCGAGCAGGGCAGCTGGGTGCAGCGCATGCAGAAGGCGCTGGTACAGATGAACATCCAGCTCACCGAGGTGATCACGGACGTGATGGGCCAGACCGGGCAGGCCATCATCCGCGCCATCGTGGCCGGCGAACGCGAGCCGAAGGTGCTGGCGCGTCATCGCCACCGCCGCGTCAAGGCCAGCGAGGCCGACATCGCCAAGGCGTTGACGGGCAACTGGCGCGAGGAGCACCTATTCGTGCTCGGGCAGGCGCTCGCGATGTACGACGACATCGGCCGCCACCTGGCCGAGTGCGACGCCAAGCTCGAAACGTTGCTCGATGCGCGTGCCGCCAATCAGGTCGATCTCGGCAAAGCTCCTCGGGCCGGCAGCAAGGTGCGCAGCGAGCACGATATTCGGCAGCGATTAGCCAATTGGGCCGGCGTGGATCTCACTCGCATCAACGGCCTGGGCGTGACTGTCGTGATGAAGTTACTCACCGAGATCGGCCCGGACGTTGACCGCTTCGCCACCGTCAAGCACTTCTGCTCATGGTTGGGCCTGTGCCCTGGCACCAAGATCAGCGGCGGCAAGGTGCTGTCGGCAGGCACCAAACGCTCGGTCAACCGGGCTCGTCAAGCTCTGAAGCTGGCCGCCCAAAGCCTGAGCCGCAGCGACTCGGCCCTCGGCGCGTTCTATCGCCGACTCTGCTCTCGCATGGACAAGCCCAGGGCGAACACCGCCACCGCCCACAAACTTGCGCGCATGGTGTACTTCATGCTCACTCGCGGCGAGGACTTCGTCGACCAGGGTCAACAGCATTACGAGGAGCAGCAGCGCCAGAGATCCGTCGCCGCGCTCAAACGTCGCGCCACGGCACTCGGCTTCCAGATCAGCCCTGTGCTGGCACCGGCTTGAAAACGTCGCCCATCGAATCTGCTTCTTGAGAGCGACGATGTTCAGTAACCCGAATCCCACGCCCTGGCGACGGCGGCGCAAGCACCATCGCGTGGATCAAGCTGCCCAGAATCGCCTGCAGGTTGTATCGACGATTGAAGCGGAACTGCACCTCGGCGAGGTATCGGTAGGCGTGCTTGGCGTACTTCACGGCGTGGTAGGTGCCGCTGAGCGCCGTCTTGATGTTGCTGATCAGCGTGTTGACGCAGCGGAACTGCTCCAGCCCGACACTGGCCTTGCCGCCGCCGGTAACGGTGCGGTCGTGGGACGCGCCCAGGCTGGCAGCCACCTCGAAGCAGCCCAGCCCGTCGGAGACCACGGTCAACGGCAACACGGTGCTGCGGGCAAAGAAGTCCTCCAGCGCTTGCTTGGTGAACGGCCGCGGGGACAGGCACGCCAGATGAGGCCGTCCGTCCTCCGTGGTCTGTACGGCAGCCACGAACGGCACCTTGTTCTCCGAGCCGCGACCGGTCTTGCCGCCGCTGCGCTGCCCACCCAGGTAGGCGTCGTCGATCTCGACCCTGCCGGTGAGCTGGCGATCCGCTTCGACCAGCCGCATCGCCTCCAGCAGCTTGTGCTTGATCAGCCAGGCAGTGCGGTAGCACACGCCGATCTGGCGCTTGAGCTCCAGCGCCGCGACGTTGTTCTTGGACTGGGTCAGGAGCTGCATTGCCAGGAACCAACGCGTCAGCGGCAGCTTGGTGGAGCCGAAGACGGTCCCGCTGGTCACGCTGCACTGGTGCTGACAGCCGGCGCACTGGTAGTACAGGTAGTACAGGCGACCCTGGCGCCGGAACGTCGTGCGCGCCTGGGTCACGCCGCAGTCCTGGCAGACGAAGCCCGACGGCCAGCGCGCCGCGACGAGCGCCTGCTCGCATTGCTCCTCGGTGCCGTAGCGGGCCAGGAACTCCGGCATCGACAGCCCCTTCTGGAACTGAACCCGATTCATTGGCATGGCGCATCTCCTGGTGTGATGCGCCCATCTTCAACGGTAGGTAGCTCATGGCGTGAGCTTGCTGAGCATCGTCGCTAATCAAGTCAAACATTGAACTGAAAGGATCCACTCATGAACCACCTCACCAGAATTTCCGCATCCCTTGCACTGGTGGCCTTGGCTACTTCGGCTTTTGCCCATGCCAAGCTGCAAAAGTCGACGCCCGCGAACGGCGCGACCTTGTCATCTGCTCCCATTGAATTCCGCTTCGAATACAACGAAGCCATCGAGCCGGCGATGAGCGCGGTCAAGGTGCGCGGACCCGACGGCAAGCCGGTCGTCGTCGAAAAAGCCGAGGTCTCGAAGGACGATGACAAAGTCCTTCTGGTCAAGGTACCAACGCTGCCAGCGGGCGCCTACCGTGTCGAGTGGTCGACCATGGGACACGACGGTCACCACACCAGAGGCACGATCGACTTCACGGTGAAGTGATGCCGGAAGGCTTGCTGCGCATCCTGTTGTACGGCGATACCGTTGCCGTCAACCTGGCACTGGCTGTGGTGCTGGGCAGCGTGGCGTCCGACCTTTGGTTGTCGCCCAGCGCTGCTGTCTGGGGTGACGGCATGGCGCAACGAGCAGGACGCATTCGGCGCGTGGGCTTCTCGCTTGGCACCGCGGCGATGCTGGCGCTGTGGTGGCTTCAGGCGACCTCGATGAGCGAAGCAGCCGAGCTTGCTGTCGGTGCCGCAGCTTGGACCTTGCTCACGGACACGCATCTCGGGCATGCAGGGGCGGCTGGATTCGTCGGATGGTGCTGGGCAGCCGCGGTTGTCTGGTCTGCCGACACGGGCGGTTCGTCGACCCGGCACTTGCTTCGGCGCCTTCTGTGCCTGGGCGGGTTGGCCGCATTCGTATGGAGCCGAAGCGTCGTGTCGCACGCCGGTTCGCAAGGCGACTGGAGCCGGTACGTTTTGGTCGACTGCGTTCACTTGGTCCTGGTCAGCCTTTGGGTGGGCATCGTGCTGGTGGCCGCAGCGACCAAGTTGCCAGCCGTGGCGTCACCCAGGGACGATGGCCTGGCGGCAGCGCGATGGATGGCGTCCTTGTCGACAACGGCGACGGTGGCCCTGGTGGGCATTGTGCTGACGGGTGCGTTCAAGACTTGGGTCAGTATTCCGGCCATCGTGGGTCTTTGGGCGTCTGACTTTGGCGTGCTGCTGTCCCTCAAGCTCGGGCTGGTCTTCGTCGCTGTCGCTCTTGGTGGCTACAACCGTTTCCGGGTTCTTCCCTCGCTGTTTCTGGACCTGAGGTCAGTGCAAGGGCACGCTCCAGCGCGCTGGCGACTGCACCTTGTTTGGGTCTTCAGGCTTGAAGCCGCCGTACTCGTGCTCGTCCTGATCGCCGCCGCTGTGTTGAGCGGCACCGAACCGCCCAGCATGGGCTGAACCATTTGTCAACTCGCTAACAAAAGCCATCATGCAAAACATTCAAAAACTCACCGGCGTCATCCTTATCGCCATGGCGTCTGGCGCCCACGCGCAGTCCAGCAGCAGCGGCACGCCGTCAGCTCAGACCGCAGCGCCCTCGGCAGCCGCAGCAACGCTGAACACGGACGGTGAAATTCGGAAGGTCGACAAAGAGCAGGGCAAAGTCACCATCAAGCACGGGCCTATTGCGAACCTGGACATGCCGGGCATGACGATGGTCTTTAAGGTGTCGGACCCGAAAGCCTTGGACAAGCTCAAGGCGGGCGACACCGTCAAGTTTTCAGCCGAAAAGGTCAATGGCGTATTGACTGTGAGGGCAATCGAAACGGCGAAGTGATTCGGTGGGGAGGAGTCGCCGCCAGTGGTGCAGTCGTTCGCGGACCTCGTCGCTCGGCCGCTGAGCGATCCATACTTTCAGCCGCCGGCGAACGTCAAGTTCCCAGATGCAGCGGACAGCCCGACGAACCGGCCAACGTCAGGTATCGGCGCCCGCAGCCACTCGCCCGCCACTTCTGATCGGCAGCACCCAGTCTGAACCCGAAGCCGACCGCCCCCAGCCTTACTGAAAACGCGCTGGCGCACGCTCCCTCGCAACCGCTACCTGTACCCTTGTGGCATGGAAAACAGCGCCCCATGTCCCTTCTGCACCTTACCGCCGGGACGCGTGCTGTTGCGGAACGGCTCAGCAATCGCTCTTCGTGACGGGTACCCCGTCAGTACGGGTCACACACTGGTGATCCCTCAGCGGCACGTAGCTTCGCTTTTCGATACGACGCCCGATGAACGCGCGGCAATGTTCGAGCTGCTCGAGACTGCAAGGCAGCAGCTTGCGACAGAACTTGACCCCGCTGGCTACAACATCGGCATCAACGATGGTGCCGCGGCCGGGCAGACGGTGGGCCACCTACACCTCCATCTGATACCTCGTTACCCCGGTGACCGTCCCGATCCGCGCGGGGGTATCCGATGGGTGATCCCCGAGAAGGCCGACTACTGGACGGGCCGGAACTGACATGAAGAGCGCGATCGACGTTCTGGACGCGTTCGAAAACATCCGCCGCGCGCAGCGCGCGGGGGTCTACGCCCCGCACAAGCCGCTGCTCATTCTGTTGGCGCTGGCCCGCGTCCAGCGGGGCGAACCCAGGCTCGTCGAGTTCACCGTTGTCGATGCGCAGCTTAAGCAGTTGCTGGCAGAGTTCGGCCCAAGCAGCGCCGCCAAGTCGCGGCACTACCCGTTTTGGCATCTGGCCACCGACGGAAACGGCGCGCTCTGGGAGTTGAGTGGGCCGCGCGAGGTTCTCAAGCGTCCCGCCGGCGCCACGCCCAGCCTGACCGAGCTGCGCGCGCACCACATCAAGGGCGGCTTCCCCGTCGACATCGACGACGCCTTGCGCCACGTACCTGGCCTGTTGCAGGCCGTGGCTTCCCGCGTGCTGGATGCCTACTTCCCGTTGACCCTGCGTGGCGACATCGTGGCTAGCCTGGGCCTGGACCTCGACGGGCCGCGCGAAGCGCGCGAGGCGGTGCCGATCACGACCGTTGATGCCATCGGGCAGCGGCGTCGCCGGGGCCCGGGCTTTCGGGAGCGCGTGCTGCGCGCCTACGAGTACCGGTGCTGTGTCTGCGGATTCGACCTTCGCATCGGGCTCACGCCGGCCGGGCTGGAGGCAGCGCACATCCAGTGGCACCACGTCGGCGGGCCGGACATCGAGCCCAACGGTCTGTCGTTGTGCTCGCTTCACCACAAGCTCTTCGACCTGGGCGCGTTCACGGTCGAGCCTTCCGAGCATCGTGTGGTGTTCAGCCAGCATGCGATCAGCGGTGGCCGGGGCATGGCGGGCGAGCTGCAGTTCCACGGGCGAGCGATCCACCCGCCGCAGCACGCCGACCTGTCGCCCTCACCCGAGTTCCTGGCTTGGAACGTGAAGAACGTGTTCAAGGCACCGGCGCGTCAGGCTCCTGCCGCTACACCCCGCGCAGCACGCTGAACTCTCGGAACAGCCGCACGGGCAGCGGCGTCTGGAGCTTCCAAACGACGCTCATCGGCCGGTCGCCTTCGGCGGACTCCAGCGCCACGCGTCCGCAGGCGCGGTAGGCATCGCCCTTGCGCGGGCGCACGAAGAGCTGGAACTGCCAACCGTTCGTCGAGCTCTCCAGATAGCGCCGCCCGCCGGGCGTGTCCGGACCCGCGCTGTTCTGCGTCTGCCAGTGAAAGCGCTCGGCACTGATCGCATAGTCGTGATACAAGATGCGGTCGTGAGTGAGCGTTCCGCCAACCCATCTTTCCTGTCGATCCTGAAGCTGAGAACCTTGC
>JBBINW010000099.1:0-14429 GCA_037443665.1 Betaproteobacteria bacterium
ACCGCTTCCCGCGGCTGATCCGCGACCTGGCGGCCAAGCTCGACAAGAAGATCGAACTCAAGCTGGTCGGCGAGGCCACCGAGCTCGACAAGGGCCTTATCGAGAAGATCATCGATCCGCTGACCCACCTGGTCCGCAACAGCGCCGACCATGGCCTGGAGACCGCCGAGCGCCGCGTGGCGGCCGGCAAGTCCGAGACCGGCACCATCACGCTGTCGGCGATGCACCAGGGCGGCTCGATCCTCATCGAGGTTCGCGACGACGGGCAGGGCTTGCGCCGCGACCGGATCCTGGCCAAGGCGCGCGAGCGCGGCCTGGCCGTGCGCGACGACATGACCGACAACGAGGTGTGGGCCCTCATCTGGGAGGCCGGCTTCTCGACCGCCGATCAGGTAAGCGATGTTTCCGGGCGCGGCGTCGGCATGGACGTGGTGCGGCGGAACATCGCGGCGCTGGGCGGAACGGTCGAGCTCGAATCCACCGAGGGGCAGGGCACCCGCGTATGCGTGCGCCTGCCGCTCACGCTGGCCATCATGGACGGCATGTCGATCGGCGTCGGTGACGAGACCTACATCCTGCCGCTCGCTTCGGTGATCGAATCGTTCCAGGTCGAGCCCGGCATGATCCAGACGGTCGGCTCCAACGGGCGCGTCGTCAAGGTGCGCGACGAGTACATGCCGGTGGTGGCGCTGGCCGAGGAGTTCCACGTGCCGCGCGCCGAGGCCGATGCTGCGGGCAAGCCGCCGATCGAGATCCTGGTGATCGTCGAGGCCGACGGCAAGCGGCTGGCGGCCATCGTCGACGAGCTGCTGGGCCAGCACCAGGTGGTCGTGAAGAACCTGGAGTCGAACTATCGCCGCGTGCGCGACATCTCCGGCGCCACCATCCTGGGGGATGGACACGTCGCACTGATCATCGATGTCTCCAGTCTCGTGAAGCGCACGCGCCACTGAGACCGGGATCGGCAACGCCAGGCAGCAATCGGGAGTAAAGATGGGAATGATGGAAAGAGCGCTGGAGACCGTGGCCAAGCCCCGCGAATACCTGACCTTCCGGCTGGGTCGCGAGGAATACGGCATCGACATCCTCAAGGTGCAGGAAATCCGCGGCTACGATGCCGTGACCCGCATCGCCGGCGCGCCGGAGTTCCTCAAGGGCGTCATCAACCTGCGCGGCGTGATCGTGCCGATCGTCGACCTGCGGCTGAAGTTCGCGCTGGGCGAGATCCGCTACGACGAGTTCACGGTCGTCGTCATCCTCAACGTCGCGGGTCGGATCGTCGGCGCCGTGGTCGATTCCGTCAGCGACGTTCTCGAACTGGCGCCGGAGCAGATCCGCGTCGCGCCGGAGTTCAACTCGCTGCTGGACGCCAACGTCATCACCGGGCTGGGCACGGTCGGCTCCGACGAGCGCAGCCGAATGCTGATCCTGCTGGACATCGAGAAGCTCATGACGAGCGCCGAGATGGGCATCGTCTCCGACGAGGAGGCGCTCGCGGCGGCCTGAGCACGGACCACCGGACGGACTGCGGGCACGGTTGCCCGCCGCGCTCCGGCACCGCCGCCAGCAGCGACAATCATGGGCGCACGAGACTCCCTACTTCCGGCAAGCCTGCGCCTGGCGGGCGAGGACACGCGCGAATACGAGTTCCACGCCAGGGACTTCGAGCGCGTGCGCCAGCTCATCTACGCGCGCGCCGGCATCAGCCTGAGCGACCACAAGCAGAATATGGTGTATAGCCGGCTGTCGCGCCGGCTGCGGGTCCACGGCCTCGACTCCTTCGGCCAGTACCTCGACCGCTTCGAGACCGACGCCGCCTTCGGCGCCGCCGAGGACCAGGAGTTCGTCAATGCCCTGACGACCAACCTGACCTCGTTCTTCCGCGAGTCGCATCACTTCCCCGTGCTCGAGGAGTTCCTGCGCGCCCAGCCGGCCGGCACGGCCCCGCGCATCTGGTGCGCCGCCGCGTCGACCGGGGAGGAGCCGTATTCCATCGCCATCACGATGACCGAGGCGGCCGCGGGGCGTGCCGCCGGTACCCTGCTGGCCACCGACATCGACACCAATGTGCTGGCCACCGCGGCGCGGGCGGCCTACCGCCTGGACGCGGCCCAGGTCTGCGGCGACGCGCGGCTGCGGCGCTTTTTTCTGCGGGGGCGGGGCACCAACGAGGGCATGGTGCGCGTGCGCCCCGAACTGACCCAGCTGGTGCGCTTTGCCCCGCTCAACCTGCTGGACGAGGACTGGCCGCTGGTGCGCAGCTTCGGGCTGCCGCTGGACGCCGTCTTCTGCCGCAACGTGATGATCTACTTCGACCACAAGACGCAGAGGGAGATCCTGCGGCGCATCGTCCAGGTCCTGCGGCCGGGCGGTCTGCTGTTCGTCGGCCATTCGGAGAATTTCACCGACTGCAACGAGTACCTGGTCCTGCGCGGCAAGACCGTCTACCAGAGGAAATGATGTGCACGCGGTGAACCCGGCAAGCCTTCCCAGACCCGCAGCCTCCGGCGTCCCGGGCGAGGCGCGGACTTTCTATTTCGAGCGCGAATTCGGCCGCAACGCCGTCAAGATCATGCCGGGCGAATTCTTCGTGGCCGGCGACGACGTGGTGATCTCCACCGTGCTCGGCTCCTGCGTGGCGGCCTGCATGTGGGACCGCAGCGTCCGGGTCGGCGGGATGAACCACTTCATGCTGCCGGGAGAAAGCACGGTCACCGGGGGCAACGACCTGATGGCGGTCTCGGGCCGCTACGGCGTGTTCGCGATGGAACAGCTGATCAACGAGCTCATCAAGCGCGGCGCGCGCAAGGCCAACCTGGAGGCCAAGGTCTTCGGCGGCGGCGCGGTGCTGCGCAATTTCTCCACGCTCAACGTCGGCGAGCGCAACGCGGCCTTCGTGCTCGACTTCCTCAAGACCGAGGGCATCCGCGTGGTGTCGCAGGACCTGATGGACATCCATCCGCGCCGCGTGGCGTTCTTCCCGGTCAGCGGCCGGGCGATGTGCAAGAAGCTGACCAAGACCGACAGTTCCATCGTCACGGCCGAGCAGCAGTACACGGCGAAGATCAACACCACCGAGGTGGCGGGCGACATCGAGTTGTTTTGACCCGGCCAAGCCGGCGGTGCCGGCGCGGCGGGAAGGGGTAGACCATGGTGAAGACACGCGTACTGATCATCGACGACTCGGCCCTCATCCGCAGCCTGCTGACGGAGATCATCGGCAAGCAGCCGGACCTGGAGGTGATCGGCGCCGCCCCGGATCCGCTGGTGGCGCGCGAGATGATCCGGGCGCTGAATCCCGACGTCCTGACCCTGGACGTGGAGATGCCGCGCATGGACGGACTCGATTTTCTGGAAAAGCTGATGCGCCTTCGGCCGATGCCGGTCGTCATGGTGTCGACCCTGACAGAGCGCGGCGCCGACGTCACCATGCGGGCACTGGAACTGGGCGCGATCGACTTCGTGGCCAAGCCCAAGCTGGGCATCGCCTCCGGCATGCAGGACCTGGGCGCCGAGATCTGCGACAAGATCCGCGTTGCCTCCAAGGCCCGCCTGCACCGCCACGTGGCGGGCCCGGCGGCGCACGGCACGGCCGACAAGGCGGCGCCCGAGCGCTATTCGCGCATGTCGACGGAGAAGCTCATCGCCATCGGCGCCTCCACCGGCGGCACCGAGGCCATCCGCGAAGTCCTGGTGCGGCTGCCGCCGGATTGCCCGGGTGTGCTCATCACCCAGCACATGCCCGCCGGCTTCACGCGCAGCTTCGCCACGCGCATGAATTCGCTGTGCCGCATTACCGTCAGCGAGGCCGTCGACGGCGAACGGGTGCTGCCCGGCCATGCCTACATCGCACCGGGCGACCTGCACATGCGCCTGGCCAAGAGCGGCTCCAATTACATCATCGCGCTGGACAGCACGGACCCCGTCAACCGGCACCGGCCGTCCGTCGAGGTGCTGTTCCGCTCGGTGGCGACGATCGCCGGCCGCAATGCGCTGGGCGTGATGCTGACCGGCATGGGGCGCGATGGCGCAGCCGCCATGGTGGACATGCGCAAGGCCGGCAGCTTCAATATCGCGCAGGACGAGGCCACCTGCGTGGTCTTCGGCATGCCGCGCGAGGCCATTGCGCTGGGCGCGGCCAACGAGGTGTTGCCAGTGACCGAGATCGCCGATCGCCTGATGCAGGAGCTGGCCGGCGTCGGCGTCGCCCACCGCGTCTAGCCAGCGCGCCTTTCCCGTGCTCCCTTCGGGAGAGGGCCGGGTTGAAGGTGTTCGCGAAGGCCCCGACGGCCCCGCCCACCCGCACCCCAATCCTCTTCGAGCGAAAGGGCGAGGCCCGGCGCCAGCTCCTCCTGATTACTGCGCCACCGACCGCCAGCCGACGCGCCGCACCGTCGTGTTCACCGGGTTGGTGTTGAGCCCGCTGGTGACCTTCGTGCCGTTGGACAGGGTCGAGATGATCTTCACCGTTGAATTGGGCAGCTCCACCACCACGTTGCCGACCGTCAGCGCGCCGACGGTCTCCGTGCCGACCACGCTGCTGGCAACGCCGACGACGGCGCTGCCGTTGGTGTAGTCGAACTGGTACAGCCAGCTGTTGCCGCCGGCCGAGCAGGCGTCGGTATTCGGGATGTTGGTGGTCACGATCAGCACGCCCAGCACGATCTGCGGATCGACGTTCACCCGCTCGCCGGCGGTGGGGAAGTCCACCAGCCAGCCGATGTTGCTGGGGAAGCTGACCGCGTTGGTCGTGACGGACCGCTGGGTCTGCGTCGACCCGGAACCGAAGCCGCTCAGCGTCTGCACCACCATCGTCGGGTTGGTGCGCGGATTGCCCAGGTTGCTGCCGTTGTCCAGCAGCGCGTACTGGGTCGACACGTACGACCAGTTGCCGGCCGGCGACAGCGTCGCCGGGTCCTGCAGGTCGGACACGCCCAGCAGGCGGCCGGTGCCGACGAAGACCACCGTGTTGCCGTTGATGATGCCGACCTCCGGCCGGGTCGTGATGGGCTGCACCTTGCCGGCGGAATCCTTCAGCGTCGCCATCAGCGAGACCGTGGGCGTCGCGGTGCCCAGGTTGAAGCGCCACAGGTTGCCCTGAAGGTCGCCGCCCCAGACCAGGGTCGAGGTGTTGTCGGTGTCCGGGTTGTTGGCCAGCGCGGTGATGCGCGACAGGCCGGCCGGCGTGGTCGTCGAGCCCACGCCGGTCGACACGCTCGTCAGGATGGTGCCCGCGAACGGATCCAGCTCATACAGGTGGCCCATGCCGTCGGCCCCGGCCGGCGTGACGTTGTTGTAACCCGAGGTCACCAGCACGACCCAGTGGCCATCGTAGGCGCGCTTGGTGATCACCGGGTTGCCGAAAGTCAGGCCGAGGTTCGCATCGGAGATGGTGCAGGTCGCCGAGTCGGAGCAGATTTCCCACAGCAGCTTGGGCGCGGTCGGCACGGTGACGTCAAAGGCGAAATAGCCGCGTCCGCCGGCGTCGTAGCCGCCCACCAGGATGGTGTGCCAGGTGCCGTCCGAGGTCGACAGCACGTCGGCCACCGTCGGCGAACCGTCGACGTAGAAGCGGTGCTGGGTCGCATAGGCCGTGTCGGCCAGTCCGTACATCTGCGCCAGCATGACGCGCGGGACGTAGGCCCAAAGTTCGTTGCCGCTGGTCGCATCGAACGCGTGCAGCATGCCGTCATTGCCGCCGACGTAGATCACCGACGTGCGCGTGGCGTTGTTGGCGGCATACGTGGCGTAGGTCTGGTAGGCCGGCGCGATCGGAGCATCGGAATAATGGCGCAACGGAGCGTTGACGACCGCCGGACGCGAGTCGACCAGGTCGCCCAGGACGTTCGTCAGGCCGGTCTTGATGTCCGTGTGGGTGCGAAAGTGCGTGCCGTCGGCATAGAGGCTCTGGCCGCGCAGGTAGTTGACCAGGTTGGTGCCCGAGTTGACGATCGCCTGGTCGAGCAGCGACATGCCCGAGCACTGCGAGAGGACGGAACAGCGGTTGCTGAAGTAGGCCTTCGCCGTCGAGTCCAGCGACAGGAACTTGAACGGCACCAGCACGCCGCCCGACTGCGTGTAGATGGTGCGCGAGTCGCTCGCCGACGTGGTCAGCGCCTCGAGTTTGGCGCTTTCCGACCAGTTGATGGTCGGGTTGACGATGCCCGTCGTGGGGTCGATCGTCTGCGCAACCATCTCGCCGTCCCAGTAGGCGGTGCGGAACGTGGTGCTGTAGATCGAATTGTTCGTCAGCGTGATGTTCGGCGTGCTGGTGGCCGATGCCGCGGCCGCGCCGACCTGCGCCTGGATCGAGGTGAGCAGGCTGGTGAGGCCGGTGAGCAGCGACTGCGGATTCTTGGCACTCAGGTAGGCGCCGCGCCCGTTGACGGCGGCATGCCACAGGTCGTCGTCCTTGGCCGGGTCGTCGTTGTATCCGGTGCCGGTGGGCACCTGGGGCCAGTCGCAGACGTTGCCCGGCGTCCACACGCAGGCGCCGACGGTGCCCTTGACGATGTTCTGGAAATCGACGCTGTTGGCGCTGGGGTTGAGCTGCGTGGTGTCGTAGGTCAGGTAGCCGTCGACGCCGAGACCCACCGTATACGTGACCATGTGCTGCGCCGGGTTGAGGTCCACGCCCTTGGCGGTCGACACGTTGTCGGTACTGACATTGACGCCGGTGTTGTAGTTCGTGCTGCCCGCCGGCCGCAGGTCGGTCTTGTAGTAGTACATCGCCACGTCGGCGAGCGTGCCCTTCGACGTATAGGTGGAACCGTTGAAGGACGAGTTGGCCAGGTTGCCGTCGTAGTAGCCGCCCGTGCCGTAGTCGCTGGCGGTGCGCTGCTCGAAGGTGTTGGTCGAGTCGTTGTCCTGGTTGCCGGCGGCGGTGTTGTAGTCGATGCTGTTGCCCTGCAGGTCCTGGCCGGCATTGCCATTCCAGTAGCCGTCCGTCGTCAGGATCGTGTAGTTCTGCTGGCACGAGTACTGCACCGGGTCGGGGTTGCTGCTGCTGATCATGCCGTTGTCGAGCGCGGTGGAGCCGGTCTTGCCGGCGTAGTACTGGCCGACCCGCGACAGCGCCTCGCGCAGCGGGGTGCCGTTGGCCGCCGTCAGCTTGTAGAAGTCGGTGTAGAAGGTCTGCTTCTGCGTCGAATTGAAGTCGGCGATCGGCAGGAACTGCGCCGTGTTGAGCGAGCCGCCGGCATAGGCGTTGATGGTGAGAAAGCCGATGCGGTAGCTGGAGGTCAGCTTGTTGACCGCCGTGCCCACCGCCGTCTTGGCCATCTGCAGGCGCGCATGGTAGTAGGCATACCAGTTGGCGATATTGGTCATTTCCTCCGCGTAGGTGCAGGTCGGCGCCGCGGCGCAGTCGATGCGGGCGGTGCTGCGCGCGTAGTTCGGCGTCGCCGCCACGATGTCATTGCGCACGAAATAGCCGAAGCGCGGGTACTGGTAGCCCAGGCGCTGGTTGTACTTCTGCTGGCAGCGCGGCTGCGCGGTCGCGCTCCAGGTGACCGAGGTCGTGCCGGTCACGGCGCTCACGCTGTTGGCGTCGGTGGCGCTCAGGCAGTAGCGGATCGGCGCCGCCGTGCCGTACGTGACGCCGCCAACCGTCGTCGATACCTTCGACAGCGTGCAGGCCGTCAGCGTGGCGTCGGTGCAGTATTCGGCCGGGGTGATGTCGTAGTAGAAGAAGTTGACCTTTTGCGTCGCAAAATTCTCGTACGTTCCCGGCATCACCTTGATGGTGTTGCTGCCGTTCAGGGTCACCGTCACGCTGCCGCTGGCGCTGCTCAGCACCGCGTCCGGATAGCCGTTGCTGGCGCTGCCCAGGTTGTAGAGGAAGGGGTTGCCGGTATCGATGCCGTTGCGCTTGCAGCTGGTCGATGGCGGGGTGATGCCGGTCGCGTTGCAGTACACGGTCTCGGGATAGCCGGAGACGAGATTGATCGTGCCCGACGTCGTGCCGTAGGCATCCACCGGCACCTTGGTCCAGGCCGTCGAGTTCGACGAGGTGTAGCTGGTCATCGTCGTGCCGGTATAGGTCACGCCGGGCGGGTAATAGACCAGCGGGTTGTAGTACACGCCGTTGAACTGGTAGGCATAGTAGGGGGGTTCGCCCGATTGGCCCGTCGTGGTTCCGGGGGTGCAAGGGACGACGACCCCATTCTTGGTGGTGCTGCCGCTGGTGCAGCGCGGCTTGTCGACGCCGTGGCCCGGCAGCGGGCTGGGCCCGATCCAGTCCGGCATGAAGTCCCAGGCCATACTGCCCGAGTCGTCGAACAGCAGCATGATGTTGGGCTTGACCGTCGTATTGCTGGAGGCCACCTCGAGCGGGCTGCTGGTGATGTCGGTGGTGGCGGCGTGGGCGGCAAGTGCCCCCAGGCCGGCGGCGAGGGCAGCGAGGGCGACAATGGCGCGAGCGGTGAGTTTCATGGCGGGTCCCGGAAGAGCGCGAATGGAGCAGGGGGGCATGGCGATGGCGTGGCGTGGTACGTCAGAGCGTGACGAAGGCCTGGCTCAGGGTCGAGGTGTTGCGGCTGTCGCGCACCTGGACCGTGATGCGGTAGAAGTACAGCGGCGAACCGGTGAAGTTGATGGCGTCGCTGGAATAGCTGCCGCCCACCGCGCTGGTGCCGCTGAGGGTCGAGCAGGCGTTGCCGTTGGCGTTCGGGCTGCCGCCGGCGGTGCACATGCGGCTGATCACCCACGACACCGAGTTGCCGGCCGCATCCTGGGTTGTGCAGTTGCCGCAGATCGTCCAGAACGACGCCGAATTCCACGCCTGATCGACGCCCTCGGCGTAGTAGCCGTTGGCCCGGGCATCGGCATTGAGCGCGCCGGTCGTCGCCTGGCCCTGCAGCCACGTCACGGCCTGCTGCACGCCCAGGTCGGCGCTGTGCAGCGTGGCATTGCGCGCCGCGAGGTTGCCCGCCATCAGCTGGCTGGTGTCCATCGATCGGACCAGCGCGATGCCGGAGATCATCATGGCGCTCAGGGCCACCAGTACCAGCAGCAGGATGTAGCCGCGCTGGGCGGTGCGCGCGGGGGGGCGGTTGGGCATCATGACGGGGTCCAGATGAGGTTGCGCAGACCGGCGGTGAAGTGGAATGCCTTGTAGCGGTAGCACATCCAGTCGGCGGAGGCCGATACATCCAGCGTGGTGGTGCTGCCGTCGTCCCACGTGACGCTGGGCGCCACGGTCGTGGTCGAACAGGTGTTGTTCAGCGGATTGCTCGGCTTTTCCGGATTGGCGCTGCGCGCCACCACGGCCAGGCGCACGGCCAGCACCGCGGCCCAGCCGGCCGCGGTCGTCGGCGCGACGTTGTCCCAGGTGTCGACGATGCCGTCGTTGTTGGTGTCCTTGCCGTACAGTGCCTTCATCTGCACGACATTGGCCGCGACCGGCTGCTGCAGCTGGCCGCTGATCAGCTGGTCGACCATCAGCGTGTTGTTCTGGACGTAATAGGTGCTGACCACCGGCGTCGCGCCCATGTCCATCGCCACCGCATTGGCGCCGTAGGTGGGGCCGATGCCGCCGCCCGGGTTGTAGCGCGCCGGGAAGGTGCCCAGCGCCGAGGTGTAGGTCCCGGTGGCGTGCTGTATTGTGTTCTGGGTGGCTGTGCCGGCCGCCGGCGTATTGGTCGCCTGCACGATGGTGCAGTTCTGCCCCGGCTGGGCCACCAGGACAACGTCGCCGGCCTGCACGCCATAGCCGCTGGTGACGGTGTAGTCGCTGGCGGGCGAGGCCAGCGCCGTCGTGAAGTTGATCGGGCCGGGCATCATGTCCGTGCCGCTGGCCACGACGGTGATGCTGTCGGGGTTGGTAATGGCCGCTCCCGGCGTGATCTGCACCGGCGCCAGCGTGAAGTTGATGGCGCGCGCGGTCCCGGCGATGCTGTCCGATCCGGAGGTGGCGCAGCCCAGGTAGGCGGCGGTGTTGACGCCGTAGCCGGCAATGCCCAGGTCGCGCTCCATCAGGTAGGCGCCCAGGGCGCCGCTGAAGGCGGCGTCGCCGCCGCTGGTGCCGGTGCGCCGGTAGCCCTCGGCCACCGCGAAGGTCTGGACGATCACGAGCGTCGCGAACAAGGCGACCACGGTGGAGACGAGCACCTCGACCAGCGAGAAGCCCTGCTGCCGCGGGGGTAGGGTCGTTTTCATGGGTTCTGGATGGTGGCGATTTCGGTGTGGGTGTGCGTCACGCCCTGGGCGACGGCGTCGGGCGGCTGCCAGGAGACGGTCACGTTGACCTGCACGGGATTGCCGCCGACGGTGATGGTGGCATTGCCGTTGGGCAGGCTGGCCTTGACATCATTGAGCCAGAGCTGCACCGCGGTGCTGGCGGTGCCGCCGGCGTAGGCATAGGTCGTCATGTTGGCGCGGTTGACCCAGATGTCGTTGATCAGGCTGTCGGCCAGCAGCGCGGCGTCGGTGCGATATTTGGCGTCGGAATAGCCCGTGACCGAATGCGCGTACATGCCCAGCAGCCCGAGCAGGCCGACGCTGAAGATGGTCATCGCCACCAGCACCTCGATCAGGGAAAAGCCTTTGCTTGTGCTACGCATTTGCCGGTCCTAGTTGCAGCCGCGCGGATCGCTGGCCAGTGAGAGATTGGGGTCGCACATGCGGATCTGGCCGCCGGCGATCATTACGCGCAGCGGTCGCACGACCGCGACGGGCAGGCTGGGCTGGTTCACATCGATCTGCGCGATGGCCGCCGACCCGTCGTCGGTATTGGTGGCGATGACCATTCCGAGGGAATTGAAGGTGACGGCCGTGGTGTTGGCTCCCGTAGCCCCGATGGCCGTTACCTGGGGCAGCGACGTCTGCTGCGCTGCCGCCGTCGTGCGCTGGATCCAGAAGAACGGCGGCCCGCTGGCGGGCAGCGCGGCAGTCCTTGCAATGCCGGGACAATCTCCAGGCGCCTCGGGCAGATTGAAATTGTTGCTGCTGACCGGATTGGCGCAGCCGACCAGCCAATCGCCGGTCAGCGGATTGGTGCCGGACGTCAGCCAGAACATCACGGGACTGTTGCGCCGGATGGCCTCGGCGCGCGCCAGCTGCAGCCCGTTCTGGATCGACTCCGTGGCCGTGCGGATCTGGACGTTGGCCAGCCAGGCGTTGAACGAGGGCACTGCCAGCCCGGTAAGGATGGCGAAGATCGCCATCACGACCACCATCTCGACCAGGCTGATGCCGCGCTGCAGGTTGTGCACGATGGCTCCCGGTGCGGCGTCAGCGAACGATCCAGCCGGCGTACGGCAGGGCGGCGGTGCTCCAGCCGGCCGGATACGCCGTCGTGACCTGGTTATTGCTCTGGTCGATCGTGTAGGTGAATCCCGATACCGGTCCGGCGGCATTCGCCGTCGCCGTCGCGGTGTAGGTCTGGCCGGCATTGGCCGCAGCGCAGGCCACCGCGAAGTTGACCAGGACCGGATTGGCGACGCCGCAGGCCGCGCCATTGGCGTAGCTGCGGTTGTCCTGGTAGTACTGCTCCATCTGCACCCGGAACTGCGACAGCGCCTGTGTCGCCTCGACGATGTCGCCGCGCTGGATGTATTTGGTGTAGGCCGGAATCGCGATCGACGCCAGGATGCCGATGATGGCAACCACCACCATGAGCTCGATCAGGGTGAAACCGGCAGTTCTGCGCGCAGTGCGATCCATCAGGCAACCTCGTGTCGGCAATGTCGGCCCCGCAGGGCATTCGCCGGGTCCGGCCTGCCCCCATGGCAGGTTTCCCGGTGGCCGGGCGGACTTCCGTCGATCTCGTTACGGGTTACGGCCGCGCACCGGTCTTCTTGACGGCCCGCGGGACCAGCGGCCGATTTCCCGCGACCAGCGGCGCAGCGCCCTGCCGTGCGGCGCCTCCCGGCGCGCAATTGCGCGGTGTTTGGATGGCAATTCGCCGCGCCGGAGCGTGCTTTGCTACAGTGCAGGCGCAAAGTCCGCCGGGCGATCGCCGGCCCTGCGTCGCCCACCGACACCCCTGCGGGGGTCGGCAGGCGACGCAGGGCGGGAGGAACGTCCGGACTCCGCAGAGCGGCGTAGCAGGTAACACCTGTCCACCGCGAGGTGAGGATCAGAGCAACAGAGACGAGTTCCTGCGTCGCGCTACGCGCTATGCAGGAGGTGAAACGGGCAATCTCTACGCGGAGCAACACCAAATAGGCAGCCGTTGACCCGGCTCGGCGAGGCTGCGGGTAGGTGGCTTGAGCCGGCGCGCGAGCGCTGGCCTAGAGGAATGATCGCCACGGCGCGGCAACGTGCCGCACAGAATCCGGCGTACAGGCGGACTTTGCTTTTTCCCTGCTTTTTCGAACGTTTGGCCCCGGCGCCGGCGCGACCGCGCGCGCCACTTAACACTTCACCTTCACAAGCATTCGTATCTATCTAATTCGAGACGCTTTTATGGGCTCGACGATGCTTGCAGAATGTGTGCTAAGTGCTTGTCTCGATTGAGAAAAGGCCGTCCCCCGTCCTTGACCGGCGCAAATCGATGCTCTACAGTCTCGACTCGGTGTAAAAAAGTGGGAGATTGTGGATTAGTGAGTGATCGCCAACCTGAAAAATCAGGTCTTCCGGGTCGCTCGCTGCATTTCCACAAGAATACAAGGTGTTTCAAGGCGCATCCAAGCTGGCACTTGACCCGAAAGGGCGGATTTCGATGCCGACACGGCATCGGGACCAGCTGCTCGCGGCCTGCGACGGCCGCCTTACGCTGACGCGCCACCCCGACGGCTGCCTGCTGGTCTACCCGCGGCCGCGCTGGGAAAGCAAGCGCGAGGAACTGGCCGTGCTGCCCTACGCGGCGCGTGCCCTGCAGCGCCTGTTGCTGGGCAATGCGATCGACCTGGAGCTCGACAGTGCCGGGCGCCTGCTGATCCCCAACGGGCTGCGCGAGGACGCGCGCCTGGAGCGCGAGGCCACGCTGATCGGCATGGGCGCGCACTTCGAGCTGTGGGAGCCCGAACTGCTGCGCCAGAACGAGGAGCGCGACCTGGCCAACGGGCTGCCGCCGGCGGCGGCCGGCTTCTCGTTCTGATCGCCGTGCAGCAGCATGACGAGCCTCACACCCGCTGCCCACGGGGCGCACGCGCCGGTGCTGCTCGAAGCAGCGGTTGCGGGCGTGCTCACCGACCCGGACGGCACCTACGTCGATGCGACCTTCGGGCGCGGCGGCCATTCGCGCGTGCTGCTGCAGCGGCTGTCGCCGCGCGCCCGCCTCATCGCGCTCGACCGCGATCCGGCGGCGCAGGCCGAGGCGGCTGCGTGGCACGACCCGCGCCTGACCTTCGTGCGCAGCGCTTTCTCGCGGCTGCCGGCGGTGCTGGCCGAGTTGGGCATAGCGCGAATCCAGGGCCTGCTGGCCGACCTGGGCGTGTCCTCGCCGCAGTTCGACGACCCGCAGCGCGGCTTCTCGCTGCGCCTGGACGGACCGCTGGACATGCGCATGGACCCGCAGCACGGGCTGTCGGCGGCGCAATGGCTGGCGCAGGTGCCGGTCGAGGAACTGCGACGGGTGCTGCGCGACTATGGTGACGAGCGGTTTGCTGCACCGGTTGCAAAGGCGATTGTGGCTCGCCGCGCGGATGGGCGGCCCCTGCTGCGCACCGCGGAACTTGCCGCCGTCGTGGCATCTGCGATCCCGGTCAAGAACCGCAAGGACCCGCTTCAGCATCCGGCCACCCGCACCTTTCAGGCTATACGGATTTTCCTCAATCAGGAGCTGGAAGAGGTGGCCATGATGCTCGATGCCGCGCTGGCCGCGCTGGCGCCGGGCGGCCGGCTGGCGGTGATCAGCTTCCACTCGCTGGAAGACCGCATCGTCAAGCGCTTCATCGAGGCGCATGCCCATCCGCAGCGCGCCTTCGGCCGCCTGCCGCTGCGCGAAGCGCAGCTGCCGCGCGCGCGCCTGCTGCCAGTGGCGCGCATCGCGCCGGACGCGGACGAAATGCGCGCCAATCCGCGCGCACGCTCCGCGCACCTGCGAATCGCCGAGCGGACCGCCGAACCCCTGGCGGCGCACGCATGAGGGCGGCACGATGAGCGCGCTGCCGTGGCGCCTGGCGGTACCCGCGTTCGCCGCCCTGCTGGTGGCCTGTGCGCTGGCGCTGGTGACGGGCCAGTACCGCGCGCGCCAGCTGTTCGCCGAGCTCGAGGTGGCGCAGCAGGACGGCAAGGCGCTCACGGCCGAGGGTGCCCGGCTGCGCAGCGACCTGGGGCGCGCCGCGCAGCCGGCCACGGTGGAGGCGGTCGCCCGGCGCCTGGGCATGCGCGCCATCAACCCCGACCGCATCGTGATGCTGCCCCAGGCGGGCGCCGCGGCGGCCGTGGCCCCGTCCGGCGCCGAACCCGGCCCGGAGGCGCCATGAACGCCCGGCCGCTGCAGAAGCTCAGACAATACTTTGAGAAAGCGAGCGCCGGGGATT
>JBBINW010000100.1:0-14050 GCA_037443665.1 Betaproteobacteria bacterium
GCCGCGCGCGGCGCAGCGGCTGCGCCGCGCGCTCGCGGTGCAGTGGCGCGAGCAGGCGCTGCGCCTGGCCGCCGCCGGCCAGCGCCTGCACGCGCACGACCCGCACCGCGTGCTGCAGCGCGGCTACGCCTGGGTCGAGTCCGACGACGGTCGGCCGATCGTCTCGGTTCAGGCGCTGCATCCGGGCCAGACCGTGCGCGCGGTGTGGGCCGATGGACGTGCGAAGGCCTGCGTGACAGCGGTGGAATCCATGATCCCGGGTGAAGCAAGCGCGCTGCCTACAATCCCCTGACCTGGATCCGAGACCATTCAACGAAGAGGACGCCCATCATGGAACACACCCTGCCCGCACTCCCTTACGCGATCGATGCGCTCGCGCCCGCGTACAGCCGCGAGACGCTCGAGTACCACCATGGCAAGCACCACAACGCCTACGTGGTCAACCTGAACAACCTGCAGAAGGGCACCGAGTTCGAGAACCTGTCGCTCGAGGACATCGTGCGCAAGGCCACCGGCGGCATCTACAACAATGCGGCCCAGGTCTGGAACCACACCTTCTTCTGGAATTGCATGAAGCCCGCCGGTGGCGGCGAACCCGGCGGCGCGCTGGCGGCGGCGATCAAGGGCAAGTGGGGCACGTACGCCGCCTTCCGCGAGGCGTTCGTGAAGTCGGCGGTGGGCAATTTCGGTTCCGGGTGGACCTGGCTCGTGAAGAAGCCCGACGGCAGCGTGGACATCGTCAACACTGGCGCCGCGGGGACGCCGCTGACGACCGCCGACAAGGCGCTGCTGACGGTCGATGTGTGGGAGCACGCCTACTACATCGACTACCGCAACCTGCGGCAGAAATACGTCGAGAGCTTCTTCGACAAGCTCGTGAACTGGGGCTTCGCCGAGGCCAACTTCGCCTGACCGATGACCTTGCGCCCGCCTGGTCGCCCTGCGGCCGCGCGGGCGGTGCGCGGTGCCGCCGCGTCAGTTCCCGAACGGTGCCCCGCGCAGTTTCAACCCGGCCTTGAAGCCGCGCTTCCCGAACCAGCCCAGAGGCACTTCCAGCGCGTAGCGCACCGGCTTGGCCGAGCAATGCGTGTCATCGGTGCGCGCGGCCATGTCGGCCAGGTTGACGATGGTGCCATCGTCGGCGATGAATGCGATGGTCAGCGGGATCAGCGTGTTGTGCATCCAGAAGCACCTTACGCCGCTGTCTTCGTTGACGAAGAGCATGCCGTCGTTGGCGCCCATCGTGCGCCGGAACATCATCCCGGTCTCCTGCTGCTCGGGCGTGATCGCCAGTTCGGCATGGATGACGTGGATGCCGGCCGTGAGGTCGATGGTCTGCAGCTTCGGCTGGGGCCCCGTCTGAGCCCACGCCACCGGCGACGCGACCCCCAGTGCGAGGACCAGGGCCGATACGAGGTGGGGTATCTTGATGCAGGTCATGGGCGAGATCTCGGGCGACTCGTACATTATCGCGACTTGAGACGGCTTGCCGATGCCCGCCGCCATTGTCGCCCTTACCGAAACCACAACACCGATCGTCGACGACCCGCTAGAGTTGGGTCGCTTCACGCGCTGGGTGGTCGATGCGCAGGGCGAGCGGCTGGGTGAGTCGTCGTTGCAGATCGGTGGTATGCATTGCGCGGCCTGCGCGGGCCTCATCGAAGACGCGCTGGGCCGCGTCGAAGGGGTTCGCTCCGCCCGCGTGAGCGCGGCGGCTGAGCGGGCCACGGTGTGCTGGGATCCTTCGCGCACGCGGCCTTCGGCCCTCATCGACGCGATCCAGGCGGCCGGTTACGACGCCGTGCCCGACCTCGCCGCCGGTGCGCGGGCTCTGCGCCGCAAGGAGCATCGCCAGGCGCTGTGGCGCCTGTTCGTCGCCAGCTTCTGCGCCATGCAGGTGATGATGATGAGCACGCCCAGCTACGTGGCCGGGCCCGGCGAGATGGCGCCGGACCTGCGCGAATTGCTGAACTGGGGCTGCTGGCTGCTGTCGCTGCCCGTGCTGCTGTTCTCGGCCGGTCCGTTCTTCGGCGGCGCCTGGCGCGGCCTGCGACGGGGCCGCATCGGCATGGACCTGCCGGTCGCGCTCGGGGTGGGTATCACCTTCGTCGCCAGCACCGCCGCCACCTTCGACCCGGGTGGCGGCTTCGGTTCGCAGGTGTACTTCGACTCGATGACGATGTTCGTGAGCTTCCTGCTCGCGGCGCGCTACCTCGAGTTGCGCGCGCGCCAGGGTGCGGCCGAGGCGCTCGAGCGCAGCATGGCCTGCCTGCCCGAGACCGCGTGGCGCGTGGCCTCGGACGGCAGCGCCAGCGCGGTCAGCGTGCAGCGCCTGCAGGCCGGCGACCTCGTGCGGGTTCCGGTGGGCCAGTCCTTCCCGGCGGACGGCGTCCTCGAGCAGGGCGCGACGAGGGCCGACGAGGCCCTGCTGACCGGCGAGGCGGTGCCGGTGGATAAGCCCGAGCACGCCGAGGTCGTGGCCGGCAGCACCAACCTCGGCGCGCCGGTGCTGATGCGGGTACTGCGGGTGGGTGGCGACACGCGGCTCGAGGCCATCGTCTCGATGATGCGCAGCGCGATGAGCCAGCGGCCGGCGGCGGCGCGCCTGGCCGATCGCTGGGCGGGGCCCTTCCTGTGGACCGTGCTGGTTCTGGCCGCTGGCGCGGCCGCGGTGTGGAGCGTGATCGACCCGCCGCGGGCGCTGTGGGTTGCGGTCTCCGTGCTGATTGTGACCTGCCCTTGCGCGCTGTCGCTGTCCGCGCCGGCGGCGCTCGTCGCGGCGGCGCGCGGCCTGGCCCGGCGTGGAGTGCTGCTGCAGCGGCTGGACGCACTGGAGGCGCTGGCCGGCATTGACCAGATCTTCTTCGACAAGACGGGCACTCTCGCGCAAAGCGCACCGGCGGGCGGCGGCGTGCAGCTTAGTGCGGCCGGCGCTCGGATGTTCGCGAACACCGACGCTGCCCTGGCGGCTGCCGCCAGTCTGGCGGCCTGGTCGACGCACCCGTTGGCGCGGGCGCTGGTCGAAGCCGCGGCATCGGCGCCGGCGCCTTCCACCGCATGGACGGACGTCGAGGAGCTGGGCGGCCAAGGCCTGCGTGCGCGCAACGCGCAGGGTCGAGAGTGGCGCCTTGGTTCCGCGGCCTGGGTCGGCGCCAGCGACGCAGGGGGCGACGATGGGTCGGCCGCGCTATGGCTGGGTTGCGGCGGCGAGTGGCTGGCCGGCTTCGCCTTCGAGGAGACGCCGGGCCCCGATGTCGAAGCCGCGGTGCAGGCGTTGCGCGGGCAGGGCCTGCGGCTGACTCTGCTGACCGGGGATGCGCCGGGGCGTGCGCGGGCGCTGGCTGCGCGCCTGGGCATCCACGAGGTGCTGGCCGGGGCCACGCCCGAGGCCAAGCTCGCCGCGGTCGCCGCGGCCCAGGCAGCCGGACGCCGCGTCGCGATGGTCGGCGACGGCATCAACGACGCGCCGGTGCTGGCGCGTGCCGACGTCTCGCTGGCGATGGGGCAGGGCGCACTCGTCTCGCGCAGCCAGGCCGACGCGGTGATCACCTCGAACCGGCTCGCCGACCTGGTCCGGGCGCGGTCCACGGCGCAACGCACGGTGCGCATCGTGCGCCAGAACCTGGTCTGGGCGGCCGCCTACAACGCCATCGCCATCCCGCTGGCGCTTGCCGGCTGGCTGCCGCCCGGTGCGGCCGGCCTGGGCATGGCGTGCAGTTCGCTGGTCGTCGTGCTCAACGCCTTGCGGGCGGCCCGCTGACCGCCGCCGTGCGCGATGGAGATCATGTACCTGCTGATCCCCCTGTCGGTCGGGGTCGTGCTCGTGATCCTGGGGGTGTTCGCCTGGGCGATCAACAGTGGCCAGTTCGAGGACCTCGAGCGCGAAGGCGAGCGCATTCTGACGGACGAGCGCGAGCCGGTTGATACCGGTCAAGGTTCTTCCAGAGGAGCCCCAGAACAATCACGCGATCCATTCACGATCCTAGAGTGAGGAGAAAGTTCAATGGCACAAACTGCCGTCGCTGCCCCGGCCCAGCAGGGTATCTATAGCGACACGGTCGTCAGGCTGTTTTCGCTGGCCGCCGTGCTCTGGGGCGTGGTTGGGATGCTGGTCGGCGTCATCATCGCGGCCCAGCTGACCTGGCCCGAGCTCAACTTCGGCCTGCCCTGGATCAGCTTCGGGCGCCTGCGCCCGCTGCACACGAACGCGGTGATCTTCGCGTTCGGCGGCTGCGCGCTGATGGCGACCTCGTTCCACGTCGTCCAGCGCACCTGCCAGACGCGGCTGTTCGCGCCCAAGCTGGCGATGTTCGTGTTCTGGGGCTGGCAGGTGGTGATCGTCGCCGCGGCGATCACGCTGCCGCTGGGCTATACGTTCAGCAAGGAATACGCTGAGCTCGAGTGGCCGATCAAGCTGCTGATCGCGGTCGTCTGGGTCGCCTACGCGATCGTCTTCTTCGGCACCATCGGCATCCGCAAGGTGCGCCACATCTACGTCGCGAACTGGTTCTTCGGCGCCTTCATCATCGCCGTCGCGCTGCTGCACATCGTCAACAGCGCGTTCATTCCGGTGTCGCTGTTCAAGAGCTATTCCGTCTACGCCGGCGCGCAGGATGCGATGGTGCAGTGGTGGTACGGCCACAACGCGGTGGGCTTCTTCCTCACCGCAGGCTTCCTGGGGATGATGTACTACTACATCCCGAAGCAGGCCGGCCGCCCCGTCTACAGCTACCGGCTGTCGATCGTCCACTTCTGGGCGCTTATCTTCGTCTACATGTGGGCCGGTCCCCACCACCTCATGTACACCGCGCTGCCCGACTGGGTGCAGAGCATCGGGATGGTGTTCTCGCTCGTGCTGCTCGCGCCGAGCTGGGGCGGCATGATCAACGGCATCATGACCTTGTCGGGTGCGTGGCACAAGCTGCGTGACGACCCGATCCTCAAGTTCCTCATCGTCTCGCTGTCGTTCTACGGCATGTCGACCTTCGAAGGGCCGATGATGTCGATCAAGACCGTGAACGCGCTGTCGCACTACACCGACTGGACGATCGGCCACGTGCACAGCGGGGCCCTGGGCTGGGTCGGCCTGGTTTCGATGGGCGCGCTGTATCACCTGATCCCGCGCATGTACGGCCGCTCCGCGATGTACAGCACGCGGGCGATCGAGCTGCACTTCTGGATCGCGACCATCGGCATCGTGCTCTACATCGCCTCGATGTGGATCGCCGGCGTGATGCAGGGCCTGATGTGGCGCGCGGTCAACCCCGACGGCACGCTGGTGTACAGCTTCGTCGAGAGCGTGAAGGCATCGCACCCCTACTTCTTCGTGCGCCTGGCGGGTGGATTGCTCTACCTTAGCGGCATGTTGATCATGGCCTGGAACACGGTGATGACGGTGCGCATCGGCCGTCCCGCCGCGGCGCAGATCCCGCTGGCCGTCGCCCACGCCTGACAACGACAAGGAGCACTCCAACATGGCCCATACCCATGCCGCCCAGGGGCACGAGCGGATCGAGACCAGCAACCTGCTGATGATCGTGCTGATCCTGGTGACGGTCGCCATCGGCGGCATCGTCGAGATCGTGCCGCTGTTCTTCCAGGCCTCGACGACGCAGCCTGTTCCCGGCCTGAAGCCCTACACCGCACTGCAGCTCGCCGGGCGCGACATCTATCAGCGCGAGGGCTGCTTCTACTGCCACTCGCAGATGATCCGCCGGCTGCGGGCCGAGACGCTGCGCTACGGTCCATATTCGCTGGCCGGCGAGTCGGTCTACGACCATCCGTTCCTCTGGGGCAGCGAGCGCAAGGGCCCCGACCTGGCGCGCGTCGGCGGCAAGTACAGCGACCAGTGGCACCGCATTCACCTGAACAACCCGCGCGACCTGGTGCCTGAGTCGATCATGCCGGCCTATCCCTGGCTGTTGACCGGCACCGTCGATCCGGCAGGCATGGCGCCGCGGATGCGGGCAATGCGCATCGTCGGCGTGCCCTACACCGATGCCGAGATCGCCGCGGCTGCGGACGACGTCAAGGGCAAGACGGAAATGGATGCGCTCATCGCCTACCTCCAGGTGCTGGGCACGTCTGTCAAGTAGGGACCGGAGAACGACGACCATGGACATCTACGACCTTCACAGCGCTGGCACCGTGATCAGCGTGATCTTCTTCTTCGGCATCGTCTTCTGGGCCTACTCCGGCCGGCGGAAGGCCGAATTCCGCGAGGCCGAACAACTGCCGTTCATCGACGACGAACCCGGAGACCGGTCATGAGCGATTTCGTCACTCCAGGCTGGTCCTGGTTCGTAGCGGCGGTCGTCGTGCTCGGGCTCCTGGCGTGCCTGGCGGTGCTGATCGGGGCGAGCAAGCGCACGGTGATGGCGAGCGACAACAGCACCGGTCACGTCTGGGACGAGAACCTGCGCGAGATGAACAACCCGCTGCCGCGCTGGTGGATGTGGCTGTTCGTGCTGACCGTCGTCTTCGCTGCCGTGTACCTGGCGTTCTATCCAGGCCTGGGCAGCAACCCGGGACTGTTCAAGTGGAGCAGCGTCAGCCAGTACGAGGCAGAACAGGCCAAGGCGCGTTCGGCGATGGCGCCGGTATACGCGAAGTACACGTCGATGACAGCCGACCAGTTGCTGCACGAACCCGAGGCGCTCGCGATCGGCCAGCGCCTGTTCCTGAACACCTGTGCGCCGTGCCACGGCTCCGACGGCCGGGGCAGCAAGGGCTTCCCCAACCTCACCGACGACGACTGGCTGGGTGCCGGGACGCCCGAGTACATCGAGCAGACGATCACCGAGGGCCGCACGGGCATGATGCCGCCGATGGCGGCCGCCGTCGGGTCGGCCGAGGACGTCCGCAACGTCGCCAACTACGTGCTCAGCCTGTCCGGCAGCGCGCACAACAACATCGCCGCCGAACTCGGCAAGAGCAAGTTCGTCGTCTGTGCTGCCTGCCATGGTCCGGACGGGAAGGGCAATCGCGTCATCGGCGCGCCCAACCTCACCGACAACATCTGGCTCCACGGCTGGGGCGAGCAGGCCGTCATCAACATGGTCACGAACGGCAAGACCAATGTCATGCCGCCGCAGGGCCGTCTGCTGACCCCGGAGCAGATCCACGTCCTGGCGGCGTACGTCTGGAGCCTGTCGCACGGCTCGAACGTCGCCGCCAATTGAGAGCCCCGCATTCGTGACCCAGAGCAGTACTCCCGCCGCCACTGCCGACGACGACACCAGCCAAGCCGTCGTATCGCTGTACCAGAAGCAGAGAAAGATCTACGCCCGCGCCGTCAGCGGCTGGTTCGCCGGCTGGCGCTGGGTGCTGGTGTGGATCACGCAACTGGTCTTCTATGGCCTGCCCTGGCTCGAATGGAACGGCCGCCAGGCCGTGCTCTTCGATCTCGGCGCCAGGCGCTTCTACATCTTCGGCCTGGTCCTGTATCCGCAGGACTTCATCTACCTGACCGGGCTGCTCATCGTCTCGGCGTATTCGCTGTTCCT
This sequence comes from Betaproteobacteria bacterium, assembly GCA_037443665.1. Taxonomy (GTDB): domain Bacteria; phylum Pseudomonadota; class Gammaproteobacteria; order Burkholderiales; family Burkholderiaceae_C; genus Rubrivivax. The sequence goes on from JBBINW010000100.1 coordinate 7,506, forward strand.
GTTCACCGCGGTGGCCGGGCGCCTGTGGTGCGGCTACGCCTGCCCGCAGACGGTCTATACCGAAATCTTCATGTGGGTCGAGCGCCACCTCGAGGGCGACCGCATGCAGCGCATCAAGCTCGACGCGGCGCCCTGGAGCGTCGAGAAGCTGCTGCGCAAGGGCGGCAAGCACCTGGCCTGGATCGCGATCGGCCTGTGGACGGGGTTGACCTTCGTCGGCTACTTCACGCCGATCAAGACCCTGGTGACATCGGCGGTGACTCTGGGCTTCGGACCCTGGGAGTGGTTCTGGGTCTTCTTCTACGGCTTCGCCACCTATGGCAACGCCGGCTGGATGCGCGAGCAGGTGTGCAAGTACGTCTGCCCCTACGCCCGCTTCCAGAGCGCGATGTTTGACAAGGATACGCTGATCATCAGCTACGACACCGAGCGCGGCGAGCCACGCGGCACCCGTGGGCGCAAGACCGATCTGAAGGCCGCGAAGCTCGGCCACTGCATCGACTGCGGCCTGTGCGTGCAGGTCTGCCCTACCGGCATCGACATCCGCAAGGGCCTGCAGTACGAGTGCATCGGCTGCACGGCGTGCATCGACGTCTGCAACGGCGTGATGGACAAGATGCACTACCCGCGCGGGCTGATCCGCTACGACACGCTCAATGGCATGCAGCGCCACATGAGCCGCATCGAGGTCGTCAAGCGCGTGCTGCGTCCGCGGGTGCTCGTGTACTCGGCGGTGCTGGTGCTGATCATCGGCGCGCTGGCGACCAGCCTCTGGCTGCGTGCGCCGTTCAAGGTCGACGTGGTTCGCGACCGCGGCGCGCTGGCGCGCCTGGTCGACAACGGCTGGATCGAGAACGTCTATCGGCTGCAGATCATGAACACGACCGAGCGCGCCCAGCACTACCGCATCCGGGCTGCCGGCCTGCCCGAGATCCGGGCCGACCTGCAGGGCGACGTTGTCGTCGAGTCGGCGCAGGCGCGCTGGGTGCCGGTCGCCCTGCGCGTGCCGCCGCAGGTGGCCGATGCGGCGGGGCCCGGGGTCCACCACATCGACTTCATCGTCGAGCGTGTCGAAGATGCCGGCGGCGACACGACAAGCACGCAGACCGAGAAATCAACGTTCGTGGTGCCGCGCTGAAACCGCAGCCGTCGCCGAACAAGGAGCCGAGACCATGAACCGACCGCTTCCGCCCTCACCCGCGCAGGCCCCGTCGCGCGCCGCGCCCTGGTGGAGAACGCCGATGATGTGGCTGGTCGTCGGCGGACCCGCGGCGGTCGTCGTGGCCAGCTTCATCACGCTGGCCATCGCGATCGAGCATCGCGACGAGGTGCTGCCCGATTCGGCCAGCGGCAAGTCGGCGGAGTCGGCAGACGCGGCGGATTCGGCCCTGCAGGCCCACGACCCCGGCGCCGCACTTCGCCATTGACGGCCGAGATGCCCATGCGTCGCCTGGCCCGCCGCGCTGCCGCCATCGCCTGGCCGGCCTTCATGGTCGCGGGCGTGCTCGAGATCGCGGTCTTCGCGTTCGTCGACCCGTTCAGCCTGCACACGCTGGGCGGCTCGGCGGTCGACCTGTCGGCCACCGCGGTCTATTCGCTGGCTTTCTTCGTCTTCTGGGGGGCGACCGCGACCGCCTGCCTGCTGACCCTGGTCCTCGAACGGAGTGCCGAGGACGTCAACGCCGAATCCCTGCCGGACCGCTGACGAACGCCCGGGCGCCTCTCAAGCAAATGTGGCTCTGCCACTTTGCTTGACCCCCGCGGGCAGAGCTGGGCGCAGCCCGGCCCTGGGGACGCTCAGCAACTGCTGCCGTTGACCAGCGCCTGCAGCGCCTCGGGGTCGAGGACGCGGATCTGCCGCTGCTTGACCTCGAGCACGCCGTCCTCCTGGAACTTCGAGAACGCCCGGCTGACGGTCTCGAGCTTGAGCCCGAGGTAGCTGCCGATCTCCTCGCGCGTCATGCGCAGCACCAGCGAGCTGGACGAGAAGCCGCGGGTGCGCAGCCGCTGCGTCAGGTTGAGCAGGAACGCCGCCAGGCGCTCTTCGGCGCGCATGCTGCCCAGCAGCAGCATCACCCCGTGGTCGCGCACGATCTCGCGGCTCATGATGCGATGGAACTGGTGCTGCAGGTCGGACAGCTCGCGCGAGAGGTCCTCGAGCTGGTGGTAGGGGATGATGCAGACCTGCGAGTCCTCCAGCGCCATGGCGTCGCAGGTGTGTCGGTCGGTGCCGATGCCGTCCAGGCCCAGCAGTTCGCCGGCCATGTGGAAGCCGGTGACTTGGTCGCGCCCGTCCTCCGACGACACGCAGGTCTTGAAGAAGCCGGTGCGCACCGCGTACAGCGAAGCGAACGGGTCGCCGACATGGAACAGGGTGTCGCCACGCGCGACCGTGCGCCGGGTGGCGACGATTGCGTCCAAGCGGTCGAGCTGCTCGGACGACATCCCCACCGGCAGGCAGAGTTCACGCAGGTTGCAGCTCGAGCAGGCGACCTTGAAGGGCTCGAGCCGGATCGGGACAGGGGCGGTCTGCATGGTCTTTCTCGCTATTCGAGGACGCCAGTATCGCCGAAGCCGAAAGCCACACCTCCGGCGGCCCGGCCAAACGCCCCGGTTTGAGGGAGATCAAGCCGGCAGCAGGCGGTCTTCGCCACAGTCGCAGGATGAATACAGCAGTTGCGTCGGCATCTCAGGTCGTGTTGTCGGACGAGATGCTGCGGCGACTGGATGTGCCAGGGCCCCGCTACACGTCGTACCCCACCGCGGACCGCTTCGTCGAGGCCTTCGGCGCCGCCGAGTACCGGCAGGCGTTACGACAGCGTGCGCAGGGGGCGGTGGTCGGCGGGGCGCCGCCGCTGTCGCTGTACGTGCACATCCCCTTCTGCGAGGCGCTGTGCTACTACTGCGCCTGCAACAAGATCATCACCAAGCACCACAGCCGCGGTCGCGAGTACCTCGGCCTGCTCGAGCAGGAGATCGATTTGCACGCTGCCGAACTCGGCCGCGGCCAGCCGGTCTCGCAGCTGCACCTGGGCGGCGGTTCGCCCACCTTCCTGGCCGACGACGAGTTGTCGGACCTGATGGACATGCTGCGTCGCGCCTTCCGGCCGACCGCCGAGGCCGAGATCTCGATCGAGGTCGATCCGCGTACCGCCAGCCGCGAGCGGCTGCGCCATCTCGCCGCCCTGGGCTTCAACCGCATCAGCTTCGGCATCCAGGACTTCGACCCCGACGTTCAGGTCGCCGTGCACCGCGTGCAGTCGTTCGACAGCGTGCGCGAACTGGTGCTCGAGGCGCGCGCGCTGAACTTCGAATCGATCAACGCCGACCTGATCTACGGGCTGCCCAAGCAGACGCCGGCTTCGTTCGGGCGCACGATCGCCCAGGTCGCGGAGTTGCGGCCGACCCGGATCGCGCTTTACGCGTATGCCCACCTGCCGCAACGCTTCAAGCCGCAGCGTCGCATCGACGCCGCGGCGCTGCCCAGCGCCGAAGAGCGGATCCAGATGCTTCGCAGCGCGCTGGCGGGCTTCATCGGCAGCGACTACGTCTACATCGGGATGGATCACTTCGCCCTACCGGGCGACGCGCTGGCGATTGCCAAGCGGCAGGGGCGGCTGCACCGCAACTTCCAGGGCTACACGACGCAGCCCGACTGCGACCTGATCGCGCTCGGCGTTTCGGCGATCGGTCGCATCGGTGCCACCTACAGCCAGAACGCGAAGACCCTGCCCGAATACAGCGACGCGCTGGCGCAGGGCGGATTTCCTGTCGTCCGCGGGCTGGCGCTCAGCCGCGACGACCTGCTGCGGCGCGCCGTGATCATGGCGCTGATGTGCCAGGGCCGGGTCGAGTTCGAATCGATCGAGCTGTCCCACCTCATCGACTTCCGCGCGACCTTTGCACCGGAGTTGCAGCGCTTGGAGCCGCTGGTCGAGATGGGCCTAGTCGAGCTTTCGCCCGAGGCGATCCAGGTCACCCCCACCGGCTGGTTCTTCGTGCGCGCGGTGGCGATGGTGTTCGACCGCAATCTGCAGGCCGATCGCGTGCGGGAGCGATTTTCGCGCATCATCTGAGGGTGGATTCCGCCCTCATCGCCACCACCACCTTGCTCGGCTTGGCAGGTGCCCCGCACTGCACGCTGATGTGCAGCGCACCCTGCGCCGCCGCCGTCGGCGATGGCGGACCGCGGGCAACGCTGGCGTTCCACCTCGGGCGGCTTGCCAGTTACGCCGCCGGCGGTGCGCTCGCGGCGGGCAGCGTGAGCGCGCTGGCGCGCTGGTCACAACTCAGCCCGGCGCTGCGCCCGCTCTGGGCGATGCTGAATGCAGCGGCGTTGATCCTCGGCCTGTGGCTGCTGTGGCAGGGACGCCAACCCCGGTGGCTGGCCAGCTGGGGGCGCTCGGGGGCGACGCAGGGCATCGGTGCCTGGCGACCCGTGCACGGGCCGGTGCGGGCGGCTGTCAGCGGCGGCCTGTGGGTGGCTTGGCCCTGTGGGCTTCTGCAGTCTGCGCTGCTAGTGGCGGCAATGACCAGCGGCGCAGCCGCAGGCGCTCTTGCGATGGGCGGATTCGCGCTCGCCTCGGCGCCCGGGCTGGTGCTCGGGCCCTGGTTGTGGCTGCGCTTGGTCCGCGGCGGTGAGGCCGCGGCACGCGAGCGCTGGGCCTCGCGCGCCGCAGGCTTGACCCTGGCGCTGGCCTCGGGCTGGGCGCTGGGCCACACCCTGTTGTCCAGGGTGGCCGCCTTCTGCGCCGCGCTCTGATGCCGTGTCGGGGCCTTCGGCGTCCCCAAACGGCGACGCCCGGCATGGCGCCGGGCGTCGCTTGGTCGGCAGGCCTTGCGGCGCCGACGGGGTCGCGGACTTACTTGGTCGCACCCGATGCGGCTGCAGCGGCCTTCTTGGCGTGCTTGACCTTGGCGTGGTGCTTGACGGCCTTGGCGGGCTTGGCTGCCGAGGCGGCTTCAGGCGCTGCAGCCGGCGCGTCGGCGGCGAAAGCGGCGGTGCTGGCGAAGGCGGCAGTGATGAGGGCGGCCAGGAACTTGTTCATGTCAGGGACCTTTCTAGGTTTACGGTAGAAGCCATCCAAAGCGGATGGACACGCCTCAAACGCGGGCCGCCGTCAGTCGGTTGACAGAGGGGTCGCATAGAATTTGCTCTTCAGCAATGTGGATGCCGCGGCGCGCCGACCGCCGGCCTCGAGGAGACTCCAGTCATGTACGAACACATCAAGGTGCCTGCCGGCGGGCAGAAAATCACCGTCAACGCGGACTTCTCGCTCAACGTGCCGGACCAGCCCATCATCCCGTACATCGAGGGCGACGGTACGGGGCTGGACATCACGCCGGTGATGCTCAAGGTCGTCGATGCGGCGGTGGCCAAGAGCTACGGTGGCAAGCGCAAGATCCACTGGATGGAGGTCTTCGCCGGCGAGAAGTCCACCAAGGTCTACGGCCCCGACGTCTGGCTGCCCGAGGAGACGCTGCACGCCGTGCGCGACTACGTGGTCTCGATCAAGGGCCCGCTGACGACGCCGGTGGGCGGCGGCATCCGCTCGCTCAACGTCGCGCTTCGTCAGGAACTGGACCTCTACGTCTGCCTGCGGCCGATCCAGTACTTTAAGGGCGTGCCCAGCCCGGTCAAGGAACCGGAAAAGACCAACATGGTGATCTTCCGCGAGAACTCGGAGGACATCTATGCCGGCATCGAGTACGAGGCCGAGAGCGACAAGGCCAGGAAGTTGATCAAGTTCCTGATCGAGGAGATGGGGGTCAAGAAGATCCGGTTCCCGAACACCTCGGGCATCGGCATCAAGCCGGTCAGCCGCGAGGGCACCGAGCGTCTGGTGCGCAAGGCCATCCAGTACGCGATCGACAACGACAAGCCCAGCATGACGCTCGTGCACAAGGGCAACATAATGAAGTTCACCGAGGGCGGCTTCCGCGACTGGGGCTACGCCCTGGCGCGCCGCGAGTTCGGCGCCGCGCCGATCGACGGTGGTCCGTGGTGCAAGTTCAAGAACCCGAAGACCGGCAAGGACATCGTCGTCAAGGACGTGATCGCCGACGCCTTCCTGCAGCAGATCCTGTTGCGCCCGGCCGAATACTCGGTGATCGCCACTCTCAACCTCAATGGCGACTATGTCTCCGACGCGCTGGCGGCGCAGGTGGGCGGCATCGGCATCGCGCCCGGCGCTAATCTGAGCGATTCGGTGGCGATGTTCGAAGCCACCCACGGCACGGCGCCCAAGTACGCCGGCAAGGACTACGTCAATCCGGGCTCGGAGATTCTGTCGGCCGAGATGATGCTGCGCCACATGGGCTGGACCGAGGCCGCCGACCTCATCATCACGTCGATGGAGAAGTCGATCCTGAGCAAGAAGGTCACGTACGACTTCGCGCGCCTGATGGAAGGGGCGACACAGGTGTCGTGTTCGGGGTTTGGGCAGGTCATGATTGACCATATGTAACCCTGTTCCAGGCCGTCCCAGGCCGGTAAGTATTCGGTGAACCCGTCCTGAGGGAGGTTTCAGGAATCGCTGGACACA
>JBBINW010000101.1:0-13773 GCA_037443665.1 Betaproteobacteria bacterium
GCTGACCACCCTGCCAGCCGTGCCAACGGCTACGGGTTCACCGAATGTTTACCTTCGGCTTAACAAGCCAAGCGCTAAGTTGTTGTCAGCAGACTGGTTTTGGCGTGGAAGACGTGGCTGTCAGCGCACGGCGGGGCATTCACGGCCGTGTCGGGAGACCGACGCTCTTCGCCGTCACCCCAAGTCACGCAGCAGATCGACCAGGTCGCCCGCCACCAACGGCGCAGCGCTGTCCTGTCCCGCCAACAGCCCTTCGGCCAGCTCGCGCTTGTCGTGGTGCAGCGCGACGATGCGTTCCTCGATGGATCCGGCGGTCACGAGGCGGTAGACGGTGACCGGGCGCTGCTGGCCGATGCGGTGGGCGCGGCCCATGGCCTGGTCTTCGGCGGCCGGGTTCCACCAGGGGTCCGCGATGACCACGTAGTCGGCCGCGGTCAGGTTCAGGCCAAAGCCGCCAGCCTTCAGGCTGATCAGGAACAGGTCGGCCTCGCCGCGCTGGAACGCGGCCACGCGCTCGCTGCGCGCCGCGGCGGGTGTGGCGCCATCCAGGTATTGATAGCGCAGGCCGCAGGCGTCGAGCCGTTCGGCCAGCAACTTCAGGAAGTCGGTGAACTGGCTGAAGACGAGCGCCTGGTGGCGCGACTCGACGAGCTCAGTGGCCAGCCGCTCGAAGGCCTGCACCTTGGCTCCGATGCGGCCGAGTTCGGGCGCGGCCAGTCGCGGGTCGCAGGCGGCGCGGCGCAGCCGGGTCAGCTCGGCCAGCACGTTGAAGCGGTTCTTGTTCGGATCAGCGGGGTCGAGTTGGGCGATGCGAGCCAGCGCCTCGCGCCGCATCGCCTCGAGGAAGGCGCGCTCCTCGGGCGCGGGCTCGATGCGCTGGACGATCTCGGTGCGCGGCGGCAGGTCGGTCAGCACCTGCGCTTTCGTGCGCCGCAGCAGGAATGGCCCCACGAGCCGGCGCAGGCGCGCGCGTGCGGCCTCGTTGCGCTGGCGCTCGATCGGGTTGCCGAAGCGTTCGGCAAACCGCGCCGCGCTGCCGAGCAGTCCGGGATTGAGCAGGTTCATGATCGACCACAGGTCGGCCAGCCGGTTCTCCACAGGCGTGCCGCTCAGCGCCAGCCTGAAGCCGGCCTGCAGGCCCGCCACGGCCTGCACGCGCTGGGTGGCAGCATTCTTCAGCGCCTGGGCCTCGTCGAGCACCAGGCTCGCCCAGGGCTTGGCGCCAAAGGCATCGGCATCGCGCAGCAGCAGCGCGTACGAGACGACCAGCACGTCGCCGGCGCCAGCAGCGTCGAGTTGCGCCGCGCGTTCCCCGTCGGCCTGGCCGTAGACGCTGCAGCGCAGGCCGGGCGCGAAGCGTGCCGTCTCCTCGGCCCAGTTGCCGCACACCGAGGTCGGCGCCACCACCAGCGCGGGCCCCGCCGCGGCGCGCGCCAGCAGCAGCGCCAGCGTCTGCACCGTCTTGCCCAGCCCCATGTCGTCGGCCAGCACGGCGCCGAAGCCGGCCTCGGCCAGCCGCCTCATCCAGATGTAGCCGTCGTGCTGGTACGGTCGCAGCGTCGCCTGCAGGCCATGCGGCACCTCGGGGTTGAGAGCGGCAGCGCGCTCCAGATCGGCGGCCCGCTGGCGCCAGGCGGCGTCGCCCTGCACGCCGAGTTCGGACGCAGCGCCGCTCAGCCATGCGGCTGCGGTGGCGCCGAGCTTCAGCCCGGCGCCGTCGCCCTCGGCCAGCGCGTCCAGCTCGGCCAGCCGCTGGCGCAGCTGGTCGGCCAGCGCCAGGTACTCGCCCTCGCCGAGCGCCACGTAGCGGCTGCCGCGCGCCTCGCGCAGCAGCGCCAGCAGCTGCTGCAGCGACAGCACGCGCCGCTCGTCCAGGTGCAGCTCGCCGTCGAGTGCGAACCAGCCGCGGCGGCTGGTCAGCGTGGCGGCAAAGGCCTTGGCCTCGGGTGCGATCACCCGCAGCGGCCGGCCCTTGGGCCATTCCAGCGCGCGCACCGCCTGCCCCTGGCCCGCCAGGCGGCCGAGTTCATCCACCACCGCCAGCGCCTGCTCGGGCTCGTCGAGCAGCCAGCTGCCGTCGGCGGGCGGCTCGTCGCCGCCCAGAAAGGGCAGGCGTTCGAGCACGGCACCGAGGTGCGTGCGTTCGGCGTCGAGTGCACGCTCGGTGGCCAGGCTGACGCCACCGTGCAGCGTCATCAGCCGCGCGCGGCCCTGCCCGGGGACGAGGAGCGGGCCGAAGTCGCCGAAGGGCCGCACCGCCAGCGTCAGCCGCAGGGCCTCGCCGCGCGGCTGCAGTTGTGCGACCAGGCGCGCATCGCTGGCCACCGCCTCGCCCGCGGCGGCGTCGCTGTGCAGCAGGAAGTGGCCCGACAGCACGCGCAGCGCGGCGTCGAGTTCGGCGCCAGCATCGAGCGGCACCGTCCAGTGCTGCCCGACCAGTTCGGCCACCCGCCGCTGCGCCGGACTGATGCGGATCAGCCGTGCGCGCTCGGCCGAGTCGCGCACGATGTGCAGGCCGTTGCGGCGCTCGATCTCCGCGTCCCTCTGGTCGTAATCGGGCAAATGGTGCTCGAGTTCGGGTTCGGTCGCGGCCAGCAGTTCGTCGTGCAGGCGGAAAACGAAGTGTTCGCCGCCGCTGGGACTGCGCTCACGGCGCAGCTCCAGCACCGGCAGACTTTCGATGAGCTCCACGGCCACGCCCGGCGCGTCGTCCAGTTCCAGCGCCGGATGACCGATCAGCGCCGATGCGGCCTGCACCAGGTCAAAACACACCTCGTTGGCGCCGTAGCGGCCCTGGCGCAGGCAGCGCGCCACCGCCGCGTCGCGCGGGTCGAGCCGGGTGCGCTTCTTCAGCTGCAGCGGCGTCAACGCCTTGGGCTTGCCGCGTGAAGTCGCGGCGGGCTCGAAGGCCTGCAGGTCGTGCACACGGCCGGCCGCGTCGAGCGTCAGTCGCCAGTGCAGCGTGGCCAGCGGCTGCGCCGCCGTCGCGGTCTTGCCTTCACCGAGCGCGGCGATCGCCGCCAGCGCGTCGCGCCAGGCATCCTGGCGGCTCGCGAAGAAGCTCACCGGCCAGGGCGGCGGCGCATCGGCCGGCCGCGCCGGCGGCGGCCACCCCAGGCGTTCGCAGGCCTGCGCCACCAGATCGGCCTTCCAGGCCAAGCCGATCGCGCGCAGTCCGTGCGCCAGCCTCTCGACGATCGCTGCATTCCAGCCCGGCGGCGACTTGCCCAGCCAGGCGGCGAGCACCAGGCGGTCGGCCAGCTCGTCGGGATCGCCGATGTCCTGCCGGGCGCGGTGGCCGGTCTGGAGTGCCTCGATTTCGAGCCGTGCATCGCCGAGCCGCACCGCCAGCACATGCGCCCAGCGACCCCAGCGATCGTACGCTGAGGGCGCCCTCGATCCGGAGACCGAGACGCAGAACTTGCGCGCCGTGGTCCAGGCCGTCGCATCGGGCTGGGCCATCAGCGCCAGCACATACCACTGCAGAAGGCTCGTCGGCGCGAAGCCGCGACGCTTGCCCAGGTGCGCGCACAGCGCCTTCCACGCCGGCGGGAACGCGACGGCGGTCTCGGCAAAGCGCCCCGAGCGTGCCGGCAACAGCGATCGCAGCAGCGGCAGGAAGGGCAGCGCCGCCTCGTCGGGCGCGATCGCGCGCTCCATGCCCTCGCCGTCGCCGCGGTGCAGCCGCATCGCGGCGACGTGCAGGCGCAGTCCGGCACCGCCGTCGGCCGGCGCCTCGTCGATATGCGCCTCGACCCAGGCCAGCAGCGCCGGCTCCCGCTCGAGCACGCCGTGCAGATCGAGGGAGGCCAGCAAGCGCCACCGCAGCAAGCCGTCGACATGCTCGAACAGCCCCAGGCGCAGCAGTTGCGCCAGCGTTCGCAGCACGGTATCGGTTGTGTTGACCCCGCGCAGCGGTCCTTCGGCCAGCGTGGCGTAGGCCCGAATATCGATGCCGCCGACCAGCACCAGCCGCAGCAGCGCCACCGACTCGCCATCGAGGCGTGGCGTGAAGTACATCGGCAGGCGATCGACCGGACCGAGCGCACCGCCGGCCACCCACAGCAGCGCACGCCACTTCTCGCCGGCCTGAGGAGCCGCCAGCAGCGCCGCCAGACGAGGTTCGGCCAGCGCATCGGGCACCGACCAGCCTTCGCCCTCGTGGGCCTGAACGCGCCCGGCGGCCTGCAGGCGCCGCAGTGCGCCTCCGGTCTCGGTGCCGCCAAAGCCGCGGCCGTCCTCGCGCCTGACGTTCCATGCACGCAACAGCGTCACCAGCGCGGTCTTGCCGCGGCGCCAGCCGGCCATCGCGAGGGTGTCGAAGACGCTTTCGAGGTCGGCCGGCGTCAACGCTGCAGCCGCCTCGTCGTCGCGCCGCTGCTCGGCCACCTGCTTGACCGTGCGGCCGATCTCGTTCAGCCCGCCCAGCGGCTGGCCATGAATGTTGGTGTACTGGAAGGGCGTGCTGCGGCGAGCCATCGCGGGATTGTGTGGCAGCGGCCGGGTCGTGATGCCGCCGGAGCGTGGTCATGCCGCCCCGGCGCGCGACCCCGCGGCCGTCGGCCCGAGCGCGGCCCGCCGGTTGGGGCTTTCAGAACCCTTCCTCGACCAGCTCCGCGGCCCGGATCAGCGCCCGCGCCTTCGCCTCGGTCTCGCGCCACTCCATCTCGGGCACCGAGTCGGCCACGATGCCGGCGGCGGCCTGCACATACAGCGTGTTGTCCTTGACGATGCCGGTGCGGATCGCGATCGCCAGGTCCATGTCGCCGGCGAAGCTGAGGTAGCCGCAGGCCCCGCCGTAGATGCCCCGCTTGACGGGCTCGAGCTCGTCGATGATCTCCATCGCGCGGATCTTCGGCGCACCGGTCAGCGTGCCGGCCGGGAACGTGGCGCGCAGCACGTCGAGGCTGCTCATGCCGGGCAGCAGCAGGCCCTCGACGTTGCTCACGATGTGCATCACGTGCGAGTAGCGCTCGACGACGAACGATTCGGTGACCTTGACGCTGCCGATGCGGGCGATGCGGCCGATGTCGTTGCGCGCCAGGTCGATCAGCATCAGGTGCTCGGCGCGCTCCTTGGGATCGTTCGAAAGCTCGAGCTCGAGCGCCTTGTCCTGCTCCGGCGTGGCGCCGCGCGGGCGGGTGCCGGCCAGCGGCCGGATCGTGACCTTGTCGCCTTCGGCGGTGTGCTCCTGGCGCACCAGGATCTCGGGGCTGGCGCCGACGATCTGGAAATCGCCCATGTCGTAGAAGTACATGTAGGGCGACGGATTGAGCGAGCGCAGCGCACGGTACAGGCTCAGCGGGCTTTCGGTGTAGCGCTTCTTCAGCCGCTGGCCGATCTGCACCTGCATCATGTCACCGGCGGCGATGTACGCCTTGGACCGCGCGACGGCCGCGAGGTAGTCGGCCTTGTCGAACTCGCGCTCCACCGCGTAGGCCGGCCCGCGCCGCACCGGCGGCGCGGTGACGCTGTAGCGCAGCCGGTCGGCCAGCTCCGACAGCCGCCGCTTGCCGGCGAAGAAGGCCTCGGGCCGCGACGGATCGGCATAGACGATCAGGTACAGCCGCCCCGAGAGGTTGTCGATGACGGCCAGCTCCTCGGTCTGCAGCAGCAGGATGTCGGGCGTGTCGATGCCGCCCGGCTTCCAGGTCGAGGCCAGCCGCGGCTCGACGTAGCGCACAGCGTCGTAGCCGAAGTAGCCGGCCAGTCCGCCGCAGAAGCGCGGCAGCCCCGGTCGCAGCGCCACCTTGAAGCGCTGCTGGTAGGCCTCGATGAAGGCCAGCGGGTTGCCCTCGTCCACCTCGACCACTGCGCCGTCGGTGACGACCTCGGTGCGGAAGCCGGTGGCGCGCAGCAGCGTGCGCGCGGGCAGACCGATGAACGAGTAGCGCCCGAAGCGCTCGCCGCCGACCACCGATTCGAGCAGGAAGCTGTGCTTCGCGCCGCCGGCGAGCTTGAGATACAGCGACAGCGGCGTCTCGAGGTCGGCGAAGGCTTCCTTGATGAGCGGGATGCGGTTGTGGCCCTGTGCGGCCAGGCTCTGGAATTCGAGTTCGGTGATCACTTCTCGCACCTGTTCAGTCTGCTGCCGTCGAGTCGCCGTGGCGGCTGCGAGGGCTTGAGCGAGGGGACGGGGCGACGAGCCTCCATGCCCCTCCTGTCATCGGCGGGCGGCCTGCTGGCCCGCGCCGCCCGGAGTCAAGCGCGGCAGGTCGAGCGACGCCAGGGCCAAGCTCCCCGGCCGCCAGGACCGGGCCGGCGGGCCGCCAGCGTGAGAGGGCGCATATCGGCGAACATGTCGCTCGAAGTCTAGCAGCCCGCGACCAGCCCGATCCCGCGCCGCCGACCGGCAGGGGCGCCGTCGGCGGGCCGATCAGCGCGATCGCAGCAGCGGCGCGAGTTGGTCCAGGCGGTCGATCACCAGGTCGGCGCCGGCGGCGGCCACCGGCTCGCCGTGGTTGTAGCCATAGCTGACCAGCACCACCGGGCAGCCGGCGGCGCGCGCGGCGGTGGCGTCGTTGCTCGAGTCGCCCACCATCAGCGTGCGCGACGGCGCGCTGCCCAGCGCCTTGCAGGTCTCGAGCAGCGGCAGCGGATCGGGCTTCTTGCGCGTGAAGGCATCGCCGCCGAAAGCCTGCTCGAAGAAGCCGTCCAGGCCCTTGAGCGCCAGCAGCGGGCGCGCGAACGAGGTCGGCTTGTTGGTCAGGCAGGCCAGCCTGAGGCCGGCGGCACGCAGCGCCTGCAGGCCCTCGACGACCCCGTCGAAGACGCGCGAATGCTGGCCGTTGACGGCCAGGTAATGGTGCTGGTAGCGCGCCCAGGCCTGGTCGTACAGCGTCGCCGGCGCGCCGACTTCAGCCAGCGTGCGCACGAGCAGGTGCTCCGAGCCCTTGCCCACCGTGCGCGCGATGAAGGCGCGGTCGACCGGCGGCCAGCCCAGGTCGGCCAGCGCCAGCCGCAAGGCAACCTCGAAGTCGCCGACGGTATCGACCATCGTGCCGTCCAGATCGACGATGGCGGCTTCGAAGTCGTTTTGGGCCAGGGGCATGGCGGCTTGCTCGCAGGGACCGGGTCAGCGCATTGTGCCGGCGGGGGCGGCACGCGCGCGCCGCGGCATCGCGCCGTGGCGGTCGAGCCAGGCCTGGAACTCTGAATACCAGAGCTTGGAGTTGGCCGGCTTGAGTACCCAGTGGCTCTCGTCCGGGAACCACAGCAGCCGCGCATCGACGCCGCGTGCCTTCAGCGTGTTGTAGTAGGCCAGGCCGTTGCAGTCGGGCACCCGGAAATCCTGCGCGCCGTGGATCACCAGCGTCGGCGTGGCCATCGCACCGGCGAAGGCGTGCGGGCTTTGCGCCAGCACGCGCGGCAGGTCCTCCCAGTACTTCGCGGCGAGGTCCTTGGGCCGCTGCGGATAGGAGTCGGCGCTGAAGGTGGCCACGCGGTCGAACACGCCGGCATGGCAGACGTAGGCGCGGTAGCGCCCCTCCGCGCCGCCCGGCACGTGCCCGTTCATCCATGCAACCAGGAAGCCACCGTAGCTGCCGCCGGTGGCGAAGACGCGCCGCGCGTCGGCCCAGGGCTGCGCCAGCAGCCAGTCGGTGGCAGCCTCGATGTCCTGCAGTTCGAGCTCGCCCTGGCGGCCGACCAGGCTGTCCTTGAACGCGAAACCGAAGCCGCTCGAGCCGTGATAGTTGACCTGGGCCACGACCGACCCTGGCGCGGCGAAGACGTGCGGGTTCCAGCGGTAGCCGAACGTGTCGCCGGCCGCGGCATGCGGGCCCCCGTGGATGACGTGGACGACGGGATGCTTGCGGTGCACCGCGAAGCCGCCCGGAAAGGTCAGCCACAGCTGAATCTCGTCGCCGAGCGCGCCGCGCAAGCTCACCTCGCGCACCTCGCCCAGCGCCACGCCCGCCAGCAGCCGATCGTTGAAACGCTCGATCCGCAGCGCCGGCACGGCGCCGCGGCGGGCAGTCACCCGCACCGGGTGGACCGCGCTGTCCGCCGCCACCGCGAGGACATCGCCGGCGAGGTCGAAGCCGTGAACCCACCCGCCTTCGTGGACCGTCGCCAGGCGGCCGTCGGCCAGCGCGTATCGCCACAGATGGCAGCGCCCGCGGTCCTGGGCTCGGCAGCAGATCGCCGCGCCATCCGCGGTCCAGCGCAGCGGTGCATCGACCGAACGGTCCCACTCGGCACCCAGCGCCTGCCAGCGGCCGTCGCGCGCAACCAGTGCGAGCTGGCTCAAGGCCGTGTGCTTGTGGCCCACATGCGCCGCGGTGACTGCGATCGTTCGCCCGTCGGGGCTGTAGCGCGGCGCGCCGAAATCCCAGGCCGGGTCGTCGACCAGCGGTGTCGCACGGCGCCGGCGCAGGTCGAGTTCGGCCAGCGCGAGCCGGTTGCCGGCCAGCGGCTGCGGCTCTGGGTCGTGAACGAAGGCGATGCGACGGCCGTCGGGGTGGATGTCGAAGGACTCGTTGCCGCCGGCGTCGCGCGGCAGCTCGTAGGGCGTGCCCTCGAACAGGTCGCTGACGCGACCGCCGGCGACGTCGAAGTGCAGCAGGTGCAGCACGCGACCCTGGGGCAGGTTGCGGTCCCAGTGACGGTAGAAGCCCTCGCTGGTGGCGTAGCCGCTTTCCTTGCGTTCGACGAAGGCCTTGTGCGCGCGGGCCTGCGCGGCGCTGCCCCGGCGGTCGGGCCAGACCCAGGACGCGAAGACGATGCCGCGGCCGTCGGGCATCCACTTGAAGAACTCGACGCCGGGCGCGAAGTCGCTGATCCGGCGCGCCTCGCCACCGTCGCGCGCGATCAGGTAGAGCTGCGGCGTGGCGTCCTCGGTGCCCTGCCGCTCGCGCCGGGCGACGAACGCGATCCGGTCACCCTGCGGCGAGAACGCCGGCTGGCCGTCCTTCTCGCCGCACCAGGTCAGCCGGCGCGGCGCGCAGTGGCCGGTCGGCAGCAGCCACAGGCCGGTGCGGCCCCGGTTGTCGGCCATCGAAGACGTCGTGACCGTGCACACCGCATGGCGGCCATCGGCAGCCAGCGAGGGCACGCCGATGCGTTCGATCTGCCAGAGCTTGTCGACGGTCAGCGGGGTCCTTGGGGCGGCCATGGCCCCCAAGTTTCGCCGCATTCGACGCCCGCACGGCGCCGGCCGGTCGGCATCAGCCGATGCTCTCAACCTGGCGCGACTGCTGGTAGGCGCTGCCAAAGCGGTTGGCCAGGAAGGCCGGCAGCGCCACCTGCTCCTGGCGAATGAAGCCCTGCTGCGGCAGCCGGCCCTCGCGGAACAGGTCCACCGCGGCGCAGACGCCGGCCGCGGTGGTGATCTGGATCGCCGACAGCGGTGCCGTCTCATCGCGGTCGGCGAAGATCTTGCGCGCGAACACCTCCTGCACCAGGTTGCCGCCGCGCATGCCGCTGACGGTGACGAAGACCAGCACCACGTCCTGCATCGTGCTCGGGATCGCGCGGCGCATGATGTCCTTCAGCGTCTCGGTGTCCTTGTTGAGCTGCAGCTCCTCGAGCAGCATCTTCATCAGGTCGCGGTGGCCCGGGTAGCGCACGCTCTTGTAGTCCAGCGTCTGCACGCGGCCGGCCAGGGTCTCGCACAGCGTGCCCAGGCCTCCCGAGGTGTTGAAGGCCTCGTACTCGGTGCCATCGAGCGAGAAGTGCTCGAGTCCCTCGAGCGGCAGCACCTCGAGGTTGCGGCCCTCGCGGATCGCCTCGCAGGGGTGGCAGTACTCGTTGATCAGGCCGTCGACGCTCCAGGTCAGGTTGTACTTCAGCGCGTTGGTCGGGAACGCCGGCAGCGCACCGACGCGCATCTTCACTTCGTGCAGCTTCTCGAAGCCCTGCGCCAGGTGGTGGGCGACGATGCCGATGAAGCCGGGCGCCAGGCCGCACTGCGGCATGAACGCCGTGCGCGCGCCGGCGGCGATTTGCTGGATCGACTTCGTCGCCGCGACATCCTCGGTGAGGTCGAAGTAGTGGCACCCCGCCTCGCGCGCCGCGGTCGCGGCCAGCGTCGCCAGGTGGTACGGCAGGGCGTTGATCACCGCATCCTGGCCACGCAGCACGGCCAGCAGATCCGCGGCCGCGGCTGTGTCGACGACCTTCGTCTGCGCCGCGTTGCCCGCCAGGTGAGCCAGCGCCAGCGGGCTGCGGTCCACCACCGTCACCTCGTAGTCGCCGCCGGCGGCGAGCAGACGGGCAATGGTCTGGCCGATGTGGCCGGCGCCGAGCAGGGTGATGCGCATGGCCGTGTGTCCGTCGAGGGCTGGGTCAGGGTCCATCACTCTAGGGGCGGCTGCCGACGGAAGAAAGCGATGAATCGTCGAACCCGGACCCGATCTCGACGATCCGGCGGCCGGCCGCGACGAAATGGCGCGCCCCCGAGATCCGGCTCGGTTACCGCGGCCGCGCCGACAATCCGGGCTCCGCCTCGCCCACGCCGCTGCCGCCATGCCTCTGGACACCCTGGACCGCCGCCTGCTGGCGCTGCTGCAGACCAACGCCCGCACCAGCGTCGCCGACCTCGCGCGTCAGCTCGGCGTGGCGCGCACCACGGTGCTGGCGCGCCAGGCACGGCTGGAGCGCCGGGGCGTGATCGTCGGCTACACGGTGCGTCTGGCGCGCGACGAAGGCGACCGCGGCGTCGAGGCCTACGTCGGCATCAGCACCGCGCCCAAGGCGGCCGCGCTGGTCACGCAGCGCCTGTCGGCCTTGCCCGAACTGCGCCAGCTCTGTTCGGTCAGCGGCGAGTTCGACTACCTGGCGCTGCTGCACGCCGAATCGCCGGCGCGCCTGGATGCGCTGCTCGACGAGATCGGCGCCATCGACGGCGTGACGCGCACCACCACCTCGGTGGTGCTGGCGCGGCGCATCGATCGGAGTTGAGCGCCCAGGCTTGTCGCTGCGCGCCCTCGCCACCCCCAGGGCGCGACCCAGCCCACTTCGTGAGCCTCGGGGCTCGCCCGCCTTCGAACGGCCCGGCGGCGGACCTTCGTCAGGCGGCGATCAGCCGAGCTCGGCCCGCATGGCCGCGATCACCGCCCCGTAGTCGGGCTGGCCGAAGATCGCGCTGCCGGCCACGAAGGTGTCGGCGCCGGCGTCGGCGACGCGGCGGATGTTGTCCACCTTGATGCCGCCGTCGACCTCCAGGCGGATGTCGCGGCCGCTGGCGTCGATCAGCCGGCGGGCCTGCTCGATCTTGCGCAGCGCCGACGCGATGAAGCTCTGGCCGCCGAAACCGGGGTTGACGCTCATGATCAGCACCAGATCGACCTTGTCGATCACCCACTCCAGCACGTCCAGCGGCGCGCCCGGGTTGAACGCCAGTCCGGCCTGGCGGCCTTCGGCCTTGATCAGCTGCAGCGTTCGATCGACGTGCGTGCTGGCGTCGGGGTGGAAGCTGACGAGGTCGGCGCCGGCCTTGGCGAAAGCGACGGCCAGCGCATCGACCGGCTGCACCATCAGGTGCACGTCCAGCGGCACCGGCGTGCCGTCGGCGCGAACGCAATGCGGCTTGATCGCCTGCGCCACCAGCGGCCCGATGGTGAGGTTGGGAACGTAATGGTTGTCCATCACGTCGAAGTGGATCCAGTCGGCGCCGGCGGCGATGACGGCCTTCACCTCCTCGCCCAGGCGGGCGAAGTCGGCCGACAGGATGCTGGGGGCGATGCGGTGAATGGTCATTGGTAGATGTTGGCCCGTTTCAGGCCCGAAGGTCGAGAACAGAACCAACACCCCCGTTCAAACCGTGCATGCGGATTTCCCGCACACGGCTTACCAGTGGTCCGTCGGCTCGCAGCATTACGCAGTTCTCCTGCTTCCAGGAGCTTGGCCCGGGTAGCGGATCGTCCCGCGCAGGCGATGCAATCCAAGGCTTTCGAAGTGGTCGCGATCCCAGCGTTGGGCCTGGCCCGCGCGCAAGTTGCGCCCAGCGCGCTTGAGCCGCAGGCGCTTCAGCCTCTTCACGACGTAGGCGTCCACGTCGAGGAAGTGGTTCGCGGCGTTGCCCGTTTGGAAGTACTGCCCCCACCCTCGCAGCACCGGGTTGAGCTCGGCAATCACGCTTCGCATATCCCGGTGGCAGCAGCGGCGCAGGGTCAACTCCCGCACGCGGTCTCGCACACGGTTCATCGCCTTACGCCCCGGCCAGCGCTGCAGGTAGTAGCGCCTGAGACCCCTTTGCTGCCACAGTCGTCCGCTCATGCGCTTGTGTTGATGGCAGCCCAGGAAGTCGAAGCCTTCCGAGCCGTCCGTCAACACCACACGCCGCGTCTTCTGTGGATGCAGCTTCAGTCCCAGCCTACCCAGCACAGGCTCGATGCGGCCTTGCGCCGCCTCGCAGCCCTGCACCGTTGGGCACATCACCACGAAGTCGTCCGCATACCGCACCAACTCTCCCAGGTGCGCCCCATGTTGGGCCCACACCCGGTCCAGCACGTGCAAGTAGATGTTCGACAGCAGCGGCGAGATCACCCCTCCCTGCGGCGTTCCCGCCACCGGGTGGCTGACCACGCCGTCTTCCATCACACCGGCCTGCAGCCACTGCCTCACCAGCTTGAGCATCTTCCGGTCACTGAGCCGCTGACCCACCAGGGTGAGCAACTTGTCGTGCTCGATGCTGCCGAAGTAGTTCTCAATGTCGGCATCCAGCACATGGTCGGCGCCGGCGTTGCCCAGTTGCCTGAGCCGCTCCAGCGCCTGCTGCGCACTGCGCCTTGGCCGGAACCCGTACGAGCACGGCTCGAAGTCCGCCTCATAGATAGGCTCCAGCACCAGCTTGGCCGCCATCTGCACCACCCGGTCCCGCACCGTCGGGATGCCCAGGGGCCGCTGGGCCCCGTCTGCCTTTGGAATGTAGGCTCGCCGCACGACCTGCGCACCGTACCCGCCCGCTCGCAGCACCTCGCCCAGTTCTCGCAGAAAGCGCCGGACTCCGTACTGCTCGACTTCGCTGATCGTCATCCGATCCACGCCCGCTGCGCCCTTGTTGCGGCGCACTCGCTTCCATGCCTCGTGCAGGACGTCATCCCTGCACATCTGGCCGTACAACGCATGGAAGCGCCTTCCCGGCGCCCGCTTGGCTGCGGCCCAGAGCTGCCTTTGCAGTTGTCGCACTTTGTCGCTCGACTCAAGGTCGACGGGGTCGTTAGGCACGGTCTCGCCGGCCATTCCCTCGCGCTTACCCGCTCCATCAGCATGACCACCGCAGGGATCCTTCCCTCCAGCCGCGTTATGCCCCACGGCCTTCGCCACCCGGGCTCGCGCCCGGGCTTGCAGTACTACGATCCCCTCGGACTCCCGCTGCGCACGATTCGACTGCGCCTTGGGCTTATACGAACTCGCTTGCCCCGACTCGGGCCGCGCAGACGGGCCTCTCACGTTCCGCTCCAGCCCTTGCACGCGTGCTGCGCCCCATACCCCGCCGCAGCCACCAGCGCGCTTCGGTTCTTGCGCCAGCGGCCTTGCCTTCGCCGTGAAATGAGCGGCTCGGCCTGCGGGTTGTAAATCTGTCGAGGCTGCAGGCTTCACTTCATGTTGCGGCCCGCGTGCTTGCTCCCCGCTGCGCGGCTTGTGCCGCCTCACGGGCTTTTGGCGCCCCGCTCGGGCATGAAGGTCTCCCTCCACTGCCTGGGGCCTGCTACCCGGCGCACCGACGCCTACCGGGACGGGACTCTCACCCGTTGGACTGGCGCAGCATGCAGCAGCTCTACCTTCCCCTTTCGGGTTCAGTCGAACCTTTGCTTCGTGACGCACCAT
>JBBINW010000102.1:0-13286 GCA_037443665.1 Betaproteobacteria bacterium
GTCTAGCCAGCCGGGCAGAGGCGCTCGCGGCGCTCGCGGCGTCCCGCCGGACGGCGCAGATGGCGGACGCCATGAAGATCGCGCTCGGCACCGCCGCCGCGCTCGCGATGCTGGCCATGTCGCTGGCCTTCGTCCATCTCGTCGAACTGTCGGTGCGTCAGGGCCAGGCCGCGCGCACCGCCAGCGCGGCGCACGGCGACGCGCTATGGCGCTGCAACGTGCTGCGTGACAAGCGTCTGCGCGACGACTGCAGGCTCGCATCGCTGTAGCGGCCGCGCGCCTGCCCCACGTACGCTAGCGAACGGACCGTCAGCGCTGTTCGCGGCTATGCTGTTAATCGTCCGTGCCATCGCACGAGGGTTCCGAGAGAGTTCCGGGATGAGGTTCTTCTTCGCGCGCACCGCTCCCGCCGCCAGCCGGCGGATGGCGCAGGCGGCAGGGTCATGGACCTCCACGGGCGGATCCGCTGCGCGATCTCCGCTTCCGCTCGGGGCCGGGCCCGCGGCTGGACAGCGCAGGTCCTGGGCGAGCGGCTCACTGCTGCTGGCGCTCGTCGGTTGCGCTGCGGGCCCGCCTGCGGGCGCGCCCCCGTCTGCCGATGACGTCGAGGTGCCAGCGGGGTGGTCGGTCACGGCGCCGGGCGAGGCGCCAGGTGCGCCGTTGGCGCGCTGGTGGCTGCGCTTCGACGACCCGGTGCTCGACGCCTTCGTCACCGCGGCCCTGCAGGCCAACACCAGCATCAGGACTGCGCAGGCCGCGCTGCGGCAGGCGCAGGCCCTGCGCGACGCCGCCGCCGCCGCGCTGTGGCCGACCCTCGGCGCTGCGGCTTCGGCGCAGCAGGGCACGGCCGACGGGCGCCGCACCGGCAGCGTCGTCCAGGTCGGCGCCACGGCGAGCTGGGTGCCCGATGTCTTCGGCGCCGGTCGCAGCGCGCTGCAAGCCAGCCGCTCGACGGTCCAGGCCAGCGTCGCCAGTCTGGGTGACGAGCAGCGCACGGTCGCCGCCGAGGTGGCGCTGAGCTACATCCTGGTGCGCAGCGGACAGGCGCGGCTGGTGATTGCCGATGCCAACCTGACGAGCGAGCAGGAAACGCTGCAGATCACGCAATGGCGCCAGCAGGCCGGGCTGGCGACGCTGCTCGACGTCGATCAGGCAGGCGCTGCCGTCGAGCAGACGCGCGCGCTGGTGCCGGCGCAGCAGGCGGCGGTTGCGCTGGCGCGGCATGCGCTGGCGGTGCTGGACGGCCGGCCGCCGGCAGCGCTGGACGCCCTGCTGACGTCGGCGCGGGCGGTGCCGCAGGTCGACTCCGACTTCGTGCCCGACATCCCCGCCGAGACGCTGCGCCAGCGTGCCGATGTGCGCGCGGCCGAGTACCGGGTGAGCGCGGCCTGGGCCCGCGTGGCCCAGGCCGACGCGGCGCGCTTCCCCGGCTTCGCGCTCAGCGGCTCGCTCGGTTCCAGCGGCGCGACGCTGGGCGCATTGACCCACGGCGCCACCATCGTCGGCGCCTTGCTGGCCAGCGTCAGCGTGCCGTTGCTCGACGCCGGTGCGGCACGCGCCGAGGTGCGCGCGCAGCAGGCAGCTTTCGAGCAGGCGCGGCTCGCCTACCAGGCCACCGTGCTCGCCGCGCTGCAGGACGTGGAGGACGCGCTCGCCGCGCTGCGCGGCGACCGGGCGCGCCTGATCAGCCTGCGCAGCGCGGCCGCCGTGGCCGCCGACGCGGCGCAGCTGGCGCGCCAGCAATTCGCCAGCGGCCTGGTGGACTTCCAGACCGTGCTCCTGACCCAGCGCACCCAGCTCGGCACGCAGGACGGCGTGGCCGGCGCCAACGCCGACGTCAGCGCCGACCAGGTGCGCCTGTTCGAGGCCCTGGGCGGCGGCTGGCGCGAGGACGACAGCGGCACCCCTGCCTCGGCCGCGGCCGCCACCCGGACATCCCCGCCATGAATGACCCCACCCCAGCCGCCGCACCCAGCCCGCAGGTCGCGGCCGTGCCCGAGGCCGCCTGCGGTGCTGCGCCGGACGCCGCATCGCCGACCGATCTGGCCACGCTGCTCGCCGAGCCCGTGGCCCGGCCTTGGTACCGTCGCCGCGCGCTGTGGGTGGCGCTGGCACTGCTGCTGCTGGCCGGCGCCGGGCTGTGGTGGTGGCTGGCGAGCCGGGCGGCGAGCGCGGCGCCGCACTACGTCACCAAGGCGGTGGCGCGCGGCAACCTGACCTTGACCGTCACCGCCAACGGCACGATCCAGCCGACGCGCACGATCAACATCGGCAGCGAGCTCTCGGGCACGGTGCTGAGTGTCAACGTCGATGTCAACGACGCGATCAAGAAGGGCCAGGTGCTGGTCGAACTGGATCCGGCCAAGCTGCGCGACCAGGTCGCGGGCTCGCAGGCCGCGGTGACGTCGGCCAGGGCCAAGGTCGCAGAGACGGCGGCGACCATCGCCGAGGCGCAGGCCGGCCTGTCGCGGCTCGAGGCCGTGGCCAAGCTCTCGGGCGGCAAGGTGCCGGCGCAGACCGAGTTCGACGCCGCGCGCGCCACGCTGGCGCGCGCGGTGGCCGACGACGCCAACGCCCGCGCGGCGGTGGACAACGCACTCGCCACGCTGTCGACCGACCAGATCAACCTGTCGAAGTCCTCGATCCGCGCCCCGTCCGACGGCGTCGTGCTGACGCGCAACGTGGACCCGGGCAATGCCGTGGCGGCGTCCTTGCAGGCGGTGACCCTGTTCACCGTGGCCGAGGACCTGGCCAAGCTGCGCCTGTGGGTCTACGTCGACGAGGCCGACGTGGGTTCGGTGAAGAACGGGCAGGATGCGACCTTCACGGTCGCGGCCTACCCGACGCGCATGTTCCCGGCACGCATCACGCGCGTGGGTTTCGGCTCGACGATCACCGACAACGTCGTCACCTACCTCACCTACCTGGACGTCGATAACGCCGACCTCAGCCTGCGTCCGGGCATGACGGCCACCGCCATCATCACCGCGATGCAGCGCAACGACGTGCTGCTGGTGCCGAACACGGCGCTGCGCTTCACGCCGGCGACCGCGCCAGCGACCGCGCCGCCGAGCAAGGGCATCGCCTCCAGCCTGGTGCCCACCATCCGCCGCACGACCACGCGCAGGGCGGCCGCCGCCGGCGCCAGCACCGCGACGGCCAAGGAGGTCTGGGTGCTGCGCGACGGTGCCGCCGTGGCGGTGGCCGTGATCCCGGGCATCAGCGACGGCCACATGACCGAGATCACCGGCGGCGACCTGCAGGCCGGCATGCTGGTGATCACCGACCAGAAGACGGGGAGCGCGCCGTGAGCTTGCCGGGCCGCTCCGAAGGCGAAGATCGAAGGGCGCAGCACGAAGGTGGCGCGGGGACCGTGCCGCTCATCGAGTTGCGCCGCGTCAGCAAGGTCTACGGCAGCGGCGCGGTCGCACTCGCGGCGCTCAAGGGCATCGACCTCGTGATCGAGGCCGGCGAGTTCGTCGCCATCATGGGCCCCAGCGGCTCGGGCAAGTCGACCGCGATGAACATCCTGGGCTGCCTGGACACGCCCAGCGCCGGGCAATACCTGTTCAAGGGCGCCCACGTCGAGGCCTTGTCGCGCGACCAGCGAGCGCGGCTGCGCCGGCGTTATCTCGGCTTCGTCTTCCAGGGTTTCAACCTGCTCGCGCGCACCTCGGCGCAGGAGAACGTGGAGCTGCCGCTGCTGTACCGCGGCGACAGTGCCGAAGCGCGGCGCGAGGCTGCCGCCCAGGCCCTGCGTTCGGTCGGCCTGGGCGGCTGGGAGAAGCACACGCCGGCCGAACTCTCCGGCGGTCAGCAGCAGCGGGTGGCCATCGCGCGGGCCATCGTCACCGCGCCCGCGGTGGTGCTGGCCGACGAGCCCACCGGCAACCTCGACACCCAGCGCAGCCACGAGATCATGGCCCTGCTGGTGGCGCTCAACCGCGACCACGGCATCACCGTGCTGATGGTCACGCACGAGCCCGACATGGCGGCCTACGCCAGGCGGCAGGTGCACTTCGTCGACGGCCGCATCGCCCGCGACCTGCCCAACGAGCACCCCGTGACCGCCGCGCCGGCGACCCTGACCACGGCCGAGACCACCTGATGCTGCTCAGCGTGCTGCTGCTGGCCCTGCGCTCGATCCAGCGCAACCTGCTGCGGTCGTTCCTGACCATCCTGGGCATCGTGATCGGCGTCGCCGCGGTGATCACGATGGTCACGCTGGGCAAGGGTGCCACGCAGGCGGTGCAGACGCAGATCGCCAGCCTCGGCAGCAACCTGCTGATGGTGCGCCTGGGCCAGCGGCAGGGACCCGGTGGCGGAGGCGGCCCCGGCATCCCGCAGTTCAAGGAAGCCGATGCGCTGGCGATCGCCGACGAGATCGGCGGTGTGGCCGCGGCGGCGCCCGAAGGCCGAGCCGCGGTCACCGTCGTCGGCAACGGCCGCAACTGGGCCACCAGCGTGATCGGCAGCACCAACGCCTGGTTCGGCATCGGCAACTGGAAGCTGGCCAGCGGGCGCCTGTTCGCCGACGACGAGCAGACCGCAGGCGGCGCCGTCTGCATCGTCGGCGAGACGGTGCGGCGCGAGATCTACGGTGGCGCGGTGGGCCAGACCGGGCTCGGCCAGCCGCTGCGCATCAAGCAGTTCAGCTGCGACGTCGTCGGCGTGCTGGCGGCCAAGGGGCAGGGCGGCATGGGCAACGACCAGGACGACACGGTGGTCGTGCCGCTGCACACGCTGCAGCGCCGCGTCACCGGTTCGCTCAAGGTGCCGACCCTGCTGGTGTCGATGGAAGAGGGCAGCGACAGCACGCGCCTGAAGGCCAGCCTGCGCGACTTGCTGCGCGAGCGGCGAAAGCTCGCCGAGAGCGACGACGACAACTTCAACATCCTCGACACCCAGCAGATTGCCGACGCGCTGTCGGGCACGACCCAGGTCATGACCACGCTGCTCGGCGCGGTGGCCGCGGTGAGCCTCCTGGTCGGCGGCATCGGGATCATGAACATCATGCTCGTCAGCGTCACCGAGCGCACGCGCGAGATCGGCCTGCGGCTGGCGGTCGGTGCCCTCGAGCGCGAGGTGCTGCTGCAGTTCCTGATCGAGGCTGTCGTGCTTTCGGCGCTGGGCGGGCTGGTGGGCGTCGTCATCGCGACCGCCGCGTCATGGGCCCTGGCCGCGGTGATGGGCGTGCCCTTCCTGTTCAATCCGGCGATCAACCTGCTGTCGTTGCTGTTCTCGGCCGCGATCGGCGTCGTGTTCGGCTTCTTCCCGGCGCGGCGGGCGGCGCAGATGGATCCGATCGAGGCGTTGCGCCACGAGTGACGGCAGCGCCGGCGATGTTCGAGTCCACGGCGGCAGGCACTGATCTTCGGCAAGGAATCGGCGACCGCTGGCGTCGACAATGATCGCAGGGCCTGCCGAGCAACCGGTTCGGCAGCCAGGACTGGCGGCGCGGCTTGGCGGCCGCAGGAAGTGCAGGGGTGATGCCCATGGTCAGGTTTACGATGTCTGCGCCGAAGCCGCCCTTCGTGCGCGGGGCCGGGCGGGTGCGGGGCTTGTCGTGCCTCGGTGTGTCGGCGGCGGCCCTGTTGCTGGCCGGGTGCGCCGTCGAACTGCAGAACCGGCAGCCGGCGCAGGAACTCGCGCAGCTCGCGAGGCCGCCGGGGTCGGTCTACGCCGGCTGGCGTGTCTTCCAGGACAAGTGCGCGGCCTGTCACGGGCCCGCTGCGACCGGCACCGCGGGCGGCCCCGATCTTTTGCCCAGGGTTCGCGAGATGGGGCCACGCCGATTCGTCGGGCTCGTGCTGGAGCGCTACGACTGGGCTGTTCCGGCGGCACAGGGCGGCCGCTCGGACGTCGCGCGGGAGGCCCTGATCGACGAGATCGTGGAGCGCCGGGAGAGTCCGCTCACGATGCCCGAGTGGCAGGGCGAACCCCGCGTCAACGCCCGCATCGTCGATCTCTACGCCTATCTCTCGGCACGCGCCCAGGGGACGCAGGGCCCCGGTCGTCCGGCGCCGTAGCGCCGTGGCGTCAATGTTCGCTGGCGCACAGTCAGCGACCGCCGTTGGGCCTACGCTGCCATTTGGCATTCAGCCGACTCCAAGGATCTCGAAATGACACAAACCCGACGCAACATTCACAAGGCGTTGCTGGCCAGCGCAGCCGCCTTGTTCCTCACCTCGATCGGCGGCATGGCGTTCGCCGCGACCGCCGAGGATCTGGACAAGGACGCTGCCCAGGCGTTGCAGATCCTGTACAGGGCCAACCCGGCAGCCGAGGCGATTTCGCATCGTGCCAAGGCGATTCTGGTCTTCCCGAAGATCGTCAAGGCCGGCCTCGTGTTCGGCGGCAGCTATGGCGAAGGTGAGCTCCTGCAGCGCGAGCATGTCCTCGACTACTACAACTCCGTCTCCGCCTCGTGGGGCTGGCAGGCCGGCGCCGAGTCCTATGCCTACGTCGTCTTCCTGATGAACGACAAGGCCGTGAACTACCTGCGCAAGACCAAGGGCTGGGAGATCGGCGTCGGCCCGTCGGTCGTCGTGGTCGACGAGGGCGCGGCCAAGAATATCTCGACGACGACGCTGAAGAAGGATGCCTATGCCTTCATCACCGACCAGCAGGGGTTGATGGCCAGCCTGAGCATCGAAGGCACGAAGATCAGCCGCATCAAGCGCTGACGCGCGTGATGGGTGGGAACGGCGCCGGCGCTGACGGGAAGCGGCGCGCGTTCCGGCGCGCGGCTTTGGCCGCGCAGCTCATGCGCCCCTCTCTCGCACCATCGGGAGGGATGGCGCGGCTCTTCGGAAGCCGACGCGGTTCGCATAGACCCACGTGAACTCCGCCCCGATGAGCAGGACCTGCGCCGAGTAGTACACCCAGACCAGAACGACGGCCAGCGAGCCGGCGGCACCGAGTCTCGATGCGACGCTCGAGTGCCCGATGTACAGGCCGATCATCGACCTGCCGAGCAAGTGCAGGCCAGCGGCGAAGACGGCGCCGATCCAGACATCTTTCCATTGCACGTGCTTGTGCGGCGTCAGCTTGTAGATCAGCGCGAAGATGCCGGCCGCCAGCATGAAGCTGGCGGTCTCGTTGCCGACCTGGACCACGCGGTGCCAGCCGTCGAACGCGGGATCAAGGGTGCGGCCCAGGGCGCTCAATGCGGCGCTGGCGACCAGCGAGACGATGAGCAGGAAGCCCCGGGGCCAGGATCATCCCCAGGGACAGCACGCGCGAACGCACCAGTGCCAGCCAGGGCTTGGCGATACGGGGCCCCGGCACGCGCCAGATGCGATCCAGTGCGGACCGCAGTTCGCCGAACATCGAGCTTGCGCCGGCCGCCAGGAGCACGACGCCGAGCACGGTTGCGGCCACGCTTTTCGCGGCGGGCGGACGCTGGCCAGCAGGGCGAGGACCGCGCCGGCGCTGGCCGGGCCCATCAGGGCGTCGAGCTGGGTCTCGATCTCCTGCCGTGCCGAGTCGTCGCCGAAGGCGAGCCCGGCGATCGAGATCACGAGCAGCAGCAGCGGGGCGAGCGAGAACATCGCGTAGTACGCCAGCGCGGCCCCCATGGTGGTGACGTAGTCGTCGCGCCACGACTGCCAGACCTGGCCCACCAGCGAGCGGCATGTCCTGAGCGCCGCCTTCATGTCCGTTGCCGCGTGCGACGCGCCTCACTCCAATCGCAAGGCCACGACGACCCCCTGCCGGCCACGCTGCACCAGCAGCCCGGCGAGCAGGGCGACGGTCAGGCCGAGGGCCGAACCCCCGCGGAATGAATGGCGATGCATGGGGCAGCGCGCACCGGGAGTGTCGGCAAACGGGACCCGCCTTGAAACCTGGTGTGGTGCACGGCATGCGCGAAGTCCTCGCGCATCTTCTCCATCGGGGCAACCGTCACTTCCCACGAGTCTTCGCCGGCAGTCTTCGATCCATGGAGCTTGGCGATGGCGACCGGCATTCCTGACGCAGCCGGCCGATCTGCTGCTTGTGCCTGTCGTGCGCTTCGACCCTGGCCTTGTAGGCCTTCGCCTCCAACTCGCCCCGAGCCTGCGCGTCAGTTGTTCAGGAGCAGCTGCAGGATGACACCGGTGGTGATCGCAACCAGCACGTAGTCGCCGCCGGTCTGAACCCAGTGGTAGCCCCGCGGCGGTGCGCTGAGGTGACGGCCGCGCCAATCCTCGACCACGTAGCGCTGGTTGCGGTACTGGGTCGGCAGCCGGTCGCCCTTATGGAATGAATGCTGCGGCCCGGCCCCGCGCTCCTGCGGCCTCGGGTCTCTTTCGTGGTCGCTCCGGCCGCCGCCTTGTCGCTGCTCGGCACCGCCCCGATCGTCGTGCCTGTCGTTGCCCTGGGCAAAGGCTGGCGCGCCCGCCGTCAGGGACAGGGCCGCAAGGGCCGAAATCATCGCGTTCTTGATCATGCTGGACTCCATCGGTTTCGAGGCTGCGCGCGCGCGGGTGCGTCGCGCACTGTTTGGTTCATGCGGTCTGCGCGGCCTTCGCTTTGGCGAGCACCGAGCGCGCCTTGGCTTCGTCGTCGATGCTGCCGTGGATCAGCAGCACGAACTTGTCGGCCTTCAGCGCCGTCTCGTACTTGAGCACCTGGTCCTTCGGAACGCCGATCCGCGTCAGCGCCGCCCCCAGTGCCGACAGGCCGCCGACGACCACCGCACCTTCGAGCGCGCCGACGAGTGCCGCGACCACCGGCCCCGCCATCGGGAGCAGGCCCAGGCCGGGGATGAAGAAGACCGCCGGCGCGAGCAGCAGGCCCCAGATGCCGCCCCAGAAGGCGCCGATCCCGCCCCACGAGCGGATCTTTTCGCCCGTCGTGTAAAAGCCCAGCGGATGCTCTTCGCTGTGATAGCCCTTGCCGATCAGCGAGAGTTTCTTGACGTCGATGCCGGCGCGGCTGAGCGACTGGATGGCCTCCTCGGCCTCGACGTGGGTGTTGAAGACGTAGACGGGCAGGTTCTGCTTTTCCATGATGTTTCCTGGGTGAATCGAAAGGGGGACGACGCGACGCGCCGATGGCGGGCCTGTCTGCCGAGCGGTTGACGATCCGGGATCGGTTGCCTGCAGTCTGCGCCCGCATCGGTGCTCGATCTGTGCGCTGGCGCGCAAAGCCGGGGGCGGCCCGAGCCGCGGGCCTCTGTGTTCGGTGGCGCACGGAAATGCCGGCGCCAGGCGCCTAGGCTTTGGCTTCGTCCCTTCCACCGCAGGAGCAAGGCATGTCCAAGCATCAGCACGGCAACAAGGAAGCCAAGAAACCCAAGCGCGTGCAGGCGCCGGCCCCGGCGCAGCTGGCGACCGAGGCCGCAGTGCGCGCGGCCGCGGCGGTGGCCGAGAGGCCGAAGCGGAAGTGACGGCGGCCGGTGCCTTCAAACGGCGGCATGGCCGCAACGCCACGGAACCTGCATCGGCGGCCGAACAGCGGCACGCGCCGCGATCCAGGACGGCGGCTACGGCGCCGCCGGAGATCGCGCCGGGCCGAACGACCTGCCAGGCCATGTACTGGCACGGCGCGCAACTTCAGTAACACGGCATCGCTTTCGGGCAGGCCAAGGAGACTTCGATGATCGTTGACCCACTCCGCAGTGCATCCCCGGCCTGGGCCCTGGCGGCTCTGATCGCGACGCTGGGCTCGGCTGCGATGCCGGCCCACGCCGGCGCCACGGCTGCCGAGCAGGCGCGCTACCGGGACGAGCGTGCCGCGTGCATGGACGGGCGCTCGAACCAGGACCGGGCGACCTGCCTGAAGGAAGCCGAGGCCGCGTTCGCGCAGATCAAGCGAGGCAAGTTGACCGACGACCCGCAGGCCTATGCCCGCAATGCCCGCCTGCGCTGCAACGCGCTGCCGGAGGGTGACGACCGCAAGGAGTGCCTGGCGCGCATCGAAGGCCAGGGCACGACCAGCGGCAGTGTTGCCGGCGGCGGCATCCTCCGCGAACACGTCACGGTGGAACCCGCCGCGTCGGCACCCCGCCCGGCGGGCAACTGAGACGCCGTTGCGGACCGCCGGTGCTTCGGCCCGGCGCTGTCGATGGCGGCCGCGACCCAGGCGCCGGACGTCGTGATGTCGAAGAACCGGCACCGACGGCCGGCCGGCCGCCGTCGCCGGCGGGTGGGACGACCAGGCCGATCAGGGTGCGCTCGCCTCGGCGACGTCCCGCTGGGCTGTCCGGTGCAGATCGGCACGCGCCGTGGGCGGCGCAACGCGGTGCACGGGCAGCAGGCGGGCGTGTTCCCGCTTGATCACCGAATAGCACTCGCAGGCGCACCGTTCCAGTCCCGCACGGTCGAGTACCGAGAGATGACCATGCGTGTAGTGGATCAGCCCGGCCGCTTGCAGCCCGAGTGCGGCCATCGTCACGCCCTCGCGGCGCACGCCCAGGTTGTCGGCGATGATTTCGTGCGTCATCGCGAAGGTGTCGTCCTGCAGGCGATCGACGGTCTGCAGGAGCCAGCGGCACAAGCGCTGCTCGAGCGAGTGCAGCCGATTGCACACCGCCGTCTGCGCGATCTGGGCCATCTTGGCCTGCGTGTAGGCCAGCAGCAAACGCCTGACCGGCGCGGACCGTGCGAACGCATCCCGGATGAAGTCCGCCGGCGCTCGATACCCCTGGCCCGCGACCTGCACGATGGCGCGCTGCGGCGTCGAGTCGCCACCCATGAACGGCGCGACCCCGACCAGCCCCTCGTTGCCGATCAGGACTTCGGTCGACTGTCCGCGCTCGGTGACGTACAGCAGCGAGACGACGGCGGTGGTCGGGAAGTGGACCTGCCTGTAGGCGACTCCTGGCTCGGCCAACACGCGACCCAACGGCAACGCCACGAAGTCGAGTTGCGGCCGCCAAACTTCCCACTCATCACCGGGCAAGGCGGCGCGGACCTGATTGCGCAACTGCTCGGCACGCACTTGCACGATGCCCCCGTTCTCTACGGAGCAGACAACCCAGTGAATTGTTTTTAGTGCTCCGGTCCTGAAACCGCATTGAGGTCGATCAATGGATGCGCCGGGGGACTGTTCGGCAACGCACAGACGTCAGCGCGCGCCGGGATCACATTGGGCTTCGTTCAAAGGCTTGAACGCGACATCGAGTCGGCTGACCGACTCAACATCTCGAGGAGAAGCTCATGGGCTTGGGAACCATCCTGTTGATCGTGCTGATTCTGATGCTCATCGGCGTCGTGCCGGCATGGCCGCACAGCAGGAGCTGGGGCTACGGACCCAGCGGCGTGCTGGGGCTGGTGGTCGTCGTGATCATCGTGCTGCTGCTGATGGGCCGGCTGTAGCCGCGGCTGGCATCGAGCCACGCGACGGGCCCGCGACAGGGCCCGAAAGTGATTTCAATCTTCCGTTCATCGGAGGGCACAAGGAGAGAACATGACCGCCAACGACGTCGCGCGCGACAACTTCGGCATGTACGCCAACAGCAGCGACGGGCCGGGCCCGTCGCTGATGGGTGCAAACACGCTGCTCGGCAACGACGTCTACAACAAGGACGGCGAGGATCTGGGCGACATCAAGGAGTTCATGATCGACATGGCCACCGGCAGGGTGGCCTACGCGGTGCTGTCGTTCGGCGGCGTGCTGGGCTTGGCCGACAAGCTGTTTGCCGTGCCCTGGGCGGCGCTGAGGCTCGACACGGTGCACAAGCGCTTCACGCTCAACGTCCCGAAGGCAGCCCTGAAGGACGCCCCGGGCTTCGACAAGGACCGCTGGCCGTCGATGTCGGACCGGACATGGGCCAGCGGGGTGCACAGGTTCTACGGCACGCCCTACAGCGCCGGCTGACGGCGCAGCCACTCACTTCAACCACAGACATAGCGAGGTACGCAGATGAACAAGGACCAAGTCAAGGGCGCCGTCAAGGATGTCGCCGGCAAGGTGCAGGAAACGGCCGGCCAGGTGGCCGGGAGCACTTCGCAGCAGCTCAAGGGGATCAAGAAGCAGGTCGAAGGCAAGGTGCAGAAGGCGGTCGGCGACATCAAGGAAGTGCTGAAGGGCGGCGGCCACAAGTAGGCGTCGCCGCGCCGGCGGCCGTCGCCGGCCAGCGCGGGTGGATCGGCCCTGGGTCGATGCCCGCAACCTTCGCTCGCGCAGCGAGCGGCTGGCGGGCGCGGCATCCGGGCTCGATGGTTGAGCCCGATCAAGGCAGCGCGGTGCGGAACGCGCATGCTGCATTCGTCGGACCGCTGTTGAGGGTCCGGAAGTTGAGGAGTGAACATGAACGGCACCATCGAAGCAAGAGAAAAACTGTCCGCGGACTTCCGTCTCGTGATGGACGATATCGATGCCTTGATGAAGGCGACGACGAACAAGGCCGAAGGCGAAGCGGCGGCGCTGCGGGCGCGCATCCGTGCGCGTCTGGACGACGCGAAGGAGCGCGTCGTCGATGCGCAGCACGACGCGGTCGAGCGCGCCAAGAGGGCGGCCGACGCGACCAACGACTACGTGCATACGCATCCGTGGCAGGCGGCAGGCGCGGGCGCCGCGATCGGCCTGGCGATCGGCGTGCTGATCGGTCGGCGTTGAGGGCCCGGAACGTGCCGGCGCGTCGCGGGTAGCCGGCGGTGGCGCCAGAACGGGTGGGCTTGTCGGGCCCGGTGCGGCGGCTCGGGGCTTCGCTGCTCGCGCTGGGTCGCATTCGGCTCGAGCTGCTGGCCATCGAGGTTCGCGAGGAAAAGGAGCGCGTCGCCGGCCTGTTGTTCTGGTCGGTGCTGACCGCATTGATGGTCGGTTTCGGCGCCGTCTTCCTGGCTCTGTTCGTGACCGTCGCGTTGTGGGAGACGCAGCGGCTGCTCGCGTTGGGCCTGGGTGCAGCGGCCTTCGTCGCGTTGGCCGTGCTGGGCGGACTGCGCATGCGGCACTTCAGCGCCGGTGGATCGGCGCTGTTCCGGTCGAGCGTCGCCGAACTGCGCGACGACGCTGCCGCACTGGGCTCGAGCCCGCCACCGTGAACCGTCGCCACGCCGCGCCCGTCGGGCAGCGCGACCGGCGCAAGCGGGATCTGCTGCTGGCCTCGCAGCTGGCGCGTGCGCAGGCCGTCGGCGCCTTCGACGAACTGGCGGTGCGCACCGATGCGGTCGCGTACCGGGTCATGCAGGTGCGTGCCTGGTTGGGCAGCCCGCTGGCGTGGATCGTCGCGGGCGCCTTCGGCACCCTGGTGTTGCGGCTCCCGCTGCGAGGCGGCCGGGCAGCGCAGCTGCTGCGCTGGGGCTGGCTGGCCTGGCGCGCGTGGCGCAACCCCGGACGGAGCTTGCCTGTGCGCTAGC
>JBBINW010000103.1:0-13035 GCA_037443665.1 Betaproteobacteria bacterium
GCGCCGCCGTCACCGCCGCGCTGGCCGCCGGCGGCGGCAGCACGGTCACGGCTTCGGGATGCAGTTGGGCCGTGATGCGCTCGGGCTCGCGTTCGCCCTGGCGCGGCGGCGGAAAACCGGGCGCGAACCAGCCCTGGACCCAGCCGTAGAAGACGAGATTGGCGAGCAGGACGAGTGCGACCAGGGCGCGCAGCATCAGGCCGGCCCCGGCGTGCACAGGCGGACGCTGACTTCGCCGCTGACCACTTCGTGCAGGCCGTCGTGGCGCAGTCGCAGCGCGCCGCGCTCGTCGACGCCTTCGGCCACGCCTTCGGGCAGGCCCGGCGACGAAGTGGTCACGGCCTGACCGAGCAGCACGTCGCGCCGCGCGTAGGCCGGAACCAGCGGCGCGAAACCTTCGCGCTCGAAACGCAGCAGCGCGCGCACCAGCGGTTCGGCGGCCTGCGCGAGCGCCACCGGGGCGGTGATCGCCGCGTTGATCTCCTGCAGGCAGGCGTAGCCGTGGGGGAAGTCGGGCGCCGGCTGCGGCAGCACGTTGATGCCGACGCCGACCACGCACATCCGGTGCTGGCCGACGCTGACGGTCTCGATCAGCACCCCGCCCAGCTTGCGGCCGCGGCCCGGGGCCTCGAACAGCCAGAGGTCGTTAGGCCATTTCAGGCCGATCTTCGGCGGCGGCGCGCTCGCGTCCGGCGCGTCCGGCGCCACCGACGGTGGATCGAACGCGTCGGCCAGTGCCAGCCCGACCGCCAGCGACAGGCCCGACCAGTCGGCCGGCGCCAGCGGCAGCGCGAGCGAGAAGGTCAGCGACGCCCCGACGCTGGAGACCCAGTCGCGACCCAGGCGGCCGCGTCCATGGGTCTGATGTTCGGCGACCAGCAGGCAGGGCTGCACATCGACCGCGCGCCGGCCGTGGGGCGTGGTCTCGCCGCGGGCCCGCGGATCGAGGTCGCCGGGGCGGGTGACCCGGCTGTCGCGCATGCCGCTGGATGCGCGCGCGCGCTCGAGCAGCCGGGTGTTGGTCGAATCGGCACGCGCCACCACCTCCACCGACAGCCCCGGCAGCAGCGGCGCCAGGCGTCGCCACACGGCCTCGGCGCCCCAGCTCAGGTGATGCGTTGCCGCGTCCAAGAATCGCCTCGCTAGGCCTTCGTGCGGGCCCGCGCCGATGCCGACTTGGGTGCCAGCATGGTGCCGCGGCAGATCGGGCTGCCGCAGCGGCAGGCGTACTCGCGCTTGAGCTTCGGCGTGTAGCGCTCGTCGATGATCAGCCCGTAGTCGTAGAACAGCTCCTCGCCCGGCGACAGGTCGCGCAGGGCGCGGATGAAGACGCGGCCCTCGGGCGTCTCGTCGGCCTGGCAGTTGGGCTCGCAGGCATGATTGATCCAGCGCGCCGCGTTGCCGCCGACCTTGGCGTCGATGACGTGGCGCTCGTCGACGTGGAAATAGAATGTGTGGTTGGGGTCGGCCGGGTCGTGCGGGTGGCGGCGCAGCGCCTCGGGCCAGGTGATGACCTCGCCCTTGTATTCGATGATCAGGTCACCGGCGGCGATGGGCCGCAGCGCGAAGACGCCCTTGCCGTGGACGCCGCTCCTGCGTACCTGGATGCGCCGCGCGTCGCTGCGGCCGGCTGCCTTGGCCGGGCGGCGACCGGCGCGATGCCGTTGCGAGGGCGCCTCTTGCGGGGTCTTGCTCATTCGGTACATTGAATCCGTACGAGCGCGCGTGCGTGCGCGCGAGAGTGGCGGATTGTAGGCATGGCTTCGGCCCCCTCCGGGGGAACGGGCCGCTAAAAAGGAACCATGAGCAAGACCATCATCATTGCCGAGAAGCCGAGCGTGGCGCAGGACATCGTGCGCGCGCTGACGCCGCAGGCCGGCAAGTTCGACAAGCACGCCGATCATTTCGAGAACGACAAGTACGTCGTGACCTCGGCCGTGGGCCACCTGGTCGAGATCAAGGCCCCGGACGAGTACGAGGTCAAGCGCGGCAAGTGGAGCTTCGCCCACCTGCCGGTGGTGCCGCCGCATTTCGACGTCGCGCCGATCGACAAGGCCAAGACGCGGCTGAACGCCGTCGTCAAGCTGGTCAAGCGCAAGGACGTGGGCGCCATCGTCAACGCCTGCGACGCCGGGCGCGAGGGCGAGCTGATCTTTCGCCTGATCGTGCAGTACGCCTTCGGCGACAAGCCGCATGGCAAGCCGATCCAGCGCCTGTGGCTGCAGAGCATGACGCCGCAGGCGATCCGCGACGGCTTCGCGCAGCTGCGCAGCGACGAGCAGATGCTGGGTCTGGCCGACGCCGCACGCAGCCGCAGCGAGGCCGACTGGCTGGTGGGCATCAACGGCACGCGGGCGATGACGGCCTTCAACTCGCGCGACGGCGGCTTCTTCCTGACCACCGTCGGCCGGGTGCAGACGCCGACGCTGTCGATCGTCGTCGAGCGCGAGGAAAGGATCCGCAAGCACGTGGCGCGGGCGTACTGGGAGGTGAAGGCCACCTTCGATGCGGTGGCCGGTCAATACGAAGGCAAGTGGTTCGACCCGAAGTGGAAGAAGAACCCGGACGATGCGGAAGCCCGCGCCGACCGCCTGTGGACCGCGGCCGAAGCCGAGGCCATCGCCGCCGCGGTGCGCGGCGAGCTGGCCACCGTCACCGACGAAGCCAAGCCCAGCACCCAGGCGTCTCCCTTGCTGTATGACCTGACGACGTTGCAGCGCGAGGCCAACAGCCGCTTCGGCTTCAGCGCCAAGACGACGCTTAACCTGGCGCAGGCGCTGTACGAGAAGCACAAGGTGCTGACCTACCCGCGCACCGACAGCCGCGCGCTGCCCGAGGACTACCTGCCGACGGTGAAGAGCACCTTCGGCATGCTCGCCGACGCCGACCTGCCGGGGCCGCTGCGCGAGCTCAGCCTGCACGCCCGCAAGGGCCTGAACGAGGGCTACGTGAAGCCGACCAAGCGCGTGTTCGACAACGCCAAGGTCTCCGACCACTTCGCGATCATCCCGACGCTGCAGGCACCTCATTCGCTCAGCGAAATCGAGCTCAAGCTCTACGACATGGTCGTCAAGCGCTTCATCGCGGTGTTCTACCCGTCGGCCGACTTCATGGTCACGACGCGCATCAGCACGGTGGCGACCAGCGGCGCCGAGCACCGGTTCCAGACCAACGGCAAGGTGCTGGTCAACCCGGGATGGCTCGCCGTTTATGGCAAGGAGGCGCAGGACGACGACGCCAACCTGGTCGCTGTGGCGCCGGGCGAGCAGGTGCGCACTGAGGACGTGTCAGTCAACGCGCTGAGGACCAAGCCGCCGGCGCGCTACACCGAGGCCACGCTGCTGTCCGCCATGGAAGGCGCAGGCAAGCTGATCGACGACGAGGACCTGCGCGAGGCGATGCGCGAGAAGGGCCTGGGCACGCCGGCGACGCGGGCGCAGACGATCGAGGGCCTGATTGCCGAGAAGTACATGCTGCGCGACGGCCGCGAGCTGGTGCCCACGGCCAAGGCCTTCCAGCTGATGACGCTGCTGCGCGGGCTGGCGATCGAGGACCTGACCAAGCCCGAGCTCACCGGCAACTGGGAGTACCAACTCGCCGAGATGGAGCATGGGCGGTTGTCGCGTGACGCCTTCATGGCCGAGATCGCGAAGATGGCCGAGCGCATCGTGAAGAAGGCCAAGGAGTACGACCGCGACACGATCCCCGGCGACTACGCGACGCTGGCCGTGCCGTGCCCGCATTGCGGCGGCGTGGTCAAGGAGAACTACCGCCGCTTCGCCTGCGCCGGCAAGAGCGGCACGGAAGAAGGCTGCGGCTTCTCGATCACTAAGATCCCGGCCGGCCGCGCGTTCGAGATCGCCGAGGCCGAGGCGCTCATCCGCGACAAGAAGATCGGCCCGCTGGAGGGCTTCCGCAGCAAAGCCGGCTGGCCCTTCACGGCCGAGATCAGGCTGGTCGAAGACCCGGAGATCGATAACTGGAAGCTCGAGTTCGACTTCGGCGACGACGCCAAGGCCGGTCAGGGCGACGGCGAGCCGGTGGACTTCTCGGGCCAGCAGAGCCTGGGCACCTGCCCGAAGTGCAAGGGCCATGTCTACGAGCACGGCAGCAACTACGTCTGCGAGCACAGCGTCGGCGCGCACGTGACCTGCGACTTCAAGAGCGGCAAGATCATCCTGCAGCAGCCGGTGCCGCGCGAGGAATTCGCCAGGCTGCTGGCCGCCGGCAAGACCGGGCTGCTCGACGGCTTCGTCTCCAACAAGACGCGGCGCAAGTTCAAGGCCTACCTCGCCTACGACGCCAAGGAAGGACGCGTCGGCTTCGAGTTCGAGCCGCGTGCCGCGAAGTCCCCCGCCAAGGCCGCGGCGAAGACGGTGGCACCGAAGAAGACGGCGGCTTGAACGCGAACTGGCCTTGTCTGCGGACGCTGGGCGAGGGCTGCGCACTGCAGGTCGTGGTCACACCCAACGCGCCGCGCACCGCGGCCGACGGCCTGCACGACGGCTGCCTGCGTGTGCGCTTGGCCGCGCCACCGGTCGATGGCAAGGCCAACGACGCGCTGCTGGCCTGGCTGGCCGCCGAACTGCACCTGACGCGCCGCGGCCTGCGCCTGCTGCGTGGCCGGGTCGCCCGTCGCAAGCAGGTTGCGCTGGACCTGCCGCCAGCCAGCGTCGCCCGCTGGCTGGCCACCGTCGCGGGCGACCGGCCCTAGGCGGACGCTGCCCGCCGCGCGGCGCGGCGGGCGCGGCGCGGATTTGGGACAATCGTCGCTCCATGACGCCTACCGACATCCCCGCCTACATGGCCCACCTGGGCGCCGCCGCGCGCGCGGCCAGCGCCTTGATGGCCGCGGCCGGCACGGCGACCAAGGACCATGCGTTGCGCTCGCTGGCCGCACGCCTTCGCGACGGCGTCACGGCGCTGCTGCTGGCCAACGCGCGCGATCTCGAGGCGGCCCGCGAAGCCGGCCTGGCCGCGCCGCTGATCGACCGGCTCAAGCTCACGCGCGACGTCGTCGAGACGGTGGCCCAGGGCTGCGAGCAGATCGCCGCCCTGCCCGACCCGGTAGGCGAGATCGGCGGCGTCAGGCGCCGGCCCAGCGGCATCAGCGTCGGCCAGATGCGGGTGCCCCTGGGCGTGTTCGGAATGATCTACGAGAGCCGGCCCAACGTGACGATCGAGGCCGCATCGCTGGCGATCAAGAGCGGCAACGCCTGCATCCTGCGCGGGG
The DNA here is from genome assembly GCA_037443665.1 of Betaproteobacteria bacterium. Taxonomy (GTDB): domain Bacteria; phylum Pseudomonadota; class Gammaproteobacteria; order Burkholderiales; family Burkholderiaceae_C; genus Rubrivivax. The sequence continues at coordinate 5,234 of JBBINW010000103.1, forward strand.
GCTCGGAGGCGCTGCACTCCAACCTCGCGCTGTGGCGCCTGGTGCAGGCGGCATTGCTCGAGGCCGGCCTGCCGGCCGAGGCGGTGCAGCTCGTGGAGACCAGCGACCGCGCCGCGGTGGGCCGCCTGATCGCGATGCCCGAGGCGGTGGACGTGATCATCCCGCGCGGCGGCAAGGGCCTGATCGAGCGCATCGCCGCCGAAGCCAAGGTGCCGGTGATCAAGCACCTGGACGGCAACTGCCACGTCTATGTCGATGCCGAGGTCGATCTCGAACTGGCCGTGCGCGTCACCGACAACGCCAAGACGCAGAAATACAGCCCCTGCAACGCCGCCGAGTCGCTGCTCGTGCATGCGGCGCAGGCGGCGACCTTTCTGCCGCGCATCGGTGCCGTCTTCGCCGCCAAGGGCGTGGAGATGCGATGCTGCCCGCGCAGCCGGGCGATGCTGGGTTCGGTGACGGGCGCGCGCGTGGTCGCCGCCAGCGCCGCCGACTGGGACACCGAGTACCTGGCGCCAATCATCAGCGTCAAGGTGGTGGACTCGCTCGACGAGGCCATCGCCCATGTCAACCGCCACGGCTCGCACCACACCGACGCGATCCTGACCACGAATCACCCCGCTGCGATGCGCTTCCTGCGCGAGGTCGACTCGGCCAGCGTGATGGTCAACGCGAGCACCCGCTTTGCCGACGGCTTCGAGTACGGGCTGGGGGCCGAGATCGGCATCTCCACCGACAAGCTGCACGCCCGCGGGCCGGTCGGCCTCGAAGGCCTGACGTCGCTGAAATGGATCGTGCTGGGGCAGGGCGAAGTGCGCGGCTGACGCGCGACCCGATGAGCACGGAGCAGATCGTCGCGCTCGCGCTGGGCGCCATCCTCGTCTTCTGGGCCCTGGGCGCTTACAACCGGCTGCTGGCATTGCGCAACGCCGTCGGCGCGGCCTGGACCAAGGTAGACGACGCCCGGCGCCAACGCGCCGAAGCCGGCGAGCCGCTGCTGGCGGCCTTGCGCGAGCCGCTAGCCGCCGAACACGACGCACTCGACGCGCTGCAGACGCAGCTGGCCGAATCGGCGCGCGCCGCCACCACGATGTCCGCCCGCCCGGTGATCGAAAGCCAGGCCGCAACCTGGGTCGCGGCCGAGGCCGGCGTGGCCGCCGCGGCCAGCCGCGTCTTCGCGTTGGTCGAGCAGAGCGCCGAGGTCCTCACGATCGAGCCGGTGGCCACCGGGGCCGCGAGGTGGCGCGAGGCCGAGGCGCGGCTGACGTTCGCGCGCCAGCTCTTCAACGAGGCCGGCGAGACCTACAACGCGGCCATCGCGCTGTTTCCCACGCGGCTGCTGCTGCCGCTGTTCCGCTTCGGCCGCGCCGGGCGGCTTTGAGCCGCGGCCCTAGGGCTGGCCGACGATCGAGGCCGTGGCCATCAGTTCCTGGAACAGGGCCATCGAAACCTGGCCCGAGACCGCGAACGGGTCCAGCGTCGGCCGCTCCGAGTACTTCAGCAGCAGCGCCGGGTTGAGCCGCTGCATGTTGACCTGTCCCATCGACCAGCCGGCGAAGCGGCGCTCGCCGATCTCCTCGTAGCACAGCAGTTCGACGTCGGTGTGGCGCGGGTCGACGGCGATGCGGTTGTAGAGCTTGTTAACGGCGCTGCGGCCGCCCTCGAGCACCTGCAGGAAGATACCTTCGCTGAAGCACAGCACGCCGGTGACACCGACGGCCGGGTTGTTGGCCTTGCTCTTGCGCAAGATCGCGACCAGCGCTTCGTGGTCGATCGCCGGCACCGCGCGGCTGGCGTACATGAGTCTGACGAGCATCGTGGGCTTTCTAGCTTTGCTTGCGCGAGAGCAGCGAGAGGAACTCGCGCCGCAGGTTGGCGTCCTTGAGGAAAGCGCCGCGCATCACGCTGTTGGTCATCGCGGTATCGGTGTCCTTGACGCCGCGCCAGTGCATGCAGAAGTGGTCGGCCTCCATCACGATGGCCAGGCCGTCGGGACGCACGCGCTCCTGCAGTTCGTTGGCGAGCATCGTCACCGCCTCTTCCTGGATCTGCGGCCGACTCATGATCCAGTCGGCGATGCGCGCGTACTTGCTCAGGCCGATCAGGTTGCTGTGCTCGTTGGGCAGGATGCCGACCCAGACCTTGCCGAAGATCGGGCACATGTGGTGGCTGCAGGCGCTGCGCACCGTGATCGGCCCCACGATCATCAACTCGTTGAGGCGCTCGACGTTGGGGAATTCGGTCACCGCGGGCATCGGCACGAAGCGGCCGCGGAACACCTCGTCGATGTACATCTTGGCCACCCGCTTGGCGGTCTCGTTGGTGTTGTGGTCGCTCTCGGTGTCGATCACCAGCGCCTGCAGCACTTCCTGCATCTTGGCCTGCACCTCGGCCTTGAGCTCTTCGAGCTCGCCGGCACGCACGAAGGCGGCGATATTGTCGTTGGCGTGGTAGCGGCGGTCGGCCGCGACGAGCCGGTAGCGGATGCGCTCGCTGGCCGGCAGGCGGGCCAGGTCTTCCTCGCTGCGGAAGATGCGCGCGCCTGGGTCGGCTGGGGGTGAAGCAGTACGGGCCATGCGGACGGCGGGATTTGCGGAAAGCCGATTGTGCGCTGCCGGAGCCGGCCCTCGCTGGCGGCGGGACTAGACTGGCCCGATGGCCGTTCCACCCCTTCCCGCCTTCCCGCCCACGGCCGGTGCGCCGTTGCACCGCCTGCTCGAGCACACGGCCGACGCGGTGCAGGCCGTGCGCGGCGGGCGCTCGCTGACCGACTGGCTCGTGCGCTGCCCGGCCGACTTGCGCCCCGGCGTGCAGGCGCTGAGCTTCCACACGCTGCGCTGGCTGGGCAGCGCGACCGAGCTACGCGCGCGGCTGGCGCCGAAGACGCCGCCGCCCAACGTCGATGCCCTGCTCGTCACCGCGCTGGCGCTGCTGTGGCCGGCCGATGCACTGCCCTACGCTGAGCACACGCTGGTCGATCAGGCGGTGAGCGCCGCCCGCGCGCGCGTGCCAGCGGCAGCCGCCTTCATCAACGCCGTGCTGCGCCGCTTCCTGCGCGAGCGCGAGACCCTCACCGAGGCCGTGCGCCACACGCCAATGGGCGCCTACAACCACCCGCTGTGGTGGATCGAGCGCGTCAAGCGCGACTGGCCGCACGAGTGGGGCTCGCTGCTCGCCTCGGCCAACGAGCACCCGCCGATGACGCTGCGCGTCAACCTGCGCCGCGGCACCGGCGCGAGCTACGTGCACGGTCTGGCCGCGCTCGGCCGCGCCGCCACCCTCCTCGACGGCCTGGGCGGGCAGGCAGTGGTGCTGGCCAAGCCGTGCCCGGTGCAGCAGTTGCCGGGCTTCGCCGAGGGCGAGGTCTCGGTGCAGGACGCCGCCGCCCAGCGCGCGGCGCCGCTGCTGCTCGAGGGCGCCGGGCTGCGGTCGGGCGCGCGCGTCCTCGACGCCTGCGCCGCACCCGGCGGCAAGACGGCGCACCTGCTTGAACTGGCCGACCTCGACCTGCTGGCGCTGGACAGCGACCCGCCGCGTCTGGCACGCGTGCAGGACACGCTCAACCGCGAACACCTCACTGCCGAGCTCAAGGCCGGCGACGCACGTCAGCCGCAGGCGTGGTGGGACGGCCGGCCCTTCGAGGCGATCCTGCTCGACGCACCCTGCACCGCGTCGGGCATCGTGCGCCGGCATCCCGACGTGCGCTGGCTGCGCCGCCCCGACGACATCCACGCCCTGGCCCGGGTGCAGGCCGAGATGCTCGACGCCCTGTGGCCGCTGCTCGTGCCCGGCGGGCGTTTGCTGTATGCCACCTGCTCGATCTTTCCGGCCGAAGGTCGGCACCAGATCGAAGCTTTTTTGCAACGCCAGCCCCCCGGTGGGGCGCTCTTGGAGCCGCACTCGCCCGGCCACCTGCTGCCGCTGCCCGACAATCCGGCCCAGGGGGTGTACGGCCACAGCCGCGTGCTGCAGGACGGCTTCTTCTATGCGCTGATCCGCAAGACCTAGTCCCTCCGAAACCACCGCCGCCATCCCCATGCCCCGCAGCCCGGTCCGCCATCCGTTCACGCAGGGCCTGCGGCCGGCGCGGTGGTTGCTGCTGTGGCCTCTTCTCTGGCTGGCCTGCCTGCTGCCGCTGCAGGCGCGGGCCCAGGGCGTGGAGCTCTCGACCCTGCGCGCCGCCCATGCCGAGGGCGAGCTCACGCTCGAGTTCGCAGTGCGCATCAGCCTGCCGCGGGCGGTCGAGGACGCATTGCGCCGCGGGGTGCCGGTCTACTTCGTTGCCGAAGCGCAGCTGCTGCGCCACCGCTGGTACTGGCGCGACGAGCGGGTGGCACAGGTCTCGCGCTCGTGGCGCATCGCCTATCAGCCGCTGACCAGCGACTGGCGCGTCGGCCTCGGCGGCCTGAACCAGACCCACGCCACGCTGGCCGAGGCGCTGAACGCCGCCTCCAGCAGCGCCGGCTGGAAGCTCGCCGATCTGGCGCGGCTCGACCCCGACGACGACTACTACGTCGACTTCAGCTACCGGCTCGACACCTCGCAGCTGCCCGGCCCGATGCAGTTCGGCCTCACCGGCCTGGGCGGCCAGAGTGACTGGGCGGTCGGCGTGTCGCGCTCGCTCAAGGTCGACCTGGGCAAACCTTGAGGCCATGAACAGCTCGGCGCGCTGGGGCTGGATCGTGGCCATCGTGGCCGCCACCGGCGCAGCCCTGGTGCTGGCTTTCGTGGTCTCGTTCTCGACCCAGGGCGGCGGCTTCTACGAGCGCCACTTCGTCTGGCTGTTCGCTGTCAACGTGGTCGTCGCGCTGCTTCTCACGCTGGTCATTGGCGTGGTCGCGGTGCGGCTGGCGATCCGCGTGCGGCGGGGCAAGTTCGGCAGCCGGCTGCTGATCAAGCTGGCCGGCATCTTCGCCGTCGTCGGCCTGCTGCCGGGGCTGGTGATCTACACCGTGTCGTACCAGTTCGCCTCGCGCAGCATCGAGGCCTGGTTCGACGTCCGCGTGGCCGGTGCGCTCGACGCCGGCCTGGCCCTCGGCCGTGGCACGCTGGACGCGCTGACCACCGACCTGCTGACCAAGACGCGCGTCGCCGCCGAGCGCCTGGCCGATGCCGGCCCCGGCGCCGCGCCGCTGGCGCTGGAGCGGCTGCGCGAGCAGATGGGCGCGGCCGAAGCCGCGCTGGTCGACCCCAACGGGCGGGTGCTGTTCAGCGCCGGCGGCAGCGCCGAATCGGCGCCGCCGGCGCGCGCGCCGGCGGCATTGCTGCGCCAGGCGCGCGAGAAGGGCGCCGGCAGCCAGGTCGAGGGGCTGGACGACGAGTCGCTGGACACCCACGACTTGCAGCCGCGGGTGCGCTCGCTGGCACGCGTGCCGCGCAGCGAGATCGCACTGTCGCCGGGCGACGAGCGCTACCTGATGGTCATGCAGCCGATGCCGCGCGCGCTGGCCGTCAACGCGCTCGCGGTACAGGCCGCGTACAGCGAATACCAGCAGCGCGCGCTGGCCCGCGACAGCCTGCGGCGGATGTACATCGGCACCCTGACGCTGGCGCTGATCCTGGCCGTCTTCGCGGCCGTGCTGCTGGCCATCGTGCTCGGCAACCAGCTTGCGCGGCCGCTGCTGCTGCTGGCCGAGGGCGTGCGCCAGGTGGCGGCCGGCGACCTCACGGCCAAGCCGGTGTTCGCCAGCGGCGACGAGCTCGGGGGCCTGACGCGCAGCTTCGCGGCGATGACGGCCCAGGTCGCGGAGGCGCGCCAGCAGGTCCAGCGCGGGATCTTCCAGCTCGAGGGCGCGCGCACGCGGCTGCAGACCATCCTCGACACGCTCACCGCCGGCGTCATTGTGTTCGACAGCGAAGGCCGCATCGACACCGTCAACCCCGGCGCCACACGCATCCTGCAGCGGCCGCTGGGCTCGTGGCGCGGCAAGCGGCTGTCGGAGCTGCCCGACCTCGAGGAGTTCTCGCGCAGCGTCGAGCAGCGCTTCGAGCTGCTGTCCAGCAGCCCCGAGGCCGGCGAACGCGACCAGTGGCAGGAGTCGTTCGAGCTCAAGCGCGGCGACGGCGCCACGCTGACGCTGCTGGTGCGCGGCGCCAACCTGCCGGGCGAGGCACGGCTGATGGTCTTCGACGACATCACCGAGGTCGTCTCGGCCCAGCGCAGCGCCGCATGGGCCGAAGTGGCGCGGCGGCTGGCGCACGAGATCAAGAACCCGCTGACGCCGATTCAGCTCTCCGCCGAGCGCCTGCAGCACCGCCTGGCCGCAAAGCTCGAAGGCGCCGACCAGGCGCTGCTGCAGCGCTCGGTGCACACCATTGTTAGCCAGGTGCAGGCGATGCAGACCCTGGTCAACGAATTCCGCGACTACGCGCGGCTGCCAGCCGCGCAGATGAAGCCGCTGGACCTGGACCTGCTGGCCACCGAGGTGCTGGCGCTGTACGGCCAGGCACAGGACAACGGCCTGCTGGTGGCCAGCCTCGAACCCGGCTTGCCGACGATCATGGGCGACGCGACGCAGCTGCGCCAGGTCATCCACAACCTGGTCCAGAACGGTCTCGACGCAATCGCCGACCGGCCCGACGGCCAGGTCGAGCTCATCACCTCGGTGGCGCGCGGCGAACATGGCGAGCTGCTCGCGGTGCGCCTGACTGTGATCGACAACGGGCCCGGCTTCCCCGACAAGCTGCTCAAGCGCGCGTTCGAACCCTATGTAACGACCAAGGCAAAGGGCACCGGGCTGGGCCTGGCGGTGGTCAAGAAGATCGCTGACGAACACGGCGCGCGGCTGCGCGCCGCCAACCTGCACGCGGGCGACGAACCCGACGCCCCCGTGACCGGGGCCCGCGTTTCGCTATCATTTTCGAACTTTGCCGTCTCGCCGACGTCAAAGCCGGCCGCCAAGATGGGGGGAGCCGAGCACACCGGCCCCGCGCCGGCCACAGGCGACAAGACGCATTAGACCGAACGGCCGCATGGCAACTATCCTGGTAGTCGATGACGAATTGGGCATCCGTGCCCTGCTCTCCGAGATCCTCACCGACGAAGGGCACACCGTCGAGCTGGCCGAGAACGCGGCGCAGGCGCGCGAGGTGCGCGAGTCGCTGCGCCCCGACCTCGTGCTGCTGGACATCTGGATGCCCGACGTCGACGGCATCACGCTGCTCAAGGAATGGTCGGCCGGCGGGCTGCTGACGATGCCGGTGATCATGATGAGCGGCCACGGCACCATCGACACCGCGGTCGAGGCGACCAAGGTCGGGGCAAGCGCCTTCCTCGAAAAGCCGATCACGCTGCAGAAACTGCTGCGCGCCGTGGAGCAGGCGCTGGTCAAGCCGACGCAGCGCCTGGCCGCGGCGCTGGCGGCTGGCCACGATGGCCCCCACGGCGACGCGGCACCGGGTGGCGGCAACGGCACGGCCGGCAACCTGATGCCGCTGCAGATGCCCAACGGGCCGCGTTCGGAGCAGAGTTTCGAGCTCGACCGCCCTCTACGCGAGGCACGTGACGCCTTCGAGAAGAGCTACTTCGAATTCCACCTGGCCAAGGAAGGCGGCTCGATGACGCGCGTGGCCGAGAAAACCGGGCTGGAGCGTACGCACCTCTATCGCAAGCTCAAGCAGTTGGGCGTCGATCTGACGCGCAACAAGCGCGGCGCAGCCTGAGCCCGCACTGCGCGGCCGAGCGGCGATGCATGCCTAGGCGCTGGCTATAATCTTTGGCTTCCCAGGCCTGGTAGCTCAGTTGGTAGAGCAGCGGATTGAAAATCCGCGTGTCGGTGGTTCGATTCCGCCCCAGGCCACCA
>JBBINW010000104.1:0-12659 GCA_037443665.1 Betaproteobacteria bacterium
ACACGCGCGAAGCGGATCGGCGCCTGACCTTGCCCGAGCCGCAGCAGGCGATGTCCCGACAGCGCCTGGCCGCGGCGCTGACGTCCGCGGAGGTTCGCCCGCAGCGCGCGCAGTTCATCGTGCCCGTGGACCGCAGCGCGTTCGTCCAGGCCGTGATGCTCTGGGGTGGGTCCCTGTCGACGGTCGCGCGCTGCTGATCGGGGCGTCGCCGGGCTCCACGGGCAGGCCATCGGGCTTCGAGCGCTTCGACGCACCGGCCGGCGTGTGCGAGCATTCGCTGGCCAACCCCGACTTCCGCGCCGAGGGCACGCGCAATGACCCCGGCATCTGCGGCTACGGGCGCAAGGGCGTGAGTGTGTACGACTTTGGCTGGGTCGTGGCGCGCCGCGGCTGGACGCCAGGCGAGCAGCCGATGCGCCTGCAGATGCATGCCACCGACGCCGACGTCCTGGAGCAATGCCTGGGTCGGCGCGAGTCCAAGGGCTGCATCCGGATTCCGGCCACGCTGAACACGCCGATCGATCGCTATGGCGTGCTCGACGCGGCGTATGACGAGGCGACGCGCGACGGGTACCGGCAGTGGCTGCTGCGGCCCGACCGCCAGCCCACGCCCTGGTCGGGCCGCTGGCTGGTGATCGTCGATGCGCAGCGCACGGCGCGACCGGCCTGGGCGCCCGCGCACGTGGCGACGCCAGCGGTCAAGGCGCTCGCGCCGCGATGACCGGGCGCTCGCGTCTGGCTTGCCGCCAGCGTCGGGCGGAGCCGCGAATGGCCGCGGCTGCAGCGAACCCTTTGGCAAGCGTGCTCGGTGTTCGCCTGCCTCGGCGCTTTATCATTCCCGCAGAGATTCACGCATTCGAGGTGATGTTCGGGCGCCAGCGGGCACCGGCGTGCTGGCGCGACGGTTTCGAATCTCGGACTCGTACGTTCCGGTCAAACGCTGCGCCTCGATGTCCCACGGGACGCCACTCGCATCTGGGCCGAAGCGCAAATGACTGCCGTCAACTCTCGGAGCGCCGACGAGGCCGGCCTCTCGCTGGTCAGAACCATCGTTCGTCGAATCGTCGACAACGTTGCCGAGGGCCAGAAGTACCATTTGCGGCTTGTTTTTTCCGATCGCAGCGTTCACGACACCTCGCGCTTCGGCGAGCCGGACATCACGATCATCTTCCGCAGGCGTTCGGCCGAGTGGCGAATGGTGCTCGGCGGGGTCTTCGAATTCCTCGAAGCGTACTTCGACGGCGATGTCGACATCGTCGGCGAACAAGGCCTGCGCAGGCTGATCCATCTCGGATACCGCAAGGCTTTCGGGCGCTTCGAGCACCCGCTGACGGCCCTGAAGCGGCACCTTCTGCAGTGGCGGCAGAACAACCGCGACCCCGCGCGCGCAAGGCGCAATGCCGCGTTCCACTACGGACTGCCGATGGACTTCTTCCGCCTGATCCTGGGCGACACCCTCGGCTACAGCGAGGGATGCTGGAACGAAGACACGCGCAGCCTCGACGAGGCACAGCACAACAACTTCGACCTCATCTGCCGCAAGCTGCGTCTGCAGCCAGGTCACAAGCTGGTCGAAGTCGGTCCAGGCTGGGGATACCTGTCGATGCTCGCTGCGGAGAAGTACGGCGCCGAGGTGACCGGCTACGGACTCGTCGAGCGCCAGAACGACGGCATGCGCGCCCTGATGCGAGCCCGCGATTTCCGCGGGAAGATCGTTCTCGTCGAGAAGGACCATCGAGAACTCGCCGACGAGCTCGGCAAGTACGACCGGTTCGCATCGATAGGCGTGCACGAGCACGCCGGGCGGGACTGCAACGCGCAATGGATCGGCAGCATCGCGCGCGGCCTGCGTCCGGGCGGCGTCGGCCTGATATCGGCCACGTTCAATATGCGCGCGCGGCCGACGAACTACCCCACCATCAGGTACATCTTTCCCGGCGGCTTCATTCCCAGCCTCGCGCAGACGCTGCTCCTGATGGAGGAGCATGGCCTGAACGTGACCTCGGTGGAGAACCGGTCGTATCACTACCACCGCACTGTGGAACGGTGGCTGCAGAACTTCGAGGCGCACTGGGACCGCATTCGTGCGATCGATCCCATCCGTTTCAACGAGAAGTTCCGCAGGACCTGGTTGTACTACCTCGGCGGTGCAGCCGAGACCTTCGAAGCTGCACGCGAGATCATCAACTGCTACCACATCGTGTTCGTGAAGGGACGTCTTCTGCGCCCGGACTAGACCGGCGTCGGGCGATAGGTCGCGCCCTGGTGAACCCGGGGTGGCGCCATCGCGACCGGGCCTGCGGCATCGGCATCGCGCGGCGCTGCAGAAGGGAAGCGCGCGGGCCGCGCCCGACGGTCCGTGCCGCGATCACTCGGGATTGATGTGAGGCGGCGACAGCCCTTCGGCCGGCTCGCCGGTGTCGGGGTCGAGCCACTCGGCGATGCCGAGTTCGCCCTCGGCCTCCTGCAGCGTCTCGCCCGGGACGGGAACCTCGTCGTCGAGGGCCTCGCTGTCGGATCGCGCCAGCGCCGCGGTCTCGAAGGGCCCGAATTCCTGCTTGCCGTCCGGCGCGATCCAGTAGAAACCGTCGGGGCGTTCGACGATCTGCGGCGACGGCTCCTCGACCGCCGGCGCCGGCGCGATCACCCGTGCCGCGCCTCTTCGTCGCAGCGGCCTCAACGGCTGGGCCGGCGGGGTCGCGTCGCGGTGTTTCGCATTCATCGGCGCTCCGGTCTCGATTCAAGTCCTGCCCTGGCGCGCGGCGTCGTCAACGCCGACCCCTCTCGTAGGTGCCGACGAGCCGCGCCTCGGCCAGCAGATGCCCGCGCATCGCGCGCTCGACCTGCGCCTTGGTCGCGCGCTCAATCGCCGGCAGCCGCTGCGACAGCGCGTAGAGCTTGAAGACGTAGCGATGCCGGCCCTTCGGTGGACACGGCCCGCCGAAGCCCGCGCGGCCAAAGTCGTTGACGCCTTCCAGCGCGCCGGCGGGCAGGTTTTTCACGCCGGCGGCAAGGCCGGTCGTCTGCGGCGGCAGGTTGTAGACGACCCAGTGCACCCAGGTCATCTTCGGCGCCGCCGGATCGGGGGCGTCGGGGTCATCGACGATCAGCGCCAGACTCGCCGTTCCAGCGGGTACTTCGGCCCACTCCAGCGGCGGCGAGATGTCTTCGCCATCGCAGGTGTGAGGCGCCGGGATCGGGGTCGATTCGGCGAAGGCCGGCGAGCGCAGTTCCATCCGGGATCCCTCTGCACCCCGGCTCGCGCCGGAGCAATGACCCATTGTCAGCAGCCCTGCCAAACCGAGGTTGAGCCAACGCAAGCTGGGCCCGCGTGCAGCTTGCCGGCGCGGCCTCGGACTGCCGATGGCCCGCGTCAGCGCCTCAGGCGGCGAAACGGGCAGGTCGCGCGCAACGGGAAGGTCGGCCATCGTCATCTCTGCGTTTCCGCAAGCTTGCGCCGCCGCGCCGTCGGCGGCGTTGACCGAGCGCAATGCGGTTCGGCCCGCGCGCGCACCGCCGCGCATCGCTTCGCCATGCGTCGAGTCATCGGGTCGGCCGGGATGCAGCCGACGGTTCAAATGTGCATGTACGCCAGCGCGCCAACGCCCAGCCCCAAGGCGCTCATGCCGAACACCGCCCACTCCAGCCAGCGCTTCCTTGTGAGCAGCGCGATCGCAGCCATCGCGATGGCAACCTGCAGCAGGGTCGTGGCCTGCGCCCAGCGATGATGCTGATGCATCTGGGCTTCACTCTTCTCGTCGAACTCCGCCGACTCCTTCTCGAGCTTCTCGGCCGCCACCTTGATGACCGCCTTCTCGGCCTCGTAGCGCTTGACCTCCGCCTCGAAGAACGGCTTGCGCGCGTCGTCGACCAGTTCCATGCCGAGAACGCTGAGGTTCTGCTTGCTGCCCTTGGCCTGGTAGTAGTTCCACTGGTCGGCGGCCTCCGTCTTCTTGATCGCGGCGTCGTTCTTGAGCAGGGCTGCATCGGCCTGCGTGGCACCGGCCATGTACGAGAACATCGCGCCGAGCGTGGCAAGGATGGCCGTGATCACGGCCAACTGGCCCGCCATGCCCTTCGGCTCACGCTCGGCAGCCTCGTCCATTCGGTCCTCGTGCGGACCGCGTACTTCAAACTCTTCGGACATGGATCCCTTCCTCCATTTGGTTCGACAGGCGTTCAATGACTACGTTGCGGCAACGACACCTGGATCACCATACGCGCGCGCTGGGAATCCTGATGTCGCACCTCTTCTACATCGCGATGCCCATTGCTCTTCCATGCCCTCGGGCTCGGCTTCGGCCAATGGAACCGGATCGCGGACTGGCTCGTGGAAGTCGAAGCGCGCCCGATGCGGCCGTCTGGCCCGCACTCGAGACCGTCGCCGTTGCAGTCAACGGTCAGGGCCTTCGCCACTCGCAGGGCTATGAGGACGGTGGCGCGAACCAGACCTTGACCGATTGCCTGCTGAAGCCGCAACCCGGAACCGCCAGCAAGGTAGGAGTTCAAATGGCGTCGGACAGCCCGCTGCGATCAGATCCCGTAGTCGGCCAGCGTCTTGCCGGCGGCGATTGCCGCTGACAGCCACTTGGGCTGCAGGCCGCGACCGCTCCACGTGTTGCCTGTTTCCGGATCCCTGAACTTGGGCGCCACCTTCTTGCCTTCCGCCTGCGCCTTCGCAGAAGTGGACTTTCCCCCCAGGTCGGTGACGGTGAGCCCAAATTCGTCCATCAGTTTGCGCACCTCTTCAATGGCCCTGATCCGCGATTCATCTCGCAGATCGGAAATCTTCTTGTCGAGCTCGGCACGCTGGGCGAGAAGCTCTGCAACGGTCGCCATGGGGCGCTCCTGGTGGATTCAATCGAGAGGAAAAGTATAGGACGACGTCATGCTTGTACATTCACCGTCGAATCCAGTCCCAGGAGCATGTGACGACTGCCGTGTCGATTTGAGCGCAAGGAGTTCTCGGCAGCCCAGCCTTCGGCGCGTTCGGCCCGGGCCGGGCAGGTTGATGCCAACGGCATTGCGCCCAGGTCGATTTCGACGGCGCGACACTCGGGGCGCTTGAGAGGGGAACACGATGGCAACGAAGACGTTCGCACAGCTTCAGAAGCAGATTGCAGAGTTGCAACATGAGGCCGCCGCAGTCAGGGCCAAGGAGATGGTTGGTGTGATCGAGAGCATCCGGGATGCCATCGGGCATTACCACCTGACGGTCGAGCACCTCTTCGGCGTGAAACCCGCCGAGGTGGCGCCGCCCGGGAAGGCACGGGCTGTCGGCGGGCAAGCTGCCGCCAAGAAGACAGCCGCCGGGCGAAGCTCGGCGAAAGGCAGGAAGGTGCCCGTCAAATACCGCGACGAGCTCGGAAACACCTGGACGGGCAGGGGCAGCCGGCCCCGGTGGCTCAGGGCGGCCATCGAGGATGGCATGAGCGTCGAGGACTTCGCTGTCAAGTGACGGCGCGCCGGCAGCCGTTGCTCGAGCGTGCAGTTCCCGCGCCGGGCCATCCTCCCGCGCCGACGGACCGGAAGGTCCGGCCGAGTTGCGAAGGGCTCGGTCGCGCCGGGAGCTCTGCCTTCGGCGCTACTTGCGCAAGTTGGCGTTCTCGATGAGGACCGGGTAGGAATAGCCTGAGCCGAAGTCCACATTGGTGTGCACGGCACCCCTGGCATTCACGATGTCGCCGACTGCGGCCTCGTCCTTCGAGGTCACGAGGATGTCGTTCGTGCCATCCGAGGCAGAACCCGAACCGTCCTGGAGGTGAAACCAGTTCCTGCCCATGATCTGCAGGTTGGCCTTCACGACCCGCCCGCGCACGAGCACCGTCCTTTCGTTCAGGCCCGCCTTGCCCTTCACCACTTCAGCCACGGTCTTGGCGTCGGGGCCCGCGGCCTTGGCCACCTTCACGACCGGCACGACGGCAGCGGACGGTGTCGGTGCGACAGGCGGCGCCACTAGCTTGCCATCCGCGCCGACGATCTGCCCGAACACGATCTTGTCGAACACCTTCTTGAGCGTCTTGCTCTCGAAGTTCAGCATCGTCATGGGGTTGCCGATCGTGACGTGGGCACCCTTGTTCACTGCAGTCGTCGGGACCGCGGCCCAGATCTCCCCTTGGTCGGTCTTCAGGCGCAGGTAGGTGTAGCTCTCGACGCTCCGCGTCTCGAGGACTTCGCCGCGCAGGTCGGGTGCCTGCGCGGGCGGCGCGGCATGGCTCGTCAAGCCAGCGGAGGCGAGCACGAGGGCGAACAGGGCGACGACGGGTTTCACGATGGGGCGCTCCATGCGGGGACAGCAGACAGCATCATCGGCCCTTGGCCCGGGCGCCGGATTGCGGTCCATCAAGGTCAATCCCACAACCCTTAACATGAGGGAACGCTCGGCCGGCGGCCGCGACGGTCCGGACTTGGCCGAAGGGAGCGGTCGAAGACGAACGGTGTACCGACAAGTGCGGCCCCACGCGGCTGTCGGGGCCGCCGGCCGCTCCTCACCGACCGGGCTACTGCAATCGGATTGCCGCGCGGCCGCCAAAGGCGACAAAACCGTTGCAGCGCGGACTCAGATTCCCGCGTACCAAGCGTAGCCCGCGCGATCTTCCCAGAAGCCGCCCTTGCCGGAGCCGTGGCCGGCATAGCTCTCGACGAACTCGATCCGCATCAGGTACTTGGCGTGCTTGTAGCCGAGTTGTCGCTCGACGCGCAGTCGCAGCGGTGCGCCGTTGGTCACGGGCAGCGGCTGTCCGTTGAGCTCGTAGGCCAGCAGCGTCTGGGGATGCCAGGCATCATCCATGTCGATGCTCTCGTAATACGGCACGCCCGTGTCGCTGTTGGGAAACGCGTCGGCGCAATGGAAGACCGCATAGCGGGCGGCGGCCAGGGGCTTGACCTGCTCGAGCAGCCGGGCCAGCGGCACGCCCGTCCACTGGCCGATGGCGCTCCAGCCCTCGACGCAGTCGTGGCGCGTGATCTGCGTGCGCGCCGGCATCGCGCGCAGCTGCTCGAGCGAGAGCGATGCCGGCCGCTCGACCAGCCCATCGACGACCAGCCGCCAATCGGCAAAGTGGCCGGCCGCCAGGGCCTTGTAGAGCGTACCGCCCGGGTTGACGTTGCCGTTGCCACGGAAGCTCGGCGACAGGTCGGCGGGGGTGAACTCCTGCGCCATCGAAAGCCGGCCGCCGACGAGATGGTGCAGGCTGCGGTTCAGCGCCTCGCCGCCCGACAGCAGTCGCGGGAACCAACCCGTCGCGTTCAGCCGGTCGCACCCGGCCAGCAGCAGCGCGCTGCCGGCGCCCAGCGCATGCGACAGCAGCCGGCGACGGGCCGGCCAAGGCGGCGACCGGGTCGGCTCAGTCATGGCCGGCCTCGCGCGTCACGGGCGTGATGCGGTACCGCCCGGTGATCATCGACCGCAGGTGGTTCCACAGCCCAGAGACGATGACCTCGAAGACATGGACGGCGACGAAGGCCACCAGCATCCAGGCGATGACGAAGTGCAGCGTGCGCGCCGACTGCCTGCCGCCGAACAGGTCCACCCAGCCCGGCCACAGCGAGTCCAGCCACGGCGACATGGCCCAGCCGGCGGCGATGACCGCGGGCAGCAGCACGAAGATGACGGCCAGGTAGGCCAGCTTCTGCAGCACGTTGTAGCGCCGCGCGTCCTCGCCGCGGGGATGCCGAAAGGCGATGTGGTCGGCGATCGAGCGTCCGATGCCGCGCCAGTCCGCTCGCGTCGGCCACAGGTCGCGCAGCAGGTGCCGGCTGACCAGCGCGTGGCCGACGTAGGCCAGGCCGTTGAGCACCAGCACCCAGGCGAAGAAGAAATGCCACAGGCGTGCCGCCGCCAGAGAATAGCTGCCCGGAATCGTCATCCAGCCCGGGAACGCGACCAGTGCGCGGCCGCCGTTGCTCGTCGTCGACACGCCCAGCCAGCCCGTGGTGTCGAACTCGTGACCGAGCACGCGCGTGACGCCCTTCAGCCGCCCGCCGCCCATGTCCCAGGCCGCGATCGACAGCAGCGGCGGCCGGCCCGAATACGACTGCCGGCCCCAGTCCAGGCTGGGGTGGGCGTTGAAGATCATCAGCCCGCTCATCAGCAGCACCGACAGCGAGATCACGTTGATCCAGTGCATCACCCGCACCGCCAGGCTGTGGCGCAGGTACAGATCGCTGTTGGCGGCTGGCGACATGGGCGGCAATCTTGGCGCTTGGAATCTAACGCGAGGCAAGCCTGCACTCCGGCCATGGTCTTGGTGCCTCGGCGCATCCCATGACGCGGGACCCGCGTCGATTCACTCGCGCTCGCCGGCGACAACGACGACGCCGTTGAGCGTCGCCACGTTGACGGTCGCGGTCGACTTCAGCGTCAGGTTGCCGTCTTCATCGACGTTGAAGACCGAGACATGCGACACCGTACCGTCGGAGTCGATCGAGGCGAGCAGCCCGGCGTGATAGTCGACGTCGGTCGGCTTGCCGTTGAACGAAGCCGCCACGGCCGCGTCCTGGACGATCTGCTGCCCATAGACCGCGTAGCGCGAAATGCTCATGCTCGGCGAGTTGGCCGAGTACAGGAACGGACCGGCAAGTGTCAGCCAGCAGGGCGCGTTCTGCGTCCCCGATCCGGTGATCGTCAACACCGCGTCGTTGCGCACGAGGCTGATCTCGTTTGCGTGGGCGATCGTCACGTAGGCTTCGTCGCCTCGCGCCACGAGACCGAGCGGGACGTTGACGTTGGCTGGGATGCCGGCCACCGCCGTCGCGGGGCCGGCGACGGCGCCTCGGGCGTCGAGCACGACGCTCTCGATCGCATTGGACTTCTCGGTCACGATGAGCTGGCCGCGGATCACACCGACCTGGCCCGCCGTGCCGTCGGCATGCAGCAGCTGCGTCGATCCGTCGGCGGTCGTTCGCACGCTGCCGCCGTCGATCGCGTGCGACTCGACATGGGTGCCGGTCAGCACATAGAGGTGGCCGGCGCCGAAGGCGACGCTGACCGGGCTGCCCAGCGTCGGGATGACGCGCTCGAGGTGGAAGTAGTTGCCGCCTTCGTCGCGGCCGAAGACGCTGACGTTCGACGATCCGTAGTTGACCACCGCCAGCCGTCCGTGCGACACCGCGATGCCACCTGCGTTGCCGCTGACGCCACCCTGGCCCTGGGTGGCGATCGTCTTCAGCAGATGGCCGGTGGTGTCGAACACGAGAAGCTGGTTGGTCGTCGCGTTGCTCGCGGTCACGACCAGGGGTCCGTCGGTGTTGCCGGCATGCGCCGCGACACCGGCGAACAGCGCGAGTGCCGCCGCGATCCGGGTCAGTTTCATCGTCATCGCTCTCTCCTGTCGATCTGTCGAATGGTGGGGTTGAGGGGTCGCCGAGACCTGCACCGGCCCGTCTAGGTCACGCCTGAAGCGATGTTCCTTACAGCGTCGGGCTCGATCCGCGCCTCGCCACGGAGCCCCAGGCATGGCGCCGATAAACACCGGCTGCCCCCGAACGAGATTGACAGCGGATCAGGGGCTGGCCGCGTGGCTGGCGCCGAGACCGACTGGCCCGTGTGCGCACGCTGGGCGTGTCTCGAGCATTCGCGCATCGGCGGCGAACAGCCGCGCCCAGTGTCAAGAGCGCCGCACAGGCCCCGCAACGCGGCCACGCAGCCAGCGGGGCTGCCCGGGAAGTCGGCCGAATTGGCAGCTCATAGGGGGTGTTCGAATCACTGGCCCAAGTGCTGGCCGATCTGCCGTACCGCATCCGCGTGGAAGGGCACACCGGTGCCAACCGCGGCTCGATGTTCCTCGCCTATCAGCTGGAACTCTGACGCGGCGCACGCAATCGGATGTCACCACGATCGCCCAGTGCGACAACAGGGCGAAGTTCGAGCATAACTTCGTTGCGGCCGAAGTCAAAGTTATGAAACTGTACCGCGACGACCTTGCATGAAATTGTCACTGCGCCACGAACAACATTCCGTGCGGGTCGTGCAGCGCAGATGCAACGCCGATTCCCGCAACCACGGGGGTCAGGTGGCCACTGGCCAGGTCCAACTGCATCACCTGGCCTTGGCCTGCGCTATATGCATCACCAAGCTTGAATGCAGCGTCGACCCGATACGTCGTATTGTTGGCGTCGGTGAACAACAAGAATGTCGGTACGGTCGAGCCCGCTGTCGGGACGAAACGAGTATCGTCAATCGGGTAGATGGGTCCATCTTTGTCGTTGTAAAGCGTCAGCGTCAGCACTGACACCGTCTGCGACGCCCCTGGGTTGTGAACGAACACGAGCTTACCGTCCGCCTGACTGTCGAGAACCAGGTTTCCCGATGGATCGACGGCCTCCGAGTCGGGGTCTGTCAAGGCAAGTGTCACCGGCGTGTTGTACGTCGGGTTCGCCGATCCGCCGACGGACGGTGTGATGTCGGTGGCCTGGGCGTTCCCGGCCAGCACCGGAGCCACATCGAAGGTCGTGCCGTTCGCGTTGAGCGTAAGAGCTACGACCGTGGGAGCCACACCAGGCGTTGTCGGATTCGACGCGCTGACGTAGACGACTCCGCCGATCATTTGCATGTCGTCGAAGCCGCCGCCGTGGGCAGTCGGGTTCACTGTCGCCGTATATGACTTTTGCGTGCCAGTGGCCAGGTTGATGATCGTCAACTCGGGGTTTGCATCCTCGTTCGACATCGCCCAAAGCGAATTGGTATCGCTGCGCGCCATCAGTCCGTCGACATGGCCAGGAACGGTATAGGTCTTGAGAGCGTTGCCGTTGAGGTCGTACTGCACGACGGTATTCGTCAAAGTCGGGTTTGATCCGTCCTTCACGTCACCGGCGTTCTGGTACCCGATATAGACCGAGTTGCCCATCTGCACGATCGAATCGGGGTGGTTGGTTGTCGTCGGCGCAACGGCGAAGACCGACAGTTTGAAGCCCGCCGCTGTCGCCGTATTTGCCACGGGCGCCGGACTGGAGGAGCCACCGCCACCGCAAGCTGTCAGTACAAGCATGGCGAGGATCGAAAGAGGCAGGAAATGCGGCTTCATGATGGGTGTCCAGGCAAGTTGGTGTCGGGCCGTGTCGCAGGCGCCGTGCGCGAAACCTCCGGGATGCAGTGTGCATTTCAGATCGGATTCCGGACGAGCCCGAGTCTAGTGGTGCGATATGTCCAACCAATGACAGGGCGAAATAGCCCTTCGCAATCAGCCCAGGAAGAAACTGTTCCGGGCTGACCGCTGCATTACCCCCTATTGACCCGGTATTGAACTATTCAACACAGGCTGCATATCGAACCGGCGCATGCTGGAAGTAGCTCTTGATCCGCTCGGGCTGCCGCTGCACGATGCTGAGGTGGCGGGCCGTGGCCTTCACGAGTTGCAGCTTGGTCCTCGCGGGGGCCAGCTTCGTGTCCGCCTGCTTGAGGTCCGCATTGGCCATCTCGTTCGGGTTGAGCTCGGGGCTGTAGCTGGGCGGGTAGAAGACTTCGATCTCGCTCTTTTGCTCGGCCAGCCAGGCGTTCACCGGCTTGCTGTGATGCACCCGCAGGTTGTCCGGGATCAGGTAGATCTTGCGGCCAGCGTCCTTCACGGGCCGACGCAGGAAGTCGATCAGAATGTCGGGGTTGAGCGCGCCGTCGAAGGCCTTCCAGTGGCCACCGAGCGCGCATCGGGATCGGTAAGGGGGATCTGGCCATCCTCGGATGCCTTCATCTGTTCACCGATCGACTCCAGCGCCTGCATCTGCTGCTTGACGTTGGCGATCTTCTCCTTGAGGTGAGCGGCTCGGCCGGGCAGAACGGGCGTGGCATCACGGTCAGCGCGATCAAGGTCGACCAGGTAGCGCTTGATGCTGTCCTCGAGCTGCTCGATGCGGGCTTGCAGCTTGCGATCCGTGAAGTTCTTGCGCGGTTGTTGACCGCCTTGAACTTGCTGCCGTCGATGGCGACGATGCCGTCGGTGAAGAGCTTCATCCGACGACACAGCAGAGCGAACTCCTTGCAGACCTTGCGGTTGGCTTCGCCGTTATCACGGCGCAAGTCGGCGATCGTCTTGAAGTCCGGCGCCAGGCGTCCGGTCAGCCAGATCAATTCGAGATTGCGTTGCGCCTCGGTCTCCAGGCGTCGGCTCGATTGCGCCCTATTGACGTAACCGTAGAAGTAGATCTTGAGCAGCGTCGCCGGGCTTTATGCGGGCCGGCCCGTCGCACCAGGATCGGCGCGCTCGAAGCCCAGATTCCTCAGATCCAGCTCATCAGCGAAGACATCGATGACGCGAACCCTGCTGTCCTCTTGGATCCAGTCATCCAGCCGTTCGGGGAAGAGAACGCTCTGCGTTCGATCCTGGCGTTCGACGTATCGCCCCATCGATCACTCCCGTCGGACTGACTGCGGGCTATGACATCGTCGGCGCGAAAGAGTTTCCACACAGCCTCAACCCGTTGCCGACATAGCCACCGCGGCCGCGACCAGCCGCTTTCCACGGCAGCAGACTTCCGTTCCGGATCGATGTTGGGACACTTGCGACCAGTACAGGACTCGCGACGCAGGTGCGAAGAAGCCCTTGACTCCATCGCATACTTCTATAAATTTAAAACCATGGATGAAAAAAACGCAGTTGCCGCGCTCGCCGCCCTGGCACAGGAGGCCCGACTTCGCGTGTTCCGCGCGCTCGTCGGCGCGGCAC
>JBBINW010000105.1:0-12223 GCA_037443665.1 Betaproteobacteria bacterium
TGGCCGGCCGCGTGATGTGGTGAGCGGCCGGTTCCAGGAGCTTGGCCCTGCGGAAGCGCAGCGAAAGACGCGTCAGACCTCCCGGGCACGCTACATTCATGCCACTGCGACGTGAGCCGACAACCGGCCACAGAGCGCGTCACTGCATGCTCGACATGTGGGGTTCGCTGTGGGGTTTTCCGGTCTAGGCCCGCGAAATGTGACAACACGACAAGCACTTGGCTTCGCACTCGAAGTTCAGGTGCAAAACATCGAGTGAGGTTTGAGGGGGTCTCTTGACACTTCCAAGCGGCAGGAAAGTCCAGCGTTTACGCGGGTTTAGCGTTTCAGGGCGTTGAAGGACGGCCCACCCCATCCCAGAATTTGTGTGTACCCAGCTGTGTACCCGGAACCGTCCGGCGCAGTTTTGGGTACACACCTGTGGTCGACGGTGGGCAAGCTGACCGATGTCGGTATCCGGGCCTGGATCAGGTCCGGCGAACGCTTTGAAGGGCGATCCGACGGCGATGGCCTCGTGCTGGCCTGGCGACCTGAACGCAGTGCGCCGAGTTGGAAGCTGCGCTACCGCTTCGCCGGCAAGTCGCGCGTGATGAACCTGGGCAGCTATACCGACCTGCCCCTCGCAGCAGCCCTCCAGTCAGCCAAGGAACTGCGCGCCAAGATCGCCCTCGGTCACGACGTGGCCGGCGAGAAGCAGGAGCGCAAGTCCACCGCCCTGGCCCGCATCGAGGCCGCGCGCAGCATCACCACCGTCGGCCAGCTCGCCGACGAGTACTTTGAACGCATGATCAACGGGCGCTGGAAGCACCCAAACATCGTGCGCAGCCGCATCGAGAAAGACATCAAGCCCCAACTGGGCAAGCTGGCGCTCGATGCGGTGGAGCCGCGGCACATCGACGCGATGCTGCGCGCCGTCGTCAAGCGCGGCGCGCCGACCATCGCCAACGACGTCCTCCGCTGGGTGCGCCGCATGTTCGACTACGCCATCAAGCGCCACTTGGTGCGCTTCAACCCGGCAGCGGCCTTCGACTTGGCGGACCCGGGCGGCAAGGAGCTCGCCCGCGAGCGGGCGCTTTCACGCGACGAGTTGGTGACGCTGTTCGAGGGCATGCGCCAGGCCAAGGGCTTCAGCGTGCAGAACGAGCTGACGGTGAAGCTGCTGTTGCTGCTGGCCGCGCGCAAGGGCGAGCTGATCGCCGCGCGCTGGGACGAGTTCGCGCTGGAAGCGGACCCGCCGGTCTGGCATCTGCCCGGCATCCGCACGAAGACCGGCCAGCCGCTGGACATCCCGCTGCCGAGCATGGCGGTCGAGTGGCTGCATAAGCTGAAGGAGCTGGCCTGCAACGCCGAGTACGCGTTGCCGGCGCGCAAGCTGCAAACTCGCATGGTGCCGCACGTCTGCGAGTCCACGCTGGGCGTGGCGATGGGCAAGGTGAAGCACGGCCTGCCTCACTTCACGGTGCACGACTTTCGACGCACGGCCCGCACGCACCTGGCCGCCCTGGGCGTGGAGCCGCACGTGGCCGAGCGCTGCCTGAACCACAAGCTCAAGGGCGTGGAGGGCGTCTACAACCGGCACGACTACTTTGAGGGGCGGCGGCGGGCGCTAGAGGCGTGGGGGCAGTTGCTGCTGAAGCTGGAGCGCCAAGGACCGCTACCGAAGAAGCCGGCGGCGGCACGTCAGCTGGCAACGACGGCCGAGGAAGCTTGACAACTATTGATAGCCGACGGGATCATGTACGCCATGAGCAGCAACACCATGAGCTTTGCCCTGCCCGAGGCCTTGCGCGAGTACGTCGACCAGCGGGTACGGTCCGGTCAGTACGGCAACACCAGCGAGTACCTGCGTGAACTGATCCGCCGGGACCAGGAAGAACAGGCCAAGAAGCGGCTGCGCGAACTGATCGAAGAAGGGCTGAGTTCAGGCCCCGGCCGTGCCCTGACACCGAAGCGGACGGCGCAGCTGAAGAAGCAGGCCCTGGGCGACCTGCGTTGAAGCCCGCCCATCTTCGGCCCCGCGCCGAAGCAGATCTGGTCGAAGCGGCACGGTGCTACGCCCAAGAAGGCGGCTTGGCCCTGGGCGAGCGGATGTTCGATGCCGCCATCGCGGCGCTCGAGCCGATCGAACGCATGCCCTCCATGGGTTCGCCCCGGCTGGGACAGTTGTGCGACATCCCAGGCCTGCGATCCTGGCGAGTCGCGGGTTTCCCGATGCAATGGCTCTACTTCGAGGCACCCGATCATCTCGATGTCGTTCGCCTTGTCGGTGACCGACAAGACATCCTTGCCATCCTCCAGGATACTGGCTGAGGCTCTGAGCCGTCGCACACCAATCCTGCGGCCGATACAAGGTGCCCGATGACCGGCGACGAGCGTGAGGAGATGAACCGGCTGCTGGCCGAGAACCGCCGGCTGCGCGACTTGCTGACCGAGAACGGCATCGCTTGGCAGCCCCGCGACATTCCGCCGAGCACGGATCGAAGCTCGCGCCTCGGGACCGACGAGAAGGTGCAGCTCTTCGCCAGCCTGTTCCGCGGTCGGGAAGACATCTACCCCATCCGCTGGGAAAGCAAGGCCGGCAAGTCGGGCTACTCACCGGCGTGCGCGAACGAGTGGCGGGCCGGCGTCTGCGAGAAGCCGCGGGTCAAGTGCGGCGACTGCGAGCACCGTGCGCTTATCCCGGTCACGGGCCAGACGGTCTTCGACCACCTCGCCGGCCGGCACACCGTGGGGGTGTATCCGCTACTCACCGATGACACCTGCCACTTCCTGGCCGTCGACTTCGACGATGCCGAGTGGCGCGAAGACGCCCGCGCCTTCGCCGGCTCCTGCGATGCGCTGGGCGTGCCGGTCGCGCTCGAGGTCTCCCGCTCGGGCAATGGGGCGCATGCCTGGATCTTCTTCTCCGCCCGGGTGTCGGCACGCGATGCCCGGAGGCTGGGTACCGCCCTCATCAGCCACACCTGCGCGCGCACCCGCCAGCTGAAGCTCAGCTCCTACGACCGCCTGTTTCCGAACCAGGACACGATGCCGAAGGGAGGCTTCGGCAACCTCATCGCGTTGCCGCTGCAGAAAGCGCCCCGCGAAAGCGGCGGTAGCGTGTTTGTCGACCGTGACCTGCAGCCCCACCACGATCAGTGGGCCTTCCTGGCAGGCCTGCCGAAGATGTCGCCCGCGGATATCGAGCCCACGATCCTGCGTGCCACCGGTGGCAGCCATCCGCTCGACGTGACCTTCATCGACAGCGAAGACCAGGCTGCGCCGTGGCGTCGGCAGGAGCCAGCGTCAAGCCGCCTGCCCGGCCCGATGCCAGCCTCACTGAAGATCACGCTGGCCAACCTGGTGTACTTCGAGAAGGCCGCTTTGCCACAGCCCCTGGCCAACCGGCTGATCCGCCTGGCCGCGTTCCAGAACCCCGAGTTCTACAAGTCACAGGCCATGCGCCTTCCGGTGTGGGATGAGCCCCGGGTCATTGGCTGCGCAGAGAACTTCCCCCAACACATTGCCCTGCCGCGCGGGTGCCTGGAAGCAGCGCTCACCTTGCTGCGCGAGAACGGCATTCGGCCCGACCTGCACGACGAGCGATCGGCCGGAACGGCGCTGCAAGTGCAGTTCCGTGGCGCGCTCCGGCCCGACCAGCAGCAAGCGGTCGACGCCATGCTGGCCCACGACACTGGCATCTTGTGCGCGCCGACCGCCTTCGGCAAGACGGTGACCGCGGCTGCGCTGATCGCTGCACGCGGCGTGAACTCCTTGATCCTGGTACACAGGGCGGAGCTGTTGCGTCAGTGGCGCGAGCGGCTGCAGACGTTCCTGGCCGAGGACCAAGACGCAGGTCGGGACCGACCCAACATCGGCGCGATCGGCGGCGGCAAGTCGAAGCCTACCGGACGCATCGACATCGCGTTGATGCAGTCGCTGTGCCGGCAGGGCGACGTCAACCCGCTGGTCGAGGACTATGGACACATCGTGGTGGACGAGTGTCACCACCTCTCGGCGTTCTCTTTCGAAGCCATCCTGAAGCGGGCCAAGGCGAAGTACGTCCTCGGGCTGACCGCCACACCGATCCGCCGCGACGGCCGGCAGCCGATCATCTTCATGCAGTGCGGCCCGACGCGGCACACCGCGGAGAAGCCTTCAGGGTCGCCGCAGACCTTGGAGATCGTCCCGCGATACCTGGCGCCCCGAGTTGCGGCAGCCGACGATGCGCCGATCCAGCAGGTGTTCCAGGTCATCGCCTCGGATGCCGCGCGCACATCCCAGGTCGCCGACGAGGTGACGGCTGCATTCACCGCAGGTGGCAAGGTCTTGGTCCTGACAGAACGGACGGAGCACCTGGACGCCCTGCGCCAAGCACTGGGCACGCGCGTGTCACCGCTGCTCGTGCTGCACGGCCGGATGTCGGCCAAGCAGCGGACCGCGCTGCTTCAGGAACTGGAGGCGCTGCCTGCCGACTCACCGCGGGTGCTGCTTTCCACGGGCAAGCTGGTCGGCGAGGGCTTTGACCATGCGCCACTCGATACCCTGGTGCTAGCGATGCCAATCTCCTGGAAGGGCACGCTCGCGCAGTACGCCGGCCGTCTGCACCGGGAGCACGCCAGCAAGAGCAGCGTCCGAATCGTCGATTTCGTCGACGAGGGGCATCCCGCCCTGCTTCGGATGTGGGAACGGCGGCAGCGCGGGTATCAGGCCATGGGATATCGGCTGATCCCGCAGGCGTCGGGCCTGTTCGATCCGGGCGACTGACGCATCCGAGCAGCCGCCTCCCGAGATTACCGATAAGTCACTTTTTGCTTGACCTCCGGCGGGTCGGCACCGAAAATGACCGAAAGGTAACTTCAAGCGCCTGCCATGCCCCCTTCGGCCCAAGACTTACCGCTCGGTCACTCCACGAGCACGGACACTCCGATCCGCTCCTCCGTGGAACTGGGCGCCGTCATCCGCGAGCAGCGCAAGCGGCTGGCCCTGAAGCAACTCGACCTGGCGGGCCTGGGCAATACCGGCAACCGCTTCATCGTAGACCTGGAGAACGGCAAGCCGACGGTGCAACTGCAGAAGGTGCTGGACCTCATGGACCTGCTGGGCCTGGAGGTGGTGGTTCGCACCAAGGCCTCTCGTTCGACATCGTCGCTGTAAGGGGGGGGTGATGCAGCCACGCCCAGACCGGCTGGACGTCTACTACGGCAGCGACCTGGTCGGCGCCGTGCATGACAGCGCGCCGCTGGCCTTCGAGTACGCGCCTGGCTGGCTAACCAATACACAGCGCATGTCGCTGGCCGCCATCCCGCTGCAGCCCGGCCGGCAGGCCACGCCCGAGGTGCAGGCCTTCTTCGAGAACCTGCTGCCCGAGGGTGAACTGCGCGACTACCTGGCCGCCCAGCGCAAGGCGTCCACGCTCTTCTCGCTGCTGCTGGAGGTGGCTGGCGACACCGCGGGGGCTTTCGTGCTGGTGGCGCCCGGACAGATGCCGGAAGCGCCCCGCTACGAAACTACGACGTGGGAGGCCATTGCCGCGATCCTGGCCAAGCGGTCGGCTTCTGCGATCGACATCCACGAGCAAGGCGCCCGCATCTCGCTGGCCGGCGCGCAGGACAAGACCAACCTCGCGATCTTCGACGATGGCTTGCCGCGGCTGCCCAAGGGCACCTCGCCGTCTACGCACATCCTCAAGCCCAACATCCGCCGCCTGGCCAAGGTCTGGCACTCGGCTGCGAATGAAACCATCGTGATGCGCGCCGCCGCGCTGGCCGGCCTGCCGACGGCCGAGGTCTTCTACGAACCGCATACCGAAGCCTGCGTCGTGCGCCGCTTCGACCGACAGCTGCGCCCGGACGGCACGCTGGCGCGGCTGGTGCAGTACGACCTGTGCCAACTGGCCGGCACGGTGTCGGACCGCAAGTACGAGAAGGAGGGCGGCCCCGGCCTGGCCGCCTGCGCCGAACTGATCCGTCGCTACAGCGCGCAGCCGGCCGTCGACCTGCGCCACCTGGTGCGTTGGGTGTTCTTCAACCTGTACGTCGGCAACAACGACAGCCATGCCAAGAACCTGTCGATCTACAGCGTGCCTGGCCAGGGCGTGACGCTGACGCCGTTCTACGACCTGATGTGCACGCGCCTGTACCCGGGGCTCTCGCCCGAGTTCGCCTTCGCGATCGGCGGGGAGGTGAAGCCGAGCGAGATGGGTGCCGAGCACCTCACGCTGATGGCCAGGCAGCTGGGCATGCAACCGCGCTTCCTGGCTCAGCAGGCGCGGGACATGGCCGACCGCGTGCCCACAGCCATCGACCAGGCCACGCGCGAGATCGCGCCCTCGCTCACGCCGTCGGCGCGCACCTTGGCCGAGCGGCTCGAGCGCTTCGTGTCGTCGACCACAAAGAAGCTGGTAGCCCGCATCACCGCGGCAGCATGATGTCGCCGACCGGGCGGCCGGTGCAGGACCGGCCGCCCCACGGCATCAAGCCGCAGCGTCGCCGCCAGCCGCGCCACCTCCGGCGCCGCCCTTGATTCCGCCCTTCCTCCTGTGCAGCACGGCGCCCAAGTACGCAGCTGAGGCTCTCCCTCTGTTGTGGCCAGCCAGTCGGCTCACAGCCAACCGGGCAGCGTCCTCCTGCTCCCGTGTCAGCCCTTCCCCACCGCCCCGCAGCGGCGGCTCCTGGCCGGTGATTGCGATGTACTCCTCGATCAGCGCCTCGTGCCGCAGGCCGTGAGCGGTGATGCCCAGGCCCTTCGAGGTGATGCCGAACTTTCGCAGCACGTAGCCGAACCGCACCATGTTCTGCTTCAGGTCGCGGTCGGGGTCGCCAGTGTGGGCGTGGGTGTCCCAGTCGGCCACCTGCTGCGCGCTGGCGATGGCCAGCCGGCGGCGAGGTGTGTTCAGCGGCACGAAGCGCGGCCGGCCGCCCTTGGCCCCCTGGCGCACCCACACGTACTCCTCGCCCTGCTTCTCGGCCAGCGGCAGGCCGGTGTCGGCGAAGTTCACCACGCACTCGTTGGGCCGGAACATGATCGCGTCGCGCTTGCGCAGGCCGAAGGCGCGGATCAGGCGCAGCATGCTGCCCACGTGGGGGTCGAACGCGGCCAACTTGTCGATCAAACCGTCGACATCCGCACCCTGCGCTGACCAGCTCTTGTCGCGCTCGCCAATGCCGCTGCGCTGGTACTCGGCCAGCTCCATCCCGTAGTACGCTGGCGGGCGGATGAAGCCCGGCTTGCCCAGCCAGTTGGCCAGGCCGCGCAGGAAGCTGAGGTAGGTCTGGATCGTGGACGGCTTCAGCCCGTCCAGGCGCCACAGATCGACCACGGCCTGGATGTGGCGCTGGCCCAGATTGCGCGGGTCTGGCGCGATCTTGAAACCCCCGCGGCTCTCCAGCTCGCGGAAGAAATGGCGCAGGAAGTTGGCGCGCTCGTGTCGCGTCTTGAACGACACGCTCTTGGCGCGCGCCGTGTGCTGCATGTTGTGCAGCTTCAGCAGCACTTCCAGCACGGTGTGCGGGCTGGCCCTGCCGGGCACAAAGCGCGAGAGGATTTCGTCGTTGGACAAGCCCGACCACTCGCGCGGGCGCAGCGCCTTCGGCGTGGCCTTGCCGCCCAGCGGCAGCGGGCGTGGGGTGGATGAAGAGGAAGAAGGGATCAGCAGACGGTTGGGTTGCGAAGGCATACGCCCTCCGTGAACAGTGGCCCGCGTCTTCCCGAGGGCGCGGGCCGGGTTGAAGGTGGAATCGCAGCGCGGCCGGTCGGCGCGGATTCCGTCGCGCCGCCCTGGCGTGGCCTGGCGATGTCGCGCGGCGGGCTGGCCACAGCCTGCTGCGCCTACTCCAGGTTCGCAGGCGTCGTCGCCTGTTCAGGGCGGCGGCGCCAGCTCGGTCGGTCTTCAAAATGGGAACGGGGGTTGATCCGGCCCACGCACGGGTTTCCGCGACGCGCGGGCGAGTGGCAGCGCCGGCCTCCAAGGGCATGGCGCCGCCGTCAGCCAGGTCGGGCCTGGCTGGCTGCGGTGGATCAGGTCCATGGCTTTCGCGTCGCCATCCACCTGCTGGAGCCGCCCCTTACCGAAATGCCGGGGCGGAGTCAGGTGCACGAGCAGCCAGTGCCGGCCGTGGCCCCCAACGGGACCAGGACGACTAGGCACTGCGCCAACCACAGGGCAAAACCCCAAGGCACGGCAGAAGCTCGAACGGATGGCGGGCACGGGCGCGCGGCATCGGGTGCCGGCACCGCATGGGTTCGGTCAGCGGCGCGCTTCAGGAGCGCCCGACGATCAACGCCGGCAGGCCGCGGACATCAGCTCCGCGAATGGTTTCCTCAGGGACGCACGCTCGGGGCCTGCGGCACGCCCGGTTCAAGGACCGGGGCTTCAAGGGCAGGTAACGACTGCGACGCCTGTTCGCTCGCGATGAGCAAGGGCCAGGAGCCCTTCGGGAGACTGCAGTGGACACCGGGCACGGCAGTAGCGTCAACTTGATCGCGTGCAGTGCCAGCACCAAGCGGCGCAAGAGGCCGGCGCTTGGGCGGGCGTCGAAGTGGCGCTTGAGGTGGCTCTATGTCCAGGTCGGCATCTGCCGCGGCGCATCGCCAGGGGTTGACATGCGCGGGCTTGGCCTCTGGTTCAGATAACCAGGTGGTCGTGGCCTGCGGCGCCAGCACGGTCGCCGCCTGAGAGGCAGCGGAAGCGGCGCCGTAGCCATCACCGCAGTGTCACCTTTCGCCGCCTACCACCGCGCGACGACGAGCCAATCGTGGATCGTGTCACCACGGCCGAACTGAAGCATCAGCCTGAAGCGATCCAAGTGACAGCAGACCTGGCGCGACAGCGCGGAATCGGGGTTGCATCTCGCCAACCCCATGCCACCGTGACCCGTCCAACACGAGGAGCGGGCCATGCGCGACTTCCGATAGGTCTGCGGCCAGGTGGCCGAGGTCCAGCGCTTCATCAACGTGCCGCAGCGCTGGTGCGAGCAATATCCCGCCCGCGAACGCCGCGAGCTGTGGATTACGACCGACCAGGGCCCGGAGTTCAAGTTCATTGTCCACACCACGCTGATGCCGGCGCGGCGCGGCCACCGCGCGCTGGCGCTGCTGATGGGCCGTGAACTGGTGGCGCTGCACAACTTGCAGACCGGCGATTCGGTGAACTACCTGCGCAGCGATACACCGATGCTTTGGCGGCGGTGCGAGGCGGTGGCCGCTGTGCTGGTTGGGATGGGCGCCATCGCGGCATTCGCCATGGTCGGCGGTGTGGTTCCACTGGGCCTAGTGGCGGCAACCCAGATCGGCGTGCCCGCCATGGTGGGGCTACGGTGGCTGAACCGGAGCCTGGCGAAGCGTGCGATCGACCGCGCCCTGATCGAAGCGGTGCGTCAAGCGCAGGAGCGCTCGCAGAGCTGGCCAGCTCTGCGGCGGGTGAAGTAGCTGCCCGCGCGCACGCGGCGCTTGCATACTTCCGCCATGCCTTCCGCCCCACACAGCGTCGACTCTTCCAGCAACTCGCGCGACACCCGGATCGAGGCGCGCCTGACTTCATCGCAGAAGGCGCTTATTCAGCGGGCTGCAGACATTCGTAGGCAGAAGCTGAGCGAGTTCCTTCTCGCCAGCGCCGCTGACGCGGCCAGAAAGATCATCGACCAGCAAGCAACCATCAGGCCCACCCGCGAGGAACAGGTGGCGCTCGTGGAGACCCTTCTCGACCCGCCGGCGCCCAGTGCCCGGCTCAGGCGCGCAGCACAAGCCTACCGGGGCAGGCTGACAGACAGCCAGTGACCCAGCCCGGCCGGCATGGCGGTGTGCTCACAGGCTCCAAACGACGACACTGGGCCCGTTCGATAGACTGCAATCCATGGAGGCCCTCACCCTTTCCCCGGAAGTGTTGCGCTGGGCGGCAGACCAGGCTGGCGAAAGCCTGGAGTCGCTGGCGCGCGCCATGGTGAAGCGTGAGGGAGACCGCGAGCGCCTGGTCCGTGGCGAGCTGACGCCGCCGCAAGCCGAGAAGCTGGCAAAGCTCACCGGGGTGCCCTTCGGGCTTCTCTTCTTGCCGTCGCCGCCGTCCATCCAGCGCCCGGCGATTCCGGATCTACGCCAGACGATCGACCCAGCGCCGCTGAGCCGAGACTTTCTCGAAGTCTGGGATGACGTCTCGCGCAAACAGCAGTGGTACCGCGACCGACTGATCGAGCTGGGTGCCGGGCCGTTGCCGTTCGTCGGAAGGTTCAGTGACCCCACGTCGCGCAAGGCGGACACCATCGCCCGCGACATGACGGAGATTCTGGGCCTGACGCCTCCGTTGCGCGCAGCTGCTCGCTCGGCTGACGAGTACTTCACCGCCGTGGCCGACCGCGCCGAAGCCGCGGGCGTGCTGGTGATGAAGAGTGGCATCGTGAAGTCGAACACCCGCCGCCCCTTGTCGGTGAAAGAGTTCCGCGGCTTCGCCGTCGTCGACCCGCTGGCGCCGGTGGTCTTCATCAACGGGCGCGACGCCCTCGTGGCAAGCGTGTTCACGCTCGTGCACGAACTGGCGCACGTGTGGCTGGGTGAAAGTGGCGTCTCGGATCTGGCCACGCGGGCAGCCAAGGGCGTCGAGCGCGTTTGCAACCAGGTTGCGGCCGAAGTCCTGGTGCCGAAGCAAGAGTTCCTCGCGCAGTGGCGAGTGCAAGCCGATCTCGGCAGAATCGCTCGGCTGTTCCGCGTTTCCAAGCTGGTGATCGCCCGCCGCGCCCTGGATTTCGACCTCATCGATGCAGCGGTCTACGAGGCCGTCGCGTCGGCAACGAACCAGCCATCCCGCGAAGGCGGCGGCGGCAGTGCCTACCGCACCATCCCAGCCCGAAGCAGCAAGCGCCTGACCTTGGCGCTGGTGAGAAGCGCCCTGTCGGGCGAGACACTGCTGCGCGAAGCAGCAAGCCTGCTGTCCGTTCGGCCGGAGACGGTGATGGAACTCGGCAGGAGGCTGGCGAGCCGTGGCTGACGCCTACCTCATCGACGCGAACGTCTTCGTTCAGGCGAAGAACCTGCACTACCGATTCGAGTTCTGCGGCGGGTTCTGGCACTGGCTGGAGTCGGCACACGCAGCCGGCTTGGTGTTCAGCGTGGACAAGGTTCGCTCCGAGCTTGTCGCCGGCCGTAAGGGCGACCCGGCAAGAACATGGGCCGAACAGCAGCCCTCGGAGTTCTTTCTGCCAGACGCATCCGATGCCGCAGTGATGCGCCACTACGGCGCGCTCATGCAGTGGGCGTCGACCGGGGGGGCACTACACGCCAGCGGCCATCAGCGAGTTCGCCGCGAGTAAGAACGCCGACCCGTTCATCGTTGCGGTCGCCAATGCGCACAAGTGCACCGTCGTCACCCAGGAAAAGGCGGACACCAACGCGAAGCGCCGGGTTCCTCTTCCCAATGCTGCGGCGGCCTTGGGCGTGAAGACGATGTCGATCTTCGATCTGCTGTCGAGGCACGCGGCCTCAACCTTCGTGTTCAAGCCCTAGAGGGGCACTTCCTCGTCCTCTGGCGGCTGGCCGGCTGTCTCGGCGCACGCGGCAATGCGCTGCAGCCGTTAGCGCCGATCGAATCCCCGAACGGGCCCTGAGTCAACACACACATTGCCCACTCCCCGGGAATGACATATGCTGCGCCATATGCCAACATCACCCTCGGAGGCTCAGGTGACTGATCGCCACGCCGCGTTGTTCCGCAACGGCCGGAACCAGGCCGTCCGCATCCCGCGCGAGTTCGAGATGGAGGGCTCCGAGGTGCTGATCCGCAAAGACGGTGACAGCCTCGTCCTTACACCCGTTCGCCGAAACAAGCTGCGCGATCTGCTGGCGTCGTGGGAGCCGTTGGACGCGGTGCTTCCCGAAGTCGAAGATCCGCCTCCCCAGCCGCGGGACTCGCTCTGATGGCCGAGCCACCCCGCATGCTGGACACCAACGCGCTGTCCGAGCTGATCCGCAGCCCCCACGGTGCCCTTGCCCAACGCCTGGACAGGCTGGAATCCGATGCGGTGTGCACCAGCATCGTGGCGGCTTGCGAGCTGCGCTTTGGCGCGCGGCGCAAGGGCTCGGCGCCGCTGACCCGGCGTATGGAGCAGCTGCTGCAGGCACTGACCGTGCTGCCGCTGGACACGCCGGCCGACGAGCACTACGCCGACATACGCGCGACGCTGGAGCGCAGCGGCACTTCCATCGTGAGCGTTCCGCCAACCCATCTTTCCTGTCGATCCTGAAGCTGAGAACCTTG
>JBBINW010000106.1:0-11957 GCA_037443665.1 Betaproteobacteria bacterium
AATGTGTCCAGCGATTCCTGAAACCTCCCTCAGGACGGGTTCACCGAATGCTTACAACCCGGGAGCCCCAACGCATCGCGACCGCGCGACGTGCTGGGCACGCTGATGCTGGGCATCCTGGCCGGCAGCAAGCGCTACGCGCACATTGCCGGCGTTCGCGGCGACGCGGTGGCTGCCAAGGCTCTGGGTCTGCGCGGCATGGTCAGCGAAGACTCGGTGCGCCGCGCACTGGCGGCGATGGTGCCGGCGGCCAGCGAACCGTGGATGCGCAGCGCGCTGATGGCCAGCGTGCGCGAAGCCTTGGAGCGGCCGTGGGTGCTGGACATGGACGCCACGATCAAGCCGCTTTACGGCCGCCAGGAAGGTGCCGAGGTGGGCTACAACCCGCACAAGCCGGGTCGCCCCAGCCACGTGCTGCACACCTTCTGGGTCGGCAACCTGCGACTGGTGCTCGACGCGGTGCTCAGCTCGGGCAAGCAACACACCTCGGGCCACACCAAGGCCGCGATGGCGCGGCTGCTCGACGAACTCGGCTCAGCGGCCCCGGCGCTGGTACGCGGGGACTGCGGCTACGGCAACGAAGACATCATCGACGTGTGCGAGCAGCGAGGCCTGCGCTACCTGCTGCGCCTTCGCAAGACGGCCAACGTCAAGCGGCTGATCGAGCGGCTGTTCCGGCGCGAGGACTGGACGCGCGCCACTGAGGACCTCTGGCGGCGGGGACAGGAGTGCGCGAACGAAAGGAGAGTTTGCAGGTTGACCTCCGGCGAGGCTGCCGGCCCGCCAATTCCGAGGCCATTCGGCCCCGCCAAGCCCCTGCAGGCCTGCAGTTCGGTCACGAATATGCGCCGCAGCCCATCGCCCGGCTTGGTGTGGAATGGGGAACTCACGCCCAGACCACCATTGACGGCGATGGGAAGTCAGTCGGTGGGCCGGGTTGTAGCGCCGTCGCGTCTGCGGGAGGTCCAAAAACGAATTTTGCAGGGCCGACTACTTACCACTGCCAGTGGCTGCAGAAGCTGATGAGCTACGTGCTGCTGCGCGCGGCGTTCCGCCCGGCGGCCGAGGTCCGTGTCTTCCGGGCTGTGGCGCGCCAGCGCGAGGTGCTGCCGACCGAGCAGGCCAGCTGGGTGCAGCACATGCAAAAGGCGCTGGTGCAGATGAACATCCAGCCCACCGAGGTGATAAGCGACGTCATGGGCCAGACCGGCCAGGCCATCATCCGCGACATCGTGGCCGGGCAGCGCGAGCCGAAGTTGCTGGCCAAGCACCGGCATCGGCGCATCAAGGCCAGCGAGCACGACATCGTGCGCGCGCAATCCGGCAACTGGCGCGAGGAGCACCTGTTCGTGCTCGGGCAGGCGCTGGCGATGTACGACGACATTGCCAAGCACCTGGCTGAGTGCGAGGCCAAGCTGCAGGCGCTGCTGGCCGAGCGCTCGGCCGCCAGCGTCGATCTGGGCAAGGCGCCCAGGGCGGGCAGCAAGGCCCGTGCGGAGTTCGACGTTCGCCAGCAGTTGGCCAACTGGGTCGGCGCCGACCTCGCGCGCACCAACGGGCTGGGCCTGGACTCGGTGATGAAGATCTTGAGCGAGATCGGCACCGATCTCAGCCGCTTCGCCAACGTCAAGCACTTCTGCTCCTGGCTGGGGCTGTGCCCGGCGACCAAGATCAGCGGCGGCAAGGTGCTGTCGGCGCGCACCAAGCGATCGGCCAACCGGGTGCGCCAGGCGCTGAAGATGGCGGCCATGAGCCTGTCACACGGCGACTCGGCGTTGGGGGGCGTTCTACCGACGGCTATGCGGCCCGATGGACAAGCCGCGCACCAACACGGCCACCGCCCACAAGCTGGCGCGGATGGTGTACTTCATGCTCACCCGCGGTCAGGCTTTCGTCGACCAAGGCCAGCAGCGCTACGAAGAACAACAGCGCGAACGCAGCATCGCCGCGCTCGGCTTCCACATCAATCCCGTGGGGGCGACCGTTTGATTGCGATCGCCTTCAGTTCTGTTTCTTGAGAGATGCCAGCGTCGGCCTGTCCCGGAACCTATTCCGCCGCCGTGACGACTTGGTGACACCCGACCCATCGACCCTAAACCCGCGAGGGCTTGGTCGCAGACGCACCCGTGAGATCCCTTAGCGCCGACTGATTGGCGACCCGGGCGTCGGCAAGGTCGTGACAAATCGCCCTACACCAAGAAGGCGGGGCGCCGCAGCGCCCCGCCCCGAGACCCGATCCGGTTGGTCAGTCGTCCTTCTTGTCCGTATCCCGGTCTTGACTCACGGCCGGATAGGGCTTGGCGCCCATCATGCCGGTCCATAGCACCCGGTTGAACTGGGCCGGCGGCACCTGGTCGGCCCGCGAGAAGTCGAAGCCAGCCGTGACCCGGGCCCAATACTGCGCATCGTGCTTAGCCTTCACGTCTGGCCCTTGCGCGAACTTCAGGCCAGCGTCGACCTGGGCCACAGCCAGCCCGGTCGTCTTCAGCACCGTCGAGGCGACGGCGTCGTAGCTCCATGCGCCGGAGGACCTGATGTCGAAGGCATCTGCCATCGGCCGCTGGAACGCGGTGTTCAGGTTGATGTGCTGCGTGTTCAGGATGTCCTCGATCGTGCGCAATGCGTTGACCTGGCTGTAGCGGGTCTTGACGACCGCGCCTTGCTTCACGTACGGCCCCACGAAGTAGACCGGCGCGCGATGCGAGTCCACATGATCCGGCCCATCCTGGACATCGTCTTCGGTGATGATGATCAGGGTATCGGCCGCGTAGGGGCTGTTCGCCACCGACTGCACCATCAGGCCCACGGCCAGGTCATCGTCAGCCTGCTGCGTTTCCGGCGTGTTCACGCCGGCCAACGCGCTGCCGAAGCTGCCCATGTGGTCGTGGCTGAGGCGCAGCAGCGTCAGACTGGGCAGGTTCTGGTTGGCCACGAACTGGTCGAACTCGCGCTTCCATTCGTTGAAGCGCCACAGGTCCGGATAGTTCATATCGAAGCCGCGGAAGTAGACGTCGGTGAACGGGGCCAGCTTCGGATCGAGCGGCGCCACCTCGACGATGCCCGCGTTGAACGGATCAGAGACCGGCGCGGCGTTCGTGCCGATGCTGCCGATGTTGTTGACCAGGAATCCGTAGTTGCGAACGGTCCCGCCGGCCTTGAGCACTGCGTCGAAGATATACCCCTCCTGCTCGCCGAAGGGCGCGTCCGACGAGGCGTGGTTGCCGCTGCCGGGCAACAGGTTGACGGTGCCGCCGGGCAAGCCCGCGGAGGCGTTGCTGTAGTTCGTGGTGCCCGCGGTGCCCGCCACTGCGTCGCGGTCGGCGGTCGCCGCATAGTTGACCGGTACGTTGCGGTTGCTGCCTTCGGTCTCGTAGGACAGACCGCGGTTGACGAAAGCGTAGTTGATTTGCTGCGTGATCGCCTCGGTGTTGGTGACGCGGCCCTGCATCGCCCACGACCAGCCGTCCATGCTGCCATCACCCGGGTCCATGAAATTGTCCATAGTCACGAATTGGCTGGCCAGGTGGTGGAAGTTCGGCGTGATGGCGGCACCGAACTGGGTCAGTGCCGGGTCTCCTTCGGCGCCGTTGTTCAGGTCACCCAGGATCTGATCGTAGGTGCGGTTTTCCTTGACCACGTAGATGACGTGCTTGATGTGGTGGCGCAGGAAGTTCATCACCACCTTGTCGTGCCCGACCGGGTCGGCTGCATAGAAGTTGTTCCGGGCCACCATCGCCGTCAACATCGGCAATTCAAACGACGTTGGCACCGGCGCGCTGACGAGCGAGGCGCGTTCGAGCTGGAAGCCCTTCTGGTTCGACGCGTTGGCCGCCGCCGCGGCAGCGGCATTGCCACCCGGGTAGCTGATGCTCGTGATGCTGCCCGTGCTCCCGGACAGATGGCCGGGGTTCGGGCCGGTGACACTCTTGCCGTTGACCACGTAGATCCAGCTGCCGTCGGCGCTGAAGGTTACGTCGTGGGGCTCGTAGGCGGTCGGGATCAGACCGGTGACGCGGTAGGCGCGCGGCCCGACCAGCGGGATCACCGCGATCGAGTTCGCGCCAGCGTTGACGGCATAGAGAGTGTTGCCATCGCGCGAGAGGGTGACCGAATAGGTCGCCACCCCAGTCGTCGTGGAGGCGCCGCGTTGCCTGCCTTCGTCGTCGTCCTCGGTCTTCACCAGCATGCCGGCGGGCGCGCGCGCGTCGATCTTGGCAACGACGGCATTCGACGCCGTGTCGATCACCGCCACCTCGTCGGCATTGTCCTGCGCCACGTAGAGCCGGGTCTGCGAGGCATCGAGCGTCATTCCCAGGGCGTTGCCGCCGAGCTTGATGCGCTGCACCAGGCGGCCGGAGGTGGGCGACGAGATGTCGACCACGTCGACTTCGCGGTCGCGGTCCGACGAGACGTAGGCC
This sequence comes from Betaproteobacteria bacterium, assembly GCA_037443665.1. Classification (GTDB taxonomy): domain Bacteria; phylum Pseudomonadota; class Gammaproteobacteria; order Burkholderiales; family Burkholderiaceae_C; genus Rubrivivax. The sequence continues at coordinate 4,419 of JBBINW010000106.1, forward strand.
GTGCTGTTGCCCTTGACGACCACGGCGAACGGGAAGGTGCCGCCGACGCCGCCGCTGATGCCCTCGTTGTGGGCGAAGAACGGGCGCAGATCGTGCTCGTAGCGGACGCTGCGCGTCGCGGTGTCGATGACGCTGATCGAGTCGTTGTAGTTGTTGGCGACGACCAAGGTCTTGCCGTCGGCCGAGATTCCCAGGCCGCTCGCGTTGGGCTGCACGCCCAGACCGACGCCCGTGCCGTTATGACCCAGCCCGATCTTCGCCGCCAGCACCCAGGCGCCGCCGCTCTTGGTGTAGGCGTACACCGCGTCGTCGTTGCCGCCGGTGCCGTAGAGCGTCTGGCCGTCAGGCGAAAAGACAAGACCGACATGGGCATTGGCCTGCTTCATCACCTGCCTCAGCGCAGGCTTGGCCTTGTTGGCGCCCGCCACGTCATACAGGAAGATGTACTGTGTCGAGTTCAACGCATCGGTCTTGCCGTTGGCATCGACAAGCGAGTTCTGACCGGCGCAGATGATTGCCAGCGTCGTGCCGTCGGGACTAAGCTGCGACCGCACCGCCTCACCAGCGACGAAGTTCGGGTAGGCGGCGAGGCCCGGGTTCAGATACTGCTGGACTGCACCGCTCACCGCGGTTGGCGTGATGAACTGCCCCGTGGCGACTCTCGCGCCGCCAACGGTGTTCCGATCATGGTCAGGAGAGTCTGCGCGCGCCTGCATCGTCAGCGCCACCGCGGACGCGATGACACCGAACTTGAACAGGCGTCGGATCGATGGTTTCTTCATGAAGACTCCTCGTCAAAATGGCCGCCGACCTAGTCGGATGGATGGGTCGTGTCCGGGTTCTCGTTCACGATTCCGTCCGAAATTCGCGCGGAGGGGAAGGCTTGGGCTTACGCGGTCGCGAGGGCTGTTCGCCGGCATCTCGCGCAGGTCCATTGGGGCACCGGCCGATGACCGAGTGATGACGGCAGAGCCAGTCATTTCGCCGCTCACGGCGCTTGCTGTCGGAGTATCCCGTTCAGCGATTGACGACTCAGCTTCGATGTGCTGCTGATCACGGGCGCATGCCGCGACGCGAACGGATGCAACGGGGCTTGCGACAAAAGGAGTCCCGCCGGTTCTGCCCCGGCAACCTGAGCGGCGCGCCTTACAGCGAATGCTCATTGCCGTTCCACCATCACTTGCTGCCCTCCACTTTGGCGCTCACGCGAATTGACCCACTTCTGCTCACGAAAACTGACCCACGAGGAGTTGGTTCGCGCGCGCGTTCGGCAGTCCATGGCTGTAGGCACTCAAATGCCGCGCCTACAGCCAAATTCCAGCGTACTTGCCTCTACGCGGCGTCAAGGGTTCGCTTCGCCAGGCTGCGCAAGGCAGCCTGCCCTTGACCCCGCTCCTAGGCGGTTGGCGCGCGCCAACTGTGGGTCAGGTTTTGGTGAGCACACCCGGGTCAGTTTCGATGAGTGTCAACGCCTCCAAGAGGGACGCGGGGGTAGGTCAGTTAAATTTCATATTGCTGCCGCTGGACCCGCCCGATCCGAGCGCGTGCTGTGGCTCGGGTCCTGCCAGCCAGTCCGCCAGACTCGCCACCACGAAGCTGTCATCAAGCTTGATGCTGCCAATCAACTGGCGCCCGCTCGTTGCGTTCCCGTCTTGCAAGCCCGCCGGGGTACACCGTCGAAGGAAGGCCGGTCGACTGGCAGCGTTCCATGGTGCAGGCGCAGTGGCCGACTCGACCTACGCCGTCAGCAAGGCCTTCACGACGACGCCAACCAGCAGGAGCGCCGTTGCCATGCGGCCCCAGCGCCAGGTCGTGAACCGGTACCGATGATTGGCCCACAGCGCGCGGTGCAGCCGGCCCAGCCCGCTGAGAGGTGCAACGGCGACGAGGACCGCCCCGAGCAGGCCGACCGGCTGCGGCGCATGGCGAATGAGGACAACCCACAGAATCGGCCAGCGCGCCGCATCGAGCGCCGCTAGCACGCGCCGGCCCGGCCAGTGCGGCGCGTCGGGCAAAGGCTCACGTACGACAAGCAGCAGCATGGCCGACCTCGATCGGGCCCGGAGGAGCCTCCCATTGAAGCTCGCGTTGAAGGACCTCGAGCGCCATGCGCTTCTCGGGCATGTAGTCATGTCCGTCGTAGTGCCGGGCCTGCACGCCGGTTAGGCCGTGCGACTGCAGGTGGCCCCGAATCTCGCGGCTGATGCCCTGGGCCGCTAGCAGCGTCTCGATGCCGGATCGGATTCGCTTCAGCTGGAAACCCTCGATCTCGTTTCGAACGATGACATGGGCCCAGCCCGCGAGCGTGCGAACGCTGATGGGCTTCTTCCCCGCGGTCCTCGAGATCGCGAACTCGCCCTCGCGCTTCAGAAGGGACAGATCAGCGCGGGCCTGCTTCACCAGGGGAATCTGGTGCGCTCGCGCGCCCTGCCCTGGCCTCCCCTTGGCATCGAAGATGGTCAGCGCTTCATCGCCGACATCGGCCCAGCGCAACCGGACGAAATATCCGATGCGCTGGCCACCGGTCAGCAGGTGCGGTTCTTTCGCAGTAAGCATTTCGCGGAGGATTTGCCTATGGTACCGCTGCACGTCCAGCTGGTGAACTCGAACCTGCGACGATTGATCAAGCGGCTGCGCTTCCCGCTGGAAGTCATGCTGGTGTGCGTGCGCTGGTACGCCGCCTACCCGCTGAGCCTGCGCAACCTGGAGGCGATGATGGCCGAGCGTGGCGTGCTCGTCGACCACGCCACCGTTCACCGCTGGGCGCTGAAGATGCTGCCGGTGCTGGCGGCGGTGTTCCGCCGGCGAAAGCTGCCTGTTGGAAAGTCCTGGCGCGTCGACGAGACCTATGTGCTCGTAGGCGGCCAGTGGAAGTACTTGTACCGCGCAGTCGACAAGCTCGGCCAGACGGTGGACTTCCTCTTGACCGCACACCGTGACGTGCCGGCTGCGCGCCGGTTCTTCGAGCGAGCGATCGACCTACACGACGTACCGGAGAAAATCACGATTGACAAGAGCGGTGCCAATACGGCCGCCGTGCGCGGTCTGATGGCAGACAGCGGTGTGGACATCGAGCTTCGGCAGTGCAAGTACTTGAACAACGTCGTGGAGCAGGATCATCGAGCCATCAAGAGGCGGACTCGGCCGATGATGGGCTTCAAGTCTTTCGGGTCAGCCGCCAAGATCATCGCCGGCATCGAGACCATGCATATGGTCAAGAAGGGGCAGCTTCGCTGCCCCGGTGGCTTGGCCTTTTCGGCAGCCGACTACTTCTACAGTCTGGCCACCGAATAGTTCGGCGAGAGGTCGCTCTTCTGCGACCGGCCTACCTCTACCTTATTGCGACAGAACCCATATCGCTCGTCAACGCCGACTAATGCCGCCAGACCGTCACCTTCCAGTTGTCGATCCCGTGGGCCGCCGTGCCGGCGGGGCTTCCTGGCCCAAGGCTTGCGGTCGCCAGATAGCCCAGCCGAATCGGCGCTCCCGTGGCGGAAAAGTCCGGGCACGTCTCGGAGGTGCCGCAGGCCGGGCCGTTGACGATCGCGAAATCGCCCGCTCCCATGCTCGAGCGGACGATCTCTGTCTGCCAGGCGGGCGAAGCGCAGTACAGCGTGAAGCTCATCGACGCGGGCCCGTACTGGCGTGTACCTTGCTCGATCAACGGAGCAATGGTCGCCAGCGCGGTCGTGGTCGGCGGGCTGCTGTCGATGCAGTCCGCCTGGAAGTCGATCGTGTAGGCGGCACCCTGGCTTGCCGGATCATAGAGTGCTGCCGGCGCGATGTGCAGCACCTGGATCGAGCTCGGCCCGGCGGACATGTCGTAGCTCATGAGCCGGTAGGCGCCCGGGTTGCCCCCTGTGGTGGGTCGTGACTCGGCGTGCGTGGGCCCGTTCTGCGTCGGATCGGCGATCGCGCTCACGGCCCAATCCGAGACTGCGAACTCGCCGTCTTCGTAGGCCACACCCGGCATCGACGAGACCGCGAGCGCACTGCTCGCCCGCGCCGATCCGTTGGTGTCGGTGACGGTGACCGTGAACTGCGCACCGTCGTCGGCGAGGTTCACGCCGGCGATCGCGAAGCTTGCGCCGTTTGCGCCGGGGATTGGATTTCACACGCTGGAAGCGCCGGGCTGGCGGCACCAGCTGTAGGTTGGGTTCGGCGCATTGCTCACGCGGGCGGTCAATACCACCGTCGCGCCGACCTGCGCCGTTACGCGACCCCGGTCAATGCTCACGAGCGGTGGCAGAGGTCCTCCGCCACCGCACCCACTGGGGAATGGGCAATCGCCAGAGAACCCACCGCCGCCGCTGCCCACGATGGCAGCCACGCCGAGCGCACCAATCGCGGTCTGGACGATGCCTCTGCTCAAGCGCGCCGCCGCCGGTTGGTCATTGGACATGTCTGGCCTCCATGCGATGAACGAGGTAGATGACGCCAGCGGCCGTCAGCGCTCCGGCGGTGGCCGCGACGAGGTCGCCGATGTCGAAGGTCCCGCGCACAAAGTAGTTCGACAACCACCGCACCGGCGTGCTCCGGCCGAGGACTTGCTGCAAGCCTTCGGAGAATGCCGTGCTTATGCGCGGATGCTGTCCGATTTCGAACGCGACGTTGATCGCCCACCGGGCCGCGCAGCCGCCGTAGGCAGGCGCGGCCCCTGGCGGACGCGCGGCCGCCGTGAACAGGCTGAATGCGAATGGGTGGACAAAGTTCGGAATCCACTGCGCGAGCTTGCCGAACACCACGAGCCCGCTGGCAGTGGCGAAGGCAGGCAGCGGCGTGACACCGGCCGCGGCGCGGTCGGTTGCGTAGACAACAAGCCCCAATGCCAGCGCGGCGAAGCCGATCGCAGCCAGCTGCACGACTCCGCTCCAGCGTCTCAATACGGACCGGCATATCACGCCGGTCGGGCCGACATACTTGGCCACTGATCTACCCCCGCAGGCGTGACTTCACGTGAACCACTCTAGACATGATGGTCGCCGTGTCGGAGACCGGCCGCCATCCCTACACGGCGACCATCATGCCTAGCAAGCGGAATCCGCACCCGGTTGAGCCAACTCAGAGATGGCTCCGCTCGCTTGAACGCGATCCTGAGCTGAGGTAGGTGGATTGGCTGCTGATCGAAGTGCTGCGAAACACGTGGTGTTCGCCGTGGCGGCCGAACGGCATATGCCGATCTGAACGACGGCTTTCGCGCGGTGAATTTGCCTGGCCGAGCGTCAGCAGTGGGTCGATCAGGCTCCTCAACAGCTCCCTTCTCGGCTCACGACAAGGTCGTGGCGGCCGAGCGAGTGTTAGCTTCGGTTGCGTCCGACCTTACAGACTCAGCCAGGAGCCATCCCTGGCGGCCCACGGCTTCCGGACCGGTCAACGGCATTGCCGGCATCCCGGCGCGGCCCGTGAACGAGAGGATCCGCGTCAACCTGGCGCTGGAGCCGTGGCCGGCACGAGGCCGAGCGCTCCGCCAAGGCGGCTTAGTGCCGCTCCACCAAAACGGGGGCGCAGACGTCATTTGAAAGGTTGGCCGGTGCCGCCGGGCCGCCTTGGCTCAGCTCGGCCCGCATCAAGGCCGCAATCGCCTGGGGCTGGTCGTGCAACAGGTAGTGGTTGGCGCAAGGCGCCAGCCAGCAGGACGCCGGCGAGGCGCGCTGCGCTAGCGCGTTGCTCCAGACGTGGTTGGCAACGCGCACCGGCGAGACCATGTCGTGCACGCCCCAAATCAAAGTCACCGGAACGTCGCTCGCAGCCAGCGAGGCCAGAAAACCGTCCTCGAACTTCTTGCGCTCGTTCAGGTATTGAATCGTTGCCGGAATGACTTGGACCCCATCTTGATAGGCGAAGTTGTGTTCCAGCGCCTTTACTTCCGGGTCATCGGGCGGCAGCGGGGGCGAATACTGTGATTCGCCCAGACCCACGGCCAGACGCTCTGGCGTGGTTCGACCTACCGCAAGAGAGTTGGTCAGCGGATTCAACATGACCTTTTGAAAGTGCGTCAGGTTCGCCAGCGGCAAGTACAGGTTGGCATTCGTCAGGAACTGATGCGTGATCACGAACGGCTTCGCGGGAGTCGATTGGTAGAGCTGGAGGAATCGCAGCGCCACGCTGTCGCCTCGGTCGTGCGAGAACAGGACGAACTTCTTGACCGCAAGCACCTTGGAGACGAAGTCCCAGAGCAGCTGCGCGTCCTGAGACAGGGAATAGACGAAGCCATCGGTCGGCTTGTCGGAGAAACCGAAGCCCGGAAAGTCCAGCGTGCAGACATGGAAGTCGGACTTCAGCAGGTCGAACATCGGCCGGAAGTCGAAGCTGCTGGTGGGAAAGCCATGCACCATGACGATAGTGGGCTGGCCCGGCTCCCCGGCGCAGGAGTAGAACACCTTGACGGTGCGGCCATGGTTCTCGGGCAGCGGCGACACCCAGTCGAACTTGCGCCCGGAATCCTGCCATTGCTGGGCGGACTGTGCTGCCATCGCAGAACCCGCCCAGAGCGCGGCGAAGACGGCCAACAGGCCCACCTGGCGGATGAAATGTCGCGGTTCCTTCATCTTTGTCCCTTCCCGGGCCGACTGCGCCCGATCGATCGAGATCATGATATGAATGTTGCTCATATTCGGGTACTCGCATTCCGGCGCACCGACCATGGCACGAAAAGACCAATCGGATCCAGGACTTGCGCGCAGGCAGCCGAGCCAGGCGCGGGCCAGGCACAAGGTCGAGCTCATATTGGAGGCGACCCTTCGCATCCTGGACCGGGAGGGCGCTGACGCGCTGACGACCAACCGCATCGCATCGGTGGCCGGTGTGAGCATCGGGACTCTGTACCAGTATTTCGCTGACCGCCAGGCCATCTTGGATGCGCTCGTCCGTCGCGAACTCGAGGCGATCGGCCAGCGCGTCATGGAATCGTTGGGCGGCCCGGCGCCTTACGAACCCGGCGGGCGCATCCGCGCGGTGGTGCGGGCAGTGCTCGAAGCGTTCGGCGGCCGCACGGCCGTGCAGCGCCAGCTCCTTGAGGGCGCGAGCGCGGGTATCGGCGCGGTTTCCCCGCACGCGCTGCGGACCGTCGTGGTGGACCTGCTCGTGTCCAGCGGCATCGTGGCCCATGACCGGCGTCTTCGGAAGCTGCCCCGGGCCGAGGCGTTCGTCATGGTCCACGCATTCGTGGGCGTGCTGCGGGGCGTACTGGCAACGCCGCCCGATGTCCCGCTTCGTGCCATCGAAGATGCGCTAGTACGCCTTCTTGTGGCACTCATGGCGAATTGATTTCGCGTGTTTTGACGAACTTCTTTCGTGCCAAGAGAAGTTCAGTGCACGACACCGCCTGCTTTGGACCGTTGGCGCTTGGCCGCCGCAGTTGGGTGCTCGCCAGCCATGCTCTGTGCCGCAGAGCCACCTTCGGGTGTGTCTGCTCGGTCCGACCGGCAGCTTTGCCGCGACCAGATTAGGACAGCCGCTGGCGCGTCAAGGTCGGTCAGGAGCATTGACCCTAAGTTCGGCAGTTGAACCTGCGCCTTGGCCGTTTTCTTCAACGCTGGC
>JBBINW010000107.1:0-11598 GCA_037443665.1 Betaproteobacteria bacterium
AGCGCCGCCGGCGCCGGCGGCGGCCCGCCGGCACGGGCGGTGAGGGCGGGAGCGCCGACGGCGCGCCGGGCGCTGGCGCGAACGAGGCACCGATCGCGGAGTGAGCCCCGATCGCGTCTTTGTCGGCCTGGGGGCGAACCTGGGCGACGCGCGCGCCGGCCTGGAGCGGGCGCTGGTCCGGTTGGCGGCGCTGCCGGGGACGCGGGTCGTCAAGGTGTCGTCGTTCTACCGCAGCGCGCCGGTGGACGCGAACGGTCCCGACTTCATCAACGCCGTGGCCGAGGTGGCGACCACGCTGTCCCCGCCGGCGTTGCTGCGGGCCTTGCACGCGATCGAAGGCGAGCAGGGCCGACAGCGGCCCTACCGCAACGCGCCGCGCACGCTCGACCTCGACCTGCTGCTTTACGGAGCGTGGGTCGTCGACGAACCCGGCCTTCAGCTGCCGCATTCGCGACTGCACGAACGGGCCTTCACCCTGGTGCCGCTAATGGAACTCGCACCGGAATTGGTGCATCCGCTGCACGGTCCGCTGGTGACGCTGCTGCCCCGCGTTGCAGCGCAGCCGATCGAAAGGCTCCGGTGAGGCAGGCTGGGCCGCCGCGCCCAGGGACGAACCTTCGGCCCCGTTCACGAATCCCCGCCGCCGCGGCCGGCGCCGGCCTGGTACTCGTAGATCTTGGCGCTGCTGAAGGCCAGCGTTGCCATCAGCACCCCGCCACCGAGCATCAGGCCGAAGATCGCGGCCAGCACCGCGCCCCAGCCGGTCGAGGTGACACGGCGGCCCGGGTTGTGACGCTCGTCCCAGCGCTCGTCTGGGGTGAGCGCGTAGGCGATGGCGGTCGCCATCGCCGCGGTGATCGTCAGGCCGAGCATCGGGATCAACACCCAGGCCAGGCGGTCGTCCTGGCCGAGGTCGCGCAGGCGCAGCAGGCCCCACAGGCCGAGCAAGGTCGGCGGCGGGTACAGCCAAGCCAGGCGGTCGTGCCGGCCGTGCAGGTAGATGCGGTGGATGCCCAAGGAACCCAGTAACAGTGCCAGCCAGGCCGCCAGCGTCTTCGATCGTGTCGTCATCGGCGTCATGTTCCAGCCGAGGTGTCGGCTCCGGGCCCGAGGGTACGCTGCATCAGGACCACGTGCAGCCAGCGGCCGAACTTGCGGCCGACGTCGCTCAGCGTGCCCACCGGCGCAAAGCCGAGCCGGCGGTGCAGCGCCACCGACGCCACGTTGTCGGCATCGCCGATCACCGCCAGCATCTGCCGCGCGCCCAGGGCCTTGGCGCGTGCAAGCAAGTCGGCCAGCAGGAGCCGGCCCATCCCCTGCCCGCGCGCCTGCGGCGCCAGATAGACCGAGCCCTCGAGCGTGAAGCGGTAGGCGGGGCGTGGCCTAAAGGGGCCGCGTAGGCGTAGCCGAGGATCGTGCTGGCGCGCCCGGCCACCAGCCAGGGCAGGCCCTTGCCCTTCACTTTGGCGCAGTAGCGGGCCATCTCGGCCACATCGGGGGCGTCGATCTCGAACGTGGCCGTGCGGTGCGCCACGGCGTCGGCGTAGATGGCGGTGATGGCGCGGATGTCGGCCTCGCGAACAGGCCGGATCAGGAGGGCGTGCGTGGGCATCGCAAGCAAGGGCGCATGGCCTCAGGCTGCGCGGAGTTTATAATACGCAGTTTACGGCGCTGGCCGTGGTGGCGACACCTCGGCGTATCTACGGTGCCGACCGCGGCGGTCGGGGTGGTCCCGTCAGCCAATCGCGTGGTCCGCCCGGTGTGTCTCCCGTGGCAGGCTCGACCCCTCCCGTTCCAAGGAATCTGCACATGGTCGTGATCCGACTGGCCCGTGGCGGCGCCAAGAAGCGCCCGTTCTACAACATCGTCGTGGCCGACGCCCGCGAGCGGCGCGACGGCCGCTTCATCGAGCGCCTGGGCTTCTACAACCCGGTTGCCTCCGGGGCCGAGCAGCCGCTGCGCGTTGCGCTGGATCGCGTGAGCCATTGGGCCGGCGTCGGTGCCCAGCTGTCGCCGACCGTGGCGCGGCTGGTCGAGCAGGCCAAGAAGGCCGCCTGATCCCGGCTCCGTGAGAGCGGTGGCGCCGCCTTCCGCGCCGGCACCACCGGATGCGGCGCCGTTTCCCGACGACGCGGTCGAGGTCGGCCGCATTCTCGGCGCCTGGGGCGTGAACGGCGGGATCAAGGTCAAGCCCTTCGCCGCCGATCCGCAGGCGCTGTTCTCCTCCAAGCGCTGGTTTCTCAAGCCGCCAGAAGCGCCGCGCCCGCACGGTGCCGACGCGCAGGCGGCGATCCCTTCGCTGCTGCGGGTGCTCAGCGCGCGCGAGCAAGGCGACGGGGTGGTTGCCACGGTGCAGGACCTGGCCGACCGCGATGCCGCCGAGGCACTGAAGGGCGCGCGGGTCTTCGTCCCACGTTCCAGCTTTCCGACCCCCGACGAGGACGAGTACTACTGGGTCGACCTGATCGGCCTGGCGGTGGTCAACCGCGAGGGCGAGGCCCTGGGCACGGTGGTCGGCCTGATCGAGACCGGGCCGCATTGCGTGCTGCGCGTGCAGGCTGCCGACGCCGTCGAGCCCGAGCGGCTGATCCCGTTTGTCGCGGCCTACATCGACGATGTGGATCTCCCGGCGCGCCGCATCCGTGCCGACTGGGACGCCAGCGACGCGTGACGATGCGCTTCGACGTCGTCACCCTGTTTCCAGAACTGTTCGCGCCGCACCTGAGCCAGGGGGTGACGCGGCGGGCCTTCGGCGCGAACGACGCCGATGCGCCGCAGGTCGATGTGCGGCTGTGGCCGCTCCGTGATTTTGCCGACGACGCCTACCGGCGCGTCGATGACCGCCCCTACGGCGGCGGGCCCGGCATGGTCATGCTGGCCGAGCCGCTGCTGCGCGCGCTGGCGGCGATCGATGCCGACCGCGGCGGTCCCGCGCCCGCTGTCGTCCATTTCACGCCCACCGGGCGGCATATCGACCAGGCCACGGTCGAGTCCTTCGCGGCCGGACCCGGGGCGGTTTTGCTGTGCGGTCGCTACGAAGGCATCGACCAGCGCCTGATCGACGCTCGCGTGACGCACGAGTTGAGCCTGGGCGACTTCGTTCTCTCGGGCGGCGAGTTGCCGGCGCTGGCCCTGCTGGATGCCGTCGCCCGGTTGCAGGCCGGTGTGCTCAACGCGCCCTCGCGCGAGCAGGACAGCTTCGCCGAAGGGCTTCTCGAAGGCCCGCACTACAGCCGCCCCGAGCAGCTGGTGATCGACCGCGCGGTGCAGCCCGTGCCCGCGGTGCTGCTGTCGGGCCACCATGGCGCGATCGCCCGCTGGCGGCGCGAACAGGCGTTGGCGATCACCGCCCGCCGGCGCCCGGACCTGATCGCCGCAGCGCGCGCCGCCGGCCGCCTGGGCCCCGAGGATGAGCAGTTCCTGAGCCGCCTCGCGCTATAATTAGAAATTGTTCGATTCTCTGCCGGGCCGAGGCAGACTCACCCGAGTTGCGCCTCATTCGATTCGAACTCCAACCGCCCGCCGCACGATCGCACGGAGAAAACCTTGGACCTGATTGCCACCCTCGAGCAGGAAGAGATCACCCGTCTCGACCGCGCCATCCCCGCGTTCGCCCCCGGCGACACCGTGATCGTGAACGTCAACGTCGTCGAAGGCACGCGCAAGCGCGTCCAGGCCTACGAGGGCGTGGTCATCGCCAAGCGCAACCGCGGCCTGAACAGCAGCTTCATCGTGCGCAAGATCTCCAGCGGCGAAGGTGTCGAGCGTACCTTCCAGACCTACAGCCCGCTGATCAACAGCATCTCGGTCAAGCGCCGCGGTGACGTTCGGAGGGCCAAGCTGTACTACCTGCGCCAGCGCAGCGGCAAGTCGGCCCGGATCAAGGAAAAGCTCGCCTGACCCGAGGCCAGCCGGCGGCTGCGCCGCAAGTTGCCCGAGCGCGAAGCGAACCTTCGATGCGACCCGGCGCAGCCGGCGGCGCCGAAGGGTCGGCCCCACCGCCGATGGCGCCACCCCCCATCCTCGATCCCCGCGCCGTGCCGGTCGTCGGCACGGACGCGCACCTGCCGGCGCTGCCGCCGCACGCGCTCACGGCAGTGGCTGTGCGCGATCGATTCGCGCGCGGCGGCGTCTGGCAGCCCGAGTTCGTCGGCGACGGACGCATCGCCAGCGGCCGCGAGCCCGCCCAGGCGGCCGTGCTGATGGCGCTGGTGGATCGCGACGACGGGCTGCGCGTGCTGCTGACCCGCCGCACCGAGCACCTGCGCGACCATGCCGGGCAGATCAGCTTTCCGGGCGGCCGCGCCGAGGCCGACGACGCCGGCCCGGCGGCGACGGCGCTGCGCGAGGCCGAGGAAGAGGTCGGGCTGTCGCACGAGCGCATCGACGTCATCGGCCAGATGCCGACCTACACCACGGTCACGAGTTACGTCGTCACGCCGGTGGTCGCGCTGATCCGCCCGCCGCTGGACCTCGCCGCGCTGGCCATCGACAGCTTCGAGGTCGCCGAGGCCTTCGAGGTACCGCTGTCCTTCCTGATGGACCCGGCACACCACCGGCGCCACGTCTTCGCCTTCGAGGGCGGGCAACGCCAATTCCTGTCGATGCCCTGGCGCGGCCGCGCGGCCGACGACTCGTCGCGCGAGTACTTTATCTGGGGCGCCACCGCGGCGATGTTGCGCAACCTGTACGGGTTTCTCGCAACCTGAACCTCTATCATCGTCGGCGATGAGTTTCTTCGCCGTCCTGCTCGCGCTGCTGATCGAACAGCTCAAACCCCTGCCGCGCGAGAACTGGGTCCACGAGACGCTGATGGCCTGGGTCCGCTGGACGGGCCGCAACTTCGACGCCGGCAAGCCGCGCCACACCTGGGTCGTGTGGTGCGTCTCCGTGCTCGGCCCCTGCGGGGTGGTCGCCGCCATCTACGTCGTGCTCGCCCACTACAGCCTGCTGCTGGGCATGGCCTTCGACGTCGCCTTGCTCTACCTCACGCTGGGCTTTCGCCAGTTCAGCCACTACTTCACCGACATCCGCGACGCGCTCGACCGCGGCGACGAAGGCGAGGCGCGCCGCCTGCTCGCCGAGTGGCGCCATCTCGACGCCAGTGAACTGCCGCGCACCGAGGTGCTGCGCCACGTCATCGAGCATGCGCTGCTCGCCGCGCACCGGCATGTCTTCGGCGTGTTCTTCTGGTTCGTCGTGCTTTCGGCCGTCGGTCTGGGACCGATGGGCGCCGTCTTCTACCGCATGGCCGAGTTCTCCACCCGCTACTGGGGCTACCGCCAGATGGCCATCGAAGCGCCGGCCAACGACGCGCTGCTGGCGCTGTCGCAGCGGCTCTTCGCGCTCATCGATCACGTGCCGGCGCGGATGACGGCGTTCGGCTTTGCGGTGGTCGGCAACTTCGAGGAAGCCATCGGGAGCTGGCGGCGCGACGCCGGGCTGTGGCTGCATCCGAACGAGGGCATCATCCTCGCCGCGGCGGCCGGGGCCGTCGGCGTGCAGCTCGGGGGCGCGGCGGCCCCGGGCGTGACGCCCGACCGCTCCAAGACGTTCACCGCCGGCATCGACGCCGGCGCGGCCGACGCGCAGGGCTACACCGCCGGCGTGCCGCCGCAGCCCGGTCACCTGCAGAGCGTGGTCGGGCTGGTCTGGCGTTCGGTGGTGCTGTGGATGCTGCTGGTGGCACTGCTGACGCTGGCAAACGTCGTCGGCTGAGCAGGTGCGCTACCAGCGCTTCTGCGACAGCTCGTCGAACAGCTCCTCGTAGATCCGGACACGGCTGGCGCTGATCTCGCCGCGCTGCATCGCCGCGCGCACGCCGCAGCCCGGCTCGTGCCGGTGGCTGCAGTTGTGGAAGCGACAGTCGCCGAGCACGGCCGCGAAGTCGGGCATCAGCGTCGCCAGCTGCTCGGGCGCGATCTGGCGCAGGCCGAATTCCTGGAATCCGGGCGAATCGATCAGCGCACCGCCGCGCGCGGCGTCCAGCCAGTACCAGCTCGTCGTCGTCGTCGTGTGGCGGCCGGTACCCAACGCCTGCGAGATCTCGCCGACCTGGGCTGCCGCCTGCGGCACCAGCAGGTTGATCAGCGTGCTCTTGCCCATGCCGCTCGGGCCCAGGACCAGGGTCGTGCGGCCGGACAGGCGTGGCAGCAGCCGCTCGCGTGCGGCCTGCGGCTCCTTCTTCAGGGCGAGCTCGATGACCTGGACGCCCATCGCGCGGTACGGTGCCAGCCGCTTGCGCGCCGCGTCCGCCGACGGCAGGTCGGTCTTGTTCAGGCCGATCAGCGCCGGGATGCCCGCGGCCTGGGCGGCGATCAGTGCGCGTGTGAGTTGCGATTCACTGAACACCGGCTCACCGGCGACCAGCATCAGCAACTGGTCGAGGTTGGCGGCGAAGGACTTGGTGCGCCATTCGTCCTGGCGGAACAGCAGGTTGCGCCGCGGCTCGAGTGCTTCGATGACGCCGCCGTCGCCGGTGCGCAGCCAGTGCACGCGGTCGCCCACCACCAGCTCGCTCTTCTTGCCGCGCGGATGGCACAACACGCGGCGGCCCTCGGGTGTCTCGACCATCACGTGGCGGCCATGCGCGGCAACGACCAGGCCGGCGTCGAGCGCTTCGGGCAGGTCGGGGGCGGCAGCGCGCGCGCCGCGGGCGGTCAAGGCAGCAGCGCGTCCACCTTGGCGGCGCAGATGAAGTCGTTGATCGAGATGCCGCCCACTGAGTGGGTGTTGTAGCGCACCGTGCAGCGGTTGTACGAGACCAGCAGATCGGGGTGGTGGTCTTCGAGATGCGCGATCCACGCCAGCGCGTTGACGAAGGCGATCGTGCGGTGGTAGTCGGCGAAGTCGTAGCGCTTCTGAATCGCGCCATCGACCAGCAACCATCCCGGCGCCTGGGCCAGGTGCGGGGCGATCTCGGCCGCGGTCATCGGCGCATGCCCTTCGAGCGGATGGCAGCGCTCGGTGGCCAGAGGGTGCATGGTGCAGTGGTGGGGGGTGGGTGGATCGCAAGTCGCCGCTAGGCGGCCGCGACCGGCGCGGGCAGGGCGGCCAGCCGCTCGGAGGTCGGCGGGTGCGAGTAGTAGAAGCGCACATAGACCGGGTCGGGCGTGAGGGTGGCGGCGTTGTCCTCGTGCAGCTTGAGCAGGGCGCTGGCGAGGTCGCGGCCGTCGGACTGTGCGCAGGCGTATGCGTCGGCCTGGAATTCGTGCCGACGCGAGAAATGCGCCATCAGCGGCGAGACGAAGAACACGAACGGGGGCAGCGCGAGCATGAACAGCAGCAGCGCGAGCGCGTCGTTCGGCGCGCTCATGTTGGGCGTCACGCCGAGGCCGGTGTAGAAGCTGCCGCGGGTCGCCAGCCAGCCCAGTAACGCGAGGCCGGCCAGGCTGAGGGCGAAGATGCCGACCATGCGCTGCACGACGTGCCTGTGCTTGAAGTGGCCCAGCTCGTGCGCGAGCACGGCCTCGACCTCGCCCGGCGACAGCCGTTGCAGCAGGGTGTCGAAGAAGACGACGCGCTTGGCGGCGCCCAGGCCGGTGAAGTACGCGTTGGCATGCGCCGAGCGCCGGCTGCCGTCCATCACGAACAGCCCCTTGGCCGCGAAACCGCAGCTCTGCATCAGCGCCTGCACGCGTGCCTTGAGCGCCTCGTCGGCCAGCGGCTCGAACTTGTTGAACAGCGGTGCGATGACGGTCGGATACAGCACCAGCAGCACGACGTTGAACGCGACCCAGGCGGCCCAGGCCCACAGCCACCACAGCCCGCCCGAGGCCGCCATGATCCACAGGATCAGCGCTGCTAGCGGCAGCCCGATGACCGCGCCCAGTAGTGCGCCCTTGAGCATGTCGGCCAGCCACAGGCCGAGTGTCATGCGGTTGAAGCCGTGTCGCTGCTCGACGCGGAAGGTCGCGTACCACTCCAGCGGCAGCTCGAGCAGGCCACCGACGACGGCGAAGGCCGCCAGCAGCGCCAGCTGGTACACCATGGCACCGTAGCGCGGCAACAGCAAATCTCGCAGGGCGATGTTCAAGGCATCGAGTCCGCCCAGCAGCGTCCAGCCCAGCAGCACCGCGCTGCCGAATGCAGTCGTGATCAGGCCCAGGCGGCCCTTGGCCAGCGTGTAGTCGGCGGCCTTGCGGTGTGCCTGGGCGGTGACGACGCCGACAAAGGCCGGCGGCACGTGGTCGCGCCGGGTCGCGACATGGCGCATCTGGCGCGTCGTCAGCCACAGCTTGACCGCCAGCGAGAGCATCAAGGCAGCTGCGAAGGCTCCGGTCACGAACGAACTCTGCATAGCTGGCGAGTTTAGGCTTTGGGCGAGAATGGCCGTCTTTGGCACTGGTATGGCCCCATGACCAACTCCTCACTGGCTTGCAGCGAGCACAACCTGATCTGGATCGACCTCGAGATGACGGGCCTGGTCCCCGAGCGCGACCGCATCATCGAGATCGCGGTCGTCGTCACCGACCCCCAAGTCACGCAGCGGGTCGAGGGCCCGGTCTTCGCCGTCCACCAGAGCGACGCTGTGCTCGAAGGCATGGATGCCTGGAACCGCGGCACCCACGGCAAGAGCGGGCTGACCGAGCGCGTGCGTTCGTCGACGATCGACGAAGCCGCCGCCGAGCGGCAGACGATCGACTTCCTGGAGCGCTACGTGCCCCGAGGCAAGAGCCCGATGTGCGGCAACAGCATCTGCCAGGACCGCCGCTTCCTCGCCAACCACATGCCGGTGCTCGAGGCGTTCTTCCACTACCGCAACCTCGACGTCAGCACGCTCAAGGAACTGGCGCGGCGCTGGAAGCCGGCCGTGCTCGAGGGCTTCAAGAAGGCCCAGGCGCACACCGCGCTGGCCGACATCCACGAGTCGATCGACGAACTCCTGCACTACCGGCAGTACCTCCTGGAGGTGTGATTCGGCGGGCGCACGCTGCCTGCGCCGGTGCCGGCAGCCGGGCAGCGGCAGCCCGTCAAGCCCAGGCGCGGAACCGGCTGTCACTCGACTGTCTCCGGGTTTGCCTACACTCGCTGTGATGTCTGCCGATGCCCTGCCGCCCGCCCAGGAAGCCCTGCCTGCCGAGGTGGCCGCGACGCCGCCGCTGAGGTTTCTCAACCGCGAGCGCGCTATTCTGCAGTTCAACCGCCGCGTGCTTGCCCAGGCGCAGCGCGTCGACGTGCCGCTGCTGGAGCGGCTGCGCTACATCACGATCGTGAGCTCCAACCTCGACGAGTTCTTCGAGGTCCGGGTGGCCGACATCATCGAGGCGACACGGCTGCCCGGCTCGGGCGTCTCGCGCCACGATCTTGCAGCGGTGTCCAGTGCGGCGCACGAGCTGATCGACGAGCAGTACGCCCTGTTCAACGACGTCGTGATGCCGGCGCTCCAGCGCGAGGGCCTCGTCGTGCTCAACCACGCCGAGCGTAACGAGGCGCAGCGCAAGTGGGTGCAGCGCTTCTTCGAGACCCAGGTGCGGCCGCTGCTGGTGCCGGTGAGTCTGGACCCCAGCCATCCCTTCCCGCTGGTGGCCAACAAGGCGCTGAACTTCATTGCCCGCGTCGGCGGCCGCGACGCGTTCGGCCGCGTCAACCAGATCGCCATCGTCAAGGTGCCGCGGGTACTGCCGCGGGTGATCCGACTGCCCGACGGGCTGTGCGGCGGCCGCCAGGGCTTCGTGCTGCTGACCAGCGTGATCCGCGCCCACCTCGCCGAACTTTTCCCGGGCCGGAAGGTCGACGTGTTCTCGCAGTTTCGCGTCACCCGCGACTCCGACCTCGAGGTCGACGAGGACGACGTCACCAACCTGCGCCAGGCGCTGCGCACCGGGCTGACGACGCGGCACTTCGGGCAGGCGATCCGGCTCGAGGTCGTCTGCACCTGCCCGGCCGAGCTGTCGAACTTCCTGCTCGAGCAGTTCGGGCTGCCCGAGGTGGCGCTGTACAAGGTCAACGGGCCGGTCAACCTCGTGCGGCTGAACCAGCTCATCGACCAGGCCGACGCCGACCACCTGCGCTTTCCGCTCTTCGAGCCGATGTGGCCCTCGCCGCGGCTGTCGCGAACGCGGCCGATCGTCGAGCAGATCCGCGACGCCGACGTGCTGCTGCACCACCCGTACGAGAGCTTCGAGCCGGTGGTGCAGTTCCTGCGCGAGGCGGTGGACGACCCCGACGTGCTGGCGATCCGGCAGACGATCTACCGCACTGGCGCGCAGAGCGTGCTGATGGACCTGCTGATCGAGGCCGCGCGCCGCGGCAAGGAAGTGCTGGCGGTGGTCGAGCTCAAGGCGCGCTTCGACGAGGAGGCCAACATCAACTGGGCCGAGCGGCTCGAGGCGGTCGGCGCCCAGGTCGTCTATGGCATCGTCGGGCTGAAGACGCATGCCAAGCTGCTGCTGGTGACGCGGCGCGAGGGCGCGCGGCTGCGTCGCTACGCCCACCTGTCCACCGGCAACTACAACCCGCGCACGGCGCGTCTGTACACCGATATGGGCATGCTCACTGCCGACCCGGGACTGACGGCGGATGCCGACGCCGTGTTCCTGCAGCTTGCTAGCCAGACCCGCGTCAAGCCGCCGCACCAGTTGCTGACGGCGCCGTTCCAGCTCCACCGGCGGCTGCTGCGCCACATCATGCAGGTCGCGACGGCGGCGCGTAGCGGCCGGCCGGCGCGCATCGTGGTCAAGATCAACGCCCTGACCGACCCGGCGCTGATGCAGGCACTGATCGCCGCCGGCCAGGCCGGCGCGCGGATCGACCTCATCGTGCGTGGCGCCTGCATGCTGCCGCCCGGCGTCCCCGGGCACACCGACAACATCCGCGTGCGCTCGGTCGTCGGCCGCTTCCTCGAGCACTCGCGTATCCTCTACTTCCGCTGGGGTGACGGGCCCGAAGACGAAGTGCTCTACCTCACCAGCGCCGACTGGATGAGCCGCAACATGTTCCGCCGCATCGAGGTCGCGTGGCCGATCCGTGACCCGGCGCTGCGCCAGCGCGTGATCGACGAAGGACTGGTGCCCTACCTGCACGACCGGCGGGACGCCTGGGCGCTCGACGGCGAGGGCCGCTACAAGCGCGTCGCCGACGACGGCGTGAGCGCGCAGCAGGCGCTGATGCAGCGCTTCACGGTGTAGGCGCGGCGTGGACCTGATCCTCTGGCGACACGCCGAAGCGCTGGAGATGCGCGAGGTCGAGGACGACCTCGACCGCGCGCTGACGCCCAAGGGTGAGCGTCAGGCGCAGCGCATGGCGAGCTGGCTCAACCGCCAGCTGCCGTCCAGCACCCGCGTCATCGCCAGCCCGGCGCGGCGCGCGCAGCAGACCGCTGCCGCGCTCGACCGCAAGGTGAAGACCTCGCCTGCGCTGGCGCCCGACGCCACCGTAGAGGCACTGCTGCACGCCGTGCGCTGGCCCGACGCTCGCGAGCCGGTGCTGGTGGTCGGCCACCAGCCCGCGCTGGGGCTGACCGCGGCCTACCTGCTCGCCGGGCAGGCCCAGGCCTGGCCGGTGCGCAAGGGCGCGGTCTGGTGGCTGCGTGCGCGCCTGCGCGACGGCGAGCTCCAGGTCGTGCTGCACGCGGTCGTCGCGTCCGAGCTGGTCTAG
>JBBINW010000108.1:0-11525 GCA_037443665.1 Betaproteobacteria bacterium
CGAGAAGAACAGCCGCATCGGCGGCCTGCTGCGTTACGGCATCCCCGACTTCAAGATGGAGAAGACGCACATCGACCGCCGCATCGCGCAGATGCAGGCCGAGGGCATCACGTTCCGCACCGGCGTGCTGGTCGGCCACCTGCCGGCGCACGGCAAGATCACCAACGACGCCAAGGAGAGCGTCAGCCCCGAGGCGCTGAGGGCCCAGTTCGACGCCGTGCTGCTGACCGGTGGCTCGGAGGTCTCGCGCGACCTGCCGGTGCCCGGCCGCGAGCTCGACGGCGTTCACTTCGCGATGGAGTTCCTGCCGCAGCAGAACAAGGTCGTCGCCGGCGACAAGGTCAAGGGCCAGATCAAGGCCACCGGCAAGCACGTGATCGTGATCGGCGGCGGCGACACCGGAAGCGACTGCGTCGGCACGAGCAACCGCCACGGCGCGGCCAGCGTGACCCAGTTCGAGCTGATGCCGCAGCCCCCCGAGCAAGAGGACAAGCCCCTGACCTGGCCGTACTGGCCCACCAAGCTGCGCACCAGCTCCAGCCACGAGGAAGGTTGCGACCGCGAGTTCGCGATCGCGACCAAGGAGTTCGTCGGCAGCAAGGGCAAGGTCACGGCGCTCAAGACGGTGCGCGTGCAGTGGCAGGGCGGCAAGATGGTCGAGGTCCCGGGCAGCGAGCAGGAGTACAAGGCCGACCTCGTCCTGCTGGCGATGGGTTTCACCGCGCCCGCGGGCTCCGTGCTCGAGGCCTTCGGCGTCGAGAAGGACGCGCGCGGCAACGCCAAGGCCGGCACCGACGACGGCACCGGCTACCGCACCAACGTCGACAAGGTCTTCGCCGCCGGCGACATGCGCCGCGGCCAGAGCCTGGTGGTGTGGGCGATCCGCGAAGGGCGGCAGGCGGCGCG
This sequence comes from Betaproteobacteria bacterium, assembly GCA_037443665.1. Taxonomy (GTDB): domain Bacteria; phylum Pseudomonadota; class Gammaproteobacteria; order Burkholderiales; family Burkholderiaceae_C; genus Rubrivivax. The sequence continues at coordinate 907 of JBBINW010000108.1, forward strand.
TGCCGTGGACGCCTGGCTGATGGGCTCGAGCACGCTGCCGCGCTGAGGTGCCAAGCCGGACCCAGAGGCCGGCCACAAATCTTCACCGTCCCGAACCCCGGGCAAACCCTGGGGGTTCGTGGGCGCGTGCGAGAATCGTTTCATCCCAGTCCAGGTTCACCGGCCGGCTCGTCGCTGCCGGCCCGGCAGCCGCTTGACTCCAGAGACCTTCATCGAGATCGATCACGTCACGTTCGGCTACGACGCCAGCCGCGTGATCCTCAGCGACCTGTCGCTGCAGTTCCCTCGCGGCAAGATCACTGCGATCCTCGGCGGGTCGGGCTGCGGCAAGACGACGCTGCTGCGCCTGATCGGCGGCGTGTACGCTGCCGACCGGGGTCGCGTGGTGTTCGACGGCGAAGTCGTCGATGCGCGCGATCAGGCGCAGCTGTACCGCCTGCGCCGCCGCGTGGGCATGCTGTTCCAGTTCGGCGCCCTCTTCACCGACCTCACGGTGTTCGAGAACGTCGCCTTCCCGATGCGCGAGCACACGACGCTGCCCGAGGCGATGATCCGCGACCTGGTGCTGATGAAGCTCAACGCGGTCGGCCTGCGCGGCGCGGCGGGGCTGCGCATCTCCGAGGTCTCGGGCGGCATGGCGCGGCGCATCGCGCTGGCGCGCGCGATCGCGCTCGACCCCGAGCTGATCATGTACGACGAGCCCTTCGCGGGTCTGGACCTGATCAGCATGGGCGTGGCGGCCAAGCTGATCCGCACGCTCAACGACGTCACCGGCGCGACCTCGCTCGTGGTGTCGCACGACGTGCCCGAGTGCATGGCTATCAGCGACCGCGTCGTGCTGCTGGCCCCGGGCGGACGCATCGTGGCCCAGGGCACGCCGGCCGAGCTGATGGACAGCCACGACCCCGAGACGCGCCAGTTCGTGCGCGGCGAGCCCGACGGCCCGGTCAAGTTCCACTACCCGGCGCCGGAGATCGGCGTCGATTTCGGGATCGGCGCGTGATGGGCTGGATCGCGCAGCTCGGCGCCTTCACGCTGCGCCAGTTCCGCGGCTGGGGCCACGCCGCGTTCTTCTTCCTCGGCCTGCTGCGCGCCGTGCCGCTGGCGCTGCGCCGCTTCGGCCTCGTGGTGACGCAGGTCTATGCGATCGGCAACCGCTCGCTGATCATCATCCTGGCCTCCGGCCTCGCGGTGGGGTTCGTGCTGGCGCTGCAGATGTATTACGCGCTGGTGACCTACGGCGCGGCCGAGAGCCTGGGGCTGATCGTCAACCTGGCACTGGTGCGCGAACTCGGGCCGGTGGTCGCCGGGCTGCTGTTCGCGGGCCGCGCCGGCACCTCGCTGACGGCCGAGATCGGCCTCATGAAGGCCGGGGAGCAACTCGACGCGATGGAGCTGATGGCGGTCGATCCGGTGGCGCGCGTGCTCGCGCCGCGCTTCATCGGCGGCATCGTTTCGATGCCGATCCTGGCGATCCTGTTCTCGGCCATCGGCATCCTCGGCGCCTGGGTCGTCGCGGTGCTGCTGATCGGCGTCGACGCCGGCAACTTCTGGTCGATCATGCAGACTCGGGTCGATGTCTGGCGTGACGTCGGCAACGGCCTCGTGAAGGCCTGCGTGTTCGGCGTGATCTGCACCGTGGTCGCCCTCTACCAGGGCCATGAAACCGAGGCCACGCCCGAAGGCGTGGCCTATGCCACCACGCGCACCGTGGTGATCTCTTCGCTGTGGGTGCTGGGCATGGACTTCATCCTCACGGCACTGATGTTCTCGACGCCCTGACGCGGCGCCGGACAGGAGAAAAGAACAATGGGCAAGAAGGGAATCGAGACGCTGGTGGGCCTGTTCGTGCTGCTGGGCATGCTCGGGCTGATCTTCCTGGCGTTGAAGGCCGCCAACCTGGGCGGCGTGAGCACCGGCGACACCTACCTGCTGAAGGCGCGCTTCGACAACATCGGCGGGCTGAAGGTGCGCGCGCCGGTGCGCACCGCCGGCGTCGTCGTCGGTCGCGTCACCGGCATCGCGCTTGACGGCAAGACCTACCAGGGCGTGGTCTCGATGGAAATCGAGCGCAACTACAAGTTCCCCAAGGACACGGCGGCGAAGATCCTCACCTCGGGTCTGCTCGGCGACCAGTACATCGGGCTCGACCCCGGCGGCGACGACAAGGACCTGGCGCCCGGCGCCACCGTGGCGCAGACGCAGTCCGCGGTGGTGCTGGAGAACCTGATCGGTCAGTTCCTGACCGGCAAGGCCGAGGCGCCGGCGGCCAGCGCGGGGGCGGGCAAGTGACGCGCCCGCGCGCGGCGCGACGCGTGCAAGGAACCACGGCGCGCGCCCGGCGTGCGGTGGTGTTGGCGATCACGCTCGGCTTGGCCGGATGCGCTATTCCGCCGCCGGCGGCAACCGGCGGCGCCGCGGCGACGAAGCCGCCGGCCCCGGCCAACCCGATCGATCCGTGGGAGAACTGGAACCGCAAGGTCTTCGCCTTCAACGACGCGCTTGACAGGGCGGTGGTCAAGCCGGTGGCGCAGGCCTACCACGATGTGGTGCCGGGCCTCGTGCGCACCGGTATCGACAACGTGCTGGGCAACATCGGCGATGTCTGGTCGGCGGTGAACAATCTGCTGCAGGGCAAGGTCCAGACCGGTCTCGAGATGGGGATGCGCGTGGTGACCAATACCTTCTTCGGTCTCGGCGGCGTGCTCGACCCGGCCACCGAGATGCGGCTGACGCGCCGCCCGGAGGACTTCGGCCAGACGCTGGGGGTCTGGGGCCTGAGCAACGGCCCGTTCGTCGAACTGCCACTGCTCGGCCCGTCGACCCTGCGCGACACGGCGGGGCTGACGCTGGACCTGCAGGCCACGGCGGCGCGGCTGCCGAAGACGAGCGACGGCCGCTACGCGGTGACGGCGATCGGACTGATCAACACCCGCACCAAGCTGCTGGACGCCGGCAACCTGGTGGACAAGGTCGCGCTCGACCGCTACAGCTTCATCCGCGACGCCTACCTCGCCCAGCGCCGCAATGCGTTGTACGACGGCGCGCCTCCGATGGAGACCTTCGACGACGAGGGTGGCGACGCGGCGGCGCCGGCGGCTGCGGCCTCGGCGGCAGCGAGCCCGGCGTCGGCCGCCGCCTCGGCGGCGGCGCAGTGAACCGCGCGCAGGCCTGGCGCGTTAAGGTCTGGCAGACTGCCCTCCGGCGGTCCGTGCGCCGAAAGGAAACCCCGTGTTCAAGAAGCTGTTCGTCACCTCTTCGCTGATGCTCGCCCTCGTCGGTGCGACGGCGGCCCGCGCCGAGGTCGCTCCCGAAGCGCTGGTGCGCCAGATCTCGACCGACGTGATCGATGCCGCCAAGACCGACAAGGCGATCCAGGCCGGCGACTTCGGCCGCATCCAGGCGCTGGTGGACACCAAGGTCATGCCCAGTGTCAACTTCGAGGTCGCCACCCGATCGGCGGTCGGCCCGCAGTGGCGCCAGGCCACGCCGGAGCAGCGCACGAAGCTGCAGAGCGAATTCAAGATTCTGCTGCTGCGCCTGTACTCGGGTGCCCTGCAGACGCTGCACGACCAGACCGTCGAGGTCACCAAGACCCTGAAGGTGCCGGGCAGCGCACAGGTCGTGGTGCAGACCGAGGTGCGAGGCTCGGGCGAGCCGATCAAGCTCGACTACCGGCTCGACCGGTTCGGCGATGCCTGGAAGATCATCGACGTCAACGTCGGTGGCCTGTGGCTGGTGCAGAACTACCGTTCGCAGTTCGCCACCGAACTGAGCAAGGGCGGCATCGACGGCCTCATCGCGGCCCTGGTCGAGCGCAACAAGGCGCCGGCGAACAATGTCGCCGGCAAGTCCTGAGTCGCGGGCGATGAAGCTGCCCGAACAGGCCACGCTCGAGCACGCCGCCGCGCTGGCCGCGACCTTGCCGGCCGCGCTGGCCGAGACCAGCGGTGCCCTGCGCATCGACGCCTCGCAACTCAAGGCTTACGACAGTTCGACCATCGCGCTGCTGCTGCAGGCACACCGGCTGGCGCATGCCGCCGGTCGCGGCTTCGAGGTCAGCGGCGCGCCGTCGCAGCTCGCCCAGCTGGCGCAGCTCTATGGCGTCGACGGGTTGCTGTCGCTATCGCCCGCATCGCCGGCCGTTCGCCCGACCTCGGCATAGCGGCGTGCGCGCAGGTTTTTCTTGATCTCCTGCAGCATCGGGCGCAACTGAGCGGAGCCCAGGCGAAGCGCGACGCCAGTGGTCAGGATGTCGATGATCAGCAGGTGCAGCAGCCGCGAGACCATCGGGCTGTAGCGATCGGCGTCCTCGGGGTGGTCGGCGGCGAGCAGGATATGGTGCGCTCCGTGCTGCACCTCGTGGGCCAGCGGTGAACCGCTGGCGGTGATCGCGATCACGGTGGCGCCCTTCTTGCGCGCGATCTCGGCCACGTCCAGCAGGTCGCGGCTGCGGCCCGAGTTGCTGATGATCACGGCGCAGTCGCCGGTCTGCAGCATGGTCGCACTCATGACCTGCACGTGGCCGTCGCTGATCGCGGCGGCGCTGACACCCAGGCGGAAGAATTTGTGCTGCGCGTCCATTGCGACGATGCCCGAGTTGCCGACGCCGTAGAACTCGATCCGCCGGCCGCTGCGACCGGCCCCGGCCAGCGCGGCGATGGCGCGCTCCACCGACTGCACCGCCGCCGCGTTGCGGTAGCACAGCATCGCCGCCACCGCGTTGTCGATGACCTTGACCACGATGTCGCCGGCCTTGTCGTCTTCGTCGACCGCGCGGTGCACGAAGGGCACGCCCTCGTTGACGCTGCCGGCGAGCTTGCGCTTGAAGTCGGCCAGCCCGTCGTAGCCGATGCTGCGGCAGAAGCGAACCACCGTCGGCTTGCTGACACGCGAGCGATCGGCCAGTTCGGAGACCGGCAGGGTGGCGAAACTGCGCGGGTCGGCCAGCAGCAGCTTGGCCACCCGCTGCTCGGCCGGCGGCAGCGCCGGGATCGAGGCGCGGATGCGTTCGAGCATCACCTGCGCCTTCGGGCCGCAGCGCCGGGCCGCCATCGGCCAGACGCCGATGGCCTTCGGCAGGCACAGACAGTGCGAAGGGACTGTCTGTGTCCGGCCTCAGCCCACCAAGCAAGGCCCGGCCGCCAGCGAGACGCCGTCGGCGCGATTGCCGTCGCTGCCCGCGCAGGCGGGCAGACAGCCGCGGCAAACACGCCCCTCGGGGGATCGAGCCGTGTACCCACGGGGCGAGGGGTCGACTTCACTGTTCCTCTGCCCAGACGCAGCCGTCGCGCGCGACCAGGGCGCTGGACGCCGCCGGCCCCCAGCTGCCAGCCACGTAGGGGCGCGGGCCGACGCTGTCGCTGGCCCAGGCGTCGAGGATCGGCTCGACCCAGCGCCAGGCCTGCTCCTGCTCGTCGCTGCGCACGAACAGGTTCAAGCGCCCGGCGATGGCGTCCATCAGCAGCCGCTCGTAGGCGCCGATGCGCTCGCTCGGGAAGGCCTTGTCGAAGTCCAGATCCAGCGACACCGGGGTCAGCACCTCCTGGCCCTGCACAGTCGCGCCGCCGCCCTTGGCCGCCAGCAGGTGCAGCTCCAGCCCGTCCTCGGGCTGCAGCTTGATGACCAGCTTGTTCGCCTGCCGCGTGCCGGGGAAGATCGGGTGCGGCACTTCGCGGAAGTTGACGACGATCTGGGCGTCGCGCGCGGCCAGCCGCTTGCCGGTGCGCAAGTAGAACGGCACACCGGCCCAGCGCCAGTTCTGGACCTCGGTGCGCAGCGCGACGAAGGTCTCGCAGCTGCTGCCCGGCGGCACCTTGGCCTCCTCGAGGTAGCCGGGCACGGGCTTGCCCTCCACGGTGCCAGCCTTGTACTGGCCGCGCACGACGTCGCGCGCCACCGCCTCGGCGGTGAACGGCTTGAGTGAGCGCAGCACCTTGAGCTTCTCGTCGCGGATCGCGTCGGCGTCGCTGGTCGATGGCGGCTCCATCGCGATCATCGTCAGCAACTGCAGCGCGTGGTTCTGGATCATGTCGCGCAGCGCGCCGGTCTGGTCGTAGAAGTCGCCGCGGGTCCCGACGCCGATGCTCTCGGCGATCGTGATCTGGATGTTGGCGATGCTCTCGCGCCGCCACAGCGGCTCGAACAGCGCGTTGCCGAAGCGCAGCGCCATCAGGTTCTGCACCGCCGGCTTGCCCAGGTAGTGGTCGATGCGCAGCGCCTGCTCCTCGCAGAACGTGGCGCCCACGATGCGGTTGATCTCCCGTGCACTGAGCAGGTCGTGGCCGAGCGGCTTCTCAAGCACCACCCGCACGTGCGGTCCGTTGAGCCCGGCCGCGCCGAGTTGCTCGCAGATCACCGGGAACAGGTTGGGGCTGGTGGCCAGGAACAGCACCACGGTGCTCACGCCGCGCTCCTCGGTCCAGGCGCGCAGGCCGGCGTAATGCGCCGGCTGCGACAGGTCCATGCGGCGGTAGTGCAGCAGCTCGGCGAAGCGCGCGAACTCCTCATCGCTGGGCTGCTTGGCCTCCTCGACGCCGGTGAACTTCTCACGGATGAAGGCACGGTATTCGTCGTCGCTGCGCTCGTCGCGCGCCACTGCCAGGATGCGCCCGCCCTCGGGCAGCTTGCCGTGGCGGAAGGCCTGGAACAGGGCCGGCATCAGCTTGCGCCAAGCCAGGTCGCCGGTACCACCGAAGAGGACGAGGTCGAATGCCATGGCGGTGCCTCGGACGATTCCAAGGTGTAATTTAGTTACGGATCAGATGTTGCCTGAGTTTCACCACCGGGTCAACGCAGCGTCGTCAACCGCCGGCGTGGGCGGCGGCCAGCGCCTGCTCGAGGTCGGCGATCAGGTCGTCGACATGCTCGATGCCCACCGACAGCCGCAGCAGGTCGGGCGGCGCCGGCGTGCCTGCGCCCTCGACGCTGGCGCGGTGCTCGATCAGGCTCTCGGTGCCGCCGAGCGAGGTCGCGCGCTTCCAGACCCGGGAGTGGGCGGCGACCGCGATTGCCGCCGCCTCGCCGCCGCCGGCACCGGGCTGCACGCGGATCGACAGCATCCCACCGAACCCGCCCTTCATCTGCGCCTTGGCCGCCGCATGGCCGGCGAAACCCGGCAGGCCCGGGTACAGCACTTCGGCCACCCGGGCATGGGCGTTGAAGTGCTCGGCGATGCGCTGCGCCGCGGTGCTGGCCGCGCGCACGCGCAGGTGCAGCGTGCGCATGCCGCGCAGCAGCAGCCAGGCCTCGAACGAGCCCAGCGTGCCGCCGATCTGTGCCCGCACCTTGCGCACGCGCTCCCAGTGTTCGTTGTTCTCGCGCGTGGTCAGGCTGCCGGCCGTGAGGTCCGAGTGGCCGTTGAGGTACTTGGTGGCAGCGTGCATCACGATGTCGGCGCCCAGCGCCAGCGGCTGCGTGAGCACCGGTGTGGCCACGGTCGAGTCCACCGCGAGCAGCGCGCCCGCGGCGTGCACGAGCGGCGCCGTGGCCGCGATGTCGGTCACCGTCCACAACGGGTTGGCGGGCGTCTCCACCCACACCAGCTTCGTCTTGCCCGGACGCAACGCGGCCTGCACGACCGCCGGGTTGGTCATCTCGATCAGCTCGACCTCCAGGCCCCAGGGCACGGCAAAGCTCAGCAGCCAGTTGCGCAGCGACCAGTACATGACCTTCGGCGCCAGCACGTGGTCGCCCGGCGCCAGGGCCTGGAACACCGCGGTGGCCGCCGCCATGCCGCTGGCGAACAGCAGCGTCTGCGCGCCGCCTTCGAGCGCCCCGATGACCGCCTCGGCCTGGTCGAAGGCCGGGTTGTCGGCGCGCGCATAGACGCGCCCCGACCGGTACAGGTTGTCCGGGTCGCGCAGGTAGGTGCTGGAGACATGGATCGGCGGCGTGATGGCACGCGTGCGCTCGTCGATCCAGCCCAGGGCCTGGGCGGCGATGGTTTCGGGCCGGAGGTCCTTCATGGCGATCCCAAGAAATTTCCAGCGGTCATGCTACCCGCGTACCCGCGGCGCCGCGCCCGAACGCGCGCAGTCAGGCCGGCACCACCGGCCTGCGGCCTAGCGCTGGTAGGCGCCGGGCGACCATGTCGTGCGCCCGGGTTGCAGCGCCCGCGTGCCCACCGGCCACTCGTACTCGGCCTTGGGCGACAGGTCCTGGCCATCGATGTGCGTCGGATCGGCACCGCTGCCGCGCCAGATCGAGTCTGGCGGCAGCTCGAAAGCGTAGGTCGCGGCATCCCGCAGCATGCCCAGCGTGGCTTGGCGGTTGCCGTCGAAGTGCCCCGTGGCGCCGAGCCAGAAGATGCCCGGCCCGACGATCAGGTTGTTGATCCCGTAGACCTCGAGGTCGTCGCCGATGCGGCCCTTGAACACCCGCAGGAACCAAGCCGGCAGCCAGCCGTAGTTGATCATCGTGTTGTGGACCAGGTACAGCCGGTTGCGCTCCCAGGCCCGGCCCTCGGTACCGTAGGCCACCAGCACCGGGTTCTGCCGCTCCGACCCCTGGGCGATGACGTTGCCGATCACCGTGGCCACACCACCGTCGGCGAGCTCGATCTCGTACGAGGCCCCGCCGCGCAGGCCGTCGTGGATGAAGTTGTAGCCGATGAAGGTCTCGCGGGCGCGCGACTTGATCAACTGGCCCTCGAAGCCCTGCTGGAAGCGCGTTCCGGTGACGGTCAGCTTGCCGATGCGGCCGACGTTGAGCAGGTGGTACAGGCCGCCGACCACATGCGGCGCGAGTCCGAACACGCTGCGCTCGATGGTCAGCTCGGCGCTCGGGTCGTTGGCGGCGATGAGGCCGTGCTCGTTGTCGAAGAACTGGCAGTCGCGCACCCTGAGGTGCCCGCCCTCCTGGCGCACGCCGGCACCGCTGCCGTCGGCGTTGCGGGCACCCCGGAACTCGATGTTCTCCAGCGTCACCTCGCCGCCGCGCACGGTGAACAGCGCGCCTTGGATGGCCATCTTGCCCTGGCCCTTGATCAGCGCCGGCTTGCTGCCCACGCCGCGCAGCGTGAGGCGGCGCTGGTCGATCAGCAACGTGGCGTGGTATTCGCCGGACATCAGCTCGATGGTGTCGCCGTCCTGCGCCTTGCGTACGGCGTCGTCCAGCGTCATCGGCGCGCCGTCGGGCCCTGCCACCAGCGGTTCGGCGGCGGGCGAGACCTTCGCTGCCAGGGCCCACACCAGCAGCGCAGCCCCCAGCACCATGACGCGCCGCCCCGCCGTCACCGCCCTGCCCCCACCGTGCCTGCCGTTCATCGATGCGCCATGGCTGTCTGCAACGCCGCGGAGTATCGCCGCAAGACAAGGCCCTGTGAGGCCTGCCGCGAACCGACACCCCCCGAAACGACGGGTCCTCGCCAGCGCCAGCCGTCGGGCATCGCGGGCGAGCGTCAGAACGGCAACTCGACGCGCAGCCCGCGCCACTGGACCACGGCCGACTTGGGGCCGATGCGCTCCAGCGTCACGCCCGTCGCCGCGACCTGGCCCTCGTGCACGACCTGGCCATTGATGACGACGAAGCGGTTGGCGCTGCTCGGCGACCACACCGAGCCGCTGATGGCCAGCGCGGGCAGTTCGCGGCGTTGCTCTGCGCTGAGTGAAGCCAGCGGCAGTACCGCCGGCACGGCCGCACTCGCGACGGCGGCCGGCGGCAGCGGCCGAGGGACCGTCGGCGCCGAGACCACCACCGGCAGCGTTGTCTGAGCGGGCGCCGCCGGCCGCCCGACGGGTGCGATCGCCGGTGGCGCCGGACCCGGCCCGACCGCGGGCGCCACGGCCGGCGACGGCCCCGACGCGGGCGCGCGCAGCAGCACCAGCACGAGCAGCACCAACAGGATCAGCGCCGCCGCGGCCCCTGCCCACACGGCCGCCGACGGCCGCGCGGGCGCCGCGGGCGCCGCTGCCGACAGCGGTTGCGTGTGCAGGCCAGGCACCTGGCCGCGGTCGCGTTCGGCCTGGGCGCGGCGCAAGGCATCGAGGATGTACGACATGGTTTCAGTGCTCGCCCTGCAGGCGCGGTTCGTCGACGCCGGCGGCGCGGTTCAGGCGCATCAGCGTCATCGGGCCGGCGACGCCGTCGGGCGGCAGACCCTGCGCCAGCTGGAAGGCCCAGACACGCTCGCGCAGCGGCTGCGGGCCGCCGAATCCGGCCGCGGTGAGCTGCGCGTCGAGCCAGGCCTGCACCCGGGGCTCGGTGGCGACGTCGGCACCCTCGCGCCAACCCGGTGGCAGGCGCCAGAAGGTCGCGAAGTCGCCGCGCCAGGCGCCCGCGAGGGCCGGCAAGGTGAGCACGAAAGACCGGGTTCCGACCTGCAGGGTCGCGCGGCCGGCGTCCAGGCCCGTGAGCACCGCATAGGCCGGCGCACCGCCGGACCGGTGCAGCGTGAGCAGCCCGGGCCGCGCGAGCTGGCGCACCACGGCCAGACCGCCGCCGGCACTGCGGAAGCAGGCCAGCCGCGCCTGCGCTGCGGCAGCGCAGGGGTCGCCCTCGCCGATGGCCACGTTCCAGCGCAGGGCCAGCTCGCGCCAGGCCGTGGCCGGACCGTCGCTGGCCGCGTGCACCAGCGCCTCGGCGTCGCCCGCGGCCGGCAGCAGGGTCGCCGGCGTCGG
>JBBINW010000109.1:0-10892 GCA_037443665.1 Betaproteobacteria bacterium
ACCGAACGCGTAGGCTTCGCGGATTTCTGCCGCCCACACTCCTAGCCTGCATGGCACGGAGCCGACGTTCAGCCTGGCCTCGCCCCGCCGCGGGCAGCCCTTCAAGTGGCCAGCAAGTCCAGCAGCACCGCGGCAGCGTGCTCGCATTGCTCGCGTGTCACATTCAAGTGCGTCACGGCGCGCACCGTCCGCGGGCCGAAGGCATTGACGAGCACGCCGCGTGCACGCGCTTTCGCACTCAGCGTTGGTGCATCGATAGCGAGCGCCTCGGGCAGGTGGAACACGACGATGTTGGTCTGGACAGTTGCGAGGTCCAACAGCACCGATGCTCCGGCGGCCAGGGCTTCAGCGAAGACACGAGCGTTCGCGTGATCGTCGGGCAGCCTTTCGACGTGGAAGTCCAGCGCATGAAGTGCCGCAGCAGCGTAGATACCGTTCTGGCGCATCGCCCCGCCGAGGCGCTGGCGGTGTCGCACGGCCGCCGCGATCAACGCCGATGACCCCGCCAGCAGCGACCCGCCGGGCGCGCCCAGGCCCTTGCTGAAGGCGACAGCCACCAGGTCAAACGGGTCGGCCAGCTCACTCACGGGCAGGCCGCTGGCGACGCTGGCATTCCAAAGTCTGGCGCCATCGAGAAAGGTCGCCAGGCCGAGTTCACGCGCGACCGCGCAGATTCGCAGCACGTCGGCCTGGGGCACGACCACTCCGCCGGCGCGGTTGTGCGTGTTTTCCACTTCCACCAGAGTGGTGGTGGGAAAGATCGCGAAGTTGCGTGGCTTGACCGCGGCGCGCAGTTCATCGGCGCTGAACCGACCGCCCTGGCCGATCTCGAAAATCTGTACACCGGCGTTGGCCGCCGCGCCCCCGAGCTCATGCCATGCGGCGTGAGACTCGCGGCATGCGATCACTTCATCGCCCGGCCGAGTCAAGGTGCGCAGCGCCACCTGATTGGCCATGGTACCGGTCGGAAGCCACACTGCGGCTTCCTTGCCCAGCAGCTCAGCGCAGCGCTCCTGCAGGCGGTTGGTGCTGGGGTCCTCGCCATACTGGTCGTCGCCCACCAGCGCGGCGGCCATCGCGGCACGCATGGCGTCGGTCGGCAGCGTGACAGTGTCGGAACGGAGGTCGATGCGGTCGGTCATGAGGTCAGCGGGTTATGGGGATCGCGTGCAGGGCGCTCGGCACAGGTGTAGCACAGCAAGCAGGGCCCTGTTCATGCAGGCTTGCAGTTGCTGAACATGACATGGCCAACGGCCGCCTGTGGGGCGAGAACTTGCGGGTCGCCCTACCAGCGCAGCTCGAACCTGCAGGCGTCATCGCCGCGGGCCTCACAGGTGAGTTCGGTGACGCGCGTGTCGCGGTGCACCAGCACGCGGAACAGCCGTTCGAAGGTGGCGGCGTAGTAGTCGCACACCGGGTGGTCGCTGCGCTGGCCGCGGCACAGCGGGTTGGCGCGGATCGTCAGCAGCGCCGGCCGGCCCGCGCGCGCCTCGAAGCGGCCGCTGCCAGCAAAGGTCCAGGCGTGGCGCGAGATTGCCGCGAGCAGCACGCGGCAGGCCAGCGGCGCCGGCAGCGCACGCAGCAGGGCCTGCACCGGCTTCGGGATGCGATGCGCCAGCAGGTAGTCAGCCGTGGCCACCCCCGCTTCGCGGGCCACCGCGGTGCCGAGCTGCTCACCGAGTTCGCTTCGCAGCAGGCCGTGAAGCCGGCGTGCATCGGCCTCGTCGACCATCGCGGTGGGCGGGCGCTCGAGGTGCGCCGCGATGCCGGCCAGGGCAAACAGCTCCGCGGTGAGGCGGCGCCCGACCCGGCGCTCCAGCGCTTCGGCGACGCGGATGATGGCGTTCGGACCGATGCGGCCCGCGACGGCGCCGACGGTGATCGCGCTCACACCCTGGCCGCGTCCTCGTCGTCGAGCTGTTCGGTGCCGCCGCCGCAGGCCATCGCGGCCTGGGCGATCTCGAAGGTCTCCTCGCCCTTGCGGCGCCGCATCGCGATCTTCGGACCATGCATGGTCACCCAGCCATCGTCGACCTGGCCGAGCGCCTGCGCGGTGTCGGCCTCGATGCGGCGATTGCGGTCGAAGCCGAACTGCACCGTCTTCTTCGTCTGCGGGCCCCAGTAGCCGACCCGGCCGAGGTCGTAGAACTTGCGCTCGAAGCCGCTCTTGGCGAAGGCCTTCAGGCAGCCCATCAGGTACTTGCGGCGCTGCCTGTCCTTCGTGAACGGGTACTGCATGAACGCCTTGTTCATGAAGAAGCGGCGGTAGTTGCGCATCACCCGGTCGAGCAGCTCGCCGCGGTCCATCGCGTCGGGTTTCATGATCGGTGTGACGAAGTTGTACTTCTCGAAGTCGAAGACCTCGACCTTGTCGCCCAGCTCCTGGAACAGGTCGGAGAACGGCCAGGGCGTGTACATCGCCCAGTTCGCCATGTCGGGGTTCCAGTCGCGCGCCATGCGGTAGGTCTCCTCCAGCGTTTCGGCGGTCTCGTTCTCCAGGCCGACGATGAACTGCGCCTCGGTGACGATGCCGGCCTGCTTCAACAGCTGGATCGCCTTCTTGTTCTGCGCAATCGTGGTTTCCTTGTTGAAGCGGTCGAGCTTCAGCTGCGCCGCCGCCTCGGTGCCGAGCGAGACGTGGATGAGCCCGGCCTGGCGGAACATCGGCAGCAGCTTCTCGTCGCGCAGGATGTCGGTCACGCGCGTGTTGATGCCCCACAGCACGTCGAGCTTGCGTGCTATGAGTTCCTCGCAGAACTGGATGAACTTCTTGCGATGGATGGTCGGTTCCTCGTCGGCGAGGATGAAGAAGCCGATGCCGTGCTGCTTGACCAGGGTCTCGATCTCGTCGACGACCTTCTTCGGGTCGCGGATGCGGTAGTCGCGCCAGAACTTCCACTGGCTGCAGAAGCTGCAGGTGAACGGGCAGCCGCGCGCGAAGTTCGGGATCGCGACGCGCCGGTTCATCGGAATGTAGATGTACCTGTCCCAGTCGAGGATGGACCAGTCGGGCGTGATGCGGTCCAGGTCCTCGATCGGCGGCTCGGCCGGTGTGGCGATCACCCGGCCGTCGGCGTCCGCATAGGCGATGCCGCGCACGGCCGCGCGGTCGGTCGCGAACGAGCCGTCGTCCACCGCGCGCACCAGGTTGAGGAAGACCTGCTCGCCCTCGCCGCGCACCACGGCGTCGATCCACGGTGCTTCCTTGAGCACCTGCGGGTACATGAAGGTGCCGTGGATGCCGCCGAGCACGGTCACGGTGTCGGGCTTGACCTCCCGGGCGATCTGCAGCAGCCGCTCGGCCTTGTAGATCGCCGGCGTGATGGCGGTGCAGCCGACCACATCGGGCTGCAGCTCGGCGATGCGGGCGCGCACCTGCTCCTCGCTCAGGTGGTGCGTCATCGCGTCGACGAAGACGACGTCGTCGTAACCCCCAGCCTTGAGGTAGCCCGTCAGGTAGGCCACCCAGGCGGGTGGCCAGTTGCCGGCGATCTCGGCCCCGCCCGAGTGATAGTTGGGGTGCAACAGGAGGATGCGCATGGCGGGTCCGGAGCCGTTGACGAAGGCTGCCAACGTACGCCAGGCCCCCTGGTGGCGATTTGCGTTGTGTCAATCTACGTTGACACGTGGCATGTCGGGAAAACCCGACTCGCCGGCGCGGCACCTTAGGCGCGTGGGCCGCGAGCCGCCAGCGCCGCCGCGGCCGCTCGCGCTTCGCGCGCCATCTCGTGCGCCATCTCGGCACTGCGCCCGGTGTAGGCCGCCGGGTCGAGCGCGGCACGCACGACCTGGGGTTCGACCACGCCGCGCACCGCCTCGTCCGCGAGCAGCAGGTCGACCAGCGCGGCCTGCGTGCGTGCCGCCTCGGCCAGGGCCTGTTTGACCACCTCGTAGGCGTGGGTGCGGCCGAGGGCGGGTGCGAGCGCCATCATCGCGTTCTCGGCCGCCATCGCCTGGCCCGTCGCATCGAGATTGCGACGCATGTTCTCGGGCACGAGGCGGATGCAGCCTAGCAGCTCGTCCATGGCGCACGCCAGCTCGTACGCCAGGGGGCAGGACTGGTCGATCAGCGCGTACAGCATCTGGTTGTTCGCGCCGTCGCCCTCGTGCGTGGGCTGCATCGCCTCCAGCGCCAGCGGCGTCAGGCTGCGCAGGCGTGCCGCGAGCGCGATCACCTGCACCGCCGCCTTGGGGTTGACCTTGTTCGGCATCGTGCTCGAGCCGACGACCTCGTCGTCCTGATCCTCGAACACCTCGCCGATCTCGTCGGACATCAGCAGGTAGAGCTCTCGCGCGACCTTCGAGCAGCTGGCGCTGAACAGCGCGAGCAGCAGCACGTACTCGGCCACGTAGTCGGTGCCCGCGCGCGACGGCACCGCCAGCGGCGTGAGCCCCAGCCGCGCCGAGAGCCGCCGATTCAGCGCCACGCCCTGCGCGCCCGACGCGTGCATCGCCCCCAGCGCGCCGCCCCACAGCGCCGCGAACACGCGCGGCTCGGCCCCTTCGAAGCGCTGGCGATGGCGCAGGAACTCCTCGATCCAGGCCGCAACCTTGAAGCCGAAGGTGATCGGCAGGCCCTGGCGGAAGTTCGTCCGGCCGGCCATCAGCATGTCGGCGCTGGACTCGGCCAGGCCGGCCAGCTTCAGCAGCAGGTCGCCCAGGCGGGCCATGAAGGCCTCGTGCGCGCGGCGCATGAGCCAGCTGCGCGCGGTCTGCATCACGTTCTGCGTCGTCGCGCCCCAGTGCACGAAGCCGCCGGCATCGCCCTCGCAGGCGCGCGCCAGCGCCCGCACGAGCGAGACGATGGGCGCGCGCGTGCGGGCGATGTCGGCGGCCAGGGCCTGCGGGTCGACGTGGTCGAAGTTCGCCTTGCGCCGGATCTCGGCCGCCGCCGCGGCCGGGATCATGCCCAGCTCGGCCTGCACCTCGGCCAACGTGGCCTCGAGCTCGAGCCAGGCCTGCCATTGGCTGCGTTGCGCGAACAGCTCGCGGATCTCGGCCGTGGACGGCCGCGGAGGGGTGGACGTTGTCATGGGCGGGCCGGCATCAGAGAACCTGGTCTAGAAAGTGGCGCAGCCGCGGATGGCGCGGCCGGTCGAAGAATTCGTCGGGGGGCGCCACTTCGACGACGCGACCGGCGTCGACGAACGCCACCTGGCCCGCCACCTCGCGCGCGAAGCGCATTTCGTGCGTCACCACGAGCATCGTCATGCCGCCGCGGGCCAGATCGCGCATCACGGCCAGCACGCCCTTGACCAGCTCGGGGTCGAGCGCCGAGGTCGCCTCGTCGAACAGCATGACCTCGGGCTCCATAGCGAGCGAGCGCGCGATCGCGACGCGTTGCTGCTGGCCGCCCGAGAGGTCGGCAGGCCGGCGGCCTTCGAAGCCCTCCAGCCCGACCGCGCGCAGCTTCTCGCGCGCCACGGCCTCGGCCGGCTCGCGGGCCATCGCGCGCACCTGGCGCAGCGCGAGGCCGACGTTGTCGAGCACGCTCAGGTGCGAGAAGAGATGGAAATGCTGGAAGACCATGCCCACGCGCTGGCGCACCGCGTCGATGTTCACGCCGGGGGCGGTGATGTCGAGCTCGCCGAGCAGGATCCGTCCGCGCTCGGGGCGCTCCATCAGGTTGGCGCAGCGCAGCAGGGTGGACTTGCCCGACCCCGACGGCCCGACGATGCAGGTGGTGGTGCCGCCGGGCACCTCGAGATCGACCTCGTGGAGCACCGGCACGCGGCCGTACGACTTGCTGACCTGCTCGAAGCGCACGCGCGTGCCGCCCTGGTTCGGGTTCATGCGGTCTGCCGGCACGCTACTCGACCGACAGCGGACGCGGAAAGCGCCCGCGGCGCAGCCGACGATCCCAGGCGTTGACGGCGTAGGTCGTGGGGATGGTCAGCGCGAGGTAGATCAGGCCGGCGGCGGTCAGCGGCGTGAGGTTGGCGTTGTTGATCGCCCCGTCCTGCGCGATCGCGAACATCTCGCGCTGCGACGCCGTCAGCCCCAGCAGGTAGACCAGCGAGGTGGCCTTGATGACGAGGATGAACTGGCCCGTCAGCGGCGGCAGCACGTGGCGCACGCCCTGCGGGATGACGATGTGGCGCAAGGTCTGGCGCCGCGTCATGCCGGTGCTGCGCGCGGCCTCGACCTGGCCGCGTTCGACGCTCTGGAAGCCGGCGCGGAAGATCTCGGCGAAGTAGGCACTCTCGATGAGGCCGATCGCCAGCGCCGCGTAGCCATAGGTGTTGCCACCGAACAGGCTCAGGCCCGCCAGCGGCAGGCCCTGGCCGATCAGGTACACGGTGAGGATGTGCGGCAGCCCGCGCAGCACGTCGACGTAGCCTCGGCAGGGCAGGCGCACGGCGATGCGCTCGGACGTCAGCCCGGCCGCCACCAGCAGGCCGAGCGTGATGCCGATGGCGCTTGCGAACACCGACAGCAGCAAGGTGTTCGGCAGGCCCACCACCAGCAGATCCGGCAGCGCCTTGACGATCAAGGCGGGGTCGAAGAAGGTGGCGAAGATCCGGTGCAGGCCGTCGGGCATGGCGTGACCCCGGCTCAGCGCGCAGCCGGGCGCGGCATGCCCGGGTAGTCGCTGAACAGGCGCTCGGGGATCGCCATCGACGGCGGGTTCCACTTCACGAACAGCCGTGCGTAGGTGCCGTCCTTCATTGCCGCGGCGATCGCGCGGTCGAGCGCGGCCAGCAGCTCGGGCCGGTCCTTGGCCACCGGCAGCGCGTTGACGCCGCTCTCGACGGTCTGCGTGGCCGCCAGATCGGGATGCTGCGCCACGACGCGCTCGGCGGTGGCGATGCCGGTGAACAGGCCGTCGATCTGGCCCGACAGCAGCGCGTTGATGCTCGACGCGATGTTGGGAAACTGCTTGACCGTGATCTGCGGGGCGACCTGCTGCAGCACCGGGATCAGCGCGCTGCCCGTGGTCACGGCCACCGTCTTGCCGGCGGCGTTCTCGAGCTTCGCCAGCGGCGCGCTCTTGCGGCTGACCAGCTGCGCCTGGCCGTAGCCGATTGGGCTCGTGAAGTTCACGACCGCCTTGCGCTCGGGGGTCACGATAACGCCGAAGGCCGCGGTGTCGTACTGGTGGTTGCGCACCGCCGGCACCATCGCGGCGAAGGTTGTCGAGACATAGGTCACGCGCAGGCCCAGACGCTCGGCGATCGAGTTCGTGAGGTCGATCAGCAGGCCGGCCGGCTGACCGTCCTGAAGAAAAGACACCGGCTTGTCGTCGGTGCGGTACGCCACCCGCAGCTCGCCCGGCGTGCTGGTCTCGGGCGGCGCGGCCTGGGCCGTCGCCACGAGCAGGCCGACCACCCAGGCCAGCCACAGCGGGAAGAAGCTTCGCGACCGGTTCATGCGCTTTGTCTCTTGAATCTGTTTGTCGATGCGTGCCGGCGCGGACCGCGTCAACGGCATGCGCCGGCGTCGCCCGCATGCGGATTCGCGTGCAGGCAGGAGGTGCGCGTCAGCGTCAGGCCGGCGTCGTACAACTGTTCGGAGGCCACGCGCTGCAGCTTCACGGCGTCGGCCGGCGCGATGCCCAGGTCGGCCGCGGACTGCTCGCTCGCGCCCAGCGACCACGGGTCGATGCCGGTGAGGGCGCCGAACAGCGTGAGCGCGCTGAGGTACGCGCCATGCCTGCTGGGATGCCTGCGGTCCAGCCACCAGAGGTCGATCGTGCGGCCGCCGCGCTCGGCATAGGCGCCGTCGGTCCGGTAGAAGCCGCTGCCCAGGGCCAGGCCCTGCTCCACCGCACGCTGGAAGGCGTCACCCACCGGCACCAGGCCCGCGAAGCCGGTGTTCGACGCCGCCAGGCCGTAGAAGGCGGCATGCATGTCGGCCGTCATGCCTGCCAGGTTGCTGTAGTCGAGCGTGGCGGCCACGCCGTTCGGGTCGCCCGAGGTGTCGACGATGGGCGCGCCGGTCGGCGAGTTCAGGTCGGGGGTCGTGAGCAGGTGCGCTGCCACCATGTCCGGCCGCGCCCAGGTCTGCTCCAGGTACACCTTGGTCGCGGCGCTGGCATGCGGGTTGGCCGGAATCTTGCGCGTCACGCCGCAGCTGCCGGCGGACAGCCCGGTGGCCCCGCACGCGGCCAGGCTGCCGAAGAGCCGGGTCTCGGTGTAGTTCTGCGCCGTGCCGACATGGATGAAGCGTTCGAACTGGTTCGCATAGGCCGCGAAGCCGACCGGGTTCGCGTTCTTGCCTCGGCCCGCCGGTAGCGGCTCGTCGCTCTGGCCCTGCAGCACCACGCCGTCCCAAGTGCGAGAGGCGACGTTGCCGCGCAGGTCCCAGGCCGCGTTCGCGGTGCTCAGGAACTGCCCGCGCAACGTGGCGGCGTTGCGCGTGGACAGAGCGACGTCGTAGTTCAGCCCCGCCTCGTCGGTCAGCTTCTTGAAGATGCCGGGCACGCCGCCCCAGGGGTGCTGCTCGAAGGCGGGCATGCCGACCGTTCCGATCGGGTCGCTGTTGGTGCCGGTGGGGCCGATGGCGTTGAACGCCGCGGTGAGGTCGTGCACGGCGGCCGCGTTGTAGTTGAGCACCGGCGCCACGCGCCCGAAGGTGTAGCTGTTGCCGACGAAGAGCACCGAGACGGGCTCGGCCGCCAACGCGAGCGTAGGCAGGGCCAGGGCGGTGGCGGCAGCCAGCAGGCGACCGCGAAGAGGTTTCTGCGAGATGGTCATCCTTCACGATGGGGGAGAGGCACGAAGGTAAGCGACGCGGCGTCGAATATCAAATATCTCCGACTTCAAGATGCGATACCTTTCGCATATGGAAATTAGACACTTGCGCTACTTCGTGGCCGTCGCCGAGGCCGGGCACATCACCCGCGCCGCCGCGCGGCTGGGGATGCAGCAGCCGCCCCTGAGCCAGCAGATCCGCCAGCTCGAGCAGCGCCTGAGCGCGCCGCTGTTCACGCGCCACCCCAAGGGCGTGACCCTCACCGCCCTGGGCCGCCAGTTGCTCGACGAGGCACGCCGGGTGCTGGGCAGCATGGACGCAATGGAGCAGCGCATGACGCGGCTGGCCGCCGGCCTGCTCGGCCTGCTGGCGGTGGGCTTCACGAGTTCGGCCGCAGCGCACGCGTTCACGCCGCGCGTGCTGCGCGCCTGCCGCCGCGAATACCCCGAGATCGAACTGCAGATCGCCGAGAGCAACGCCGCCGAGCTCACCGACGCGGTCGCGTCGAGGCGGTTGCACTTCGCGTTCCTGCGCGTGCCGGTGGCGCGCCCCGCCGGCGTGACTTTCGAGGTCCTGCTGAGCGAGCCCGTGGTACTGGCGCTGCCGATCGACCATGCGCTGGCCGAGCGCTACGGCGCCGACGAGCCCGTGCCCTGGCAGGCGCTGCACGACCAGCCGCTGATCCTGGTCCGGCGACCCGGCGCGCTGGGCCTGTACGGCGAGTTGCTGAGCCTGCTCGAGCGCCTGGGCGTGGCCGTGCGCGTACGGGCCGAGGTCGACCGGATGATGACCAACCTCAACCTGGTGGCCTCGGGCGCCGGGCTGTCGGTGGTGCCGGCGTCGATGCAGATCGCGCAGGCGCATTCGGTGACCTACCGGCGCCTGCCGGCCGACCCCGAGCTGCAAGCGCCCATCACGCTGGCCTTCCGCGACGACGACGACCCTGTCGTCAAGGCCACCTTCCTGGCCCTGGTGCGCCGCAGCGCCGCGGCCGAACGGGCACCCTGAAGCCGCGCGACCTCGGCCGGTGCGGCGCTGCACCGTGGCCGACATCTGCGGCGGCGTGCGCAGGCTCTGGAAGATCACGCAGCAGCGCTCGGTCAGCTTCGGCGGCGTGGCGAACTGCTCGTCGCTGGCGTCGGCGTCGACCTCCAAGCCCAGCCGGACGTCCGCGATGCTCGGATATCGACGGCCCTTTGTCGGCCTCAGGATCTGCGCAGCACCTCGTCAATGTCGTCGACCTTGTTGTGCAGCAGGTTGATGCGATGGGCGAGGCCCTGGATCTCGGCGTGGGCGCGGCGATTGGCGTCGAAATCCAGTTCGCTGCGCAGTCGATCCCTCTTGTCCTGGCGGTTCTGGCTCATCATGATCACCGGCGCTTGGATGGCGGCGAGCATCGACGGGAACAGGTTCAACAGGATGAAGGGGTAAGGGTCCCAGGTCCTTTGGCCGAGTTCGACGTTGGTCATCGAATACACGAGCAAGACGACGCCGAAGATGACGATGAACGACCAGGACCCGCCGAACGAGGCCACCATGTCGGCGACCCGCTCACCGAGCGTCTCGGCGTCCTCGATGACGTCGTTGGGGTCGCGTGTGGCGCGCAGGCGCACAAGCCGCTCGGCGGCGTGAAACTGCCTGCCCATCACGGTCAACAGATCCAGGTCTGCATCCGGCTCTTGTGCAGCAGAACCGTGAGGTCGTTGCGGTCCATCTCGATGCACTCGGTCGCCTCGATCGCCGTCGCGTCGGTTTGGTGCGGCGTTGCCGACAACATCGATGCGAAGCCGAAGACGTCGCCGTGGCCCGGCAAGTCCAGCACCACCACCTGGTTGTCCTCGTCGATGGTCGTGATCTGGACCGAACCCGACACCATGATGAAGGCGCGGTCACTCAAGTCACCGGCCTTGAAGAGCCGCTGTCGCTGGCCGAAATTGCGCAGCTCGACCTGGCTGGCCAGCACGGCCAATTCCTCTTTGTCGAGCAAGAAAAACAGCGGAACGGCTTTGAGCAAATGTGCCGCGCAACCCCCGACGACAGCCGGGCTGGCACGAAGTGCCTGCAGGCAGAGCCGTCCCGCTTGGTCGCGGCTCAAGCGGCACGAGTGCCTCGCTCCCTACGAGGCGCTCCCCCAGCCGGGTTCCGGTGGGGTCTCCTGATCCTGGATGGACTCCGGAAAGCTGCTCGATGCCCGCATG
>JBBINW010000110.1:0-10702 GCA_037443665.1 Betaproteobacteria bacterium
TCGTGTCCACCGAGATCACGGGCAGCCCAGCGGCCAGCGCAGCCGAGACGCCCGACTTGATGTGTTCGAACTGCGCATTGCGGTCGGGGCTCTGGTTGCCCTCGATGACCTTGGCGTTGGCCTGCAGGCTGTAGCCCTCGAGCTTGAGCAGCTGCCCGAGCACGACGTGGCTGATCGAATGTCCGCCCGCCCTGAGTTCGTCGGCCAGCACTCGCAGGCTCTTGCAAGTCCAGCGCAGCGGGGACTCTGGATCACCCCGCGTGACGGGATCAACCAGTGCAAGCAGGTCGCTGACCAGCGTCGGATCCTTGGCGGTTGCGGACTTGCGTCCGCCGCCGCTGCGGCGCGTCGCCTTGACAGGAGCCAGAGGCTCGGCGGCCACAAACTCGTTGCTCGTGCCGTCAAGCTCCTGCATGCCAGCCATGACGGTGTTGCGCGAGATGCCCGTGGCGGCCACCACCTGCGCGATGCCTCCCCGTCCTAACACTTTCGCTTCTGCCGCTGCGAACGCTCGCCGCTGTCGCTCGTCCAGATGCTCCCGCATCAGTTTCCAGCGCTGTCCGATCGGCGATTCGGCTTGAACGTATGCAAGCCTACCCGCGGACGTTCAATCAGTCGAGTTATTTGTTAACGACGCCTAAGTCGCCGACAGTTGGTCTTCGAGTGACCCAGGACTCAACTTCGGGTAGACGCCATCGGGCTGCCACTTCCCGTGAGGGCCGACTTCAATGCGCCACCAACTTGGAAGCAGGCGAAGCACGTTCGGACGGGCGAATCGGTCGTCGATGAGATGCACGCTCCCGCTATCCGAGCTGGTTCGGATAACTCGGCCGGCGGCTTGCACCACCTTGCGGATACCTGGAAACAGATAGGTGTATTCGTAGCCGGCACCAAAGGCCTCAGTAAGCCTTCGTCGCATCTCTTCGTTAACGGGATTGAACTGCGGCAAGCCCAGCGTCGCGATGAATGCCCCAATCAGGCGCGTGCCCACCAAGTCGATGCCTTCCGCAAAGGCGCCTCCGAGGACTGCGAACCCAATGCCTCGTCCATCGACCTGGAACCGCGCCAGAAGCGCCTCGCGCTCGGCCTCGCCCATATGCCTACCCTGCGGCCACACTGGAACGGCAGGATGCCTTGCCGAGAACTCCTTCAGCGCCTGCTCAAGGTAGTCGAAGCTGCTGAAGAAGGCGATGTAGTTTCCCGGGGCGGCCGCGAACTGTGTAGCGATGACGCGCGCGATGGGAGCCAGAGAGTCATTGCGATGGCGGAACCGCGTCGACACGCCAGGAACAATGCGCACGATCAATCGCTCCGCCCCCAACGGCGCCTTCACGTCGAGCCATGCGGTGTCGTCAGGCAACCCCAATGTGTCGCAGTAAAAGGTCGAGGGCGTCAAGGTTGCCGAAAAGAGTACCGTCGCGCGAGTCGCCGCCAAGCGGGGCCTCAAGAACGAAGCAGGAAGTACGTTCCGGATGCAAAGCGTCGAATCAGTCTTGTGCCGCCCCGTCCGTTGGTTATCGTGTCGAGTGATGTCAAGCAGGGAATGGGCGCCGTGCGCGTCGAGCAGTCGCTTGAATTGCAGAGCATCGAAATAGAACTGCAATATGCGGCTGTCTGCTCCAGCCGGGTTCGCAGCGAGGTATTCCGTGATGCCCGCGGTGGCGTCCTGCAGCGCGGACACGAAGGTGGGCGGCAGTGCGTCGAGGACTTGGTAGGCCTCGCTGGCATTCTTGACCAGTCGCGTCCAGCAGCGATACAGCCGGTCCAGCGGTCTCCTGAGTACCTCTGTTGCCGACGCTCGGACCGCTCGAAACTCAGCAGAGCGGAGGCTGGCGCTGTACATGGACCGAGCGCGGTCCAGCAGGTTGTGGGCCTCGTCGACGAGAACCGCGGCGCGCCAGGAGTTCTCCAACGTCAGGCCATGCAGCATTGCGTTCGTGTCGAAGTAGTGGTTGTAGTCACCGACGATGATGTCGCACCAGCGCGCCACCTCCTGGCCGAGGTAATAGGGGCAGACCGAATGCGCAAGCGCAAGGTCGCGCAGGACCGCGCGGGTCAATGGACCCGCTGACACCGCTGCCGAGCGTGCGGCTGCCAAGCGGTCATAGAAGCCCTTCGCCAGCGGACACGACTCGCCGTGGCACGCCTTGTCCGGATGCTCGCAGGACTTCTCCCTGGCGACCAACTCAATCACCCGTAGAGGCATGCCTGGGTCGCCACGACGGAGCACGTCCAGGGCATCCAGGGCGACCGACCGACCCGTGCTCTTGGCAGTGAGGAAGAAGACTTTGTCGAGCTGTTGCCCCGGGCAGGCCTTGAGCATTCCGAACAAAGTGGCGATGGTCTTTCCGATGCCCGTGGGCGCCTGCGCCAGCAGACAGCGCCCGAGTCGCGCAGCATTGAACACGGCCTTCGCAAGATCGCGTTGTCCCTCCCGAAACTCTCCATACGGAAACTGAAGCTGACTGAGTCCCACATCGCGTCTTGAGCGATGCGCGACTTCGAGCTCTGCCCAGGCTGGGAATCGCTCACACAGGCTCTCGAAGAAGGCCTCCAGTTCCAGCGCCGTGCAATGCTGCCTCAGCGGCAGCGCCTCCTCCTGGCGGTCGATGTCGAAGTACACCAGCGAGACGGTCAGCGAGGACAATCCGAGCTGATGGCACAGCATCGCCCCGTAGACTTTGGCCTGCGCCCAGTGCAGTTGCCGATGGTTCGCCGGCATGAGGTCGAGGTCGCCCTTGAAGGTCTTGACCTCCTCGACGAGTTGATGTTGGGGCTCAAAGCCATCGGCGCGCCCGCGCACGACCAGGTGCTTGAATGTCGCGCTGAGGGGGACCTCCCTGCGATAGGAGGACGAACGGCGCGATGCGACCGTCTGATGGCCCGCGACGCCCTCCTGCGACGTCGGCGCCGGCGTGAATCGCAAGTCCAGGTCGCCGTGCTTGGCGGCGAACTCGCAGAGAGCGCGGACAGCGACGGTATAGGGCGTCATTCGGTGTCCGACGTCGGGCCGTGCAGCTCAGGCACGCCATTCAGCGCCACAGGTTCGCAGCGGTCAGCAGCGTCGCCAAGCTGGCCCTGTGCAGCCTCATCTTCTAAGCGAACGGGCGTGGCCTTGGCCAAGGCCATCCATACAAGGAAGGGCAGCCTGCACGGCACGTGCGCGGCGGGACGGGCCAGTACGAGCGCGCCGCCTTCGATGGAACCGTTAAGCATCCAGACGCCGAAGACCTCGGGAATCTCCTTCGGCTCAGCCGCGCCGGCTCGAATCACGTAGTAGGTCTCGCATGAGAGCCACTGATAGGACTCGCGCTTGGCCGCGTGGCGCAGGTCGGACAGCAGGTCAGCCCGGCTGACCTTGACCTCGTGAACCATCGGTTGGAGGTAGCTCTCGACCGTTGTGTTGCGCACCGAAAACACGTCCGGTCGCGCCATGCGCCACGACGCCTTGCCGCCAGGCTGTCGGGCCCCGGCCTCCTCAGGTTTGTCCTCTGGCCAAAGCGCGTCGTCGACTACCTGCGCCTTGCTGACCACGGACTCGTCGTGCGGGCCGACCCGAGCTCGCAGCGACAACTCGCGCCAGGCGATGCGACCAGCGGCAGTGAGGTGAGCGGCAACCCGCATCGCCAAGCGGTCGTGGGCGCTCAGGGACCGTTGGCTTCGTTGCCTGGCCTCGGCGAGCAGCTTGATGCCACTGTCGGTCAGCCGTATGGTTTCGTGTCCGTCAGGGGCTTCCGACTGTCTCGCCCAACCGGCGGCGAGCAGGTCAAGCTCGATGGCATCACGGTAGGGCCAGCCTGCCGAGAGCCAGATGGACATCAGGCGCGTCAGGTGAGCCCTGCGAGGGGAGATGTGCAGTGCAGCTTCCATGGTATCGACCTCTGTCGTTCAACGGCGATGCAAGGGCCGTCCTGAATGAGGGCTGGCCTCATTTGAAATCCCGACTCTCTGTTGCCAGCCTGCCCAGCATCGGCGTCAGGTCCTCGAGGCGCCTCGCAATCAAACTCTTCACGTCGCCTTCACGCTGCCAGGTGCCGTGGACGACGAGAAGCCGAGACCGAAGCAGTTCCTTGCGCTGAGCCTCGCGCAGCGACTTCCAGCAGATGACTTGCACCACGCCGGTCTCGTCCTCGAGCGAAATGAACACGGTGCCGTTCGCGGTCTCAGGCTGTTGGCGCAAGGTCACGATGCCGCAGTAGTGGACTAGGCGCCCGTTGGGCGCGTGCTCGAGGTCGGCGGATGTCAGCAGGCCGCGCCCCTTGAGGTGCGGCCGCAGGAGCTTCATGGGATGGCTGCGCAGGGTGAGGCCCAGAGATGCGTAGTCGAACACGACCTCTTCACCCTCCGGCGCCGGCGGCAGATCGAGGACATCCTCACCAACAGGCGCGTCCTGCAGCATCACCGGCACCGAGCGGAGCGCCGCCGCATCCCAGACCTGTTGGCGCCGGTGGCCCGAGAGACTCATGAGCGCGTCCGCCGCGGCGAGCAGCTTCATTTCGTGCAGCTCCACGCCGGCACGCCTGGCGAGGTCTTCTGCGTTGTCGAAGACGCGCTCCCTTCTGGCCGCAACGACGCGCTCGGCGGACTCCCACTTCAGTCCCGAAATCATCCGCAGCCCGAGCCGTACCGCGGGCGGGTGCGGAAGGCCTTCCAGCGTGCAGTCAACGTCGCTGTGCATGACATCCACGCGGCGCACCTCAACGCCGTGTCGTCGTGCGTCCTGAACAAGCTGTGACGGCGAATAGAACCCCAGCGGCTGCGAGTTGAGCATCGCCGCCAGGAACTCGGCGGGGTGGTGCCGCTTTATCCAGCAGCTCGCATAGACCAGCAGCGCGAAGCTGGCCGCGTGGCTCTCGGGGAACCCGTATTCGCTGAAGCCATGTATCTGCTTGAAGATGGCCTCGGCGAACTCGGCGGTGTAGCCGCGCTCGGTCATGCCATTGACTATCTTGCCGTAGTACTTGTCGAGCCCGCCCTTGCGCTTCCACGCAGCCATGGCCCGGCGCAGGCCGTCAGCCTCACCGGCAGTGAACCCGGCGGCAATCATGGAGATTTGCATCACCTGCTCCTGGAACACCGGAACCCCCAGGGTGCGGCCGAGCGCTTCCTTCAGCGCTTCGCTCGGGTACGTCACCGGCTCCTTGCCTTGGCGGCGGTTGAGGTATGGATGCACCATGCCGCCGACGATGGGTCCAGGTCGGACGATGGCGACCTCGATGACCAGGTCGTAGAAGCACCTTGGCTGCAGGCGCGGCAGCATGCTCATCTGCGCCCGGCTCTCAATCTGGAACACGCCGACCGTATCGGCCTTGCAGACCATCTCGTACGTCTCGGCGTCCTCGGCCGGGATGTCCTGCATCTCGAAGACATAGCCTTTGCGCGCGCCGATGAACTCCAATGACTTGCGGAGGGCGGTGAGCATCCCGAGCGCGAGGCAGTCCACCTTGAGCAGGCCCATCGCGTCGAGGTCGTCCTTGTCCCACTCGATGACCGTGCGTTCGGGCATCGAGGCGTTCTCGATGGGCACAATGCGTGACAGCGGACCCTTGGTCAGCACGAAGCCGCCAGTGTGCTGGCTCAGATGCCGTGGGAACCCAAGCAGCTGCCCCGTCAGATGCAGCAACTGCTGCACCTGCAGGTCGTCGATGGACAGGCCGACCTCGAGCAGACGTTCCGCCTTGACTTCGCGCCCATCCCACCACTGGTGGCCCTTGGCGATGGCGTCCACCGTCTCCGAGCCGTAACCCAGCGCCTTGCCGACATCCCGAATGGCGCTCTTGGGCCGGTAGCTGATGACCACGCCGGTGATGGCGGCCCGGCCCCGTCCGTACTTCGCGTACAGGTACTGCAGCACCTCCTCGCGGCGCTCATGCTCGAAGTCGATGTCGATGTCCGGCGGTTCGTTGCGCTCGCGGCTGATGAAGCGCTCGAAAAGCACGCTCATGCGGGCGGGGTCGACCTCGGTGACGCCGATGCAATAGCAGACAACGCTGTTGGCGGCGCTGCCGCGCCCCTGGCACAGGATATGGTGGGAGCGGGCGAAGGCCACGATGTCGGCGACGGTGAGGAAGTAGTGCTCGTAGTGCAGGTCGGCGATGAGGGTCAGCTCGTGTTCGATTTGCACCTGCACCTTGGCCGGCATGCCTTTGGGCCAGCGCCGTCCAGCTCCTTCATAGGTGATGCGCCGCAGATACGACGACGGTGTCTCGCCCTTGGGCACCACCTCGTCCGGGTACTGGTAGCGAATCTCATCGAGGTTGAAGGTGCAACGAGCGGCCACGTTCAGCGTCTCCGCCAGCAGGTCGGCGGCGTAGGTCTGAGCAAGCCGCAAGCGTGTCCGCAGATGTCGTTCGGCGTTGGGTTGCAGGTCCAGGCCACACTCCGTGAGCGGCTTGCCGACGCGCGTGGCCGTCAGCACGTCCTGCAGCGGCTTGCGTGAGCGCACGTGGAAATGAGCGTCGCCGGCGGCGACCAGAGGAATCGCGGTCAGCTCGCTGACCTGGCGCAGGCGGTGCATCCACATCTCGTCATCGAGTAGTCGGAGCATGTCCACGCCGAGCCAGCATCGACCCAGAAACTGGTCCAGCAGCCAGCGCGCCACGGCGTGGAGTTGCGCCGGCTCGGACATCCGCTTTGGCGAGGCGAGCACGACGCAGTCTTCAAGCTCGGCGCCCGATAAGTTGCCGATGGTCAGGCTGTAGGTGCCCTTGTCTGACGAGCGCCGCAGCTTGGTGATGAACTGGCACAGATTGCCATAGCCGTTCAGGTTGCAGGCGAGCACGGTCAACACGAATGGCGTGGTGGACGATGACGCCGCATCGCCCCACTCGACCAGGAACTGGCTACCGATGAGCAGCTTGAGGTGATGCTCCTTTGCCGCCACGTGGGCCCTGACGATGCCGGCCATGCTGCACTCATCGGCGATGGCCAGGGCCGCGTATCCGAGCTGCTTGGCACGCTCGACCAGTTCCTCGGGCTGGCTGGCACCTCGCAGGAATGTGAAGTTGCTGACACAGCGCAACTCGGCGTAGTCCGGGATGGTCGACGGGACGCGGGCCATGTGCGGTGCGGCTCAAGCGAAGACCCCATGCAGAAACCACGCGGCCTCGTCGTCGGCCAGCCGGGTCTGGAACACCCAGAGCACGCCGGCATGCTCGCTCAGCGCGACCCAATAGTCGCGCGCAACGTTGCGCGTCGTCATCTTGCCGTCGGCGGTTGTGCGGTCCCACCAGCCGCCTTCGACCCGGTGCGGGCCCGCCAGCAGCTGGAGCACACCCTGGTACATCGGCCTGTGGCCGCGCGTGGCCAGCCGCAGTGGCTCGGGCAGCACAAACGTGGGCTGGGGCATGCCGACGCTGCGACTCAGATTCCTCGGCCGAGGCTCAGGCGTCGGCTGCCAGTGGCACATCCATTCGAGGCGGTGGTCCTCGAGCACGACCGGCCTGAGCACACGCTGCGGCCCGAGGCGAGCCGCGATGCGCTCGAGCACGAGGGCCAGGCTCTCCCTGGGCTGCTGCGCCTCCGGCAGCAGGGACAGGCTCTTCTCCTCGAGGGCGCAGACTTCCACGGCCAGGAGTTTGAGGTCGCCCACGGGGGCTAACAGCTCGACATGGGCGAGGTGCTCGGCCAGCAGGCGCGTCAGGTGCTCGATGTCGCGCGTGGGCTGCGCGGTTCTGACGGTCAGCTCGCCGCCGTCGCCGGCCGTCTTTGAGCGCATGCTGTCGTGGCACCACTTCAGCGTGAATGCAGTGACGCCACTGTGCCGTGCGCACAGCCAGCCCGACATCTGCAGCATCAGCCTCCTGGCACCAAACAGCATCGCCGGGGCCATCTCCACGCGGGCCATCAGCTCGAGCTTGGCGTGAAAGCAGTCGGGAAGCCCTATCCAGCTGTGGGCCTCGGGGCGAAGGCCGTAGGCCTGGTCCAATGCGGCGAGCAGTTCGGCGTCGAAGCGCCGACTCAAACCGCCGCGCGGCAGGGCCCGGACCTGGCCCAGCGTCTGGCAACCCAGGCGCACGAGAGTGGAGCCGTGCTTCGCCACGCCGGCCAGCGTCTCCAGGGGCAGCCCGTCAAGGAGTTGCTCCAGTGGTTTGGCGAAGCCGTTCGAGACGCCGGCGCGCGCAAGAGCGACCGCGGCCAGGCTCGTCGGCGCCCAGCTCAACTGCCGGACACCCAGGTCAGCGCAGTCCTCGCGCACCCGCTGCGCCAAACGACGCTTGCCGCCGAAAAGGCGCACGCTGGCCTCGAGCTCCATCACGACGGCCGGCGACTCCGAGAGCGCCTCGATGGCGGCGACCCGGGGTGTGAACTGAAGGCACCAGGTCGCGAGCCCCGAGAGGGCCTCAGTGCGCGCCGACTCGTCGCTGGGCAGTGCTTCGGGAAGCAGGGCTGCCCACAACATGGGTGACCTCGACCGACTCGCGGGACTCGCGCTCCTTGCGGGCGGAGACGATGACGCTTGGCTTCCTCAGGCGGGGCGTGATGATGGATTCGAGACCGCCGGGTACCGAGGCGAGCTTGAGGATGCCTTCATGCGCCGGCCCCTTGCGCTTGAGAATGTGCACTTCGAGTTCCCAGTCCAGGCCGAATCGAACCTGCACGCGCAAGGGGGCGGCAGAAGCCTCATGCTCTGCGGCGGCGGGGCGGCACAGGAAGACAGGGCCCGTGCAGGCCTGGGAACAGACCTGGAGGCGACGAACTTGCTCTTGGCGGGCCTGGGGTAGCCAGGACACGAGCAGTCCGCCTGCGTTGGCCTTGACGAGCTGTTCTGTGACCCACAGGCGCTCGGCCGGCGCATCGGCCTGAATCCAGACCAGGCGCCGCTCGTCGATGCCCAGGTGCTGCAGGCCGGGCAGGTGCGGGGACTTGGGCGGGCCGACCACGACGACGTCCCGTCCGGCGGCTATGACTAGGCGCATCGCGGCACCCAGCAGGCGCCACTCCGCGACTGTCGGCTGCGGCTGAAGCACCTCGGTCAATGCGTGGCAGGGCCAGCCGCCGCCAGGCAACTCCGAGTCGAGGGCTGCGAACCCTGTTGAGAGCACGGCCATGACCGGTGTGCCCAGCTCGGTGCCGCGCCAGAGGGCCGCTTCAATCGCTGCCGGCAACTCACCGATGCGCGCAGACGTCCGCCGGCCACGGGTGCGGTGCTGCGATGATGGGAAGGAGGACGGGACCGGCTCTTCGTCGTCGCCGGCCCACTCGAGGACGGCGGGCATTGGGAATCACAGGAAACTGGACATAAACACAGTATGACACCGAATCTTGTGCTCGCCAAGCGCCCGAGTTCGACAGGCAGGAGCAAGTCACGCGGCGATGGGGATGACGCACCTGTGGCCGAACCTGGCTGGCGGTCCTGCGCTGCCCATTGGTGGGCCGCCGTGGTGTTTTGTGCTGTCGCGTGCACCTTGGCCCTTCCGATGCCTGTGTACGCATGGGGCGCCGACGGCCATCGCATCGTGGCGCGCCTCGCTCAAGGGCAGCTGTCGCCGGCGGCAAGGGCTGAGGTCACGAAGTTGTTGGCGCTCGAGCCAGGCGCCACCCTTGAGTCGGTGTCGACGTGGGCGGACGAGACGAGAGCCCCTGGAACCGCGCCATGGCACTACGTGAACTTCCCGCGCGCAGCCGCGTGTTCGTACGACTCTGCAAGCATGTGCGCCGGCGGTCAGTGCGTGGTTGGCGCTATTGAGCAACAACTGGCCGTTCTGACTTCAACTGCCACCGATGAGGAGCGACTGCGCGCGCTGAAGTACATCGTGCATTTCGTGGGCGACGTTCACCAGCCGCTCCATGCCGGCTATGCCGATGACAGGGGCGGCAACAGCTATCAGTTGCAGGCCTTTGGCCACGGCACGAATCTGCACTCACTGTGGGACAGCGGACTCATCTTGAACTGGCCAGGTGGGCTGGCGGCGTTGTTCGATGCAGCGGCCGCGGACAAGTCGGCTGTGAGCGCAGCTGGAGACCCGGCAGCGTGGGCCGAGGAATCGTGTCGCATCGTCGAGCAGAGCGGCTTCTACCCCGCAACGCACAAGCTTGAACCAGAGTACGCGCAGCGTTGGGCGCCAACACTTGTCCATCAGCTTGCCGCGGCTGGGAATCGGCTGGCGAGGGTTCTCAACGGCGCGCTGGCCAAGCCTTAGGCTGCCGGGGGAGCATGCTCTGCGTCGACTGGCCAGCTGGCTGCGCATGTGGCAGGCGCATTCGGGCCCTCGAAGAAGGGTGTGCCCCCCGAAAACCGGCCCTCCAGCTTGCCACCAAAGATGGATTTCGCTGGCCAGGCGATTCCTTGACGATTGAGTCCTGTCAAAACTGCGGTCATTGAAGGGAGAAGAGCCATGCATCTCGCTGAACGAGTGGAGGGCGGGCTTCCCATCTATGCTGCGGCGCTCCAAGCTCCGGGTGGCGGCTTCCTGGGTGCTGTAGGGGTCAGGAAAGGCAGCGGCACACCGGATGGCCAGAGGAAGGAGGTGTTCAGAGACGAATGCCTCGACGACG
Source organism: Betaproteobacteria bacterium (assembly GCA_037443665.1). GTDB lineage: Bacteria > Pseudomonadota > Gammaproteobacteria > Burkholderiales > Burkholderiaceae_C > Rubrivivax. The sequence continues at coordinate 10,498 of JBBINW010000110.1, forward strand.
GCGCAGTCTGGAACTGTCCCGACGAGGCGTTGGACTTTGCAGTTCAGGTGGGTCGGGCGGCCATTCGCGCTCAGGGCGTCCTGCTTGGGTAAACGTAGGGCCGGCATTGACTAATGGTGATTAAATTCGAGACTCTCAAGAGGAACTAAGACCTGGATCCGTGACGACTGAGAACGTCGGCGGCGCCAAGTGTCTGATTTGACGG
>JBBINW010000111.1:0-10627 GCA_037443665.1 Betaproteobacteria bacterium
GTTTTCTGTGGCTCCCCGACCTGGGCTCGAACCAGGGACCTACGGATTAACAGTCCGGCGCTCTACCGACTGAGCTATCGGGGACCAGTCAAACATTATATCCGGGCCTCGGCCGCTACAGATCGACCTGCAGCGCGGCGCGCCAGGTTCTGGGGGCGAGCGGGAAGAGGTACACGTGGCCGTACTCGAAGGGCGATTCGCGCCAGGCACGGCGGTTGGCGGCGTTGTCGACGCCGAGCCGCCAGGTTAGCGTCGTCGCGCCCGCGCGCATGCGGTAGCTCGCGCCAAGGTCCCAACGCGTCCACCCCGGGATCGCCGCGCTGTTGTCGGGCAGGACCATGCGCGCGTCCTCGAAGACCATTCCCGCCTGCAGCTTCAGGCCGGGGCGGGTCGTGACGGCGTAGTCGGTGTCGAGCTTGAGGGTGCGCTGCGGGACGTTCGTCGGCACCTTGCCGTCCAGCACCGGGTTGCTGTTGCCGACGATCGTCGATCGCAGCACCATCAGCCCGGCATGCAGCTCGAGTTGCCCGCGCGTCCAGCGCAGGCCCGCCTCGAGGCCGTGGTTGTGCGTCAGGCCGTCGAGTTGCGTGGTCAGGCAGCCCGTCGAGCCGTCGCTGCAGGTGCTGACGACGTCGTCGAACAGCGGCCGCCGGATGTCGAACCAGTCCACGCTCCAGCCGAACGCGGCGCCCGCCTGCTTCAACCCGAGCTCGTACTGGCGGCTGGTAACGGCGGGCAGCGGCTGACCGCGGTTCGTGTACCCGGCGAGGTTGGGCGCGACCGCCGACTCCACGCCGCGGCCCCAGCTGGCGTAAATGAGGCGGGCGCCCTCCAGCGCCCGGGTCACGGCGAGCCAGGGTGTGGTGAACGACTGACCGTAGTCGGTCGCATGGGTGCCATCGGTCTGCACGCTGGCGCGCTCGAGGTGGGTGTGGCGCAGGCCGAACCAGAGCCCGAAATCGGACGCCAGCTGCACTTGGTCGCGGGCGTAGAGCTCGCTCGACCGTTCGGTGCGGTCGGTGTTCGGAATCACGCCCAGGTCGGCGGGGAGCGCGGGAACGATGGTCAGACCGTCGACCGTGCCGCTTCCGACGATGACACCATCGTCGGCCTGCGGCTGTGTCCGCAGGCGGAAGCGCGTGGCCAGGGCCCCGAAGCTCAGCTGATGGCGCAGCGCGCCCGTGCGTACATCGCCGGAGACGTGTAGGTCCAGCGCATCGTCGATGCGACGCTCGGCGTCGCTGCGGTACTCGTAATAGTCGAAGCTGCCATCCGAGCAGTAGCGATCAGTGTACGCCTCCTTGGAGCAGCCGTACGAGAAGTCGAGCCGGTCGTCGCTGTGCAGCCGCTGCTCCACGCCGTGCAGCACGAGCCGCCAGTCCGCCCCTAGCGGCTGCTGCAAGCGCAGTGAGCCGGTCGTTCCCTCGAGCACGACTGGCAGCGTCCAGGGCTGGTTGTTGAGGTTGATGCGCGGGTCGATGCTCCTGGCCGCCGGCAGTTGCGGGCCGAGCATGCTGAAGCCGGGCACGCTGGGTTGCGACTGTCGGCTGGACTCGATCTCGACCTGAAGCAGGCCACCGCTGCTCAGGTGCCAGTCACCGGCAAGCGCGAACAGCGTGCGCCGGCCCTTGTCGTCGAACACCTTGGGGGCGAGGTGCTCGGCGACCGCGTTGACCCGCACGCCGAATGTACCGGCCGGTCCGAAGCGCTGTGACAGGTCGACCCAGGTACCGACGGTGCCGCCCTCGCGCCAGTCGACGCCGGCCGAGCGAAAATCGCCTCCTGGCCGCTTGACCACCAGGTTGACGAGCCCGCCGGGCGCGCTGGTGCCGGCCTGGATGCCACTGGTGCCCTTGAGGATCTCGACCGAGGACTTGTTGTCCAGCGGCAGGCTGGTCTCGGCGTTGACCGGCAGACCGTCGCGCAGGAAGTTGCGCTGGTTGTCGAGCGCGAATCCGCGCACGGTGAAGTCGGTCCAATAGCCGTCGGCATTGTAGGCGTCGCTCACCGACGCGTCGAAGCGGGTCAGTGCGGACAGTCCTATGCCGCCGCTGTCGCGGATTTGCACTTGTGGAACCGCCGCGATCTGCAGCGGGCTGCGATCTGGCGGCGTGTCGCCGAAGCCAGCAATGCTGGCACGGCTGTCCGGCACCCGGCCGGTGACGGTGACGGTCGTCGCGGGCGCGCTGGCTGCAGCTGCCGCCGCATCGGGCGCAGAGACGGCGGCGCCGGGATCGGTGCCATCGGCGTGTGCCAGCGGGGCCAGTGCGAACAGGGTGCCGAGCAAGGCCCGGCGGATGCAGCCGGCGGCACACGCCGCCCGGCTCGGGAACGAAGGGCTCGAATGGGATGCCATCTCTGTCGTCCGGTGGATGGCAGGGCGCCCGTGCTACGGTCCGGCGATTCGGCCCGGCGGACTTGCTTCCCTGCGCGAGGATTACCTCAATCAGGTTCAAAGGGACTTTCTCAGTCGGCGCCGTGGTGACGGCACCAACACCCCTAGCGATGCGCCCCTCGGCATAGCCGGGGACTAAGCACGATCATAACGCTGGCGGCGGCTCCCGCGCGGCGCGGAAATCAGAACGGCCCGCACGCGGCGGGCCGTTTCAGGCATTGGCCTTGGGGCTCAGTCGAAGACTGGTGACTCCACGCCCAGCACCTTGTGGAGCTTCGGGCTGGTGGTGGTGTACTGAAGTAGGATGCGCTTTTCCGGGAACACGTAGGGCGCAGCGCCGAAGGCGGCCAGCGCAGCTTCGTGGAAGCCCGAGAGGATCAGCTTCTTCTTGCCGGGGTAGATGTTGATGTCGCCGACCGCGAAGATGCCCGGCGTCGTCGTCTCGAATTTCTCCGTGTCGACGACGATCTGCTTGCGCTCGAGCCCCAGACCCCATTCGGCGATCGGACCGAGCTTGGGGCTCAGGCCGAAGAACACCAGCAGCATGTCCAGCGGCATCACGCGGGTGACGCCGTCGCTGCCGGTCACCTTGAGCCGGCTGAGTCGGCCGGCGTCCTCCTCGAAGCCCGTGACTTGGCCCACCGTGAACTGCATCTCATGGGCCTCGCACAATGCGCGCATCTTGTGCACGCTGGCCGGTGCCGCCCGGAAGCCGTCACGGCGGTGCAGCAGGATCACGCTCTCAGCCTTGTGCGGGCCTTCGGCGGCGAAGTTCAGCGCCCAGTCCAGCGCCGAGTCGCCGCCGCCCACTATCACGAGGTTCTTGCCGGCGAACTGCGCCGGATTCTTCACGCGATAGAAGAGCTGCGTGTCCTGGAACTTCTCCAGCCCGTCGACCTTTAGTGCGCGTGGTTGGAACGAGCCCACGCCGCCGGCGACGAACACCGTCTTGGTGACGAAGCGTGTGCCCTTGGAAGTCTCGACGAAGAACCGACCGTCGTCCTGCTTGCGGACCACGGTCACTTCCTGGCCGAGATGGAAGGCCGCACCGAAGGGCTCTATCTGGCGCAGCAGGTTGTTCGTGAGCTCCTGGCCCGTGCACACGGGCACCGCCGGGATGTCGTAGATCGGCTTGTCGGGGTAGAGCTCGATGCATTGCCCGCCGGGGTAGGCGAGCGAGTCGACGATGTGCGCCTTGATCTCTAGCAGGCCGAGTTCGAACACCTGGAAAAGGCCTACCGGGCCGGCACCCACGATGACGGCGTCGGTCTCGACGGCGCCTTCGTGGCTGAGGGCGGTGTCGGCGATGGCGGGGTGGAGGTCGCGGTCCATGGGCATCTCAGCGGACCAACTGGCCCAGCTTGTCCTTGACGTCCTTCCATTCGTCGGCGTCGGCCGGCGCCGGCTTACGCTTCGTGATACTGGGCCAGCCCCGCGCCAGCTCGGCGTTGAGTTTGATTAAGGGCAGCTGGTCGTTGGGGACGTCCTCTTCGGGCAGGATCGCGTTCACCGGACATTCGGGGATGCACACCGCGCAGTCGATGCACTCGTCCGGGTCGATGACCAGCATGTTGGGCCCCTCGCGAAAGCAATCGACGGGGCAGACATCCACGCAATCGGTGTACTTGCAGCGGATGCAGGATTCGAGGACAACGTGGGTCATGGATCGGCTCGGTGGTTGAAGTCAGGGCGGCAGACTGTTCTGTAGCCTACTGCCCTCGCCAACTTACGATTTTAGAGTGCCGGAGCAGGCCGGGGCGCTTGCGTTGGCGCAAAGGCCGGGGTCTTTGCCAGTGTGTCGACTACCGGCCGTGCACCGGCACCCACGGTCACAACCGTCGGTCGCCCCGCGTGCAGCAGCGCCGCCGCAGCCAGCTCAGCCGGTCGATTGTCGCTGGACAGACGGTCGGGCCAGCCGGCGCGAGAGACGACGGAGACCGACGTATCCGCGGGCCAGCCGGCGACGTGCAGCGCGCGGGCCAGCGCGCCGAGCTGGTGGCCGGCCATGTAGAAGACCTCGGTGTCGGCATGGCGTCCTTTCTGCAGCCGGCGTTCCCGTGTCATCGCGGTGCTTAGGCTCACGCTGCGGCCACTGCCACGGCGGGTGAGCGGGCGCTGCGTGTCGGCGGCCGCGGCGATGGCGGCCGTGACGCCGGGCACCACCTCGCACTCGATGCCGGCCGCGGCCAGCGCCAGCAGCTATTCCTCGAGGCGGCCGAAGATGCTCGTGTCGCCACCTTTGAGCCGCACGATGACGCCGCGCTGGCGCGGCTGGGTGATCAGCATTGCGTCGATCGTGGCCTGCCCGGCGGCGCAGCGGTAGCCACGCTTGCCGACGTCGATCCAGAGGGCCCGCGGCGCAAGTTCGCGCAGCGCGGGGTCGAAGAGGGGATCGAAGAGCACGACCTCGGCCTGGGCCAGCCGTTGCGCGCCGCGAACCGTGATTAGGTCGGCCGCACCGGGCCCAGCACCGATGAAGACGACGCGGCCGGTTATGCAGTCATCGGTTCCTGGCGGAGGCCGTGCAGGCCGCACTCCCGGGTCGCTTCCCCTTCCCACCACCAGCGGCCGGCGCGCGGTTCCTCACCGAGCGATACGGCGCGCGTGCAGGGGGCGCAGCCGATGCTCGGGAAGAACTGGTCGTGGAGTTCGTTGTAGGGCACGTCGTGCATCTTCACGTACTGCCAGACGTCGCCTTCGCTCCTGTCTGCCAACGGATAGAACTTCTCGCGGCCGTCCGCGTCGATCTCGAAGAACAGTGCGCGGGCGCGGTGCTCTGACTGGTCGCGGCGCAGCCCGGTGACCCAGGCGCTGCGGCCTTCGAGCAGTCGCCGCATCGGCTCGAGCTTGCGGATCTCGCAACAGGCCATACGCTGTTCGACGCTCTCGCGCATCGCGTTCTCGCCATGGCGGCGGACGAAGTGCACGACGGTGTCCTGGCGCGGGTGGAACACTTCTGCAGCAATCCCGTAGCGCTGCAGCACGCGCTGGACCTGCACCAGCGTCTGTGGGTGCAGCTTGCCAGTGTCCAGCGTCGCAACCGCGATCGGCAGTTCGTGGCGCGCGAGCATGTCGGTCAGTACCATGCCCTCGACCCCCAGTCTCGACGCCTGCACGATGCGGCCGGCGTGGTCCTCGGCGGCTTCTCGCAGCAGGGCCACCGCATGCGCCACGCGGGCGCCAAAGCCGCGCGTCTCGCACGCGTGCCGTTCGATCGCAGACCGCATCGTCGTCATGCCGCAGGACGGGCGTAGACCGGGCGCGCGCCGCTGGCGTCGGCCTGGTATTGCGCCGGGAAGTACCCGAGCGCCCGTTCGGCGTTCGCGGGGTTCTGGTCGGCGCGCAGCTGCGCGGCGTTGAAGCCGCAGCGGCGCAGCAGCGGCAGCATGTCGATCAGCACATCGCCGACGGCGCGAATCTCGCCCGCGTAGCGCAGCCGAGCCCGAAGCAGCACGGCCTGCGAATAGGCCCGGCCATCGGTCCAGGTGGGGAACCGAAGGACGACGATGGCGGCACATCGCAGGTCGTCGTCCAGAGCCATCACGTCGGCGGTGTTGTCCAGCACCAGGGCGCCTTGCGGTGTCGTGTCATCGGGGGCGATAAGTTGCATCGTAGACTCCTTCATGCCGTGGCAGTGGCGCGGCGAACCGCGTCGGCTGCAGCGCGGAACGGCGGCACACCCAGTCGATGTGCGGTGTCGACGAAACGTTCGCCATCCAGGCGCTGGCGCAGGTAGGTCTCGATCAGGGCCTCGACCACGTCGGGCACCTCGTCGGCGGCGAACGACGGCCCGATGACCTTGCCACCGAGAGCCGCACCGCTGAGCGTGCTGCCGTCGGATCCGGCCAGCGTGACCTGGTACCACTCGCTGCCGCCCTTGTCCACGCCGAGGATGCCGATGTGGAACTGTGATGGTGGCCGCAGCTGTTGATGCAGCCGCTGATGTGGAGGTCGATGTCGCCGACGTCGTGCAACTCGTCGAGATCGTCGAAGCGTTCGGTGATCGCCGAGGCGATCGGGATCGAGCCGGCGTTGGCCAGTGCGCAAGGGTCACCGCCGGGGCAGGCGATCATGTCGGTCAGAAGGCCGATGTTGGGGGTCGCGAAGCCATCTTCGCGCGCCGCCAGCCAGAGCGCGCGAAGATCGCGTTCCTGCACCCAGGGCAGCAGCAAGTTCTGGCCTTGACTGACCCGCAGTTCGCCCTGGCTGAAACGCTCGGCAAGTTCAGCCGCGGCGTCCATCTGATCGGCGGTGACGTTGCCCGGCGCGAGGGCGGCTCGTTTGAGCGACTGCGTCACCGCCCGGTAACCGGCGAGCCGATGACCCTGCACGTTGCGCGCCAGCCACCGTGTGTAGGCCGGAAGTGTGGCCGAGGGCAGGGCGGCGGCTTGAGATGCTGTCGCGGCCACCGGATCGTCGAAGCAGGCGGCGACGCGGGCCAGTTCAAGCTCGGGAATCAGCGTCGTCGCGGGATCGGCCAGGAGCGTCCGGAATTCGCGATCCACCGCATCGAAGAAGCGCTGCCCCTCGGCCTTGACCAGGATCTTGATCCGCGCCTTGTAGAGGTTGTCGCGCCGGCCGTACAGGTTGTAGATGCGGACCACGGCCTCGATAAAGACCAGGATCTGGCGCCAGGGAACGAACACGTTCGCCAGCGACGCGATGACCGGCGTGCGGCCCATGCCGCCGCCGACGGCGACGCGGAAGCCGACTTCGCCGTCGGCGTTGCGCAGCAGCTTCAGGCCGATGTCGTGCCAGCCGGTCGCGGCGCGATGCTCGCGTGCGCCGGTCACTGCAATCTTGAACTTACGGGGCAGGAACGCGAACTCGGGGTGCAAGGTGCTCCACTGGCGCAGGATCTCGCAGTACGGCCGGGGATCGACCTCTTCGTCTGGAGCGATGCCGGCCCATGCGTCGGTCGTGATGTTGCGGATGCAGTTGCCGCTGGTCTGGATGCCGTGCAGGTCCACCGCCGCCAGCAGGTCCATCACGTCGGCCGACTGCGCCAGCGGGATCCAGTTGAACTGCAGGTTCTGGCTCGTGCTGAAGTGGCCGAATCCGCCGCGCAAAGTGAGCGAGCCGGCGTCGCGCAGGTCGTATTCGCGCGCGATCCGCGCCAGCTGCCGCAATTGACGGCTGCTCAGCTCGCCGTACGGGACCGCGACGCGCAGCATTGGTGCGTGGCGCTGCACGTACCAGCCGTTCTGCAGCCGCAATGGACGGAATTGATCCTCGGGCAGTTCGCCGGCCAGGTGGCGCTGCAACTGGTCGCGGTACTGCACGGCGCGGGATCGAACGAATCGGCGGTCATGGTCGGTGTATTGGTACATCGTGGGTCGAGGTCAGCCGGTCCGGTTCACTGCCGGCCCCCTTGGCCAGCCCAGCAGCCGCACTCTAGGAAACCCTGATATTGCGTGGAAGTACAAAGAAGTAGCTTGCTTATTCTCTCTAGGAATGAAGACTACGACGACGACCGTTTCCTAGAATGCGCCGGATGGTGCGTCGTGAAGCTGAGGAAAGACCGATCCCTGAAGGGGGATGTCAGACCCTGGCTTGCTGCGCCACTGCCACGGGTGAGAGTCCCATCCCGGTAGGCGTCCGTGCGCCGGGTAGCAGGCCCCAGGTGGTGGAGGGAGACCTTCATGCCCGAGCGGGGCGTCAAAAGCCTGTGAGGCGGCACAAGCCGCGCAGCGGGGAGCAAGCACGCGGGCCGCAACATGAAGTGAAGCCTGCAGCCTCGACAGATTTACAACCCGCAGGCCGAGCCGCTCATTTCACGGCGAAGGCAAGGCCGCTGGCGCAAGAACCGAAGCGCGCTGGTGGCTGCGGCGGGGTATGGGGCGCAGCACGCGTGCAAGGGCTGGAGCGGAACGTGAGAGGCCCGTCTGCGCGGCCCTTGTCGGGGCAAGCGAGCTCGTATAAGCCCAAGGCGAAGTCGAGCCGTGCGCAGCGGGAGTCCGAGGGGATCGTAGTACTGCATACCAAGGCGCGAGCCGAGGCGACGAAGGCCGTGGGGCATAACGCGGCTGGAGGGAAGCGTCCCTGCGGTGGTCATGCTGATGGAGCGGGTGAGCGCGAGGGAATGGCCGGCCAGACCGGACCTAACGACCCCGACGACCGGGATTCGAAAGAAGACGGGACGCGCGACAAAACTGCAAAGGCAGCTCTGGGCCGCGGCCAAGCGGGCACCGGGAAGGCGCTTCCATGCGATGTACGGCCAGATGTGCAGGGCTGACATCCTGCACGAGGCATGGAAGCGACCGTGGCGCAGCGGGGATTGACCGCGTGTCGATCCAAGGCGTCGAGCAGTACGGAGTTCATCGCGTCTTGCGAGAGTTGGGTGAGAGTCTCACGTCCGGTTCTGTCAGCACCTGGAGGGGCGGTTCCTTCGGGTGACTCGACTGGTGGTCCTCGTGGACAACCACCCGCGGCATGCCTGGCTGAAGGAAGCGGTACCCAAGCGGCTGCGGCAGGAATTGGCCCAACTGCAGGTCGAGGTCAATGAAGTGAAGAGCACTACCATAGAGCTGGCCCGAGGCGAGGACTTCGGATTCCTGGGCCTCGACATCCGCCCGGTGCGCTGCCTGCGTGGAGCACTGCGCCCCCAGTTCACGCCCAAGCTCAAGACGCGCACGGCGTTGCTGGCGAAGGTACGGGAGGTCTTCCGACGTTTCCGTTCGCAACGGGTGGGTCGGGTGATCGAACTGATCAATCCGATCCTGCGGCGCTGGGTGAACGACTGTGGGGTGGGGCATTCCAGCTGGCGCTTCGGCTTCATTCAGGACTGGGTAGCAAAGAAGGTCCGGCGCCACATGATGCAATCCCGGAACCGCCAAGGCTTCGGCTGGACGAGGTGGAGTAGGCAATGGCAATACGCGACACTGGGGATCTGCAATGGTTACTTTGTCCGCAGTCGTGCGCCGAGAGCGTCCCCAGCGTGATAGGTCCCATGACCCTTCACGCGAAGCACGCAGCAGAGCGTAGTGCGGGGAATCCGCCAGCTGCGTTCGACGTGGCGGGGGCTGCAAACGCAGCGACGGCAGCCGGACTGAGGGCCAGAGCCAAAGCGCTGGGACACCCCCCGGGCCTAATGCTGGCGCGCCAGTCCTCGACCCTACTGAATAGGGGCGTTGGCTCCTCAATCAGCCTTTGGGCTATTTGAGAGCCAGCGTCTACCAATGACCCTGGAACCCAAACCGCGCGGAGCGTGGCGCACGTTGCGCTTGGCGCTGACGGCTCTGTTCGTCGCCCTCCTTGTGGCGTGTCAGACGCAGCCGCCTGCCGTGCCACCGCCCGTGGTGGTGACGCCCCCGCCCGAAACGACCGTCGCGCCATTGCTGCCGCCACGGCCGCCGCGCATCGGGCTGGCGCTGGGGGGTGGCGCGGCGCGCGGCTTCGCGCACATCGGCGTCATCGAGGTGCTGGAGGAGGCCGGGATCCGGCCCGACCTGGTCGTGGGCACTTCCGCCGGCAGCCTGATCGCAGCAATGTTCGCTGACGGCAAGACCGGCCACGAACTGGCCAGTCTGGCCCGGACGATGGACGAAGGAGCTTTGACGGACTGGGCGTTCCCGAGTCGCGGGCTGATCCGCGGCGAGGCGCTGGCGCGCTACGTGCGGACCCAGACCACATCGCGCAACATCGAGCAAACGAAACTGCCGCTGGGCATCGTCGCGACGGAACTCGACAATGGCGATCCGGTGCTGTTCAGGCGTGGCGACATCGGCACGTCCGTGCGTGCAAGCAGCGCCGTGCCGGCGGTGTTCCAACCAGTGCGAATCGGCGCCCATGAATACGTCGATGGCGGCCTGGTCGCCCCGGTACCGGTGCGTTTCGCCCGCGAGATGGGCGCCGATTTTGTGATTGCGGTCGACATCTCGTCCCCGCCCAAGGGCAACCCCACGAGCGATGTCATGGACATGCTGCTACAGACCTTTGCCATCATGGGCCAGAGCATCAGCCGGCTCGAACTGCATGATGCCGACGTGGTGGTGCGCCCCTCGCTGGCGGGCGTGTCGAGCGCCGACTTCACGGCGCGTTTGAGGGCGATCCAATCCGGGCGCGATGCCGCGTTGCGGATGCTGCCTGAGATGAAGGCCAGGATCACGGCGATGACGCACTAGGCGACACCCCAAAATCGGGATAGGGCCCGATCATCGCTGACCGGGCCCCTCCCACACCACCCGGCATGCGGGTCCGCACCGGGCGGTTCGAGAAGTTGAGGTCAGGAGA
>JBBINW010000112.1:0-10396 GCA_037443665.1 Betaproteobacteria bacterium
CAGGTGCCTGCTGATGCGGCAGCGGACCCGCCGGCGCCGTCCTGAGCGCCGGCCGCGCGACGCACGCCAGCGCCGGGCCGTCGCTCGTCCTGCCGCCGCGCCCTATCGCCGGCGCACCGCGACCAGCCAGCCTGCGAGCGCCGCCAGCGCCAGCGGCCACAGCCCGGCGCGCGACACCCACCAGGCGTAGGGCGTGAGACCGTGGCGTCCTTGCGCACGGCCTTGCAGCACGGCGCGCGTGTAGGGTTCGAGCGCAGCGCTGACGCGGCCCCGGTGGTCGATGATCGCGGTGGCGCCGGTGTTGGTGGCACGCAGCATCGGGCGCTGGAATTCGAGCGCGCGCAGGCGCGAGATGTTCAGGTGCTGCGGAACGGCCACCGTGTCGCCGAACCAGCCGATGTTGCTCAGGTTGACGAACATCGTCGGCGCCGTCGCCGCATCGACGAAACGGCGCGCCAGCTCCTCGCCGAACAGATCCTCGTAGCAGATGTTGGGCGCCAGCCGCTGACCGACCACGACGAACGAGGGCGGGTTGGCCACGCCGCGCATGAAGTCGCCCAGCGGGATGTGCATCAGCTCGGTGAACCAGCGGAAGCCCGTCGGGATGAACTCGCCAAAGGGCACCAGGTGCGCCTTGTCGTAGCGGTAAGGCACCCCGGCGCCGAGGCCGGCGACCGAGTTCGTGTAGCCATGGTCGAAGTCGCCCAGCGGCAGACCGACCAGGGCGGCGTGCCCGCCGCTGCGGAAATGTCCCACCAGCGCGGCCCAGTAGCCGGGCGCGAAGTCGTCGAGCTGCTCCGGCAGCAGCGGCACCGCGGTCTCGGGTGCCACCACCAGCTCGGCCTGCGCGCTGAGCAGTTCGTGCCCGACCCAGGCCAGGGTCTCGGGCATGTGCTCGACGGCGAACTTCTCGTCTTGCTTGACGTCGGTCTGCAGCAGGGCCACCGAGATCTCGCCCGCGGGCTCGGTGAAGCGCTCGGGCGCCAGCCAGGTGCCCAGCGCGACCGCCACCGCGATTGCCGCCGGGAGCACGACGCGCCGGCGCAGCAGCACCAGCGCCGCGGCGGCGTAGGCCAGCCAGGCGCCGATGCCGTAGACGCCGACCCAGGGCGCGAGGCGGGCCAGCGGCGAGTCCACCTGCGAATAGCCCGCGGCGACCCATGGAAACCCGGTGAAGATCACGCCCCGCGCCAGCTCGGCCAGCAGGAACAGCGAGGCGAACAGGAGCGCGTCGCCGGCGCGCCCGCGGCGCCAGCGCGCATACGCCGCGCAGGCCGCCGCCAGGTACAGCGCCAGCGCCGCGCACAGCGCGAACACGGCCAGCGCCGCGAAGGCCGCCGGCAGGTCGCCGTAGCGGTGCATGCTGATGAACAGCCACCACACCCCGGAGCCGAGCCAGGCGGTGCCGAAGCACCACCCGAGCAGCGCGGCGCGGCGCGGGGCGGCATCGTCGACAAGCCACACCAGCCCCGCCAGGGCGGCCAGTGGAAGCGGCCAGGCCGCAGTGTGGGTGTAGGCCAGCGTCTGCAGCGCACCGGCGCCGGCCGCGGCCAGCCAGGCCGCGGCCCGGCGCGGGGCCGCGCTCAATCGACGTCGCCGCCGTCGGCCGTGGTCGCCGGGGCCGGCTCGCGGCGCACGCGGAACCAGCGCACCGCGCCACCGCGGGTGATCATCACCGTGAAGCGCAGGCCGCCCACGTTCACCGCCTCGCCGCGCCGCGGCACGCGGCCGAGATGGTCGGCGACGAGGCCGCCGATGGTCTCGAACTCGTCTTCGGCCAGCCGGGTGCCGAAGGCCTCGTTGACGGCCGCGATCGCGACGTCGCCGGCCACGCGGTGGGTGCCATCGGCCAGGGTGTAGATGCCGCTCTCCTGCTCCTGCTCGTCGAATTCATCCTCGATCTCGCCGACGATCTCCTCGAGCACGTCCTCGATCGTGATCAGCCCGGCGGTGTTGCCGAACTCGTCGATCACGATCGCCAGGTGGTTGCGGTTGGAGCGGAAATCGCGCAGCAGCTCGTTCAGCCGCTTGCTCTCGGGCACGAACACCGCCGGCCGCAGCAGCGTGCGCAGGTTGAGCTCGGGCGCGCGCTGCAGCTTGAGCAGGTCCTTGGCCATCAGGATGCCGATGATGTTCTCGCGCGGACCCTCGTGCACCGGAAAGCGCGAATGCGCGGTCTCGATGACCAGGCCCAGCAAGTCGTCGTAGTCGGCCGCGATGTCCAGCAGATCCATGCGCGGGGCCGGCACCATCACGTCGCCGGCGCTCATGTCGGCCATGCGCAGCACGCCTTCGAGCATCAAGCGCGACTCGGGCTCAATCAGCTCCCGGCTCTCGGCATCCGCCAGGGTACGAATCAGTTCGGCCTTGCTGTCGGGGCCGGGCGAGATGAACTCGACCAGTCGCTCGAAGAGGGACCGCTTGTCGGTGCGTCTGTCGTGGTGGTCCGTCGGCGGGCTCGGGGCAGCGCGCGCGGACCGACCGGGTGCAGGGTCGGACACTGGAGGTGCCGGCAGTGGATGGGAGCCAAAGAATAACCGAGCCGGGGCCCGAGGCGCCTTGACAGCGCCGGGGGCTTGCAAGACAGTCTGCCGCCCCCACATCTACGCATCACTTTTCCGCCACCCCGCCGCCATGTCAACGAACGCACCCGGTCTGATCCCGGCCACCATCCTCACCGGCTTCCTCGGCTCGGGCAAGACGACCCTGCTCAAGCGCGTGCTCACCGAGGCCCACGGCCAGAAGATCGCCGTCATCGAGAACGAGTTCGGCGAGGAGAACATCGACAACGACATCCTGGTCGCCGACACCACCGAGCAGATCATCCAGATGAACAACGGCTGCGTCTGCTGCACGATCCGCGAGGACCTGCGCACCACGCTGGCCGACCTGGCCGAGAAGCGGCGCAAGGGCGAACTCGACTTCGAGCGCGTGGTCATCGAGACCACCGGCCTGGCCGACCCCGGGCCGGTGGCGCAGACCTTCTTCATCGACGACGAGATCGCCGAGAGCTACCTGCTCGACAGCGTGCTCACGCTGGTCGATGCCAAGCATGCCCAGACCCAGCTCGACGAGCGCCAGGAAGCGCGCCGCCAGATCGGCTTCGCCGACCAGATCTTCATCAGCAAGACCGACCTCGTGGCGCAGGACGAGGTCGATGCGCTGAGGCACCGCCTCAAGCACATGAACCCGCGCGCGCCGCAGCAGGCGGTGCACTTCGGCGAGGTGCCGATCTCGCGCGTCTTCGACCTCAAGGGCTTCAACCTCAACGCCAAGCTCGACCTCGACCCCGATTTCCTCGATGCCGGCGACGGCCACGACCACGATCATCACGACCACGACCACGAACATGGCGAGCATTGCGACCACCCGCACCACCACGCCCACGACGACGACGTGAAGTCCTTCGTCTTCCGCAGCAAGCGCGCCTTCAACCCGGCCAAGCTGGAGGACTTCCTGGGCGCCATCGTGCAGGTCTACGGCCCCAAGATGCTGCGCTACAAGGGCGTGCTGCACATGAAGGGCAGTGACCGCAAGGTGATCTTCCAGGGCGTGCACCAGCTGATGGGCAGCGACCTCGGCCCCAAGTGGGCACCCGGCGAAGAGAAGGGCAGCAAGATGGTCTTCATCGGCATCGACCTACCGCGAGAGATGCTGATGCAGGGGCTCGAGCAATGCCTCGCGTGAAGGCGTTCACCGGCTACCGCGCCGGGGTGGCCGGACGATCGCCGGCCGCCCCGGGGGCGTGGCTACAATCCGCGCGCCCTGAAGGACTGCCCGGTCACTCGGGGCGCCCCGCCGCCGGCGGGGGCGAGATCCAGATCCAGCGATGCAGACAGGTGAGGAGGTCCCCGTGAGCAAGCCACCGGCCAAGGCAGCCGCCAGTCCGACCGCGGCCAAGACCGTCAAGGCCGCCAGTCCCGTAAAGGCCGCCAGCCCGGCAAAGGCTGCCAATCCTGTCAAGGCTACCAGCCCAGCAAAGGCCGCCAGCCCAGCGAAGCACGTCAAGTCCGCGCAGGCTGCCGCGGCGTCGCCCGCAACCGCCGGCGAGGCGCCGGTCAGGACCGCGGCGGCGAAGGCGGCGAGTGCCAAGTCGGCGGCCAACAAGGCGCCGACCGCCCCGCAGCAGGCGCAGGCCGTCCCGGCCCATTCGCCTTCGTCCAACCGCTTCACCGACCGCTTCGCGCCCGCGCGACCTGCCACCCGAGAGATGACCGACACGGCCGATCTGCCCAAGACCGCCCACAAGCCCGACCCCAAGCTGGCCAATGCCTGGAAGCACAAGCCGGGGCGCGAGCTGACCGAGGCCGAGCTGCTCGCGATGCCCGAGTCGGAGTACATGAACGAGAAGCAGCTCGACTTCTTCCGCGCCCGGCTGCAGCAGCAGAAGGACGACCTGCTTTCCAACGCCGGCGAGACCACCGAGCACCTGCGCGAAGACACCTCGATCGTCCCCGACCCCGCCGACCGCGCGACGATCGAGGAAGAGCACGCGCTCGAGCTGCGCACCCGCGACCGCGAGCGCAAGCTGCTGAAGAAGATCGCGCAGTCGATGGCGCGGCTGGAGAGCGGCGACTATGGCTTCTGCGACGAAACCGGCGAGCCGATCGGCCTGGCGCGGCTGATGGCGAGGCCCACCGCCACGTTGTCGCTGGAAGCGCAGCAACGCCGCGAGCTCAAGCAGAAGATGTTCGGTGACTGACGGCGTGCGCACCGCGGCGCACCCGCACCGCGGCGGTCCTCGCCGCGACCAGGATATTTGCACGCCTTCGGGCTGACCGCGGCGACGAACGACGGGGGCCCCGGAGTACCATTCCTGTCCATGGCCGAAAACGAGAGCTTCTTCCGCAAAGTGGTCCGGTTCGTCGCGAATCCGGCCACCGACTGGACGGACCTCAACTCGCGCCAGGAGGACTCGCGCGAGCTCGAGGTGGAGAAATCCGAGCTCAAGGCGATGATCGAGCGCAAGCGGCGCAACGACTTCGTCCGCAAGCGCGAGTTCGACATGCTGCGCCGGGTCCGCCGCGAGGGCCTGTCGCCCGAGCAGCTGGCGGCGCTGGGCGGATCTTCGCGCCTGGACGACTCCGAAGCCCGCCTGCCCGACAGCGGCGCCCAGCGCCCGCAGGGCGTGAAGGCCAAGATCGACGAGATCGAGCAGCAGATGGTCGGCGAAGGCGGCTTCAACTCGACCGTCCACAAACCGGTGGGCCTGCGCGAGCCGACCTCCGCGGCCGGCGCGCTCAAGCGCGACGTCGCGCCCGATTCCGGCCGCGACGACCTGGTCGGCGACGACGAGGCCCTGCCCGCGCTGCCGCCGCTGCCCGCCATGAGCCTGCCGCCGCAGGCCGCGCCTTCGCGCGTCCAGATGACCGGCGGCCTGCCGCCGCTGGCGCCACTGGGAACGGCGTCGTTCGAGGGCGGTGCACCGGGGTTTGCCGGCGAACCCAGCGAGTTCGGGCAGCCGTTCGCGGTCGAGGTCAGCGAGGTCGTCCACGACCCCGAGCTCGACGAGGCGGTGATCGCATTCGCCAACGCCGACTTCACGCAGTGCGAGCAGGCCCTGCAGCGCATCACCGGCCCCGCCGGGCCGCGCGCGCAGCACGCCGAGACCTGGCTCGTGCTGTTCGACCTGTACCGCGCCACCGGCCAGCAGCAGCGATTCGAGAGCCTGGCGATGGACTACGCACACCAGTTCGGCTGGTCGGCGCCACAGTGGTACTCGCTGCCCAAGCTGGTGGCCGAGGCGGCCGCCGAGGAACCGATGGTCAGCGCGGCAGCGCCGACCCGCGGCCAGGGCGACGTGGGCTGGATCTCCCCCGAACACCTGGACATCGAGGCCGTCGCACGGCTGCGTTCGCAGACCCTGCAGATGCCGCTGCCCTGGGTCTTCGACTGGGGTGGGTTGCGGCAGATCGACGCCGAAGCCGCGATGCAGCTGTCGATGCTGATGCGGCTGTGGTCGGGCCAGGCGCTGGAGATGCGCTGGCTCGCCGGCGAGCGCCTGTTCAGCGTGCTGCAGGACGCCGCGCCCACCGGTGTGCGCGATGCGGACCCTGCCTACTGGCTGACGCGGCTCGATGCCTTGCGCCTGGCCAACCGCGCCGACCAGTTCGACGAGACGGCGATCGACTACTGCGTCACCTACGAGGTCAGCCCGCCCTCGTGGGAGCCGACGCGCTGCAAGGTGCACATCAGCGGCTCGGGGCTGTCGACGCGCGCGCCTGCGATGTCGATGGTCAGCGAGGTCTCGACCGGTTTCATGGAGTCGGGCCTGGCCGACGACGGCGCCTTCGGCACCGAGGTCGCGCACGTCGAGCTCTCGGGCCAGCTCGTCGGCGACATCGGCGCCACGCTGGCCAAGCTGCAGACCGAACTGAGCACCGCGCCGGTGGTCAGCGTCTCCTGCGCACGCCTGATCCGGGTCGACTTCCCGGCCGCCGGCGACTTGCTGAACTGGGTGCTGGCCAAGCGCAACGAGAACCGCGCCGTCCACTTCGTCGATGCGCACCGGCTGGTGGCCCTGTTCTTCGGCGCCATGGGCATCAACGAGCACGCCAAGGTGCAGGTGCGAAAGGTCTGACGGCGCCCCCGAGGGGGCGCATCCAGCACACCGGCGGAACCGGATCCGCGCATGACCCCGATCGAAGGCGCATGCTTCGGTTGAATGCCGTGCGGCCACCCCGATCTATCCTCGACTCATGGACACCTACCACGGCACCACCATCGTCAGCGCGCGCCGCGGGCCTCTCGTCGCCCTCGGCGGCGACGGCCAGGTGACGCTGGGCAGCATCGTCGTCAAGGCCAGCGCGCGCAAGGTGCGCAAGCTCTACCGCGACCAGGTGCTGGCCGGCTTTGCCGGCGCCACCGCCGATGCCTTCACGCTGTTCGAGCGCTTCGAGGCCAAGCTGGAGAAGCACCAGGGCCACCTGCAGCGCGCGGCCATCGAGCTGACCAAGGACTGGCGCACCGACCGCGTGCTGCGCCGCCTGGAGGCGATGCTCGCGGTGGCCGACGCGACGGCCTCGCTCATCATCACCGGCAACGGCGACGTGCTCGAGCCCGAGTACGGCATCGTCGCCATCGGCTCCGGCGGCGCCTATGCCCAGGCCGCGGCGCGCGCGCTGCTGCAGCACACCGAGATGGCGCCGGAGCAGATCGTCAAGCGATCGCTGGAGATCGCCGGCGACATCTGCATCTACACCAACCAGAACCACATCGTCGAGACTTTGGGCGCGAACGAATGAGCATGACGCCGCAGGAGATCGTCTCCGAGCTCGACCGCCACATCATCGGCCAGCAGGGTGCCAAGCGCGCGGTGGCCATCGCGCTGCGCAACCGCTGGCGGCGCCAGCAGGTCGAAGGCAGCCTGCGCGGCGAGATCACGCCCAAGAACATCCTGATGATCGGCCCCACGGGCGTGGGCAAGACCGAGATCGCGCGCCGGCTGGCGCGGTTGGCCGATGCGCCCTTCATCAAGGTCGAGGCGACCAAGTTCACCGAGGTCGGCTACGTCGGCAAGGACGTCGACAGCATCGTGCGCGACCTCGTCGAGGTCGCCGTCAAGAACGAGCGCGAGCGCCAGATGCGCACCCGGCGCGCCGCCGCCGAGGACGCCGCCGAGGAACGCATCCTCGACGTCCTGGTGCCGCCGCCGCGCGAGGCCCGCAGCGTCGGCTTCGCCGCCGACGCGCCGCCGGCCGAGAACACCGCGCGCCAGGTGATGCGCAAGCGGCTGCGCGAGGGGCTGCTGGCCGACAAGGAGATCGAGCTCGACCTGGCCGAACCCAAGCCGACGCTGGAGATCCTGGGCGCGCAGGGCATGGAGGAGATGGCCGAGCAGCTCAAGGGCCTGTTCTCGCAGGCCGGCGGGCCCAGGCGCAAGACGCGCAAGATGCGCATCGGCGAGGCGCTGCCGCGGCTGATTGACGAGGAGGCGGGCAAGCTGGTGAACGAGGATGAGATCCGCGCCGCCGCGCTGGCCCAGGCCGAGGGCAACGGCATCGTCTTCATCGACGAGATCGACAAGGTCGCCTCGCGCCATGAGAACGCCGGCGCCGAGGTCTCGCGCCAGGGCGTGCAGCGCGACCTGCTGCCGCTGGTCGAGGGCACCACCGTCAGCACCAAGTACGGCATGGTCAAGACCGACCACATGCTGTTCATCGCCAGCGGCGCCTTCCACCTGGCCAAGCCGAGCGACCTGATCCCCGAACTGCAGGGCCGCTTCCCGATCCGGGTCGAACTGGGCTCGCTGTCGGTGGCCGACTTCGAGGCCATCCTGACGAGCACGCATGCCAGCCTGGTCAAGCAGTACCAGGCGCTGCTCGCGACCGAGGGCGTGACGCTGGAGATCACGCCCGACGGCGTGCGGCGGCTGGCGCAGATCGCCTTCGAGGTCAACGAGCGCACCGAGAACATCGGCGCCCGGCGCCTGGCCACCGTGATGGAGCGCCTGCTCGACGAGATCAGCTTCGACGCCCCCAACCGCGGCGGGCAGACCGTGAGCATCGACGCCGCGGCGGTCGATGCGCGGCTGGCCGACTTGGCGCAGGACGAGGACCTGTCGCGCTACATCCTGTAGCCGCGACGGCGGCGTGCTGCCGCTTGACCGCCATCAAGCCGGCGATCGGGCCTGCGGGCTAGGCTTTGGCCATGCAGGGTCCCGACGACATCAGGCCGGACGAGACCCAGGTTGCGCGCGTGAGGCGGCGTTGGCGCTGGCCGCTGATGGCTGTCCTGCTGGCCACGATCCCGGCGTTCTATGCCGAATTGGTCGAAGCCTCGCCCACGGCCTGGAGCAATCTCGTGTATTTCGCCGCTGCGGCGACACTGCTGGCGTCGATCGTCGATGCCGGCAGGAGCCATCACCTGCTGCGGCGGCACCTGGGGCGGCACCTGGCGGTCCATGCCGTCGATCTGGTGCTGATGGCCGGGCTGCTGGCCGCGGCCCTGATGCCGGCCAGCAGCGCCTCGGGCGGCGCGCTGGCGCTGCGCCTGGGGGTCGCGTTCATGACGCTGGCGCGCATGGTCTGGTCGCTGCGGCACTGGGTCACGCGCGGCGGTGTGCTCTACCTGATGGGCGTGGCCTGCGTGGTGCTGCTGCTGTGCGGCGCCGGCTTCTGGTGGCTGGAGCCCGACACGCCGACGCTGGCCGACGGCCTGTGGCTGGCCTTCACCACCGCGGCCACGGTGGGCTATGGCGACGTGGTGCCAAGCACCCCGGCCTCGCGGATCTTCTCGGTCTTCGTCGTGCTGCTGGGCTACGGCGTGCTGACCCTGGCCACGGCGGCGATCGCCACCAGCTGGATCGAAACCAAGGAGCGCCGCATGGAGCGCGAGATCCTGCAGGACCTGCACCGCCAGGTCGGCGCGCTGCGCGGAGAGATCGCCGCGCTGCACGCCGAACGGCAGGGCGCTGCGAAGCCGCCTGCCATCGACCCCGAAGGCTTCGGCCCGAGGACCATCGCCTGATCACCGGCCCCGCGGCCGCGGCGCGCGCGGCCTTCGCGGCTCGACTCGGCCCGGGCTCAGCGAGTCGAAGCGGGGGTCGCAGGTTCGGTGGGCGCGCCGGCTGCAGGCACGCTGATCGTGATGCCGCGCTTGCGCAATTCCGTCACCAGTAGGGCGGCGTTCGGGTTGCCGGCGTTGGCCAGGCGCTGCGTGTCGGCCGCCAGCGCGTCGAGAGAGGCGCGCAGCTTGACGGCGTTGTCCACGGTCTGCTGCTGGGCCTGGCGCGAGGCCTGCAGCGCATCGCGGTCGATCAGCAGCAGCACGGTCTGGAATGCGAACCAGCCCAGCAACGTCAGTGCACACAGCAGCAGCGGCACGAACGAGGTCATGGCCATCCGCCGCGAAGGCACGGGCGCCGTGCGTGCGGCAGCATCGGAAGCCACGGCGGCCCCCCCGGGAAGGTTGACGACTTGCGGGTTGCTCATCCTGAGCCTCATTTGCGTGCCGCCGGTGCGGCCGGGCTCTGGGCCGCGGGCGGATTCACGGTGTAGGTGATGCCGTTGCGCTGGAGCAGCGCGCGCAGGTCCTGGTCGTTGTTGCGCGCCCCCAGCTCGGCCAGCGAGCGGACGATCTCGCGGTACAGGCCCTCGAGCTGGACCGACTGCTGCACGTACTGCTGGCGCTGCCCGATGTCCTGCTGCAGGCTGCGGTTCATGACCGCCAGCGTGGCGCTGGCCGCCATCATCACCAGGGCCAGGCCCGCGACGCCGGTGACGACGCCGAATTGCACCCGGTTCATGCCGCCCTCCTGGCCTGCACGGTCCGCCGCCGCGTGACCCAGCCGGCGCCCGCGGCCGCCACGACCAGCGCCAGGGTGCCGGGTTCGGGAACGTTGCCACCACCCCCGCCACCGCCGGCGGCGACGACATCGGCCGTCAGCGTCAGGAAG
>JBBINW010000113.1:0-9688 GCA_037443665.1 Betaproteobacteria bacterium
ACACCCCAGCAGCACCAAAACCGCAACCAGCGGCATCGCCAGGCGCAGCAGCGTGGATCCCGGACGGCCGTGCAGCGCGCGCCAGTGTCGCATCGTCTCCTCTTGCCTATCGGGTTTCCCTGGCCGGGCCAGCGCTGTCGCGGCTGCGGCAGGCGGCCTCAAAGGTCCACCACCTGTGCCTGGCTCGATTGCGCGTCCCAGCGTCCGTCGGCGTCCTCGCTGGTGAGCAGCCGCGACACCGTGCCCGGCCGCTCGATAAGGCCGCTTTCCAGCGCCACCAGCGTCAGCTCCGACACATTGCGCAGTCCCAGCTTGCGCATCAGGTTGGCGCGATGCTTCTCGACCGTCTTGGGGCTGACGTTGAGGAACTCGGCGGTCGCGCGGTTGGTGCGGCCCTCGGCGATCAGCTTCAGGACGCTGCGTTCGCGCGCCGTGAGCTTGTCCCAGGGCGCGGTCTTGGTCTCGGCGCGCCCGCCATTGAGGTAGTTGTCGACCAGGTGGCCCGAGACGTCGGGCGACAGGAACTTCTTGCCGCCGACCACGCTGCGCAGCGCCATCACCAGTTCGTCGTACGAGGCGTCCTTGAGGATGTAGCCGTCGGCGCCGGCGCGCAGCGCCTCGCGCACGTATTCGTCGGTCTTGTACGAGGTCAGCGCCACGACCTTGATCTCCGGCATGCGCCGCTTGATCTGCGCGGTCGCCTCGATGCCGTTGAGGCCCGGCATCGACAGGTCCATCAGGATCACCACCGGCGACAGGGTCAGGGCCAGCCGCACGGCCTCCTTGCCGTCCTTGCATTCCCCGATGACCTCGAAATCCGGCAGCGTGCTGATCAGCGATCGCAGACCCTGGCGCAGCAGGTTGTGATCCTCAGCGATGAGAATTCGGTTTTTCATGTCGGCGTCTCACAAACGTGAAAGCACAGGGGTAACCTCTTCTTGCTTGGCGCGTTGCGGCGCGGGCGTTTCATTTGCGGCCAGTCGTTCCCGGCAATGGGCCGGTTATCGGTGCCATTGGCGGGCCGGCGATGGCATTGGGTGGGACGAAAATGAAAGTCCACTGCGAATAGTCCGTTGCCGCGGAAAACTGCTGGTACCGCCGGGGAAAATTGGCCTGCTTCAGTGGGCTGTCCTTGGATGTCGAGTGAACGCCGACCAGCGCATTGTTGACGACGATGGGTTCGAGCGCGGTGTCTCCGTCTATAACCGGGTCGCGGTAGGCCTGCCGTAAATGGTGCACCGGATTGGGGAAGCGATCGTCGGTCAGCAACTGGTCGATCGATGCCGGCAGCGCGCGCCGTCCGGGAGATATCTTCCAATATGACTCGATGGCGCGCCGATACTGGTCGCCCACCCAGAGCAATTCGACTTCGCGTTCGTGCCGGCGTGCCGTCGACCATACCTCCGCGGCGGCCAATGCGCCGACACTCACCAGCATGAGCATCAGCAGCAGGGCGATGAGCACCAGGCCGCGCTGCGGCCGTGGGCGCGTCGCCGGCAGGTGCAGATCAGCCCGCATTGTCCTTGGCACTCGGGTCCTTGGCCGGCTTGGCGCTTTGCACGTCGTATACCCCGGTCAGGTTGGGGTCGGTGGGCGGCACGACGACCCAGTCGCGGTGGTCCGTGAGCGGGTCTACCGGAACCTCGCGCAGGTAATGCTTGTCGACGAGATCCTGCAGCACCTGCGGGTACTTGCCCTGGTCGCCATAGAACTTGTCGATCGCGTCGCGGATGGCGGCGATGTTCTGGCGCTGCACCGAGGCCTTGCCGTTGTCGACCGTGCCGAAATACCGCGGCACCGCGATCGTCAGCAGGATGGCGATCAATACCATCACCACCATCAGTTCGACGAGCGTGAAGCCGCCAGCGCGGCGCTGGTGCAGGGGCGTCATCTCACCAGTCCTTGTAGGCGATGCCATTGAGTCCGGTCGCCGTCGATTTGGACGACACGTCGTAGACGTCGGCACCGCCGCTGAAATCGCCCGGCATCGCGCCATAGGCACGCACGTTCCATTGCTGGTCGGCGGCAACCGTCTGGTCCTCGAAGAACGGGTCGCGCGGCACCTGACGCAGGAATACCATGTGCGACGGAATGGCGTTCGGGTTGCTGCTGTTGGCCGGCGTGCCCGAGGCGTTGGCCACGTTGGCTCCGCCGGGCGCCGAGCCGAAACCGGTGCCGCCGCCGAAGCCCGGTGCGCCGCTGAACGAACTGGCGGCGTTGCTGGCGGTGGGCCCGCTGACCGGCGAGGTGACTGTGTCCACGCCCTCGACCAGGGTCTTCAGCGCCGGCGGGAAGCCGGAGTCGGCCGAACCCTTCGAAATGATGCCGCTGTCGGTCGCGGCCTTGTAGGCGTCCAGCGCCGAGCGGATATCGCGCAGCGCCGCGCGCAATTCCGACTCCTTGGCATGTGTCACCGTGACCTCGTAGAGCGGCACGGCAACGAGCGCCAGCACGCTGACCAGGGTGAGCGTCACCACGAGCTCGATGAGCGTGAAGCCGCGCAGGGGCCGGCGCGCGCTGGCGACGTTCACCCGCCGCCCCCGGCAGAGGGCCGGGGTGAGGGTGCGCGTCACGATGGGCGTGGCCATCACGGAATCCTGCAGGCGCCGTTGCGTCAGTTGCCGCCCGGCGCCGCGGGTGCGGCATCCGGCGGGGGTGCGGACGGTGGCGGTGCGGCTGCGGGCGCCGGTGCCGGCGCCTCCGGAGTCTCCGGGATGACGATCACGCCGGGATCGCCGGCGCGGCCCCCCGGGGGCCAGGTGCTGCCGGCGGGCGGCCGCTGGTGGCGCGGCGCCGTGCCATTGACCCGCGGGTCGGTGGAGGTCGGCTCGACCGACGTGGGACCGGCCGACGGCAGGGCGGGGCCGGTGCCGCCGCCGCCGACGAAGCCGGGGAGGACGGGAGCTGCGGGGGCGGGCGGAGCGCCGGTGGAGTTGCTCACGGCGCCCACCGGATCGAGGCGCAGCGGGTTTTCGCGCACGGCCGATTCGCTGCCGGAGAACACGTCGCGCACGCGCCGGTCGGCGATGGCCGGGGCGCGCAGCACGTGCGGGGTGATCGACAGCACGATCTCGTCCTTGGAGTGATCGCGCTTGTCGTCGCCGAACAGCTGGCCCAGGATGGGGAAGTTGACCATCCCCGGCACGTGGCTGTAGGTGTTGGTCATCTGGTCGTTGATCAGGCCGGCCAGGATCTCGGTCTCGCCGTCGCGCAGCCGCAGGCTGGTCTGGGCCGAGCGCGTGCCGATCTCGTAGGCCACCGAGCCCGAGGCGGCATTGGTGACCTGGTTGATGATGTTGCTCACCTCGATGTTCATCTTGATGCCGACGTCGCCCTCGAGGTACACGTGCGGCTCGACCTCCAGCTTGATGCCCACGTCCAGGTACTGCACCGAGCCGGTGACGACCGGCGCTCCGGTGGCCACCGGGGTGACCGAGTTGGTGATCACCGGCACCTTGTCGCCGATCAGGATCTTGGCCTTCTCCTTGTCGCGCACGCGGATGCGCGGGCTGGCCAGGATGTTCGAGTCGGTGTCCTGCGCCTGCAGGTTGAGCGTCGCCGTGAACGCCGAGATCGTCAGTGCGCTCAGCGGCGTGTGGTTCAGGGCGCTGAGCGTCGAGGCCGACCCCGGTGTCGAGACGCTGGCGGTCGTGGGCCACTGGATGCCCAGCTCGCTGGCCCGGTCGCGGGACACCTCCAGCACCTCGACCTCGAGCATCACCTCCGGGTCGGCCAGGTCGTGGGCGGTCACCAGCTTCTCGGCCACCGCGATCATGTCCGGCGTGCCGCGCACCACCAGCGTATTGGTGTGCTCGTCCAGCGACAGGTCGGCAGCCTTGAGCACCGTCTTGAGCAGGGTCTGCATGTACTTGCCGTCGACGTTGGACAGCTGGAAGACGCGGATCTTCAGGTCCTGGTACTCCTTCTGCTTGGCCGCCGTCGACGGGTAGATGAACAGCGTGTTGGCGTTGAGGACCTTCTTCTCCAGCTGGCTCTGCAGCAGGATCATGTCCACCGTGTCCTCCACCGAGGCGTCGCGCACGAAGATGGTGGTCTTCAGGTCCGCCTTGACGTCGCGGTCGAAGATCACGTTGAGCCCCGTGGTGCGCGACAGCGCCTCGAACACCAGGCGCAGGTTGGCGTCGCGAAACTGCAGCGACACCGGCTTGCGCATCACCGAGGCCGCCGCGATCGACGCCTGCCGGGCCTGGTCGGCAGCCTCCTGGCGCTCGGCCAGCGTGGTCCACAGCTTCTGCGCCTGCACGTTGGCCGAGTTCTCCAGCAGCACCTTGTGCAGCCGGTCGCGCGCCGTCTCGTACTGGCCGGCATCCATCAGGGTCTGGGCATCGGCCAGGGCCGTCAGGTGGCGTCCGTCCATCTCGACGTTGGCGATGCCGCGCAGCGCACCGTCCGAACCCGGATTGACCCGCAGCGCCGCCTGGTACCACTTGCGCGCGTCCTCCAGGTGCCCGGCATGCCGGGCCTCGTCCCCCCGGGCCAGCGCGTCGCGCTCGGTCAGCGCCTGCTGCTTGAGAAAATCCAGCCGGTACTGCGGATTCTCCGGCTCCGCCTGGCTGGCACGCGCCAGCAGCGCCAGCCCGCGCTCCGGGTCCCCGCCCGTCATGCTCTTCATGCCTTCCGAGTGGTCCCGCTCGGCCGCACACCCCAGCAGCACCAAAACCGCAACCAGCGGCATCGCCAGGCGCAGCAGCGTGGATCCCGGACGGCCGTGCAGCGCGCGCCAGTGTCGCATCGTCTCCTCTTGCCTATCGGGTTTCCCTGGCCGGGCCAGCGCTGTCGCGGCTGCGGCAGGCGGCCTCAAAGGTCCACCACCTGTGCCTGGCTCGATTGCGCGTCCCAGCGTCCGTCGGCGTCCTCGCTGGTGAGCAGCCGCGACACCGTGCCCGGCCGCTCGATAAGGCCGCTTTCCAGCGCCACCAGCGTCAGCTCCGACACATTGCGCAGTCCCAGCTTGCGCATCAGGTTGGCGCGATGCTTCTCGACCGTCTTGGGGCTGACGTTGAGGAACTCGGCGGTCGCGCGGTTGGTGCGGCCCTCGGCGATCAGCTTCAGGACGCTGCGTTCGCGCGCCGTGAGCTTGTCCCAGGGCGCGGTCTTGGTCTCGGCGCGCCCGCCATTGAGGTAGTTGTCGACCAGGTGGCCCGAGACGTCGGGCGACAGGAACTTCTTGCCGCCGACCACGCTGCGCAGCGCCATCACCAGTTCGTCGTACGAGGCGTCCTTGAGGATGTAGCCGTCGGCGCCGGCGCGCAGCGCCTCGCGCACGTATTCGTCGGTCTTGTACGAGGTCAGCGCCACGACCTTGATCTCCGGCATGCGCCGCTTGATCTGCGCGGTCGCCTCGATGCCGTTGAGGCCCGGCATCGACAGGTCCATCAGGATCACCACCGGCGACAGGGTCAGGGCCAGCCGCACGGCCTCCTTGCCGTCCTTGCATTCCCCGATGACCTCGAAATCCGGCAGCGTGCTGATCAGCGATCGCAGACCCTGGCGCAGCAGGTTGTGATCCTCAGCGATGAGAATTCGGTTTTTCATGTCGGCGTCTCACAAACGTGAAAGCACAGGGGTAACCTCTTCTTGCTTGGCGCGTTGCGGCGCGGGCGTTTCATTTGCGGCCAGTCGTTCCCGGCAATGGGCCGGTTATCGGTGCCATTGGCGGGCCGGCGATGGCATTGGGTGGGACGAAAATGAAAGTCCACTGCGAATAGTCCGTTGCCGCGGAAAACTGCTGGTACCGCCGGGGAAAATTGGCCTGCTTCAGTGGGCTGTCCTTGGATGTCGAGTGAACGCCGACCAGCGCATTGTTGACGACGATGGGTTCGAGCGCGGTGTCTCCGTCTATAACCGGGTCGCGGTAGGCCTGCCGTAAATGGTGCACCGGATTGGGGAAGCGATCGTCGGTCAGCAACTGGTCGATCGATGCCGGCAGCGCGCGCCGTCCGGGAGATATCTTCCAATATGACTCGATGGCGCGCCGATACTGGTCGCCCACCCAGAGCAATTCGACTTCGCGTTCGTGCCGGCGTGCCGTCGACCATACCTCCGCGGCGGCCAATGCGCCGACACTCACCAGCATGAGCATCAGCAGCAGGGCGATGAGCACCAGGCCGCGCTGCGGCCGTGGGCGCGTCGCCGGCAGGTGCAGATCAGCCCGCATTGTCCTTGGCACTCGGGTCCTTGGCCGGCTTGGCGCTTTGCACGTCGTATACCCCGGTCAGGTTGGGGTCGGTGGGCGGCACGACGACCCAGTCGCGGTGGTCCGTGAGCGGGTCTACCGGAACCTCGCGCAGGTAATGCTTGTCGACGAGATCCTGCAGCACCTGCGGGTACTTGCCCTGGTCGCCATAGAACTTGTCGATCGCGTCGCGGATGGCGGCGATGTTCTGGCGCTGCACCGAGGCCTTGCCGTTGTCGACCGTGCCGAAATACCGCGGCACCGCGATCGTCAGCAGGATGGCGATCAATACCATCACCACCATCAGTTCGACGAGCGTGAAGCCGCCAGCGCGGCGCTGGTGCAGGGGCGTCATCTCACCAGTCCTTGTAGGCGATGCCATTGAGTCCGGTCGCCGTCGATTTGGACGACACGTCGTAGACGTCGGCACCGCCGCTGAAATCGCCCGGCATCGCGCCATAGGCACGCACGTTCCATTGCTGGTCGGCGGCAACCGTCTGGTCCTCGAAGAACGGGTCGCGCGGCACCTGACGCAGGAATACCATGTGCGACGGAATGGCGTTCGGGTTGCTGCTGTTGGCCGGCGTGCCCGAGGCGTTGGCCACGTTGGCTCCGCCGGGCGCCGAGCCGAAACCGGTGCCGCCGCCGAAGCCCGGTGCGCCGCTGAACGAACTGGCGGCGTTGCTGGCGGTGGGCCCGCTGACCGGCGAGGTGACTGTGTCCACGCCCTCGACCAGGGTCTTCAGCGCCGGCGGGAAGCCGGAGTCGGCCGAACCCTTCGAAATGATGCCGCTGTCGGTCGCGGCCTTGTAGGCGTCCAGCGCCGAGCGGATATCGCGCAGCGCCGCGCGCAATTCCGACTCCTTGGCATGTGTCACCGTGACCTCGTAGAGCGGCACGGCAACGAGCGCCAGCACGCTGACCAGGGTGAGCGTCACCACGAGCTCGATGAGCGTGAAGCCGCGCAGGGGCCGGCGCGCGCTGGCGACGTTCACCCGCCGCCCCCGGCAGAGGGCCGGGGTGAGGGTGCGCGTCACGATGGGCGTGGCCATCACGGAATCCTGCAGGCGCCGTTGCGTCAGTTGCCGCCCGGCGCCGCGGGTGCGGCATCCGGCGGGGGTGCGGACGGTGGCGGTGCGGCTGCGGGCGCCGGTGCCGGCGCCTCCGGAGTCTCCGGGATGACGATCACGCCGGGATCGCCGGCGCGGCCCCCCGGGGGCCAGGTGCTGCCGGCGGGCGGCCGCTGGTGGCGCGGCGCCGTGCCATTGACCCGCGGGTCGGTGGAGGTCGGCTCGACCGACGTGGGACCGGCCGACGGCAGGGCGGGGCCGGTGCCGCCGCCGCCGACGAAGCCGGGGAGGACGGGAGCTGCGGGGGCGGGCGGAGCGCCGGTGGAGTTGCTCACGGCGCCCACCGGATCGAGGCGCAGCGGGTTTTCGCGCACGGCCGATTCGCTGCCGGAGAACACGTCGCGCACGCGCCGGTCGGCGATGGCCGGGGCGCGCAGCACGTGCGGGGTGATCGACAGCACGATCTCGTCCTTGGAGTGATCGCGCTTGTCGTCGCCGAACAGCTGGCCCAGGATGGGGAAGTTGACCATCCCCGGCACGTGGCTGTAGGTGTTGGTCATCTGGTCGTTGATCAGGCCGGCCAGGATCTCGGTCTCGCCGTCGCGCAGCCGCAGGCTGGTCTGGGCCGAGCGCGTGCCGATCTCGTAGGCCACCGAGCCCGAGGCGGCATTGGTGACCTGGTTGATGATGTTGCTCACCTCGATGTTCATCTTGATGCCGACGTCGCCCTCGAGGTACACGTGCGGCTCGACCTCCAGCTTGATGCCCACGTCCAGGTACTGCACCGAGCCGGTGACGACCGGCGCTCCGGTGGCCACCGGGGTGACCGAGTTGGTGATCACCGGCACCTTGTCGCCGATCAGGATCTTGGCCTTCTCCTTGTCGCGCACGCGGATGCGCGGGCTGGCCAGGATGTTCGAGTCGGTGTCCTGCGCCTGCAGGTTGAGCGTCGCCGTGAACGCCGAGATCGTCAGTGCGCTCAGCGGCGTGTGGTTCAGGGCGCTGAGCGTCGAGGCCGACCCCGGTGTCGAGACGCTGGCGGTCGTGGGCCACTGGATGCCCAGCTCGCTGGCCCGGTCGCGGGACACCTCCAGCACCTCGACCTCGAGCATCACCTCCGGGTCGGCCAGGTCGTGGGCGGTCACCAGCTTCTCGGCCACCGCGATCATGTCCGGCGTGCCGCGCACCACCAGCGTATTGGTGTGCTCGTCCAGCGACAGGTCGGCAGCCTTGAGCACCGTCTTGAGCAGGGTCTGCATGTACTTGCCGTCGACGTTGGACAGCTGGAAGACGCGGATCTTCAGGTCCTGGTACTCCTTCTGCTTGGCCGCCGTCGACGGGTAGATGAACAGCGTGTTGGCGTTGAGGACCTTCTTCTCCAGCTGGCTCTGCAGCAGGATCATGTCCACCGTGTCCTCCACCGAGGCGTCGCGCACGAAGATGGTGGTCTTCAGGTCCGCCTTGACGTCGCGGTCGAAGATCACGTTGAGCCCCGTGGTGCGCGACAGCGCCTCGAACACCAGGCGCAGGTTGGCGTCGCGAAACTGCAGCGACACCGGCTTGCGCATCACCGAGGCCGCCGCGATCGACGCCTGCCGGGCCTGGTCGGCAGCCTCCTGGCGCTCGGCCAGCGTGGTCCACAGCTTCTGCGCCTGCACGTTGGCCGAGTTCTCCAGCAGCACCTTGTGCAGCCGGTCGCGCGCCGTCTCGTACTGGCCGGCATCCATCAGGGTCTGGGCATCGGCCAGGGCCGTCAGGTGGCGTCCGTCCATCTCGACGTTGGCGATGCCGCGCAGCGCACCGTCCGAACCCGGATTGACCCGCAGCGCCGCCTGGTACCACTTGCGCGCGTCCTCCAGGTGCCCGGCATGCCGGGCCTCGTCCCCCCGGGCCAGCGCGTCGCGCTCGGTCAGCGCCTGCTGCTTGAGAAAATCCAGCCGGTACTGCGGATTCTCCGGCTCCGCCTGGCTGGCACGCGCCAGCAGCGCCAGCCCGCGCTCCGGGTCCCCGCCCGTCATGCTCTTCATGCCTTCCGAGTGGTCCCGCTCGGCCGCACACCCCAGCAGCACCAAAACCGCAACCAGCGGCATCGCCAGGCGCAGCAGCGTGCCGTTTCGCGGGCTTGCAGGGGAGCTCGGGTGCTGGGAACGGCGCGGCATTGCTAACCTCCAGAGACGTCGATGGTCTGCCGCTGCTTCAGCGGCAGGTAGGTAACCACCACTTGGGCGGCATTGAAGGACTCGATGCGATAGGTGTTCTCGACCACGTCGCCCACATGCACCACGAACAACGCTTCGCCCTTGGTGATGAACGCGGCGGGCCGTGCGGACTTTTCCTCGATCTGGCCGATGAACTTGAACGGCACCGGCGGCGCGGTCGGCGGCGGCGGCGGCGGCGGCGCGGCCACCGGCGCGGGCGGCGG
>JBBINW010000114.1:0-9614 GCA_037443665.1 Betaproteobacteria bacterium
ACCCTCACGAAACGATGTCCGGGTCTTCCCTTCTGCCGCCCACACTCCTAGGCCGCGCCCATCATCGCCGGGCCTGATCGATCCTGGCGACGCCGTCGTGGTCCGGGCTCAGACGCGCCGTGCCAGCACTTCCGGGTTGATCGGCGTCGGCGGCACGCCGCCAGTGAGGGCGGCGATCAGGTTGTCTGCCGCCAGATTGGCCATCGCCCGGCGCGTGCGCAGACTGGCGCTGGCAATGTGCGGCGTTAGCACCACGTTCGGCAGGCTCAACAGGTCCGTGTGGACTGTAGGCTCGCCCTCGAAGACGTCGAGCCCGGCGGCGGCGATGCGCCCATCGCGCAGCGCCGCCGCCAGCGCCGTGTCGTCGACGATGCCACCGCGAGCGATGTTGGTCAGCGTCGCCGTGGGCTTCATCTGCGCCAGCTCCGCACCGCCGATCGCGTGGTGGGTTTGGGCCGTGTACGGCAGCACGAGCAGCAGGTGATCGGATTCGGCCAGCAACTCGCCCTTGGAGGCGTAACGCGCGCCGAGCGCGGCCTCGACCTCTGGCGGCAAGCGGCTGCGGTTGTGATACAGCACCCGCATGCCGAAGCCCGCCGAACCGCGCCGCGCGATGGCCTGCCCGATGCGGCCCATGCCCAAGATGCCCAGCGTGGCTCCGTGCACGTCGCTGCCGATGAGCAGGTCGTAGCGCCATTTCGTCCACTGGCCGGCGCGCAGGTAGCGTTCGCCCTCGGCCATGCGGCGCGCGGCAGCCATCATCAGCGCGAAGCCGAAGTCGGCCGTCGTCTCGGTCAGCACATCCGGCGTATTGGTGACCAGCACGCCGTGCGCGGTGCAGGCGTCGATGTCAAGGTTGTTGTAGCCGACCGCCATGTTTGCGACGACGCGGAGTTCCGGGCAAGCGGCGAGCAGGGCCGCCGAAATACGCTCGCTGCCAGTGGTGAACGCGCCCTGTTTGGCCCGCAACCGCAGGATCAACTCGGCCGGCGTGTAGATCGTGTCCGCCGGGTTGTCCTCGACGTCGAAGTTCTGCCGCAGCCGGGCCAGGACTTCCGGGAATACCGCGCGCGCGACCAGGATCCGGGGCCGCCTCAAGGCTGCGGACTCCCGCTCGACGAACCCGCCTGCGGTTGCACCAAAACGCCGCCGCGGACGATCGGGTCGGGATGGAAACCGATCATCACCAGCATCACGAAGAAACCGACGACGTAGGCCAGCACCACAGGCCAGCCGTGGCGCAGCCACTCGCCCACTGACCGGGCCTGCGGGTACATGCTGCTCAGCGCCACGCCGGCCGAAGAACCGAACCAGACCATCGAACCGCCGAAGCCGACGGCGAAGGCGACGAAGCCCCAGTCGTAGCCGCCCTGCTTCAGCGCCAGATCGGTCAGCGGGATGTTGCCGAACACCGCCGAGACGACACCCAAACCGAGCACGGTGTGCCACGAGGCCGACGGCAGCTCCTCGACCGGCATCATCGAAGCGCACAGCACCAGCGACAGCAGGAACACCGCGCCCTTGGCCGCGCCGGGCAGCAATGCCCAGTTCGGCCGCCGCAGCGAGGTGCAGGCCAGGATCGCCAGCCACACCGCCGCGCCAAGGAAGGGAATGCTGTCGGCATGCCCCGCGGAGCGGGTGTTGACGGTGACGTTGACAACGATCGCCGCCGCCAGGATGACGCCCACGATCGCCAGCCGCGTCCAGTCGATGCGCGTGCTCGGGTCGGCGCCCTTCTGGATCGGCGTGTAGGCCTGCTGCAGGAACGAGGCCGGCAGGCCGCAGATCACGAGCGCCACCCCCGAGGCGATGTAGGCCTCGAGGACGTCCTTGGGGTGGACACCGGCGATCGACATCATCGTCGTCGTCGTGTCGCCGACCACGCTGCCGGCGCCACCGGCATTCGACGAAGCGACGATCGCGGCCAGGAACCCGGTGGGCACGCGGCCCCTGAACACAGTGTGGGCCGCCGCGCCGCCGATCATCGCAGCCGCGATGTTGTCCAGAAAGCTCGACAGCACAATGACGAGGACGAGCAGCACGAAGCCACCCTTCCAGTGGTCGGGCATGAAACGCGGCAACATGGCCGGCAATTCGCTCTTCCCGAACAGGTCGGCCAGCAGCGCGAAACCCAGCAGCAGCAGGTTGGCGATGATCACCCACTCGTGCCCCAGGTGAGCGGTGAAGGCCGCCAGGCCGACGTCCGTCCTGAAGGGCGAGAAGAGGATCTTGTAGATCGCGATCGTCAGCGCACCGCCGACGGCAAAGCGCATGGCGTGGCCGTGCGAGAACGCCACGCCGGCAAGCACGCAGGCGAAGAAGATGAATTCGAGCGGGACTGGCCCGAACCGCGGCCCCGCAAATGCGCTTCCGTCCGCGGCCACCGCGAGCCCGGGCAAGGCAGCGACCAGCAGCGCTGCGGCCAGGTTCTTCAATTTCATCTCGTCCCTTCGGTCAGCCGGCGATTCTAGGAACCACTTGCGGCCTGCCGCCCCCTGTGCAACCCTATTCGAGGAACCGGGCAAACCCCGAGACCGGCTCGCGCTCGGTGACGAGCCGATTTGCCTCCGCGTCGGGATCGGCGTGGCCCAGCGACATGCCGCAGACCACCATCTCGCCGTCGCCCAGGCCGAGCTGGCGTTCGATGATGCCGTGGAACTGCGTGAACGCTGCCTGCGGGCAGGTGTCCAGGCCGCGCGCGCGGGCTGCGACCATGATGTTCTGCAGGAACATGCCATAGTCGAGCCAGCTGCCTTGCTGCAGGACGCGGTCGATCGTGAAGATCATGCCCACCGGTGCGTCGAAGAAGGCGTAGTTGCGGCCATGCTGCTCGTGCATGCGCGCCTTGTCGGTCTTGCCGATGCCGAGCAGCGAGTACAGCTCCCAGCCGACCTTTCGCCTGCGGTCGATATAGGGGCTGCGCCACTCGGTCGGGTAATAGGCGTACTCCTCCTGGTGCCGGGCTCGCTGCGACGGGTCGTCGTAGGCAGCGCGGATCTCGCTCGACAACGCCTGCTTGGCGGTGCCGGTGAGGACGTGAACCTTCCAGGGCTGGGTGTTGGTGCCCGAGGGCGCGCGCGAGGCGACGCCGAGGATGGCCTCGATCGTCTCGCGCGGCACCGGGGTGGGCAGGAAGGCACGCACGGAGCGGCGCGAAGTGATCGCCGCATCGACGGCGGCGATGGTCTCGGGGGTCGGGGTCATTCAGGGCTCCGCAGGAGATCCAGCGCCGCCTGCAGTGGCGTCGGCAAGGACACTGGCCGGCGGCTGGCGCGATCGACGTAGACATGCACGAAGCGGCCCAAAGCGGCGCTTCGCGCGGCATCGTCGGCGAACAGACCAACCTCGTAGTGCACGCTTGACCGACCCAGCTGCGCCACGCGCAGGCCGGCATGCACCGTCTGCGGAAACGCGATCGACTCGAAGTAATGGCATTGTGTCTGCACGACGAGGCCGATCACCGCGCCGGCATGGATGTCGAGCGCGCCGGCCTCGATGAGGTAGCGGTTGACTGCGGTGTCAAAGAAGCTGTAATGAACAACGTTGTTGACATGGCCGTAGATGTCATTGTCCATCCAGCGCGTGGTGATGGTCTGGAATCGCGGAAAGCGCGCACGGGGCTGCGGCTGCGGCCGGCCGGGAGACTGTTTCATCGGCTGGATTGTTCCATCGCCGGTGCCGCGCACCCGGCTCGCCAGTGCCGCCACGATGCGATGGCCTCGATCAAGGTGCGGCGCTGGATCTCGACGGTCACCGCCAAGTCTTGCCCATAGCCGCCCGCCATCGACACAGCCGCCGGTATGCGCCGCTCGCGCAGCGCGGCCAGCACGCGGCGGTCGCGCTCAGCCAGGCCGGCGAGGCTGAGCTTGAGCCGACCCAGCCGGTCGTTCTCGTGCGGGTCGGCGCCGGCCAGGTAGAAGGCGAGCCCGGGCGGCTCTTCGCCATGCACCGACCACGCGCGCTCGAGGGCGCCATCGAGTGCCTTCAGGTAGGGCTCGTCGGTGCAACCGTCGGGCAGGTCGACGTCGAGGTCACCGGATTCCTTGCGGAACGGGAAGTTCTTGGCTCCGTGCAGCGACAGCGTGAAGACGGTCGGGTCGTCGCGGAAGATCGCTGCCGTTCCGTTACCCTGGTGCACGTCGAGGTCGATCACGATCACTCGCAGCAGCCGACGGTGGTTGCGGTGCCACTCGGCCTGCATCAGCCGTGCCGCCACCGCCACGTCGTTGAAGACGCAGTAACCCGATCCCTTGTCGGCGTAGGCGTGGTGCGTGCCGCCGGCCAGGTTGGCGGCCACCCCTTCGCCGCCGAGCAGTGCCGTGCGCGCGGCGGCGATCGTGGCCCCCACCGAGCGGCGGGCCCGTTCGACCATCTGCGGCGACCAGGGAAAGCCAATCTCGCGCTGTTGCGCCGCACTGGTCGTGCCCTCGGCCACGGCGTCGATCCAGGCCGGATCGTGGGCCAGCGCGAGTTCGCCGTCGCTGGCGGGCGTCGCTGCGCGCACCTGCAGGCCGGCGATCGTGGCTTCGGCCGCCTCGCGAAGGAGGCGGTACTTCGAGATTGGGAAGCTGTGTTGCGGCGGCAGCGGCAACACGAACTCGTCGGCATGGAAGGCGTGCACGGGACCGGATTCTAGGAAGTCACCCCTAACATGGTGCAGTGCAACAAAAAAGACTTGCAAGGCAGGGACAAGGCCCTATACTTCAGTCCATGTTGCAGCGCAGCAAAGTTGTTTTCCAGGCGCGGCACGGTTTTCCAACGCCCACTCTCAAGGAGATTCACCATGACGTTCACCGCTGAACAACTCGTCGCCGCCCAGAAGGCCAATGTCGAGACCCTCTTCGGCCTGACCAACAAGGCCTTCGAAGGCGTCGAAAAGCTCGTCGAGCTCAACATGCAGGTCGCCAAGGCCTCGCTGGCCGAAGCCGCAGAGACCACCCAGGCCGCGATGTCGATCAAGGACGCGCAGGAACTGATGACCCTGCAGGCCGGTCTGCTCCAGCCGGCCGCAGAGAAGGCCGCCGCCTACAGCCGCCATCTGTATGAGATCTTCGCCGGTACCAACGCCGAAGTGACCAAGGCTGCCGAAGCGACCATTGCCGACGGACAGCAGAAGATGCTCGCGCTGGTGGATACCGCGGTCAAGAATGCCCCGGCTGGCACCGAGAGCGCGGTTGCCCTGGTCAAGTCGGCCGTCGCCGCCGCGAACAACGCTTTCGAGAGCGTGCACAAGGCCACCAAGCAGGCCACCGAAGTGGCCGAGGCCAACTTCACCGCGATGACCAACACCGCGGTCAAGGCGACGCAGACCGCTGGCAAGGCCAAGAAGGCCGCCTGAGATCGCTCATGGAGTGAACTTTTCCGGATCGGACCGCTCTAGGCCAAGGCCCGGGGCGAAAGTTCCGGGTCTCTTGTGTGGAAGGTTGTCCATTCTTTGGCCCGGTCTCGCGACCGGGCCATTTTCTTTGTGCGCCCAGCATGGGCGCGATCTTCGGGGTGCGAGTCCCCGGCCGAGCTAGCCACAGCGAGGCAAGCGAAGCGCAACTGCGTGAGCGCGACCGATCGTGGGGAGGAAGCGTGGAGCGTAAACCGTGAGCCGAGGTACACGAACCGCATGCGAGGCGGCGCCGGCCAGGGCGAGCAGGCAAGGGACTGCAAAGCTCTCGTGGCCAAGGGCCAGGCGACGTAAATGCGGCGGTTGTGCGGTGAAGGATCGCGTTCTTAGCAGGCACGTTTGCACCGCCGCGCGCTGGTGGGCCCGCCAGCGCCGAGGGCACCTCGCCTCGCCCCTCCCTTGACCCTGGACGCACAGGAGCGGCAGACGTTGCTCGACACCCTCAACAGCGAACGCTTCGCCGACACCGCGCCGGCGGCCGTGCACGCCACGCTGCTGGACGAGGGCACCTACATCGGCTCGGTGCGCACCATGTACCGGCTGCTGGCGGCCACCGGCGGCTGCCGCGAGCGGCGCAACCAGCTCACCCACCCGGCCTACACCAAGCCCGAGTTGCTGGCCATTGCGCCCAATCAGGTCTGGAGCTGGGATATCACCAAGCTCAAGGGATATCACCAAGCTCAAGGGACCGGCCAAGTGGACCTGCTTCCACCTCTACGTGATCCTCGACATCTTCAGCCGCTTCGTCGTGGGCTGGCTCATCGCCCCGCGCGAGTGCTCCGAGCTGGCCCAGCAGCTCATCGCCGACACCGTGGCACGGCATGACGTCGAGCCTGGCATGCTGACCCTGCACGCCGATCGAGGTGCGGCCATGCGCTCCAAGCCAGTGGCCAGTCTGCTGGTCGATCTGGATGTCGCCAAGAGCCATAGCCGACCTCACGTCTCGGACGACAACCCGTACTCGGAGTCGCAGTTCAAGACCATGAAGTACCGGCCCGAACTCCCCGAGCGCTTCGGCTGCATCGAGGACGCGCGAGCCCACTGTCAAGCCTTCTTCCCTTGGTACAACGCCGAGCACTGCCACAGCGGCATCGGCTACATGACACCGCACAGCGTCCACTACGGCCTGGCCGCCGACATGCGCATCATCCGCCAGGCCACCCTTGATGCCGCATTCCTGGCCAACCCCAACCGCTTCAAGAACAAGCGACCTTAGCTGCCACCGATGCCCACAGCCGCCTGGATCAACCCACCACCTCAGGAGAAAAGACCGACCAGTGAACCCGTCGCCCGCACACTAAATTAACGTCCCAGGGTGTCGCAAAGCCATTGACACGTTCCGTACTACGGCCAGTTCTACAAGTCGGCGCTGTATCCGACGCTGCGGCAACTGGACCGGAAACTTGCCTTGTGGGCGACCCGCAAGTACAAGCGCCTGCGGCGCCACCGGCGTCGCGCGGCTCATTGGCTTGAGCGCATTGCGCGCGAAAAGCCAGGCTTGTTTGCGCACTGGCGGTTGCTGTGGGGACAGGCTGGGATGGGAAGAGCCGGATGAGGCGAGAGTCTCACGTCCGGTTCTGTGAGCACCTGGAGGGTAAGCGTTCCGCGAACCCATCTTTCGTATCGCCGCTGAAGCTGCGAGCCTTGCGTTTCGGCAACCAACGAGACGAACGAGGTAAGCATGGATCGACAGCAGATGGAGCGCTGCCTGGAGAAGGTGGCGGCGTATCGGGCCTCTGGTCTGAAGGCGAAGGTATGGTCCGAAGCCAACGGCGTGCCGCTGGGTACGCTGGGCAGTTGGTGTGCCCACGCGCGGCGCTGGCAGGTCAAGCTTGACGGCGTCGGCGTTGGTGTCAGCGCCACTGCATCGCCGGCGCCCCGGGCGAACGGCTTCGTGGCGGCCCGCGTGGCGCCGAGCACCGCGTCGACGTCGGTACGCGTCGAGCTGAGCGCGGGCAGCGCCCGGCTTGAACTGCACTGGCCGCTGGCGCACACGCGCGAACTCGCCGCGTTGCTGCGGGAGCTCGGCCAATGATCCGCATCGACGTGATCTGGCTGGCATTGGGCGCCAGTGACCTGCGCGGCGGGATCGACGCGCTGCTGGGCCTGGTGGTGCGCTGCTTCGCGCTGGGCGCGCAAGCCCACCACGCCTACGTGTTCGCCAACCGCCGCGCCGATCGGCTCAAGGTGCTCGTCTACGACGGTGCGGGCATGTGGCTGTGCACGCGGCGGCTACAGGCCGGCAGCTTTGCCTGGCCGCGCGACGCCTCGGGCTCGCTGAACCTCACGCGCGAGCAGTTCGACTGGCTCGTCGCGGGGCTGCCGTGGCAGCGCATTGGGGCGGCGCAGCCGCAGGCGATCACGGTGGTGTGATGAGCTGGATTCGCTGGCTGTGTTTGTGCATTTGTCTATTGGCGAATGTCCTCTCGCGCGCACGCGCGCGCGAGAGGGATACTTTGGGCCATGCTCGAAGCCTCGGACGCACAGACACTCGACACGCAGCCCGCAGGCGAGTCGGTGCAGGAGCTTCGCGATCTGATCGAGCGCATGCAAGGCGAGCTTCGGTTCGAGAAGACCCGGAACGAGGCGCTGAACTTCGAGATCGCGCGGCTCAAGCACTGGCGCTTCGGCTCGTCCAGCGAGAGCCTGGATGCGACGACGCAGGCGGTGCTGTTCGATCGCATCCTGGCCGATACCGTGCTCGAGGACCGCGCGGCCGAAGACGAGGCCAAGCCGCCGCCGGCAGCATCCACGCCACCCAAGCGCAAGGCGGTCCGCCAGGCGCTGCCCGCGAACCTGCCACGCATCGATCAGCACCACGAGATCGAGCAGACCCACTGCGCCTGTGGGCAGCTGTGAACGCTGGCCAGGAACCGCTTCTATTCGCCGGTGAGGTGGCGGTTCTGATGCGCGGCAGGTTCAGCTGGACAGCGCCTGCTGGTCTGGCCCGACTTTGATCGGGGTGTGCGCCTGCCTGGCCGCCCTGCAGGGCGGCCAGGCAGGCGCGGGCAACGCTGTGGGCTCGGGCAATGGCGGGGATGCCGGCACCCACGCCGTCGGCGTTGGCCGGCGGCGCTGGTGGCATGCCGCGGTACAACGCGGTCGATGCCGAAGAAGGTGGGCACGGCAACGGTCTGACTCGCCGGGAAGCTTGACGACCGTACCGCGCCCTACACCGTGCCGATGAAGGCGGTGCTGCAGCAGTGTGGCGCGCTGGGACGAGTCCGTCCAGCACTTCGGTTGTGCCGGGGTGCGCATGGACCAACCCGCCCGCCTGTACTTGTGCGCGCGCTGTCGCGTCCAGGTCATCCTGTGCAGCCGCTGTGACCGCGGCAACCGCTACTGCGGCCGGCAGTGCCGGCATCAAGCCCGTGAGCAGGCCCGGCGTGACACTGCACAGCGCTACCAGCGCTCCTGGGGCGGACGCATCGCGCATGCGCAGCGCTCGCGTCGTTGGCGCCAGCGCCGTGCTGCCCGTGACGCCGTCGGCGCTGCAGGTGTGGCCGCACATAACGTGACGCACCAGGGTTCCCGCTCGGGGCAGGCCTGGGCTCCACTGGCGGCATGGACACACGACAGCGCCACCGTCGACGTCGCCGGCACGGCCGCCGACATCACGGCACCCAGTGCCCGGCCAGAACCCGACATCGCCACCCCCGCCGCCACCTCCACCAGACGCTGGGCCTGCCGCCGCTGCGGCGCCCGGCAGGGCGCGGCTGTACGCCTGGGCTTCCTGCGCCACGGCCTACCCGGGCAACGGCGCCATGACCACAGCCCCTGACCTGGTGGCGCAGATCCTGCGCCTGCACACGGCAGAGAAGTGGCGCGTGGGCACCATCGCGCGGCAGCTGCACGTGCACCGCGATGCGGTGCGGCGCGTGCTCGCCGGCGACTGCGCGCCGGTGCACACCTCCCCACTGCGGCCCAGCCGGATCGATCCGTACCGGCCCTTCATCCTGGCCACCCTGGAGAAGTTCCCCTCGCTCACCGCGGCGCGGCTGCACGCCATGGTGCGCGAGCGTGGGTACATGGGCGGGCCCTCGCACTTCCGCTTCCTGGTGGCGGGCATGCGCCCGCGCCCGGCGGCCGAGGCCTACCTGCGCCTGCGCACCTTGCCCGGTGAACAGGCGCAGGTCGACTGGGGCCTATGCCGAGCTCGGCATAGGCCCCACTACGCCGAGTCCCCGCACATGCCGAGTGATCGATCGCCGCGATCAAT
>JBBINW010000115.1:0-9429 GCA_037443665.1 Betaproteobacteria bacterium
GAAATCCCCTTCGAGGCGCGAACCGAGCTGTCGGTCGACTGGGCGACATCGGCTGCCGGCGGCAACGCCGGATCGGCCGAAATCCGAATGTCTCTCAGCCTCTGACATCGGCGAGCGGCGCACCGATCACTCGTCGTCGTCCGCGCCCGAAGCGGGGCCCACGCGTCCGGGATAGGGCTCGCGCCCCCTCAGCCCGGCCCAGAGGATCCGGTTGAAGGCGTCGGGCGGGACCTGGTCGGCGTCCCTGAAGTCGAAGCCGGCAGTGACCTCGTCCCAGTAGGCGGCCGCGTGCCGGGGGTGCAGATCCGGCCCGCGCGCGAAGGGGATGCCCCCGTCTGGCAACAGCGACGTCGTCTTCAGCACCGTCGAGGCCACCGCCCGGTACTGCCAATCGCCCGACGCCCGTATGTCGAACACCTGGGTCATCGGGCCCTGGGTGGCGGTGTTCAGGTTGATATGCGGAGTGCCCAGGATGTCCTCGATCGTGCGCAGCGCGTTGACCTGGCTGTAGCGCGTACTGACGACGGCGCTCCGGCGCACGTAGGGTCCGATGACCAGTGCCGGCCCGCGATGCGAGTCGACATGGTCGGGTCCGTCCTGCACGTCGTCCTCAGTGACGATGATCAGGGTGTCGCGGGCGAAGGGGCTGGCGGCTACGGCCTCGACCAAGCGCCCCAGGGCGAGGTCGCAATCCGCCTGCTGCGTCTCCGGCGTGTTCACGCCGGCCAGGGCCGAGCCGAAGGCGCCCATATGATCGTGGCTGATGCGCACCAGCGAAAGGCTCGGCAGTCGGTCCTGGGCCACGAAGACGTCGAACTCGCGCTTCCATTCGTCGATGCGCCACAGATCGGGGTAATGCTGGTCGAAGCCGCGGAAGTACAGGTCGGTCAGCGGAGCCAGTTCGGGGTCCAGCGCGACGACCTGAGCGATGCCCGCGTCGAAGGGCCTGGACAGCGGCGCAGCCGAGGTGCCGATACTGCCGACGTTGTGGACCAGGAAGCCGTAGTTGCGAACGCTCAGGCCGGCGTGCAGCACGGCGCTGAAGATGCTGCCCTTCTGGATCCCGAAAGGCGCGTCGGTCGATGCGTGGTTGCCGGTGCCTGCCAGCAGGTTGGCCGTGCCGCCGGGCAGGCCCGCGGTGGCCTGGCTGTAGTTGGTGGCGCCCGCCGGCCCGAGCGCGGCATCGCGCTCGGCGGGCGTCGCCAGGTTCACCGGCACATTGCGGTTCGTGCCTTCGGATTCGTACGACAGCCCGCGATCGACCGCCGCATAGTTGATCTGCTGGGTGATTGTCTCGGTGTTGGTCACCCGGCCCTGCAGCGCCCAGGACCAGCCATCCATGCTGCCGTCGCCGGGGTTCATGAAGTTGTCCAGGGTCACGAACTGCCCGGCCAGGCGGTGGTTGTTGGGGGTGAGGCCGGCACCGAACTGGGTCAGTCGGGCGTCGCCGTTGGCACCATTGGGCAGGTCGCCGAGGTCCTGGTCGTAGGTGCGGTTTTCCTTGACCACGTAGATGACGTGCCGGATGTGGCGGTGCAGGAAGGCCATCGTCGTCACGTCGGTGGCGATCGGCGCGGCATCGTAGAAGTCGTTGCGCGCGACGGCCTCGGTCAGGGTGGCCAGCTCGCTCGCGGTCGGCACCGGCGTGCTGACCAGCGATGCGCGCTCCATCTGAAACTGGTACTGGTTCGACGCCCGCGCGGCGCGTGCTGCGGCAGCGGCGCCGCCCGCCACGCTCAGGCGCGTCATGCGAGCCGTGCTGCTCGTCAGGTGACCGGGGTTGGGGCCGGTGGCGCTCTTGCCGTTGACGATGTACATCCAGCCACCGTCGGCGCTCATGCGCAGGTCGTGCGGCTCGTAGGCGGTCGGGATGAGGCCGGCGACCGTGTTCGCCCTGGGACCGGTCAGGGGGATCACGGCGATCGAGTTCGCGCCGGCATTGACCGCGTACAGCGTGCGGCCGTCCGGCGACAGCGTCACGCCGAAGGTCGCCACGCCGGTCACCGGAGCGCCGGCCAGCATCCCGGGCGGCGCCCGCGCGTCGATGCGCGCGGTCACGGCATTGCTCGCGGTGTCGATGATCGCGACCTCGTCGGCGTTGTCCTGGGCCACGTAAAGCCTGGCCTGCGGTCGATCCAGCGCCATCCCCAGGGCGTTGCCATCGAGCTTGATGCGTGCCAGCAGGTGGCCCTCGACGGGTGACGAGATGTCGACGACCACGACTTCGCGGTCGCGGTCCGAGGACACATAGGCCGTGGCGTTGCCCTTGACCACCACGGCGAAAGGGAAGCTGCCGCCGGCCCGGCCGGCCAGGCCTTCGTTGCGACCGAACCAGGGGCGCAGGTCGTGCTCGTAGCGGACGCGCTGGGTGGCGGTGTCGATCACGCTGATCGAGTCGTTGTAGTTGTTGGCCACGACGAGGGTGCGGCCGTCACTGCTAACGGCCAGGCCCGCTGCGTTGGGACGCACGCCCAGGCCGAGGCCGTGGTCGGCGTGGCCCAGCCCGACGCGGCCCGCTGCAGCCCAGGTGCCGGCCTGCCTGGCGTAGACATAGACCGCGTCGTCGGCGCCGCCTGCGGCATAGAGTTGTTTCCCGCCGGGCGAGAAGGCCAGTCCGACATGCGCGTTGAGTTGTTGGATCACCTGGGTGAGCCGGGGGTGAGAGCGGCGCTCCCCCGCCACGTC
Source organism: Betaproteobacteria bacterium (assembly GCA_037443665.1). Classification (GTDB taxonomy): domain Bacteria; phylum Pseudomonadota; class Gammaproteobacteria; order Burkholderiales; family Burkholderiaceae_C; genus Rubrivivax. The sequence goes on from JBBINW010000115.1 coordinate 2,686, forward strand.
GTAAAGGAAGATGAACTGCGTCGAGGCGGCCGCGTCGACGCTCCCATCAGGCTTGACCAGCGAGTTCTGGCCTGCGGTGAGGACCGCCAGCGTCTTGCCGTCGGGGCTGAGCACGCAGCGCACCGCCTGGCCGGCGACGAAGTCCGGGTAGTCGTGCAGGCGCGGGTTCAGGGCCTGCTGGACCGCGCCGCGGACGAGCGTGGGCGTGACGGTCTGGCCCGTTGCCAGCGGCGTAATACCGGGCGGCGGCAGCCCGGTGCAGGCCGACAGCGTCACCGCCAGCCCCAGCCACTGCGCCTTTGCGGCCCGGCGAAACGCCAAGCCGTGGTTCGGGCATCCTTCGAGCATCGGTCTTCCTCGATCGCCGGGCGGCCATGCGCGCCCGATCCCGGATTCTGATGCCCGAGCCGGCCATGCCATGTCGCTCCCTGCAAGCCCCCCGGCCATGCAGATCCTCGTCGCCAGCGACGACGGTTACTTGGCCACGGGTCTCGGCATCGCGCACGCGGTTCAAACGGCCCCGCCGTGGCCATTTCTTTGTACCGCCAGCCAAGTCACTGCCGGCCACTTGACTCGGCTCCACGGCGGGCATCGCCGTGGCGTCGATCCCTAGCGCTGTGGTCGGTGTCGAGGTGTCGTCCTGGGGTCTACCCATGCGATTGCGCACCAAGCCGTCGCGACAAAATAAGTTGATCACGTTTTCGATCGGATCGGCAGCAGCGTGTAGTTCCACTCTCCGTGGAAGTCCGCGCTTGAGATTCAATGACACCAATTCGGCGTCAGTGACGCTGATGCCTGTCGGTTTGTGGCCATTGTCGAGTTCAGCCTGAATCTTCAGCCGAGCTTGCGTCGTCGTATGGGCGATGAGTTGGATGATGACTTCATGGCTGATCAACGGCCGGCCGCGCCAGTTGCGGGTAATGTGAGAGAACATCCGGTGCTCGATCTTGTTCCACTTGCTCGTGCCGGGTGGTAAGTGACGCACGTGGATCGGCGTCTCCAGCTTGGTTGCCAGCTCCTGCAGCGCCACCTTCCACAAACGGCAGCGGCTGCCGTTACTCCCTCCGCCATCGGCTGTGATCATCAGTTCACGCGCATCCCGGTAGCGCTTGGAGCCCATCTTTTTCCACCAGCGCCGGATCGCTTCGGCGGCGTAGTCCGCCGTGTCGTGGCCGATAGCCACGCTCACCCAACCCTGGTTTCCCCCGCTGAGGTCATAAACGCCGAAGGGGATGGCTTTGCCAAGCTCTGGGTCAAGGAAGTCATGCCCCTGAAGGTCCGCGCCGCACCATGGCCCGCCTGGAACAATGGCTACGAAAATGGTCGAAGAAGTGGGTAACGACAAGACCTTCAGGCTGGGGAGGATGTCAAGGTTCCAGCGTTCCCAATGGGTCGATCTGGCACATTGACAGATCCCTCAGCAACACGTCTTCGGATTGTTTGATTACGAAGACCATCCTGGGCAGAACACTGGCATGTCCCAAGGTGGACGGAAGACGGGTGCCAGCATCGAAGCTTGGACGGCTGCCCTGAGGTTTCGCGGTGTAAAGCCGAAGACGTAAGCGTCAACGTCGCGCGGGGCGCGGCCGTTGGCCAGGACAGCATGCAGCCCCCCAATCAGCCCCAGTCGCCGGCAGCCCCAGCTGCAGCTCAGCGTCGCGCTCTGCTGGCTACTGCTTTGGCGACGCCATGGTGGCTGGCCGCCTGCGCCACCGCCAACGGCCCTGCCGGCCCTGCGCAAGCCGCAGCGGCTTTCGACAGCGCAGCGGCCTACCGGTTGGCCAACCGCGTCAGCTGGGGTGCGACCGACGCCGAATTCGACCGCGTGCAGCGCCTAGGTGCTGGGCGATACGTCTCCGAGCAGATGCATGCCGCGGCCGGCCCGCTGCCGGCCGCAGCCCAGGAGCAGATCGACGCCCTGCGCATCCAGCAGAGCACGCCGCTGGCGCTGTGGACCGAGATCGACGCTGCGCGCAAGGCCGGCGAGGCGCTGCCCGACGAGGCCGGCCGTAAGGCGGCGCAGGACGCATTTCAGCAGGCTCTGAACAAGCTGGCGCGTGAGGCCGCCACGCGCGACCTGCTGCGCGCGCTGTACTCCCCGAACCAACTGCAGGAGCAACTGCAATGGTTCTGGTTTAACCACTTCAACGTCCACCAGTACAAAAGCAACATCCGCGTGCTTCTGGGCGACTACGGTGAACAAGCCATCCGCCCACATGCAATGGGCCGTTTCCGCGACCTGCTGGGCGCGGTGACGCGTCACCCAGCGATGCTGCGCTACCTCGACAACGAGCAGAACGCCGTCGGCCGCATCAACGAGAACCACGCTCGCGAGCTGCTTGAACTGCACACCTTGGGTGTGGATGGCGGCTACACGCAGCATGATGTGCAGGAATTGGCGCGCGTGCTCACCGGCCACGGGGTGAACTTCGGCGACAAGACGCCGGGCATGAGCCGCGAACTGGCCGGGCAATACCGTCGCCAGGGCATCTACGAGTTCAATCCTGCCCGCCACGATTACGGCGACAAGACGCTGCTCGGCCAGATCGTGCGCGGCCGCGGGGCTGCCGAGCTCGACGAGGTGCTGGACCGCCTGGCCTCGCACCCGGCCACGGCGCGCTTCGTCTGCCGCAAGCTGGCGCGCCAGTTGCTGTCCGACGAGCCACCGCCGGCCGCGGTCGGCGCCATGACAGCGGCCTGGGCGCGCAGCGGGGGCCGCATCGCCGAGGTGCTGGGCGCGTTGTTGCGATCGTCCGAGTTCACGGCGCCGGCGCAGGTCAAATTCAAGGATCCGGTTCACTATGTCGTCTCGGCCGTGCGCGCCTGCTACGGCGAGCGCGTGGTGCTCAACACGGCTCCCATGCAGGGCTGGCTGAACCGTATGGGACAGGGCCTGTACAACCGCCAGACACCCGACGGCTACCCTGCCGATGCTGCGGCCTGGACCGGCTCGGGCCAGATGGCGGTGCGTCTGGACATCGCGCGCACGCTCGCCAACGGCAGCGCCGGCCTGTTCAAGTCCGACGACGCGACGGCGCCGCGCGAGCAACCGGGCTTCCCGCAGCTGATGCGACCGCTGTACTGGCAGGTCGTGCGCCCGCGCCTTGCGGCGGCCACACGCCAGGCCCTGGACAGTGCCGCAACACCGCAGGACTGGAACATGCTGTACCTCTCGTCGCCCGAGTTCATGTTCTGCTGAAGGGGAACGCCATGCAGCGCCGACGTCTCATGCAGGCAGCCCTTGCCGTCGGCAGCAGCTTTTGCGTCCGGCTGTTCGCCGCCAGCCCGACCACGCCGCGCTTCCTGCTCGTCTTCCTGCGCGGCGGCTACGACGCCGCCAGTCTGCTTGTGCCCAGCTCCTGCGGCTTCTACCGGGAGGTACGGCCGAACATCGCCATCCCGCCAGCCGCCGCAGGCGTGAGGGGAACCCTGGCGCTGAATGCCGATTGGGGCTTGCACCCAGCGCTCGAATCGTCGGTGCTGCCGCTGGTGGCGCGCCGCCAGGTCTGCTTCGTGCCCTTTGCGGGTACCGATGACACTACGCGCAGTCACTTCGAGACCCAGGACAGCGTCGAGCTAGGCCAGGCCGCGGGCGCAGCCAGACGGGACTTCAGCTCTGGCTTCCTGAACCGTCTGGCCGTCGTGCTGCAGGGTCGGCAGCCGGCCACCGAAGCCATCGCCTTCACGGACCAGCTACCGCTGGTGCTTCGTGGCGAACTCGGCATCGCCAACCTGTCGCTGAAAAACGACCCGAAGCCGGGCGACGAACGCTTGCGCCAGGCGCTGGCAGCGATGTACCGCGACCATCCGCTGGCCGCCCCGATCGACGAGTCCTTCCAGGTTCGTGACGAGGCGGCACGCGACCTGGCCGCGGCACCGGCGAGTGCTGCGGCCGCCCCGGCGATGGCCGGCGAGAGGGTGGCCGCCAACCGCAATGCCATCAATGCAAAGGGTTTCGAACTCGAAGCGCGGCGCATCGCCAGGCTGATGCGAGAGCGCTATGCGCTGGGCTTCGTCGACGTTGGGGGCTGGGACACCCATGTTGGCCAGGGTGCGGCCACCGGCTACCTGGCGTCGCGGCTGGAGGAATTGGGGCGCGGCCTGGCTGGCTTCGCCGACGAGATGGGCGAGGCGGCCTGGCGCAACACCGTGGTCGTGGTACTCAGCGAGTTTGGCCGCACGATGCGCGAGAACGGCAACCGTGGCACCGACCACGGCCATGGCAGTGTGCATTGGGTGCTGGGCGGAAGCCTTGCCGCGGGTCCGGTGGCCGGCAGGCAGCAGACCATCGAAGCGCGCACGCTGTTCCAGAACCGCGACCTGCCAGTGCTCAACGAGTACCGCGCTACGCTGGGCGGGCTCTTCGCGCGCCAGTACGGGCTCACGCCGGCGCAGCTCGAGCGAGTCTTCCCTGGCGCGCGGCCACGCGATCTCGGCCTGATCTGATTGGGGCTGGAGGCCGCGTCGCGAGTGGCCACCGAATGATTGAGCGCACGCTTGGGATCAAGTCAAGTACCGCGGTGGACATTACGCGTGGCCCCGAATCTTCGATGCCTGGATGTGCATTCAAGGTCGCGGCGCTGGGAAGATGACGGAGAGCTTCTGGCCTTCAGCCGGTCACATTGACGGCTCAACCTCCGGCATTCGGTCTGGGCGGCTCGGCGCAAGCGTTGGCGGCAGGGCTGGTCATGCGAGGCAACATGCCTAAATTCTCGGGCGCGGCCGGCGCCACTTTGAGCCGAGTGTGCAGGATGACCCTGCCCCCACGGACTGTTACCCCTGCGGCCCTCCGGCGCTGGTTCAATCTCGCCGCTGTTGACTGGAGTCCTCTGATGACGATGTTGATGCCGCTGCGCGCTGCCCTGTGTGCAGGGCTGGCCCTTTGCGCTGTTGGATGCACTGTCTATCCGGCGGGTCCTCCGCCGCAGCGTGTGTATGCGCCACAGCCGGTCTATGTCGCGCCGGCGCCGAGCGCTGTCATCAGCGTGTACATCGAGCCTCCGGTGTTTGAGCCGCCGCCCGTCTTGGTCGCCTGGGCTCCTCCTCCCATGTTGGTGGAAACACCGGCGCCGCTGCCGTTCGAGGGTGCGGTGTGGGTCGGTGGGTACTGGGTCTGGCAAGGCAACTGGGTGTGGGCCTCGGGTCACTGGATGGCGCCCCCACGGCCCGGCTACCACTGGGTGCATCCTTACTACGAACATCGCGACGGTGGGGTCGTCTTCATCAGTGGCCATTGGGGTGCGCCTGACACGGTGTTCGTCCCGCCGCCGCCTGGTCTTCATCTGAGCTTTGCGATCGCCGCTGCTGGCGTGGTACCGGGTCCTCGGCCTATCGGTCCCGAGGGCGTGTTCGTTCCTCCACCGCCAGGGTCGCGCTACGGACTCATCGTGCCGGCGCCCATAGGCACACCGCCTGCCGTGGTGACAAGCGCAGCGCCGGTGGTCAACGTGGGCATGCGCATCCAAGCCAACACGACGATCAACAACTCGCAGGTCAACAACGTTCGCAACGTCACAAACATCACCAATGTGACGAACGTGACGATCGTGGCCCCGCCCGGTGCAACAGCCAATGGGCAGGCCTTCCGCCGAGATGTGCCTGCGCAGGCCCATCTGGCTGCTGCATTGCCGGCCGTGGTGCGTGTCGCCGCGCCAGCGCCAGCAGCACCAAGGTCGAGTCCAACGTTTGACAGACGAGGCGAAGCGTCCGCAGAGCCCACACAGCCGCAATCGCGCGAAGTCAATGGCAGGCCAGAGGCGCCACCGGCCAGATCGCAGGCTGGCTCCGCATCGCCACCGCAGGGCGCACCGGCAACCGCAGTCGCCCGCCCCAAGGCGCAGCGGTCCGTTGCGGCTCCAGCGCAGCCACCCGGCGCTTTCGACGCTAGAGGCAGACCCAATCCATCGCAACTTGCTCCTGAAGCTGCACAGGTCGAGCGGGCGCGACAGGCTCAGGCTGACGCTGCCCGCAAGGCGCGAGAGGCAGAGAGGAAGAAGCGCCAGAAGGAGGACGAAGACGCCGCCAGGGCTGAACGCGGCGACCGGCGCTAAAGCGACTCCCTGGCTTCGGCACCGACCGGGCCGTCGAACGTCCCGCACCCCGCCCAAGTTCGGTCGCGGCTGAAGGTCGGCTGAGTGAAGCAATGCCGCCGCCAAATCTTCCGCCTTCGGACGCGTGCTGTGGGTCAGATGCGGCGGTCCCTGCCGACATGAACGGTCGGTCTGGAGATGCCAGAAGGGCCCGACTCTCGACGTGAGCGCGTTTGCCCCACCGCAAAGCGATCATTGACTTTCCCTTCCCGGCCATGAACGGCTGTTTGTCCTCCACGGCCCGCGGGTCACTTCGAAGTAGTTCGCCGACATTCCCAGTCCCGTCGCCCACCCACACGAGTGGGTCGGTAGCGCGCATTTGGCGCCAAAGCAGGCGGACATTCGGCGCGACGCCAGCCTGCGATGTGGTTCATGCGGCTCAGCCGCTTGCGCTCGTGCTGCGCCGTCGGCACCCTTCCGTGCCGGCACCACCTGCGAGCGCAATTTGGCGTTGGGTGGCAGCACGCCATGGAAGCGGATTAGGTGCATTCGCGGGCGGGGACCAGGCCCGGCAGCCGCTGCATGAACTCCAGCGGCGATGTCATCCCCTCGGAGATTGGCATGCTGAAGCTTCTGATTGCGGTGGATGGCTCCGATCAAGGTGAGCGTTCCGCCAACCCATCTTTCCTGTCGATCCTGAAGCTGAGAACCTTGC
>JBBINW010000116.1:0-9362 GCA_037443665.1 Betaproteobacteria bacterium
CAGGCCTCGCAGGCCATGCCCGTCTGGCGCGCAAAGCTCGGCACCGCATGCGCGGTGCGTGGCAGCCCGGTAAAGACGATCATCGCCAGCAGGACCAGCGATCCCAAAAGTCTTGGGAACATGCGGTCCAGCAGGGCCGACCTCGCTCTGGCAAAGAAAATGGAACTTAGGCGTTGCATACCGCTTCTCCTGAACACGAGCGAGCATCTTGCTCGCCGATTTTTTTGAGCCCCTGATTCATGTCAAGGCGCTGGAACATCGACACTCTGCGTTGATGACCAAATGTGACGGCGGCAGCGCGCAAGATCGAAACCGTCATGGCGCGCAAAGTTCAGCCTTGGTGTGCAAGCCGGTGCCGCGGCCCGCGGCCGCTTGCTTGCCGCCGGGCTTCCCAACTATGTTGACGATCTCGGGACAGGCCTCAGCATCTTGGCTGTGCGTTGGCGCGGCGGCATTGACTGCTCCCATACGCTCCACTGCTGACGCTCACGCTCTCGCGGTAAGGGCCAGCAGAGGGTCGGTCTCGATCATCGGCGCAGCGTCGGTGAACAGCCGGACCCAGTCTCTCGTGAGAATTCAACTTGTCCTAGTAACTGTCGGTGCTGGCCGAGAGCTCGCAGCCAGTGCTCCTCCCCCTCTGCCCACGCGTTCGCGACGGCCTCGACAGAGGCTCCGGTCTGGCGTCGGCATATTGGACGGGTGGCCAAGCCGCGGCGCGGTGGCTTACCAGGACGGGCGCTCTGTGGCATGTGCAGGCGCCTCGCTGCTCCCCGTGCCACGGCGATACTCCGTGCTGGTGAGGTGATCGGCGCCCTCCGCTGGTTGTGTGCCGATCGACCTCGAAGCTGATCCTTGTCCGAACTGTGGGCGCCGCCGATCTTCCGTCTGCTGCACGCCGATCCACGGTCGTTCCGTCCCGCCCTTGTCCGGCGGCCTTAAGTTTGAACTGCAACACCTCTTCCCCAGATGAGGTGTCAAGATGGATGTTCGAAGGAGCTACGAGCAGCTCAAGCCGGAGGGGCGCGCAGCGATGGCCAGCCTGCGCCTTCAGGGCGCAGGTGTGCGGCATATCGGCCGCGTGATCGGTCGATCGCCGGCGACGGTCAGCCGGGAGTTGCATCGCAACGCATCGCCGGATGCGGGCTACAGCAGCGAGGCCGCGGAGGCCAGACATGCCGCCCGACGCCACGCCGCGCGCAAGCCCCGCAAGCTCGACGTGCACAGCGTGGGCTGGTCGGTGGTGCTCACGCTGCTGGACTGGAAGTGGTCGCCGCAGCAGATTGCCGCCACACTCAAGCGCGTATTCCCCGACGAGCCCGAGCGCCACGTGTCGCACGAGACGATCGACAACGCGATCTACGCCCAGCCGCGCGGCGAACTGCGGCGCCAGTTGATCGCGTGCCTGCGCCAAGGCAAGAGCACGCGCATGCCGCGCAGCCGCGGCACCGATCGGCGCGGGCAGATTCCGGAGACGGTCAGCATCCATGTGCGCCCGCCCGAGGTCAACGACCGCGTCATGCCGGGGCACTGGGAGGGCGACTTCATCAAGGGTGCGGGCAACAAGTCCTCGGTCGGGGTGCTGGTCGAGCGCACGAGCCGCCTGGTGCTGCTGGCGCGCATGGCCGATGCCACGGCGGAGTCGGCGCTGGCAGGCTTGACCTACAAGCTCAACTCGATCGCCGGGCCGCTGCGTCAGAGCCTGACCTACGACCAGGGCAAGGAGATGGCGCGCCACCGCGAACTCGCCGCGGCCACTGGCGTGCGGGTGTACTTCTGCGACCCGCACAGTCCGTGGCAGCGCGCCGGCTGCGAGAACACCAACGGGCTGCTCAGGCAGTACCTGCCCAAGGGCACTGACCTGTCGGTCTACACGCAGGAAGAACTCGACGCCATCGCCGACAGCCTGAACAACCGGCCGCACCAGACGTTGAACTGGCGCACGCCGCTGGAGGTGTTCGCGACGACGCTGGCCAATGCACAGCGGGCGGCCGCCAGCATTCACTGAAGCCCCGACCACGCCACCGGCGCATCCGCCCGTGCGCTGTGGTGTCAAGGCTGGCCGCAAGGCCACACGAAGGGCCTGGCCTGGACGCCGCTGGGCACGACCACACGCCTGCTGGCAACTTGCGCTCGTCCCTCACTCATCGTGTCTCGCGTAGAGTTGCGATGTCGGTGTTGCGCTTCGGATTTGGGACCGCCTCCTATATGACAGAAGACCCCTGGGCTACCTGGGTACTGCACCGCCGCCATGGCGACGATGCTGGCTATGCCAAGATGGTTCGCTCCCGGATTGAAGCAATGGCGGACCGAGTCCTCGATCCTGTCGGGCTCGCCGCGGGGATGACGTTGCTCGACATCGGGTCGGGCGAGGGGCTATTGCCCTGGCGAGCGATCGAGAGGATCGGGCCATCGCTGCGCGTCATCTTGACGGACGTATCGGAGCCGTTGCTGGCCCATGCACGCGCCACTGCATCTTCACGGGGCATCCAGGCTCAGTGCGACTTCGTGTACAGCGGCGCCGAACAGCTGGTCGGTATCGGTGATGCCTCGGTCGACGTCGTGACTTCGCGCGCCGCCCTCGCGTATGTCGCCGACAAGCGAGCAGCCCTGGCGGAGATAATCCGCGTGTTGAAGCCCGGCGGCTGCCTGTCGATCGCCGAGCCGGTCTTCCGCGACGAGGCGCTCAAGACCGTCGCGCTGCGCAAGCTGCTCGATTCACAGGAGTTCGAAGGACGTGACCCCTTCATGGAGCTCTTGCACCGCTGGCGCTCGGCGCAGTTCCCGGACACCGAAGACCAGGTCGCCGCGTGCCCATTGACCAACTACACTGAACGCGATCTGGTGCTGCTGTCGCAGGCATGCGGGTTTGAGAACATTCATCTTCAACTGCACATCGACGTCCAGCCCAGCGACGTGCCCTCCTGGGGAATTTTCGTCAACCAATCGGCGCATCCCTGGGCGGCATCGCTCGCCACCGTGCTGGCCGAGCGGTGCAGCCCTGGTGAAGCCGCGCTCATCGAGCGGGTGCTGCGCCCGACTGTCGAGTCGCGACAGGCGCTGACGGTCGATCACGTGGCGTACCTGCAAGCCCGTAAGAGCGCGGCCTGACTGCTGCGGTGAACACACGCGCAGGAGTGCTGACTCGCGCATTCCGATCTGAGGCTCCGGTCGCCGGCTTTGCTCTTTCGCAGCCTCGCCTTGAACCGCTCGAAGACCGTGTAGCCAGCGACCGCATCCGAATCCGCATCCGCAGTGTGTGAGCGCGCAACCTGCCCCAGGTGCCTCGGAGGCAGACGGCGTCAGGGCACGTTCAGAGCCTTCACGCCTGGGAAGCCCGCTCCCGTCACGATAGACGCTGACAGAACCTGGGCACGACACGTCGCTACAGCCCCGTGCCGGCTGGCCATGCAGACGGGTGCATGATTCGCCTCCGGCGCGAGGAAATGTTCCTGAATCAACGACCGTTCCGCGTTGACTTGCGTACTGCTTGCGCAAGTCTCGGTCTTTGAGCCCGAATTGCCCGCTTCCGGCGGCCGAACCGGCGGCGCGGCATTGCATTCGAGAACGAGCGCGGTCCAATTCGCAGCGAACGACGGAATATTGCCCGCAGTTCGGACATGTCCGGGCATGGCGCTGCCTGCCGAGCGCTCTTTCTCGGGTCGTTGGGTACTGGATGAAGTGCCCGCCGGGCGGCAGGTGGCCGTCTCGCTACGGCGCGGCCGCCAGTTGCGCATGCAGGCGCTTGAAGACGATACCGGCGCGGTCGTTGGCACCCAAGCCCAGGATAAGCTGGCGGCCGTGCTCGATGAGTCGGCCGGCACGGTAGATCAGCTCCTGCATGACGGTCTTGATGCGCCGGCGCTTGGCGCTGTGGCGTACGGGCGCATCCGGCCCCAGCAGGCCTTGCTGGCCCATCAGCCGCAGGATGTTCATCGCCAGCGCGGCCAGCTCGCACACCAGCGCGTTGGTGGCGAACTTGCCCGAGGGCAGCCTCGTCAGGTCCAGGTCGGTCTTGAACTCGGCGTGGAACTGCTCGTGCGTGCCGTGGTCGGCGTACAGATCGATGATCTGCTGCGGGACCAGCCGCGTGGGCAGCGTCGTCGTCCAACCGTCGAGCTCGTACTCGGGCACGATCAGGTGCTGACCGGCCGCGCTGATGGTGCGCTCGATGAGCCTCAGCACGCGCCGCACCGGGCGGCCTGCGCCTTCGATGCGAGTCGGCTGCTCCCACAACGCCACACGCTTGCCGTGGCGGGGGTGCTCCCAACGCACGGCGCCGTGCTGGCCGTCTGGCAATCCGGCATCGATCTGCGCGGCCAGCTCGGCGCGGTCGGTGCTGCGCGGGTTCTCCACTTGATGAGCCAATCCACCGGTGGCACGCCCGGCGCGTTCAGCGCCTCGATGCTGGCCATCAGCGCGGCGGAGTCGAACCCCGAGTCCAGCCGTGCCAGCAGCGGCGCCTTCGGCCCTGCCGCGCTCAGGCGTTGCGCCAGCGGGATCACGCGCTGCAGGTTGTCCTGCGTGTCCTTGGCAGAGTGCTGCGGGCCCGGGCGCAGCGACAGCTCCAGGCAGTACCCGTCCACGCCGGCGTAGGTGCGGCCCACCCCTTCCTTGGCCGTGCCGCCGTTGCACCATCGCAAAGGTGTCGATGTCCACCGGCAGCCAGCCGCAGGGCAGCACGCCAAAGTCGGGTGAGCGGCGCGTCAGCAGCGTCTCGATCATCGGCAGCACATGCGGCGACAGCGCGTGGGCCTGCGCGTCCATGCGCTGGCGCAGCGTCGGGCTCGAGGGCAGCAACAAGATGCCCAGTGCTTGCTTGTAGAACTCCTCGCCACGATGGTTCTCGATGGCCTCGAAGTCGCTCTTGCCCGGCACCGGCAGGCCCAGGTAGCTGCGCAAGATGTCGCTGTTGCTGGCGCCGCAGCGCACCGGCAGCGCTGCGTCCACACGCGCGAGCATCGGCGCCAGCGTCTTGAGATGGTTTACCACCAGTGCCAACCCGGCTACCGGCGTGAGGTCGTACTTGAGCTGCTGGACTTCGATCGAGCGCATGCCCGAATTCTCTTGGCGTGCACGCGTTCGATCAACTCTCGACATCACCCACAGGGTGCGCGTCTATCGAGGTGAGGTCACTGATTCAGGATGTTGCTATCGTTCCCGGCCAAGCCATCACTCCCAAGCCCGCAGGTACTGAACTTCTGCGGTTCGCCCGGTTCGCCGGCGCCCTGGGGCATCAACGGCCATTGACGCAGGCGCTTCAGCTCGAATGGGCGCAAAAACATGTCCGTCGAACCGCCGTCGTCACTGCCGCTCGAAGGCTCGAGATCGTTCGGCCGTTCGCGGCCTACTCCCGTCAGTCCGAGGTTGACACCGAGGTGCCGGCTGTGGGGATCCTTGGTCGGGGCCACAGAAGACTGACACCGCACATCTATACCGACGAGGAGGTCCGCCAGCTGCTTGAGCTCGCAGGGCGATTGACCACGCGAGGAGGTCGTCGCCCGCTGAGGTACTGCACGCTGTTCGGCCTCATCGCAGTCGCGGGACTCAGAGTCTCCGAGGGCCCCAAGTTGCAGCTCGCAGATGTTGATCTGCATGGCGCGACGATCACCGTGCGGCAGACCAAATCCCACAAGTCCCGCTGCCTGCCGCCGCACGTGATCGTGGTGCAGGCCTTGACGGAATACGGGCGGGCACGCGATCGGTGCGCCAACCTCGGCGGCAGCGCTCAGTTCTTCGTCTCGCACACCGGGAGCGCCTTACCTGTCGGCACGGTGCGGCAAGTCTTCGGCCGCATGCGCGCACGGCTCAAGTGGCACGCGCGCGGGGACCACACCAATCCTCGCATTCAGGACCTTCGCCACGTTCGTGGTTCGGCATCATCAACGCTGGCGCGAAACGAGGGTGTCCATCGATCACGCCATCTTCTGGCTGTCCACCTGCCGTGGCCACGCCAAGATCTCCGACACACCTACGGGTACCTCACCGGCGTGCCTGAGCTGATGGACATCGTCGGCGCGAAGTTCGAAAGCTTCGCGCTTCAAGGGGTTCGCGATGGGTAGGCAGACCGCTCCAGCGTTTGCAGCCCTGGTGCAAGATTTCTTCACGGACTACATGGTTCAGCAGCGAGCACTCAGCCTGCAGACGTTCGCCTCGTACCGCGAAACCTTCATCCTGATGCTGGGCTTCGCAGAGAGGCGGTTTGGGTTGGCGCCGAATTACGTGCAACTGACGGACCTCAGCGCGAACTCGCCTATGCCGATGAAAGCGCATCCGATCTGCATCTGAGCGCTCGCGTAGCAACTGGATGAATTGGCCCAGCGACTCGAGCGTACGGCGAACCGGGCGTAGTGGCTATCGCTTGCGGCGCCGGGCCAGCGCTTTCCGCAGTTCTTCCAGTACCAGCATGCTTGCTGCAAATGGGAGCATGAAGGCCCAAGTCGTCCCGTTCAGGGGTGCAGTCGCGAGCAGGGCGTTGCCCCAGGGGGTGTAGTTGATCACCAAGAGCAGACTCACCTCGCTGACCACGCCATACAGAATGAGCGCATTGCCTCCGAAACCCGTCGAGAGCACCGAGCGCCGCGGGCTGCGGCAGAGGAAGACGTTCACGATCTGCATCGCGATGATTGCGCTCAAGGTCGCCGTCGTGGCACGCAGGTAAACGGGATCTAGCGCGTCCAGCGGCTGGCCATAGGTCCAGCCGGCGCCGTCCAGTATGAAAAAGAACGCTGCCAGTGCTGCGGCGCCCTCGATCAGACCCAGGAAGGCATAGGCACGCAAGGCCAGCGGCAGGTTCATCAGCCGCTCGCCCTGGGGTCGAGGTGGTCGTTGCATGACCTGCGGATCCGGACGTTCGACCCCGAGTCCGAGGGCAGCCAGTGCGTCGGTGACCATGTCGATGGTCAGCGCCTGGATCGCTGTGAGGGCCAGCGGAATCCTGAACAACATGAATGCGAGGTAAGGCATCAACTCGGCAACGTTGTGGACCAGCACATAGGTCAGGAACTTGCGTACGTTGACGAACACGGCGCGGCCCTCCTCGATGGCGCTCACGATGCTGGCGAAGTTGTCGTCCAGCAGCACCATGTCGGCCGCCTCCTTGGCCACATCGGTCCCAGACAAGCCCATGGCGATGCCGATATGGGCAGCCTTCAACGCAGGCGCGTCGTTGACGCCGTCACCTGTGACCGCGACGATCTCGCCCTTACGCTTGAGCGCTTCGACGATGCGCATCTTCTCGTCGGCGGCGACCCGCGCGAAGACAATTTCGGGGGCGTCCAACGCCAGTTGGAGTTCAACCTCCGATAGCCGCATGAGCTGCTCGCCGGTGATCGCCATCGCATGGCCGGAGGTGACCTGCCCGATTTCACGCGCGATCGCGATGGCCGTCTGCGGGTGATCGCCCGTGACCATGATGACCTTGATCCCGGCCTGTTTGCACTTGAGCAGCGCTGGCGGCACTTCCGGTCGCGGAGGATCCTCCAGCCCCACCAGGCCGCAGAAAACCAGGTTCACTTCCAGGCTGCTTGTACCAAGCTCCTCGCCCAGCGTCCTGAAGGCCAGGGCCAGCACGCGAAGGCCTCGCTCGGCCATCCCGTCCTGCGCTTGCTCGACGGCCTTCCGGGCGGCGCCGTCAAGCGCGATGACCGCACCATCGAGCAGCCGTTGCCGGCACAGCGGGAGCACCGACTCGGGTGCACCTTTGCAGTAGAGGGTCGGACCTTCAGGGCTCTGGTGCAGGGTGGAGAGGCGCATGCGTTCGGCGTCGAACGGGATTTCGTCGAGCAAGGCGAACGCGCCGACGCCGGGCAGCATCTGCAAGGCCAACTCCACCAACGCAACCTCCATCGGGTCTCCCCGAAGGACAGGTTGGCCGGACCCCTGCGTTTCGCTCAGGTCGTGGCACATCCTGGCCGTCAAAAACAGGGGCCGATAGTCAGCGACCCGGTTGGGATCGCAAGCCAGCTCTGCAGGCGTCGTGAGGCCGTCGCCCACGTAGAGACTTCTCACGGACATGCGGTTCTGCGTCAGCGTGCCGGTCTTGTCGGTGCAGATCACCGTCGTCGAGCCAAGCGCTTCGACCGCAGGCAGGTAGCGGATCAGCACTTTGCGTCGAGCCATTCGCTGTGTCGCCAGCGCGAGTGCCAGCGTCAAGGTGGGCAGCAGCCCCTCCGGAACCATGGCGACGATGATCCCGATTGCGAAAATGAATGCTTTCGAAGAAGGGATCCCCGTCAACCAGCCGATGCAGAAGAACGCCAGGCCTATCGCCAAGGCAAGCATCGCGGTGACCCGGCTCAGATGCGCAATTTGCCTGCGCAGCGGCGAAACCTCGGATTCCGTCGCCTGGGACAGGCGGGCGATCTTGCCGAACTCGGTGCGTGGCCCGGTCGCGAAGACGACCGCACGAGCCCGCCCCGCCGCCATCGTCGTACCGGCCAGCACGACGTTGCGGCTGTCGAACAACTCCTGTGCCTGCGAGGCAGCGGCATCGCGCGCCTTGGGCATCGACTCCCCTGTGACTGCGGCGTTGTTGACGCGCACCGCGAAGGCCTCGATCAACCGGCAGTCCGCCGGGATGTTGCCGCCCGGTTCCAACAGGACGATGTCGCCGGGAACCAGTTCCTCGGCGGCAACCTGGGTGACCTCGCCTTCGCGCATCACCTGCGCTTGCTGCGGCAGCAATTGGCGCAAGGCGGCCAATGTGCGCTCCACGCGCCGCTCCTGCCAAAATGAGAACAGCCCGCTGATCAGGATCACGATGACGATGGCGACGCCGACCTGAGCCATGTGCTGCCCCGGGTCGCGCCATGAGACGAAGAAGGCGAGCCCTGCGGCAACCCAGAGAATCAGCGAGAAGAAGGAGCCGAATTCCCGGGTGAGGCGCAGCCACATTGGCACCCGGAGCAGCTCCTCGATGCCATTCCGGCCGTACTCCTTCAGCCGCCGCTCGACTTCTGGGTGACTCAGTCCGGACGGTGTGCTATTCAGGCTGATGACAGCCTCGGTGGGCGTGAGTTGATGGACCTGCATTGGCAGCCTTGTATGTGCAATGATCCCTCATTACAGGCCTCGGGAAATTGCCTGCGCATCGCCTGCCGCGGTCGCGACAGCAGCGCTATCTTGCGTCGGGCAAGGGCTGACAAGCGGCGGCTTTGCACCCTGCAATCAGGGCAAGTGAACTTCGGCTCCGGGTCGCTATGGAAAGCTTTGCATAGCGGCCAAGACCCGACGCTCAGCGAAAAGCCGGATACGACTCGCTCGTCGGCGGGCTTATGGCTTGGCGCGCGGCACGTGCCGCTAGGCCGAACTTTGACGACCGTCTGCACGTAACTCCGCGTCCGCATTGATCTTTGTCGATTTGC
>JBBINW010000117.1:0-9346 GCA_037443665.1 Betaproteobacteria bacterium
GGCCAAGCCCGCGCGCGCGACGCCGCAGCGGCGTGCAGCGCCGCCCTTGGCCGCGCCGCGCTTGGCACGGCCTGCCCTGCTGCCGGAGGCTGCCGGAGCCCAGGGCACGCGCGTGTCCAAGCTGATGACCGAACGCGGCCTGGCGTCGCGGCGCGAGGCCGACGAGTGGATCAGCGCCGGCTGGGTGCGCGTTGGCGGCCGGCCCGCGGTGCTGGGCCAGCGTGTGGCGGCCGACGCGGCAATCGAGATCGACCCCCGTGCCCGCGCCGAACAGGCGCGCCGCGTGACGGTGCTGCTGCACAAGCCGATCGGCTATGTCAGCGGACAGGCCGAGGACGGCCACGAGCCGGCGGCGGTGCTGGTGACGCCGGCCAACCGCTGGTCGGGCGACAACTCGCGCATCGAGTTCCGCGGCGCCCACCTGCAGCACCTGGCGCCGGCGGGGCGGCTGGACATCGATTCCACCGGCCTGCTCGTGCTGACGCAGGACGGGCGCATCGCCAAGCGCCTGATCGGCGACGAGACGCGGGTCGAAAAGGAATACCTGGTGCGTGTGGCCAGCGCCAGCGGCCGCCCGTTGGCCGAGCTCGACCTCGAGCCACTGCGCCATGGCCTGGAGCTCGACGGCCAGGCGCTGCGCCCGGCGCGCGTGAGCTGGCAGAACGAGGACCAGCTTCGCTTCGTGCTGCGCGAAGGCCGCAAGCGGCAGATCCGGCGCATGTGCGAGTTGGTCGGGCTGCAGGTGCTGGGCCTGAAGCGGGTGCGAATCGGCAGCGTCGCGCTGGGGCCGCTGCCGTCCGGGCAATGGCGTTACCTGCGCGACGACGAGCGCTTCTGATGGCGCCACCCCACAGCCGCTGATCGCCGCCGCATGACGACCCTCGCCCGGCCTGGCATCCGCGGCCTCGCTCGCATGTCGCATGCGATGGCGGCGCTGGCGCTGTCGCTGCTGCTGGGGCTGCAGCCGGTGACCACCGACGTCTACCTGCCCGCGCTGCCGATGCTCACGCGCGCCCTGGGCGCGCCGATGAGCCAGGCCCAGATGACGATGTCGGCCCTGATCCTGGCCTTCGGCATCGCGCAGATGGTCTGGGGCCCGGTGGCCGACCGCATCGGCCGCCGGCCGGTGCTGCTGGCCGGCCTGAGCCTGTATGTGGCGGCGAGCATCGGCTGCCTCCTCGCCGGCGACATCGGCGCCCTCGTCGCTTGGCGCGTGCTGCAGGGCGCGGCACTGGCTGCGGCCGTGGTCTGCGCCCGCGCCATCGTGCGCGACCTCTTCGAGCCGCTCGAGGGCGCGCAGGTGATGGCTCTGGCGTTGTCGGGGCTGGGCGTGATCGCGATCATCGGACCGTTGCTCGGCGGCGTTGCGGCGTCGGCGTTCGGTTGGCGCGGCGCGCTCGCTGTGGTGGCTTCGGCGGGTGCGCTCACGCTGGCCTTCGTCGCCTGGCGGGTGCCCGAGACCCTGCCCGCTCGCCACCCCGACGCGCCGCCGCCGTCGACCCTGCTGGCGGAGTGGTGGCGCATCGCGCGCCATCCGGTCTTCATCTCGTGGACGCTGCTCGTGGCGTGCACCTACGGCGGCCTGTTCACACTGCTGGCAGCCTCGTCGTTCGCCTACATCGATGTCCTCGGTCTGTCGCCCGTCGCCTACGGCGCCGCGATGGCCACCGGCTCGCTGAGCTACCTGGCCAGCACGATCCTGTGCCGGCGCTGGATCGCGCGCCACGGCATGACTGGCGCGGTGCGTCGCGGTGCCGCCTTCAGCCTCGCCGGCGGCGCGCTGATGGCCGCGGCCGCCGGGGCAGGCCTGCATGCGGTGTGGGCGGTCCTGGTGCCGCATTGCCTGTTCGCCTTTGGCCACGGCATTCACCAGCCCTGCGGCCAGGCCGGCGTCGTGGGGCCGTTTCCGCGCGCCGCCGGTGCGGCCTCGGCGCTGGCCGGGCTGGTGCTGGCGCTGGTGGCCTTTGGCGTCGGACGGTGGCTGGGCGTGGCGCTGGACGGCACGCTACGGCCGATGGCCTATACGCTGGCATTCTGGGCCGTCGCGACCTGCGCCGTGGCCTGGGGGCCGGTCCAGCGCCACACGCAATGACGCCGCGCGGGCTGTGCCTGGCCGGGCCCACCGCGGCCGGCAAGACGGCGGTCGCACTGGCCCTGGCGCAGGAACTGCCTTTGGAGATCGTCAGTGTCGACTCGGCGCTGGTCTACCGCGGCATGGACATCGGCACTGCCAAGCCGGGCCCGGCCGACAGGGCCGCCGTGCCGCATCACCTCATCGACATCCTCGATCCTGGCGAAGCCTACTCGGCAGCCCGCTTCGTCGCCGAGGCCAAGCGGCTGGCGGACGAGATCCGGGCCCGCGGCCGCCTGCCGCTGCTGGTCGGGGGCACGATGCTGTACTTCAAGGCGCTGCGCGATGGCCTGGATTCGCTGCCGCAGGCCGACCCCGCGCTGCGCGCGCAGATCGAGGCCGACGCCGCGGCGCGCGGCTGGCCAGCCCTGCATGCCGAGCTCGCCCACATTGACCCAACGACGGCGGCGCGGTTGGCGCCGGCGGACGCGCAGCGCATCCAGCGCGCGCTCGAGGTCTATCGGGCCAGCGGCCGGCCGCTGTCGGCCTGGCACGGGGTGCGCGAGCACGACACTGGCGGGCACGCCGCATGGCCCCTGATCTCGCTGGAGCCGCGCTCGCGTTCGTGGCTGCACGGGCGCATCGCCGAGCGCTTCGACGCCATGCTGGCCGCCGGCCTGCTCGACGAAGTACGGGCCCTGCGCGCGCGGAGCGACCTGCATGCCGGCCTGCCGTCGATGCGATGCGTCGGCTACCGCCAAGCCTGGCAGGCACTGGACAGCGGCGACACCGCGCTCCTGCGCGACGCCGGCATCGCCGCCACGCGGCAACTCGCCAAGCGGCAACTCACGTGGTTGCGGTCGATGACGACGCGCACCATCGTCGCCTGCGATCAGCCTGAGCCCCTGGCCGAAGCCTTGCAGGCCCTGCGCCGAATGGGCGCACCGTGACCTGGGAGTCCGGCGCACGAATTAGGCGCGGTCGCGGCCGATCGCACTGGCCTCGATCTTGCAATTCCGACACCGGGTTCACAGCGCGGCACGGTCCGGGCACCCCCTCGCCTAGGGTGAGGCCGGGGAGGGAACGGGAACGCTTCAGGATATAGTCGCGCGCCTCGGCTGCATCAGGTTGGGGCGGCCCAGAAGGCCGCAGTCGAATTTGCCGACGCACGCTCCACCACAGTGGGGCAGGGTCGTCTGGAGGATTGAGTGGATTACGCCTTTCAGCAACGCAATCCAGGCAAGCACGTGGTCGGGATCGGCATCGTGCTGGCCCTGCATCTGCTGCTGGGTTGGGCTCTCGTGACGGGCCTGGCTCAGCGACTTGTCGAGGTGATCAAGGCGCCGATCGAGACCAAAATCATCGAGGAGACGAAACCGCCGCCTCCGCCGCCGCCCGAGAACCTGCCCCCACCGCCGAAGTTTGCGCCGCCGCCGCCGTCGTTCGTGCCGCCGCCCGAGGTCAACGTGAACCCGCCGCCGACACCTGCGCCGACGATCACGACGACCCAGGTCGCGCCGCCACCCACCGCCGTGACCGTCATGCCGACCGCGCCCGAGGCGCCGCCGGCGCCGCGTGCGCCGGTGCGCACCGCGCCGCGGATCGACTTCCAGCACGCCTGCGACCGCCCCGAGTACACCGCGGCTGCACGGCGTGCCGAGGCCAGCGGCGACACCGTCATCGTCTACACGATGGACGTCACCGGCGTGATCAACGAGGCGAGCATCGAGAAGTCCTCCGGACCGCTGCGCGAGAACAAGATTCTCGATCGCCTCGCCCTGGAGGCGGTGAAAGCCTGCAAGGGCACGCCGGGCACCATCGACGGCAAGCCGCAGAAGCTCACCGGACGCATCACCTACGCCTGGAGGCTCGAGAACTGAAGCCTCGTGGCTTCGGCTCCCGTACCCGTTTCCCTGCCTCGTCTCGTCACCCACGAATGCGGCCTGACAACGCCGCGCCAGCCCGTTCCCTGGAGTCAACATGTCATTGAATCAACTCACTCACACCCGCTCGTGGGCCGCGAAGTCGCTGGCCTCGCTGCTGGCGGGCTTCGTGGTCGCCTTCAGCGCGCCGCATCTGGCCATGGCGCAAGCCGCATCCGAGCCCGCCGCCGGCGCGTCGGCTTCGCCTGCGCCAGCCGAGCCCGCTGCCATGCCGGCGATGCCGACGGCCGCCGCCGTGACGCAGGAGGCCGTGGACAACCCCTACGGCCTGAAGGCGCTGTGGAGCCAGGGCGACTTCGTCGCCCGCGGCACGCTGATCATCATGGTCATCATGTCGATGGGCAGCTGGTACATCATCTTCACGAAGGTGTTCGAGCAGAGCTCGATGATGCGCAGCGCCAAGGCCTCGTCCGACTCGTTCTGGAAGGCGAGTTCGATCAAGGCCGGCGTCGGCGAACTGAAGGACGGCTCGGCGTTCCGCTTCATCGCCGAGCAGGGCGTGCGCGCCAGCGACCACCACGAAGGCACGATGGTCGAGTCGATCGACAAGCACACCTGGATCAGCATGTCGGTGGACCGTGCCGTCGGCAGCGTCCAGAGCCGGCTGCAGGGCGGCCTGGCCTTCCTCGCCACCGTGGGCTCGACGGCACCGTTCGTCGGCCTGTTCGGCACCGTCTGGGGCATCTACAACGCGCTCGTGAAGATCGGCATCAGCGGACAGGCCTCGATCGACAAGGTCGCCGGACCGGTCGGTGAGGCGCTGATCATGACCGCCTTTGGCCTGGCCGTGGCGGTGCCTGCGGTGATGGGCTACAACTGGCTGATCCGCCGCAACAAGGCGGTGATGGACCAGACCAAGGCCTTCGCAGGCGACCTGCACAACGTGCTGCTGGCCGGCAAGCGCTGATGACGTCCCCGGGACGCCTTCGGCATCGTCCGCCGAGGGGCGCAATTCCGCTCGCGGCGGCCCGGCGCGGATTCGATTCCGCCTGGCAAGTGATTGGAGAGTACGCATGGCGATGAACGTCGCTGCCGCCGGCGAAGACGGCGAGGACCAGCTCAACAACACCATCAACACCACCCCGCTGGTGGACGTGATGCTGGTGCTGCTGATCATCTTCCTGATCACGATTCCCGTGGTGACGCAGTCGATCAAGCTCGAGCTGCCCAAGGAACGCAACGTACCGACGCAGACCAAGCCGGAGAACATCGTGATCGCCGTCAACCGCGAGGGCGAGACCTTCTGGGGCATGGAGCGGATTCCCGACAACGAGACCCTGGTCAACCGGCTGAAGATCGAAGCGGTGAAGGAGCCCCAGCCTGAGGTCCACATCCGCGGCGACGACGAAGTCCGCTACGAGGCGGTGGGCCGCGTCGTCGTGGACTGCCAGCGCGCCGGCATCTACAAGGTTGCCTTCATCACCGAGCCACCCGCCGGCGTGGCCGCACGCTGAGGCGGCAGGAGCAAGCAAGATGGCAATGAATGTCGGTTCGGCCAGCGAAGACGATGCCGGCGGTGTGATGGTGGACATCAACACCACGCCGCTGATCGACGTCATGCTGGTGTTGTTGATCATGTTCATCATCACGATCCCGATCCAGACCCACGCGGTCAAGATGAACATGCCGGTGCCCAGTCACAATGCACCGCCGCCCAAGCCGCCGGAGATCATCCGCATCGACGTCGATTTCGACGGCACGGTGGGCTGGAACGGCGAGGTGATCCCGGCGGGCGACCGCGCCGCGATCGAGCAGCACCTGGCCGCCGTCGCGGCACAGGCGGACCAGCCCGAGGTGCACCTGCGCCCGAACAAGCTCGTGCCCTACAAGTACGTCGCGATGATCATGGCCACCGCACAGCGGCTGGGCGTGGTCAAGATCGGCATCGTCGGCAACGAACAGTTCCTTTGAGGATGCCGAGTCCCTTGCGAAACATGAAGACCCTGCGCGCCCTCACCCTCGTCGTCGTCGCAGCCGGCACCTTCGGCCTGGCCGCCGCCGAGGGCGTGCGACCCGAGGTCGGCAAGCCGCTGCAGCAGGCGGCTGAGTTGCTGCGCACCGGCAAGTCCAAGGAGGCCCTGGCCAAGGTGCGCGAGGCGGACAACGTCGGCAACAAGACCGCGTACGAGCAGCTCACGATCGACCGCATGCGCGCCGCCGCGGCGCAGCGCGCCGGCGACACCAAGATGGCGATCCAGGCGCTCGAGGCGGTTTATCCCAAGGCCAGCGGTGCCGAGCAGGGCCAGGTCGCCGAGCAGCTCGCAGCCGCCTACGCGCAGGAGCGCAACAACGCCAAGGCCAGCGAGTGGCTTAACAAGGCGGTCGAGGCCGGCAACAACAGTCCCGCGATCAAGCAACTCCAGCGCTACCTGGAGTCCGCCAGCGGCGACTACGCGGCGATCGCCAAGGACGCTGGCGCCGCGGTGACCGGGGCCGAGCAGGCCGGGCGCCGGCCCGAGGAGGCCGACCTGCTGCGCCTGGCCGACGCACAGCTGCGACTGGGCAACAACGCCGGCCATGTGGCCACGCTCGAGAAGCTGCTGCTCAATTACCCGAAGAAGGACTACTGGAACGCGTACCTCGCGCGGTTGCCGCGCAAGCCCGGGTTCAGCGAGCGCTTCGCGCTCGACGTGATGCGCCTGCGCCTGGCCAGCGGCACGCTGACCAAGCCCGAGGACTACATGGAGATGGCGCAGCTCGCGCTGCAGGCCGGGGTGCCGGCCGAGGCGCGCGACATCGTCGACAAGGGTTTCAAGGAAGGCGTTCTCGGCACCGGCCCGGAGGCCGGGCGCCAGAACCGCCTGCGCGAGCTTGCCGTCAAGAAGGACGCCGAGGCCAAGGCGTCCCTGGCCCGGCAGGCCGCCGACGCCGCGGGCTTCGAGCAGGGTGATGCACTGGTCAAGGTCGGCTACGCCTACGCCGCGCAGGGTGAGGTCGACAAGAGCATCTCGCTCATCAAGCAGGGCATCGCCAAGGGCGGCCTCCAGCATCCGGAAGACGCCCGCCTGCGCCTGGGCCTGGCCGAGCTGCAATCGCCCAAGACCAAGCCAGCCGGCATGCAGACGCTGCGCAGCATCCGCGGCAGCGACGGCGTGGCCGACATCGCCCGCCTGTGGCTGGTGCTGGCCGGCAGCTGATCCAGGCGAGTCCGGCACGGGCCACGCGAGACCCGGCGCCCGCGTAGCCCGATGAGATCCGTGCTGCCCGCGTTCGTCCAGTCGCTGGACCATGGCGTCCACGCCATCGATACCGGTTTCCATCGCGACCGCTTCGACGCAGCGTACCTGATCGAGCAAGCCGGGCGCGCCGCCTTCATCGACACCGGCACCCACTTCGCCGTGCCACGGCTGGTTGCGGCGCTGCAGGCACTGGGGCTGGCGCCCGATGCGGTGGACTGGGTGATCCCGACCCATGTCCACCTCGACCATGCCGGCGGCGCCGGCGGGCTGATGCGTAAGCTGCCGCAGGCCCGGCTCGTCGTGCACCCGCGCGGCGCGCGCCACATGATCGACCCCACCGCGCTCTGGCAGGGCGCCACCGGCGTCTATGGTGCCGACGAGATGGCGCGCGCCTACGGCCAAGTCGTGCCGGTGCCGGCCGAACGCGTTCTGCCCAGCGCGGACGGCATGGTGCTGTCGCTGGCCGGCCGGGCGCTGCGCTTCGCCGACACGCCGGGCCATGCCCGGCATCACCACTGCATCTGGGACGAACGGTCGCGCGGCTGGTTCACCGGGGACACCTTCGGGCTTTCCTACCCCGAACTGGCGACCGCGCGCGGTGCATGGATCCTGCCCAGCGCCACGCCGGTGCAGTTCGACCCGCCGGTGCTGCGGGCGTCGATCCAGCGGCTGCTCGCCGAGCAGCCGCAGTGGATGTACCTGACCCATTTCGGTCGCATCGCTGACGTGCCGCGCTTGGGCCGCGACCTGCTCGCACGGCTCGACGCGATGACCGCACTGGCGCTGCGTGAGCGCGACGCTGCAGACCGTCACGATGCGCTGAAGCGGGGGCAACTCGAGATCTTCGTCGCCAGCCTGGCCGCGCATGGCTGCCGGCTGGGGCGACGGGAGATCGAAGACCTGCTCGCCATCGACCTCGAACTCAACGCCCAGGGCATGGCGATCTGGCTCGACAGTGCCTGAGCGCCCGACCCGCCAGCCGCCACCGGCCGGACCCCGGCCGAGTCGACGTTAGACTGCCGCCACGGCCCGCCACCCGGCGGTCTGCGTGGCACCACTCGGGATGGGTCGATGGCGCAAGGCATTCATTTCGGGCTCGGGGGCCGGGTCGTGGTGGTCACCGGCGCGGCGCAGGGGATCGGCGCCGCCTGCGCGCGGCGGCTGGCGCAGGACGGTGCCGCGGTGGCGCTGTGGGACGTGGCCGACGCGGCAGGGCGGACCCTCACCGCGGAGCTCGCGACGGCCGGCGCACGGACGCTGTACTGCCATTGCGACGTGGCCGAGAAGGCTGATGTCGATGCGGCGCTCGCGGCCACGCTGGCGCACTTCGGCCATGTCGACGGCCTGGTCAACAACGCCGGCATCTTCAAGGCCGCGCCTTTCCTCGAGATCACCGAGGCCGACTGGGACGCGGTGCTGGCCGTCAACCTCAAGGGGTCGTTCCTGGTCGGCCAGGCGCTGGCGCGCGAGATGGTCAAGGCGCGCCGCGGTGCGATCGTGAACATGAGCTCCGTCAACGGCACGCTGACGATTCCGACCATCGCCAGCTACAACGCGAGCAAGGGCGCGATCAACCAGCTCACGCGCGTGATGGCGTTGTCGCTGGCCGACCAGGGCGTGCGCGTCAATGCCGTCGCCCCGGGCACCATCGCCACCGAGCTCGCGCGCAGCGCGGTCCTGACGAGCGACGACGCACGCGACCGCATCATGAGCCGCACGCCGATGAAGCGGCTTGGCGAACCCTCGGAGATCGCCGACGTCGTCGCCTATCTGCTCAGCGACGCCGCGAGCTACGTCACCGGCGAGATCGTCGTTGCGGATGGGGGGCGCATGACGCTGAACTACACCGTGCCGGTTTGAGCAAATGTGCCGCGCATCCCCCGACGACAACCGGGCTGGCACGAAGTGCCTGCAGGCAGAGCCGAGCCGCTTGGTCGCGGCTCAAGCGGCACGAGTGCCTCGCTCCCTACGAGGCGCTCCCCCAGCCGGTTACGGTGGGGTCTCCTGATCCTGGATGGACTCCGGAAAGCTGCTCGATGCTCGCATGACCCCCCGCGCCTACAACGCCGCAGGCGTTGTTCCAGAAGCCGGTCTTCCGGCAGAACCTCCTCAGGTGCTTCGCATATTCCTGGCGAATGGAGCCAGAGCTGACG
>JBBINW010000118.1:0-9334 GCA_037443665.1 Betaproteobacteria bacterium
ACCGTAACCGGCTGGGGGAGTGCCTCGTAGGGAGCGAGGCACTCGTGCCGCTTGAGCCGCGACCAAGCGGGTCGACTCTGCCTGCAGGCACTTCGTGCCAGCCCGGCTGTCGTCGGGGGATGCGCGGCACATTTTGCACAAGTGACGCGGCGCACCGGGATCGAGCTTTCGGGCGCTTGCCAATGCCTCGACCATGGGATAGAAGGATTGCGCCGCGACGACGGGGTCCAGCGCTCCGTGCGCGGCCGGTAGCAGCGGCAGCGCAGCGTCCGGCACGCATGACGGTGCGGCCAGCAGCACGGTGGCGCCGTGCTGGTGCAGGTCCCGCGCGGCGCCAGCATCCCGGCCTGCGCCGGCCCGCGCGGCGCCAGCACCAGCAGCGGGTAGCCCTCGCCGACCGGGGCCATCGGCCCGTGCCGGAGCTGTGCACCCGAGAGCGCCTCGGCCGGGATGCCGCAGGTCTCCTTGATCTAGAGCGCGGCCTCCATGACCGCCGCCAGCCCGGTGCCGCGGCCGATCACGATCTGGCGTTCGGCGCCAGCGAGCACGGGCAGCGCCGCAGACCCGTCGGCCGCGGCGGAGGCCGTCAGCAGCGCCGGCAGTTCGCGCAGCGCCGCCAGCAGCGCGCCGGCGCGGCACAAGACCTGCGTCGGCGTGACCCGTTCCGGGCTCTTGCCCGATTGCGAGAACGCGAACGGGACGAACTCCTGGCAGCGCAGTTGCGCCGCGTGCAGCGTGAAGCCCGACATAGGCAACGAGGTCACCGGACGACCCGGGCGCGACATGGCGAGGTACGACAGGTACTGCGCCGCGGGGTCCGAACGGCCGCGCGCGACGGTGAGAATCGCCTGCTGCTCATTGCAGCTCATTGCGGCGCAGCTCGTCGGTCCGCATGGTGAAGGCGTCGACGTCGGCAGCGAGCAGGCGCGCCACAGCCTGCGGTGCCTCGAGCGCCTCAGCCCGCATCCTGGACGTCGATCTCCTCTCCTTCGACGAAGACCTGGCGCAGTTGCAGCGCGCTGTCCAGCGCCACCAGGTCGGCGCTGGCGCCGACCGCGATCTCGCCGCGGTCAGCGACGCCGAGATGCCTGGCCGCGAACGTGGCGGTGCGGCGCGATGCCTCGGCCAGCGGCAGCCCGAGGCTCACCAGGTTGCGCAGCGCCTGGTCCATGGTCAGCGTGCTGCCGGCCAGCGTCCCATCTGCCAGTCGCACGCCGCCCATGCACTTGGTGACCCGGTGGCGGCCGAGCCGGTAGTCGCCGTCGGGCATGCCGGCGGCGGCGGTGGAGTCGGTCACGCAGTACAACTCCGGGATGGCTCTCAGCGCGGCATGTATGGCGCCCGGATGCACGTGCAGCAAGTCAGGGATGATCTCGGCACGTTCGGCGTGGGCGAGGGCCGCGCCGACCATGCCCGGCTCGCGGTGGTGCATCGCGCTCATCGCGTTGAAAAGGTGGGTGAACCCGCTTGCCCCGGCCCCGAGTGCCGCCACGCCGTCCTCGTAGCGGCCGGCGCTGTGACCGATCTGGATCAGGAATCCGTGCGCCCGAAGTGCGACGATCAACGCCAGATGCCCGGGCAGTTCGGGTGCCATCGTGATCAGTCGAAGCGGCGCCAGCGCATTCAGCGCGAGCACTTCGGCCAGCGTCGCGGGGGTCGCGAAATCCGGCTGTGCGCCGAGCTTGTGCGGATGGATGTACGGGCCTTCGAGATGCACGCCGAGCACCCGCGCCGCGCCGCGCGGGCGGGCCGCGACGTGCGGTGCCAGTCCGCGCAAGGCGGCCTCGATCTCCCCCATCGGGGCGGTCATCGTGGTCGCCAGAAGCGAGGTCGTGCCATGTCGCGCATGGGTGCGGGCCACCGCCACGACGGCGTCGCCACCCGCCATCGTGTCGTGACCACCGCCACCATGCACGTGCAGGTCGATGAAGCCGGGCATCCACAGCGGCAAGCCGCTGGCCCGGGCTGCGGCCTCGGCAACCGGTTCGCCGCTCACCCGGGCGATGCGGCCGCCTTCGAGGTCAAGCCTGCCGAGCACGAAACCCTGTGGCGTGAGGACGCAGCCTGCCAGGCGACGGTCACCGCGGGCGCTCATGGCGCATCGGCCCCGGGTGGCAGGTGCGTGCTCAGGCGCTGTCGCCGGGCGGTGCGCCTGGCGCGTCGTCGACCTCGGTCGGCACTTGGACCGGGACGCGAAAGCGTTCGCTCGCCCAGGCACCGAGATCGACGCTGCGACACCGTTCGCCGCAGAACGGCCGCCAGGGGTTGCCTTCGGCGAACGGCGCCGGCCGGCCACAGCTCGGGCACGGCACCA
Source organism: Betaproteobacteria bacterium (assembly GCA_037443665.1). Lineage (GTDB taxonomy): Bacteria > Pseudomonadota > Gammaproteobacteria > Burkholderiales > Burkholderiaceae_C > Rubrivivax. The sequence goes on from JBBINW010000118.1 coordinate 2,315, forward strand.
GGCGTGCCTGTCCTTCGCGCCCGCTGCTCACCATGCCCGTCGCGGCCCGCACATGCGTCGGCTCAGGCACAGAGTGCAAGCTCGAACGTCGTGTCCGTGCCCGCGTTCCGCAGCCGGCCTTCGGCGTCCGGCCGCATGAAGCGGATCGACACCAGCAGCCGGTGCCCCGTGATCTCGGGAACCAGTTCGGTATCGGCGTCGAAGTGCACGCGCATCAGTTGGTAGGTGCGCCCGACCGGCAGGCTCTGCTGGTACTGGCCGCCAGGAGCCACCAGTCGCTGCGGCGCGCCGCTGTCGCGCAACAGGCCGAGCAGCACCTGCAGCGCCTCGGCCAGCGGCGTCAGCGTGGCCATCCAGCCCTGCAGATCGGCGCGACGCCGCGCCGGGTCGTGTTGTTGCCAGGCGTAGTACGCCGGCAGGTCGAATTCGCAGGTGCCGCCGGGAATGTTGATGCGGCTGCGGATGCTCATCAGCCAGTCGTTGCCGGCCAGGGCCTGGCCGGCCTTGCCCTGCAACTGGTTCAGGTCGTCGAAGGCGTGGTCTATGCGCGCGATCACTGCCTCGAGCGCCGCTTCCTCGACCCCCGGGTGGCCGCGGAAGCCCTGCAGCTGCGAGCGGTGGCGATCGAGTTCCTTGAGCAGGTCGCTCTTCAGGTCGGCGCGCGAGGCGACGTCCATGATCTCGAAGATCGTGGCAAGCGCGAAATGGTGGTCCACGGGCGTATCACGCGCAACCAGCTGCCCCAGGCGGTCGAACAGGTGTTCGAGCCGCAACATGGTGCGGATGCCTTCGTTGAACGGATATTCGTAGAGGACCAAGGTGGGCTCGGTAGCTGGGCCGCGGCACCGGTGGGATCGCGGCCACAGTCGATTGTTCCACAGCCCCTGCGCGCGCCGGCGCGACCGACGCTCAGGCCGGATGGAACACGCCGGGCCCGAACCACAAGGCCCACAGCTCACGCAGTTCCGCCCCGAGCACATCGAGGCTGGCGTCGCCGTTGAAGACCACCGCGTCGGCGATGGCGCGTCGCTGCGCCCGCGTTGCCTGCTGCGCGATGACCTGCTGCGCCGACTGGACGCTCCAGCCGGCTCGCTGGGCGACGCGCTCGATCTGGATCGCCTCCGGGCAGTCGATGACCAGGACCCGATCGACCCGCGTGCGCCACGCGCGCGGGCCTTGCGACTCCGTCAGCAGTGGTACGTCGTGGACCACCGGCCGACCGTCGCCGACGTCGGCCTGGCGTTGCGCTTCGCGGCCGATCAGCGGGTGCAGGATCGCCTCCAGCCGTGCTTTAGCGTCGGGTTCGGCAAAGACCAGCTGGCGCATGTGGTCGCGGTCGAGCGCGCCCTCGGCCGTCAGCGCCGCGGGACCGAACTCCCGTGCCACGGCCGGCATCGCCGCACCGCCGGGCTGCGTGAGGGAGCGGGCGATCGCGTCGCTGTCCACCAGGTGGGCACCGCAAGCCGCCAGAATGCGCGCCGCCGTGCTCTTGCCGCTGCCGATGCCGCCGGTCAGGCCGATCGATCGAACGCGCGCGTTCACGCCCAGCCGATCCACCCCAGCACGGTCGGCAGGCCGACCAGCATCACGACCAGCCCACCCCCGGCCAGGAACGGGCCGAAGGGAACGAAGCGGCCTTCGCGCAGCGAGCCGCTGGCCTTCATCACGAGGCCGACCGCGGCGCCGATGATCGAGGCCATCAGGACGATCGGCAAAATGGCCTTCCAGCCGAGCCAGGCGCCGAGTGCGGCTAGCAGCTTGAAGTCGCCGAACCCCATCCCTTCCTTCCCGGTGGCGAACTTGAAGAACCAGTAGACCAGCCACAGCGACAGATAGCCCGCCGCGGCGCCCCACAGCGACTGCAGCAGGGACAGACCCGGCAGCCAGCCGAGCGCCGCGACGACCAGGCCAGCCCACAACAGCGGCAGCGTGAGTGCGTCGGGCAGCACCGTTGTGTCCCAGTCGATCAGCGCGAGCGCAACCAGCACGGCGGCCACGGCGCACCACAGAAGTGTCATCGGCTGAGGCCCGCTGCGCCAGGCGAAGGCGGCGAAAAGTGCCGCGGTGCCGAGCTCGACCAGCGGGTAGCGCACCGAGATGCGCGTGCTGCAGGCCGAGCAGCGGCCACGCAGGGCCAGCCAGCTGAGCACCGGGATGTTCTGGTACCAACGGATCCGATGACCGCACGAAGGGCAGCGCGAGGCCGGCCGCGCGAGGCCGAGCGGGGCCAGATCGGCGATCGCTTTCTCGAGGCCCGACGAGGCGAGCACGAGACGCTCGGGGGCGTTGCTGGCGAAGACCCGGCGGAACGAGTCGCCATCGGCGAGCTGCGCGGCGACGTCGCCCCACCACTGGCGCTCGAGCATCAGCGGCAGCCGGTGCACCACGACGTTGAGGAAGCTGCCGATCGCCAGCCCGGCCAGCGCCAGAACCCAGGGCGACAGCAGCAGGTCCAGCGGCAGGTCGCTGAAGTACGCCCCCACGCTAGACGACCGAGCCCAGCTTGAAGATCGGCAGGTACATCGAGACCACGATGCCGCCGATCAGCACGCCCAGAATGACGATGATGAAGGGTTCCATCAGGCTGGACAGACCCTTGACCATCTCGTCGACCTCGTCCTCGTAGAACTCGGCCGCCTTGGCCAGCATGTGGTCGAGCGAGCCGGACTCCTCGCCGATCGCCGCCATCTGCAGCACCATGGTCGGGAAGACGCCGGTGGAGGTCATCGAGGTGGTCAGCGCGGCGCCGGTGGAGACGTCCTTCTGGATCTGCTCGGTGGCCTGGGCGTACACCGCGTTGCCCGAGGCGCCGCCGACCGAATCGAGCGCCTCGACCAGCGGCACGCCGGCGGCGAACATCGTCGACAGGGTGCGCGTCCAGCGCGCGATCACCGACTTGTTGATCAGGTCGCCGAAGATCGGCACCTTCAGCAGCAGGCGGTCCATCACCATCTGCATCTTCTCCGATCGCTTCCAGCTCTCGAAGAAGAAGTACAGGCCGCCGCCGAGCAGGCCGAAGATCGCCCACCACCACTTGACGAAGAACTTCGACATCGCGATCACGACCAGCGTGGGCGCGGGCAGATCCCCGCCGAAGGACTTGAACACGTCCTCGAAGGCCGGGATGACGAAGATCATGATCACCGTCAGCACGACGAAGGCGACCACGATGACCGCGACCGGGTACATCAGCGCCGACTTGATCTTGCTCTTGATCGCCATCGTCTTTTCCTGGTACATCGCCAGCCGATCGAGCAGCGCTTCCAGGATGCCGCCGGCCTCGCCCGCCTCGACCAGGTTGCAGTACAGGGCATCGAAGTACAGCGGGTGCTTGCGGAACGCCGAAGACAGGCTGGTGCCGGTCTCGACGTCGGAGCGGATGTCGGTCAGCAGCTTCGTCATGCGCGGGTTGGTGCTGCCGCGGGCGACGATGTCGAAGGACTGCAAGAGCGGCACGCCGGCCTTCATCATCGTCGAGAGCTGGCGCGTGAAGATCGCGATGTCCTTCTGCTTGATCGAGCGGCCGCCGCTGGTGCGCCGCTTCTTGACCCTGCTGACCAGGATGCCCTGGCGGCGCAGGCTGGCGTTGACCACGGCCTCGCCGCCGGCACGCATCTCGCCGCGCACGATCTTGCCGTTGCGGTCCTTGCCCTCCCATTCGAAGATGACTTCCTTGCCGGGCTTGGCGAGTGTTGCGGTGGCCATGGGTGTGCGGGCGGTTCCGGGGTTGGGTGGTGGCGGCCGGCGGGCTACTCGTTCGTGACCGTGATCACTTCTTCCAGCGTGGTAACGCCTGCGCGCACCTTGATGAGCCCGGACTGGCGCAGGTCGCGGACGCCCTCGGCCTCGGCCTGCTTGGCGATGTCCAGCGCAGTTCCTTCCGACAGGATGATGCGCTGGATCGCCTCGGTGATCGGCATCACTTGGTAAATGCCGACCCGGCCTTTGTAGCCGTTGTTGCAAGACGAGCAGCCGACGGCGCGGAAGGGTTTCCAGTTGCCGTCGAGGTCCTCGGGCTTGAAGCCGGCTTTGAGCATCGACTCGCGAGGGTAGTCGGCCGGCTTCTTGCAGTTCTCGCACAGCTTGCGCGCCAGCCGCTGGGCCGTGATCAACAGCACGCTGGAGGCGATGTTGAATGGCGCCACGCCCATGTTGAGCAGACGCGTCAGCGTCGTCGGCGCGTCGTTGGTGTGCAGCGTGCTCATCACCATGTGGCCGGTCTGCGCCGCCTTCAGTGCGATGTCGGCGGTCTCCAGGTCGCGGATTTCGCCGACCATGATGATGTCCGGGTCCTGGCGAAGGAACGACTTCAGCGCCGCGGCGAAGGTCAGGCCGGCGCGGTCGTTGACGTTGACCTGGTTGATCCCGGGCAAGTTGATTTCGGCCGGGTCCTCGACGGTCGCGATATTCACGCCCGGCTGATTGAGGATGTTCAGGCAGGTGTACAGCGACACGGTCTTGCCGCTGCCGGTGGGGCCGGTGACCAGGATCATCCCGTAAGGCCGGGCGATGGCCAGCAGCAGGCGGTCCTTCTCGATCTTCTCGTAGCCGAGCGCCTCGATGCCGAGCTTGGCGCTGCTCGGGTCGAGGATCCGGATCACCACCTTCTCTCCGAACAGCGTGGGCAAGGTGCTGACGCGGAAGTCGATCGCCTTGCTGCCGAACTTGAGCTTCAAGCGGCCATCCTGCGGGACGCGCTTCTCGGCGATGTCCATGCGCGAGATGACCTTGATGCGCGACGCCAGCTTGTCCTTGATCGCCACCGGTGGCTGCGTGATCTCGCGCAGTTCGCCGTCGATGCGGAAGCGCACGCGGTAGGTGTACTCGTAGGGCTCGAAGTGGAGGTCGGACGCGCGCATGTTGATGGCGTCGATCAGCATCTTCTGCAGGAATCGCACGACCGGCGCATCCTCGACCTCGGTCGCGATGTCCGCGGTCTCGGCAGCCGCGGTCTCCTCGTCGGTGACGTCGAAGTCGAAATCCGCACTGGCCAGCGTTTCCAGCACCTCGCTGGCGCTGGCCCCCTGAGCGTCGAGCTGGCGGATCAGCTTGTCGTACTCGACGACCACCCACTCCGGCGTGAGCTGGGTCGCGAACTTGATGCGCTCGGTGGCCTCCTGGTCGGTCGGGTCGGCGGCGCCGATGAACAGGCGGTTGCCGCGCTTGCCGAGCACCATCAGCTGGTACTGGTTGGCGATTCTCTGATCGACGAGATTGCGTGGCAGTTTCTGCGTGTCGACCGCATTGAGGTCGAGCAGGGGCAGCGCCAGCGCCGTGGACAGCGTGTGCGCCAGGTCGTCGGGCTTGACCGCGCCGGCGCTGATGACCGCGGCGACGAAGCTGCCCTTGCGCTCGAGCGCGGACTTGCTCAACTCCTCCGCCGTCTTCGCGGTCAGCTTGCCCGCGTTGACGAGCACCCGTGCCACCCCGGAAAGCGTGGACTGAGGCGGTTCGACCAGGGTCTCTAGGGCCATCGGAGGGAGGTCACCAACTGCAAAACGTCGACCATCATCGCCGATCACCTGCACGCTGTAAACGCGGAACAGACCGGCCTGCGTGGCGCAAACGATTGGTTACCAGCGACCGCATGTGGCCATCGGGCCCGGGCCGGGACGGCCAACAAACTGGTCGGGGTCAGAGGATTCGAACCTCCGGCCTCTACGTCCCGACTGCTTCAACGGCGACCACAGGTCGGCCGGTCGGTATGACCAGCTCCGATGTGAATCAGCAGCTTACCAGCGATTCGCTGCCGTTTCCCTGCATCGCAAGCAGTCCGAGTTGCCGCAAAGTTGCCGCAACGTGTGGTCCACCAGAATGCAAGCGAACCAAGCTTGGCCGGCTCGCTTCGGCGCGTTTTGACGGTGCCGACGAGCGCAGTTTATGCCGGTGCCTCGGGGGCCCAACCTGGCAGGTTCACGCAGTACCGAGTCGAGCGGCCGGCACCCACGTGCTGAAGCAGATCGAGGGCTTCCAGTTCAATCAACTCGCGCGATGCGGTCGCCCGCGAAGTGCTCACGATGCTCTCGTACCTCTTGGTGCTCATGCCGCCTTCGAACCCGTTCGGACCGGCATCGAGCAGAAGGTTTATGACCTTGCGTTGCCGCGTGTTCAAGTCCTTGCCGCTGTGGTCCATCCAGAAGCGAGCCTTGGCCAGCGTGACGTCGAGGGTCTTGGAAGCTTCCTCGCACGAAGCCTGGACCTGTTGGATGAACCAGGTCACCCAGTCGGTCACATCGAGCCCGCCGTGCTGGGCTCGCTCCAGTTGGTCGTAGTACTCGTTGCGACGGTCCAGGAGGCGCTGCGAGGTTCGAATCAGGCGGCTGGCCTCGCCGGTGTCCCTGGCCAGAACGAGGTCCACCCACACCCGTCCGACCCGGCCGTTGCCGTCTTCGAAGGGATGGATGGTCTCGAACCACAGATGGGTGAGGGCGGTCCGAACGAGTGTGTCGGGTTCTACGCTCGCGTTGAACCACTGAAGCAACTGGCCCATCTCATCGGATATCCGAGCGGAGCGGGGTGCTTCGTAGTGCGCGCGTTCGCGACCAACGCGGCCACTGACGATTTGCATCGGCTCGGCGTGCTCCCGATACCCGCCGACCCGTATCTTCGTCATCCCCGAGTAGCCGGTCGGAAAGAGCGCGGCCTGCCACGCATGCAGCCGCTCATGGGTCATCTCGTCGGCGCAGCGGGTGACTGCATCTTCCATGATGTCGAGCAGGCCCTCGACGTTGCGTGGGGCGTTGGGGCCTTTTTGGTCGCCCACGCCCAGCCGGCGCGCGACCGAACTGCGCACGGCAGCGAGGTCCAGCCGCTCGCCCTCGATGGCCGCGGTGGCCACTGCTTCCTGGCTCCAGGCCTCGGCCGCCAGTTCCAATCTCTGCGCCCTGCCAAGCGCGGCCAGTTTGCCTTCGACCACGCCTTGCGCGCGTCGTGCAACGGCGAGTGCTGCACCCACCCCGATCGGGTCATAGCTCAGCAAGGGCCAGCCATGCTGCTGCCAAAGGTAGCTCGGTTCCGGAG
>JBBINW010000119.1:0-8468 GCA_037443665.1 Betaproteobacteria bacterium
CCGAGTTGCGCGCTTGGTTCCATCCAACTGATCGAGGAAGCCGCCGAGCTTCTCAGTCATCGGGTACCAGGCTCCAAGTCGGCTTCCTTGGTTCCATCCCCCTATGTCGCGATTCGCACGAATCGCTTTTCGGCGGCGCGTGTCTGGCGTCCGCTCCCGCTGTGAAGTCAACTGCCAATATACTCAGTATCGAAGGTTCACAACCGATCGGTGAGCTGCGTTGAGGGCTTCCCTCGCGGTGCGCGGCCAAGGCGGCTCGACGTGGAGGTCAGCTTCGGCCCCGTCCGAGTTCACCTCGTCGGCCAGGAGCGGCCATTGGGCAACGTTGGCCTCACAACCTTGCTTGCTTGCCGGGAAGCGGCGTCTAGGGATGAGTGGCTCGACACCGGCATGGGTGTAACACCCCCCCGACTCAAGGTGGTTGGCATTGATCTCTGCACTGGACCCACGGTACCCTGACAGCCTGTTTTTTGGCGAATGAACACTAAGCTGTAGGACAAGAGAGTCATGAGTTTCAAGGTCCATCTTCTGCCAGGGTTCTTGTTGACGGCTACCTGCTGCGCCATTTGCCAGCCGAGCCAGGCTGCAACGGTAACGGAAACGTATTCCGTCTTCTTGAGCGGCTTCGTGGATACCCAAGGCACAGCTGCATCTCCGTACACCAGTATCTCGGGAACGTTTACGCTGACCTTCGACCCGAAGGTGGCGGTTACGAACGACTCGACGGATATCGTCGTGGACTCCTTGAGCGTGTCGGTCAATGACTTGCCGATAGGCTTCACGACCCATCCGAACATCGCGCCTGGGATTGATTTGCTCTCGATTGGCGGACTGTCGTCTGATGGGACTAGCCTCGTCTCGGGTACAAATGACGTGGAGATCTTTGCCAACATCGCCAATCTCAACTCGCCGATCTTGATCACCTGCGCGCAAGCCCCTCCAACCGCGTGCGGCGCCGGCAATGGCGCCGATTTCCTCGGCGGCTACACACTCGCCGGATCCACTTACTCCAATGACTTATGGCGGCCAACTATTGGAACGATTGCAGCGGTTCCCGAGCCTGCCACTTACGCACTGGTGCTGGCGGGTCTAGGTGCATTGGGCCTTGCTGCCCGCCGCCGCAACGACACCACGGCCTGAACTGACGCAAGTCGGTCGTGCGCTCTAGCCACAATTTGCTGTCGTTGTCAGGTATCTCCTGTACGGCAGTGGCTTGAACCTGGGTCGTCGTAGCCAAAAGTTGGACTGCCGCACTGAGTGCGACTCCGGCCGATCACGAACGTTGGCTTTACGGCCGCGATCTGGTTGCGCGGCTGGCTGCATAGGGGTTGAAAGTGACCAGAGAGGGTTCCCTTTGTGTCCCCGTCGCGCGGCCTTCCTCGGTGAGCAGCCCGCAGCCGCCGCTCGTCAGCGGTCGCTCGCGCGCATCCAGATCGCCGCGATCAAGGTAGCGAAGGCCCCCCAATGCCCGGTCTCGAGATCCGGGCGGAGCCCGTGCGCCGAGGTGAGCACCCAGGTGTGGGCAGAAAGCGTACGGTCACGCTTCACTTCCGGCCATAAACCGCCGGTCAGTCCCGTCCACGCCGCCTTCAGCCCGGGAAGAGCCGGTATCCGGAGGCCGGCTTGTCCGCGAGATCGATCACGAAGGCCGAGCACGGCAGCAGTTCGCGGGCGCCGCTCTTCCACACCTCCACCTTCGTCGCCGGGGAGATCGCACCCTTGTTCATCAACTGGTTGCAGGCGAGGCGAAACCTCCAGGCCTGCGGCCGGTAGTGGCCGCTGCACGCATTGATCATGGTCAGCACGCCTTGGTCAACCACCCACTCGCCCGCGGCCATGACGGCCTCACCGGACTTGAAGCTGCTGTGATGGAACCGTCCCCACTTGCCGACGTGCGAGTAGAAGACGGGCTCCTTCTCCGCGTTCGTCCACGTAATCACCCAGATGGATCGGCAACGGGTCTCGTCGGGCGCCGCCGAGATGGATTCCGACAGGTAGCGGCTGCCGATCTTCCGATCGAACAGCGTCTTGCTGTCGAAGACCTCGCCGCGACGCGTCAGCGGCGGGCCCAGGTCGATCCGGTATTTCCGATCGACGTACTCCGCGGTGCAGTACTCCACGCCCTTGGCGAGGGTCTTGAGCAGGGCGATCTGCCTCCCGACGGCAATGTCGCTGGCCTTCTTGTTGGGCCACAGCACACCGAAAAAGCGCTTGAAGGCGGCGGTCATTTCCCGGTGCGTGTCGCTGTCGCCAAGCGCGACCATGCCTCCGGACGAAAAAGGGAGAAGGCTGGCGAAGCGGTTGGCGCCGGTCATGTCCTCCGGCCAGCCGGGGAATGCGGCCTGCATGGCACCCTCGAATCCGTGAAATAGGTGCAGCGCGGCATTGCCGCGCTTCTCATCGGCGTGGTCCTCGAACAGGTCCTTGCCCTGCTTCTCGAGGTCTTTCCTGAACGCGGTCTCGACCGCGAGAGCGAGCGCGCGCGTGTCGGACGGGTCATCGCGCCGGAACGGCAAAGGACCATCGCCGGCATCCGGCAGCAGACCTCCAGGGCCATGTGGTAGCTCATGGGCACGATCCAGGAACAGGGCTATCACATGCAGGGCATGTACGGGCCGGAACCGGACGTCGAGGCGGCGCGCAAGTCGTTTCGGACTATGACCGAGACGCAGAAGGCCATGTTCGAACTGCAGCTCGACGCGCGCAAAAAGGTCGACGCCGCGCTGACGAAGGAACAGCTCGAGAAGCTGCGCCGCAACTGGAGCACCCGCTGACTGCGCGAGCCGCAGACCATGGGATACGGCAAAATGATGGGTTGGAGTGGCGGCTTGGGCGGAGGCAACATGTTCGGATTCGGCCTGATCGGCTTGGTTCTCGTCATCGTGGCCGTCGTGCTGGTGGCCAGATCGTGGAGCGGCGGCGTAGGCTCGGGGCGCCCGCTTGGCGAGGACCGCGCGCTGGCCATCCTGCGCGAGCGCTACGCGCGCGGCGAGATCGACAAGGAAGAGTTCGACGTCCGCAGGCAGGATCTGCTGTCCTGAGCGCAGGCCCGTCGCCTCAGCGCGGCAGCACGAGCAGGACCTCGAGTCCGCCTCCGGGGAGGTTGCGCAGCGAGACTTCGCCACCCGCGGCGCGCGCGATGTTGCGCGCTATGCCCAGTCCCAGCCCGCTGCCACCGGTCTCGCGGCTGCGCGATGCCTCGACCCTGAAGAAGGGGTCGAAGACGCGCTCGAGCAGCGGCTCGGCGATGCCCGGGCCCTCGTCTCGGATACGCAGCGTTAGCGAGCGGGCGGTGTCCTCGACGCTGACATGGGCCCGACGCCCATAGACCACGGCGTTCTCGAGCAGGTTGCCCACGCAGCGCTTCAGGCGCAGCGGATCGCCGGGCAACGGCGCCGCCGCGCGCCCCTCGATCTCGACCGGGCGCCCCATCTCCTCGTTATCGGCCTGAAGGCTCTCGAGCAGGGCCATCATGTCGACCGGCGCCGACTCGGCCGGCACATCGAGGCCGCGCAGCGCCGCCAGGGCGTCGGTGACCATGGCCTGCATCTCGCCGAGGTCCTTGTCGAAGCGCTCGCGCACATCGTCGTCGTCGAGCAGCTCTGCGCGCAGCCGCAGCCGGGTCAGCGGCGTTTTCAGGTCGTGCGACATCGCGGCCAGCACCTGCGTGCGGTCGTCGATTAAGCGCACCAGTCGCGATTGCATCGTGTTGAAGGCCTGCGCCGCTTGGACGACCTCGGTCGGCCCGTCCTCGGGCAGCGGCGGACGATGGATGTTCTTGCCAAGCCCTTCGGCGGCCTCTGCCAGAACTCGCAGCGGTCGGCTCAGCCAGCGAACGGCGATGAAGGACAGGCTCAGCACGACGAGCAGGAGCACGGTCAGCGTCAGCAGCAGTCGCATGGGCAGGCTGGCCGACTCGCGCGGCAGGCCGGTGTCAAAGGTGACCCACTGGCCGTCGGTGAGTCGCACCTCGGTGACGAGGTGGATGCCTGCCGAGACCATGCCGTAGCCGGACCTGCCGTTGCCCCACGGCCCAATCACCATCGCGTGACGCCCCATCCACGGCGCTGACGCGGCCCGGCCGCCGGGCGGCGAGATCGTCACGGCGACGCGGAGGTCCCTTTGATCGCCCAGCGCGGCGCGCAGCATCGCCGAGAACATGCGGACCGGCGGGCCGGCATCGCCTTGGGCCTGGGAGGGGGTCATCCTATCGCCCAGCCTGACCACCAGCGGGGGCGCGTTCAGGATGCTCACGATGCGCTCGCGCTCGGCCCCGTCAAGCGAATCGAGCAGGCGAACGATGTCGGCGATCCGTTGCACGGGCTGCATCCCCGCGACTTCGAGCAGCACCCGGTCACGCTCGGCCCAGTTGATCCATGCGCTGAGCACTTGCGCAACGACGAGACCGATGGTCAGCACTCCCACCAGCCGGCCGAAGAGCGAGCTTGGCCAATGCCGCATCAGGCCAGCCCGGTCACCGGCACCGCCAGAACGTAGCCCTCGCCGCGCACGGTCTTGATCAATCGCGGGTCCTTGGGGTCATCGCCGAGCCTGTGGCGCAGCCGGCTGACCTGTACATCGATGCTTCGATCGAGTGGATCGGCCTCGCGCCCCTGGGTCATGTCGACCAGCTGGTCGCGGTTCAGCACCCTGTTGGGGTGGGCCAGGAAGATGCGAAGCAGCCGGAACTCGGCTCCGCTCAGCGATGCCACCACGCCGGCCGGGGAAATCAGATGACGGTGCACCGTGTCCAGCTTCCAGCCGGCGAAGGTCAGCTCTCGCCTGTCGTCGGGCCGCATGTTCGGGGGCAGGCTGCGAACGCGCTTCAGGACGACCTTGATCCGGGCCAGCAACTCGCGCGGATTGAAGGGCTTGGCCAGGTAGTCATCGGCGCCCATCTCCAGGCCGACGATGCGGTCGGTCTCGTCACCGCGCGCCGTCAGCATGATCACGGGAAGCTCGGACCTGGAGCGCAGCTCGCGGCACAGGGTCAGGCCGTCGTCGCCGGGGAGCATCACATCGAGCACCACCAGGTCGAAGTGGCTGTGGTCCAAGGCGCGCCACATGGCCTTGCCGTCACCGACCGCGGTCGCCTGAAGGCCATTGCGGGCGAAGTAGCTGCCCAGCAACGTGCGGATCTCGGCGTCGTCGTCGACGATCAGGATGTGGTCGGACGGTTCCATCGCAGACATTGAAGCCGCTTTGCCCAGCGGGCAGGGTACTTCAGGGTAACGCACTGTGTCGAAGCGGCGAATTGACACCGACGACGACAAATCCACCTCCGCCTGACATCGTCAGCTTACTTTGCGGCGCTGCAATGAACTCGGTCCGGGCCATCCCGGGGAGATTCAGAAGGGGAAGTCATGAAGCGCATTCACAGGATCGTCGCCGGCACGGCGGGGCTGTTGGTACTCGCGGCTGCGACCGCCTTCGCGGCCGCTCCGGGGGGGGGCGTCGGCGCCTGGTGCGGTCAGGGTGCCGGTGGGGCCGGCTTCGGCCCGATGGGGATGATGTTCGGTGGCGCGGGGCCGTGGGGCCATCGCGGAATGGGGCCCGGCGGCTTTGGCCGGATGGGCGCCGGTCACGGCTACAGCCAGTTCGCGGGACTTGATCTGAGCGTCGAGCAGCGCAAGCAGATCGAGCAGATCGAGGAGGAGACGGCCAAGTCCCGTTGGCAACTCATGGGCACGATGCGAGAGCAGGCATACGGCATGGGCGGTAGGTTCGCACGCGGGCCGGTCGACGACGAGGCGGCCCGCAAGGCGTTCGACTCGATGAGCGCGACGCGCAAGGCCATGTTCGAGTTGTCGCTGGGCGAGCGCAATCGCATCGATGCGGTGCTCACCCCTGCGCAGCGCGAGCAGCTGCAACGCAACTCCGTCGGGCGCTAGAGATCGGGGGAGGTACTCCATGTGGGAAAGTGAAACGGTGTGGAGCGGCGGGGGGTGTTCGGTGGCACCTGGCTTATGTGGTGGGTGCTGGTGGTTCTCGGCGTCGTCCTGCTTGTTCGCTGGTTGTCGGAAGCGAGATGTTGCCAACAAGATCCGGCGGAGGACCGTGCGCTCTGCATACTGAGGGAGAGGTTCGCCCTCGGCGAGATCGGCAAGCAGGACGTCGCCTCCCGCAGGCGGGATCTGGCCGGATTTCGACCATGGGCGCCGGCTTGTTGGCCGCAACCCCGGGGCTTCGAACGCCCGAGGCGGCGTTGACTGCTCAAGGGGAAACGAGAAGACTGCCTCCGACCGCGCCGACGACATCGCGATCTCTGCGGATCAGGAAGTTTTCCGCCGCGCACGATTGCGGCTCCGCGGTTCTGGGGCAACTTGACGCACCCGCTCGACTTGGGCCGTCGATCTTGACCAAACTTCTGCGCTGCGCCGCTTGCATCCTCGCCGGGGCGGCCTTTGTACCGCGCAGGTCGACCGAACTCCCGGGACCTGATCAACATCAGACGGCGACTGCATCGGAGCCGAGTTACGTGCTGCGCGCAATGCCGATAGCCATGCGCGACGGCAGAAAGTTGGTGCGATATCCGGAGGCATTGCGCCTGCACACCTTGGCCAACATGCGCGACCACCTGCGCACGATGGTCGAGTTGCAAGAGGCACCGGCCGGCGGTCAATTCGACAAGGCTGGCGGGCTGGCCGAGCAGCGGCTGGGCATGTGCTCGCTCGACCTGCATGGGGCGCACGAACTCGAGCGCTACATGCCCAAGGATATGCGGGAGGCGGGTGCCGCGATCCACCATGCGGCCAGCCGCTTCGCCATCGTGGCCAAGGACGCTTTGGTGACCGGCGCCCTCAAGCTGGCCTGAGTTCGTTGGCGAGCCTGACCGGACCTGCTTGGCGTGTCACGACGCGTTTCTCCTTCAGTAGAGCAAGGGTCTTGCACCTGGGGTTCGCTCGGCCGGACCGTGGCCGGGGACTTCCCGTACCGGCGCAACGGCGACAGGCAGGCAGTCCCGGGCAAGGTGGCGCGTGAAGGTCGATAGGACCGCTTCTGTGGAAAGCCCGTGATGAGCACGAGAACGCACTGGGAATCTGTCTACGAATCCAAGGCGGCCGAGTCGGTCAGCTGGTATGCGCCCCATCTTCGAGAGTCGTTGCGCTATGACACTCAGACTGCGGCGAGCAAGGACGCTGCCATCATCGACGTGGGAGGGGGCGAGTCGACCCTGGTCGATGATCTGGTCAAGGAGCGGTACATCGATATCACCGTGCTCGACATCTCCGCCACGGCACTCGATGTGAAAACGCGGCGCCTCGGTGTTCTGGGCGAGGCTATGAAATGGATCGCTGCCTGCAATCTCTGCGATTAAAACTGCGAGGGCCCCGCATCGATCGCCTCACAAATCTCATCACAGCTGGGCTGCAGGCCACTGCTGGGCCGCGTGCAGCACGCGCAGCACCTCTACGGCGTCCGGCAGCACCCGATAGACCATCACGTAGTTCGGCCGCACCACGAGTTCGCGCGTGCCCTTCACGCGACCAGCCTTGTAGAGGGTAGGGCGCTGGCGCGCGATCTCTGCCTTGGCCTCGAACTCCATGTCGAGCTCAATCCCAGCGGTGACGTTGTCCGCAGCGATGAAGCTCATGATAGCCTCGCGGTCAGCGAGTGCTATCGGCCGCCACCGCAGCGCGAGCTGGGCTCGGCTCAACGGGGCGCCCTGGCGGCTGCCTTGCCAGCCTGCCTGGCGCCCGCCTTCTTGAGCAGAGCCTGCCGGCGCGCGGCCATCCGGGCGCGCGCCTGGTCATCGCTCAGGCTGGGACGCGGGTCGTCGATCGAGGCCTGGACCTGCTCCCGGAACCAGGTGTCATAGGCCGCAGCCTCGTGAGTCCGCTTCATGCGCTCGGAGGCAATGATGCTCCGCCGGTCGGGTGCCTCCTTTTGGGTGCCCCCCCGCTCGAACTCCGCCGCGTTGACGCGGTACTCGACGATGCCCAGGTCCTTCAGGTAGCTGGCGAGCGTCTCGAACTGCCGGAAGGTCTTTGGCCGGCCGCGCGTGGCCGCCAGAGTCTGGCTGGTACGGCCGTAGTTGATGACCACACCCCAGCTGCCGCCCGTGCCGAACACTTCGGCGCCGACGTGCGCGCCGGCGGCGACCAGGCGTCGAAGGGTGCCGTGATCGATGGTCTTGTCGGTGTTCAGCATGTCGACGAGCTCCGCGAAACGGATCTAGGAAGACGAATCCGCATTTTCTAGGAAAGTCTGGCACGTCATCTTAGTCGATGAGGCAGTCGCTGGAGATCATGACCGAGCAGGAGCTTGGCCGGGTCCAGTCGCGCAAGCTGAAGTTCGCTGTGGCCGCTGGCGAGCGGCGGCGCCGCGCGATGCCGCTGTTGCAGCAGCGCGGGCGCTTGCCGAAGGAATACGAAGTGCTCTGCGAGCTGGTGCCGCCCTAGCTGGTGCCACCCTAGACATGATGGTCGCCGTGTAGGGATGGCGGCCGGTCTCCGACACCGTAGATT
>JBBINW010000120.1:0-8294 GCA_037443665.1 Betaproteobacteria bacterium
AGAGAAACGGTGCGCCGCGTTTACCCCAATTCGCTAGCATTCATGCGGCTTCCCGGGGCTTTGCAGGGCCGACTACTTGGCCGGCTTCGTGAAGACTTCGTTGAAGAGGTGCAGCGGCGCCAGGCCGTCGCCTTCGATGACGTCAAGGCCGGTCAGCAGATCGAACGACGACAACACCCAGCCGGATTCGTCTCCGTTCGCTGGCTCGCACCGCGCCTTGGGCGCCGCCGTGGCGGCGACGTATTCGCCCCGCGGTGCCTCCGGCGTTATCCGCCAGACGAGCCTCTTTGAAGGTCTGCCACTTCTGACCTGAGCCATGCCAACAACTCCAATCGCTCGGCGCGGGACCCGGCCAAGACCAGCAATCTTCCCTGAACTCCATGACGCCGACGTTGCGCATCCGGCACGGCGCCGGACTTCCCGTGAAGCTCAAAACGTGGGTGCGGCCTCGTCTGCAACACCGTCCGCGCCAGCGAAGATGGTGCTGGCGGCCGGTACGGACGTGTCGCCGAGTTGGCTTTGCGCGACGGGCGCCGACTGCCGTCCGCTCACAACGGAAGCCGTCAGCCCATGGCGTGCATGGGCCAACGCCACAACGGAAACACCGGCGATCATGGCGGCCAGGAGCGCGATGGAACGGGTTTGGGTGGTGTTCATGGTCGAAGCCTTTCGGTTGGTGCGGTCAGCAACGGTCACTGGCCTGAAGCCATGTTGTTCCGCAACTGCGGCGCGGTCAGTGCGCGAAGTCGAGGTACAGAAGTGACGTTTTCACGTAGCTCCCCTGGTCCGCGTCTCAGGGCACAGACGGTGCCTATGTCTGAGCATGTGCTGACGCTCGGTGGCTACTATCCTTGTTGTTGCCCCTCCGGCTCGACCGAGTGCCTGCGATGAACCTCGCCCGAAAGTCTGTGCTTCTAGTCATGAGCTGCTTCGTCGCCAGCGCCTACGCTGACGAGTCACTTCCGGTCCGGGTAAAGCGCGGCGTCGAGCATGTCGGAAATGTCGTTGCCCACAGCGTGGAGCGCGGCGTCAATGCCGCCGCGCAGGGGATTGAGGTTGGCGCCCATCACGCAATTCACGGCGTCCAACGAGGCGCGCAGGCAGCGGCGCATGGCGTCAAGGTCGGCACCGCGGCCGTGGCCCGTGTCGAGAAGAGGGTCGAGGGCAAGGTGGCCCCGTCAGGTGGCGGCGGAGCCTGAGTCAGGCCGCCGGCCATCAGTCCGAACGTAGCAGCTACTTCACGCAGCCACCCGCACGCGCCGGTGCTCGATGTTCTCGACACCGTGATGCGGCAGCGAACAGGCCCGGTGGCCAGCTTCGGCGACATCCACCCGTGCTCGCCCTTCGGTCAAATCTTGGCCGAGGCCTTCGACAAGGGCAGGGCGCCGACAGACTGGAGTCTCCTCACGCACCCGAACACTGCGCCGGCGGTCGTGACGGCGCTGATGGGCCTCTGCGCGACGAGGTGCTCGCAGCGTTCGCGAAGGGGTATTCGCTCACGCCCTGAGTTACCTCTCCTGCATGCTCATGGGCATGCACCCGATCGTCGTCAGCCACAGCACCATCTCAGACTTCAGCATCGAGCCCAGGCTCTGCTGGCACTGCAGCGACTTCGGCGGATTCGACGCAAGCGGCTCGCATGGCCGGTGCGCCAAGCCGGGCGAGGCCTGCGTCCAGGCATCGCCGGCCATGGGCTGCGCGTTCTGGCAGCGTGAGGTCGGCACGGATGATGAACCCGGCCCGCCGGTAGGCTTCCTTGGGCTGATGCCGGGGACTGGGTGGCGTTGAGGGCGGCAGCGATCGGCTGCCGGGCCGGTTCGATGTCGACGCGCGCCGCCTGGTCGAAGCGGACCGCCACTACTGACGAGGTCGAGGAGGCGCTGTGCAGGGAAAGTGAACTATCGAGTCGGGTCGGCGAACTTGCGCTGCCGGCCATCTCCTGCCGTTCGCCGGCGTCAGCTATCGCACAGCGCCCGAAGATCGAGGCGGTTGTGCTGCGCAGCACGCCCTGCCGCGTTCGCGTCGGCACGGGCTTGGGCAGCTCTGCGCCGCGGGAAGGATGCAAATCGGCCATGGGTCACTTTTGCAAGTTTGCGGTGCATGGCGCATCCGCACCCCGCGTGCCGGGGGTGGCAGGCGACGAGCCTTGCGGCGAGCGCGAGGGCCGCGCCGGTGACGGCAATGGCAACGCCAGCGGACGGCTACTTGCCGTCCGGGCCGCAGCTGGCGGTATCTGCCGCGCTGCTGGGCGGCTGCACGACGAGGGTCCAGTCCGCCGGCACCTCGAACTGGTCGGCCGGGATGGGCCCGGTGGCGATCCCGGTGACTTCGGTGCTCACCCTGACCATCGCGGCCATACCGGGCGGCAGCGTCGGATCGGCTGCGTTCGCCGTTTCCGTGGACTCGGTGGCCTTCTTCTTCAGGAAGCCACCGAGCAGCTTGCTGCCCAGGTCGCCCAGGCTCGTCGGCACGCCGCCCTGGTCACCGACTTCGCCCGACCCCCCGTTCGCAGCCGAAGACTTGGAAGCCGCCACACAGCGCGCGCCCCCGTAAGCCAGCCGGAACGTCGTGCGCAGCGGGTGGCCCCTGAGGCTGGCGGATTTCGTGGCCAGCTGGCGCATCTGCGCGGCGTAGGGCGCCAGCAGCTGCTGCATGCTCTTCTGCATCGCCACGCCCTGCGCGCCCGTCAGGCCCATCTTGGCCAGGTAAGCCTTCTCAAACGCCTGACGCTCTTCGAACCCGTCGATCTTGTCGGGCGTCAGCCAGACGTCGAACGCGTACTGCAGGTCGCATACGTCGCCGGTCTCGCGGTTGGTGCAGCTCTGCGTCATCGTGGTCTGGACGCGGTTCACGCCGTGGCCCAGGATCTGGCCACCGTCACCCAGGTTCCTGACGTCGAAGACCGGCGGGGACAGGTCGCACTTCGAGGTGTCGACGGCGGGCTTCTGCGCCTGCGGCCGCTGTGCCGCGCACTGCTTGGCCTTCTCCATCGTCGCTTCCATGCGCTGCCGCATCTCGCGCCGCTGCGCCTCGGTCGGGAACGCCTCCTCGCGGTAGGTCTTCTTGTCGGGTTGCAGCTCGTACATGACGTTCTTGTCGAGCCGGACGATCTCGCCGCTCGCCCCCTTGGGGCAGAACAGCGACATGAAGCCGCTGCACTGCAGCTCCGCGCTGCGGTGCTTCTTGCCGGTGGCGTACTGCTCCTTGGCGATGCTGTCGGCCTTCATAAAGCCAAGGTCGAAGCTGATCTTCTCGTCGATCGTCGCATCGGCGACCGCCGTCTGCGCGAGCGAGGCCAGGAGGCCTGCACACAGCCACAGCCCAAAGCTTCGTGAAGCTTGCCCCCTCATCCCACGCCTCCGTGCGTTTGCCCGGGAAGCTCGGCCCCGGTCCGGTTCTGGCGCTCGAGACGATATCCGATTGCAGCCGGTTGGGCAAAGCCTGCTTGTTCTTTCTGGCCACGGCGGCGAGTCTGCCACCAGTTGCAGCTGCCTATCCGATCACCGGCGCGCTAGTCTTACTATGTTATCTATTTTGCCTCTCCCAAGGGTCGCAGCAGCACGGGCAGCGAGGAAGGGTGAGGGCCAGAAGCGCGCCGATGCGGATCTGCAAGCTGGTGATGGAGGATGGGACGTGGCGCTGCGCCCGGAGGACTTCCCCGAGGTCGGTAATGCGTGGGCAGGGCAGGTTCTTGGAGTTGTGCGGAGTATTTTCTACCCCTGGTCTCGTCGGGGTGTTGGAGTCGCTGAGCTACCAGGAAGCCATAGGCCGCGATGCTCAGGCTGGCGTGATGGTGAAAACCCCGCCAGCCTCGGCCTTCGTAGTGGCCCAAGCCCAGGTCCTGCTTGAGGTCCTGGTAGTCGCGCTCGATACGCTGGCGCATTTTTGTTTCAAACACCATGCGCTGAAGCGTCAGTTCTTCGGGCAGCGTTGACAGCCGATATTTGAGCGGCTCGGCGCCGCCTTCAGGCCACTCGATGAGCAGCCACTCAGGTGGGCGAAGTTCATCGCGCAAGTTGTCGCGGTGCGCTGCTCGCACGCGTATTCGCGCAAAGCGCGAGTGCAGATGAGCATTGGTGCCCTCGCGCCACGTGACGGTTTGCCATTGCTCGGGCTCGAGCGACAAGGCAAGTGTCTTGACCGATAGCGGGTTGTGCTCGGGTGAGTGCGAGCAGCCCCGGCGCAGTCGGGTGCCTACATGCCCGCGAGGCACCACGGCGATGGAACTGCTTCAGGCCGGGGTGGAGCCCGCTGTCATTGCCTTGTTGCTGGGGCACGAATCGATCGAGATGACGCAGATCTATCTCGACGCCAATCTCGAGATCAAGCAGGCAGCGCTCGAAAGGGTCGAGCCCCCGAGAGGGCCGCAGGGGCAGATTCAAGCCCGACGACCAGCTGCTCGCATTCCTCAAGTCGCTCTGGGACCACGGATATGCCGATCGCACGAGCCTCAAGATGTCGCGCTTGCCGCTGGCACCTTGCGCACATCCCAACTCGCTCGGAATATTCCTGCACGCGGAATAGTGGCGCGGCGTGTGGGTTGACACGCGCTTGTCGATCTTGGCCGCGTCGGCTGCGCTGTGCACGGCGCGGTTGAGCTGCCGCGAGGTCAGTGGATCCATCGGGTCCAATCCCGGGAAGAGCCAGCCGCCGGGCAGGATCTTGCCTTGCGCCTGCCCCAGCCGCCACCAGGCCCGCAGCCGCTCCAGCAGCACCGGGCTGAGCATGGCGTAGCGATCCTTGCGACCCTTGCCCTGTTCGACGCGAAGCGTCATGCGCTGGCTGTCCACGTCGGTGACCTTCAGGCCGATGACCTCGCTGGCGCGCAGGCCCGCGCCATAGGCCACCGACAGAGCGGCCTGGTGCTTGAGGTTCGGAGCAGCGGCGATCAGCCGCGCGGCCTCTTCGCGGCTGAGGACCACCGGCAGCGTGCGCGGCACCCGCTCCGGCTGCATCTTGGCCATCAGCTCAGACTTGCCCAGGGTGATGTCGAAGAAGAACTTCAGCCCGGTGATGGTGGCCTTGATCGTCACCGGACCGGCGCCGGCATCCACCAGGTGAAGCTGGAACAACCTCAGCTCTTCAACGGTGGCGGTGTCCGGCGAGCGGCCGAGGAGGGCGGCGCGCTTGCGAACGGCGCGGACGTAGCCTTCCTGCGTGTGCTCGGCCATCTTGCGCATGCGCATGTCCTCGAGCATGCGCCGGCGCAGCAGCGTGCCTGGACGGGTGGTTGCCTCCATGGTTCAGCTTCAGTCGATGAACGAGGCGGATTGCCTCGCTCGTCAACATCGCAGAACCTGGGGTGCAGCGAATCACCACCGCACTTCGCCGGCGCCTACCGCGCGAGCGGTTTCGTCCTCTGGCCGGTAGTGTGAGTACAAGGGCACGCCAGGAGGCTGACGTCCGATCCGCCGGTCAGGGCTGGCCAAGGTCAGTTGTCGGCGAGGTCCGCGAAATGGCACTGCCGAATTTGAAGCAACAGTCCCTCGACTGCATCAGCGACCCGGGCGACACCGTGGCGCAAGCCTGGCCGGCGATGGTGCACCGCGCACAATCCGGTGCAAGAATCGCCCCAACAGGGCGGGTCACGCACCGTGGCGCTGCTGCCAACATGGCTGTCCTGTCGTCACCTGCCGCGATGAATCCCGACGACACCCCGCTGCGCGCTCTCTCCGCCAACCGAGCGGAGCGCCTCGTTGACGCGATCGACCTGCCGATCGGGCGCTGGGCGCTTGACGGCCACCAGGCACGCCTGCGTTTCTGCAACGCCCCGTACTCGCGCTGGGCGGGCCGGCCCAGCGAGCAACTCCTCGGATGCACGTTGGCGGAGCTTTACGGTCCCGAAGCGTGGGCCGCGGCGCGCGAGGCCTTTGGCGCCGCCTTCGCTGGCCAGACCGTGAGTTACGAGCGGCGCCTCACGCACCATGCAGCGAGCGCGCGCTGGTCGCGTGTGCAGGTGTTCCCGGACCGTGACGAGGCTGGCGCGGTGGAGGCGGTCTACACCATCGCCTTCGACATACACCGCGATGTGGTCGAGCGCGAAGAGCTGCGGGCCGCGCGCCAGCGCCTGGACCGATTCACGGAACATATCCCCTACCCGCTCACGTACGTCGATCGCGAGTACAGCATCCGCTTCGTCAACCTGGCCTACCAGCAGGCGGTGCGGACGAGCGCGGCCGAGTTGGTCGGGCGCCCGATCGGCGAGGTGCGCGGCGCGGCGCGCTGGACCGAGCACAAGCCCTATTTCGACCGCGCGCTGGCCGGTGAGTCAGTGCAGTACACGCGCCTCGTTCAGAACCTGCCGCAGGGCACGCGCTGGATGCGCACCAGCTATGTGCCTGACTTTAGCGACGACGGCTCGGTGGTCGGCGCCTACACGGTGACGATCGACGTTCACGACCTGACCGAGACGCAGCAGCGCTTGGCGCGCAGCGTCGAGCGCGACGACCTCACCGACGCCTTGAGCCGCCGCACGATGATGGAGCGACTTGACGCCGCAGCCGCTCGATGCGCGGACCGCCCGGTCGCGCTCTACTTCATCGACCTCGACGGCTTCAAGGCACTCAACGACGCGGCCGGTCACGCTGCTGGCGACGCGCTTTTGGTGGCCCTGGCCCGTGCGCTGCAGGCTGCCGTACGAGCCGACGACGCGGTAGGACGCTTCGGTGGCGATGAGTTCCTGGTGTTGGCCTGCGTGCACGACGTAACTGGCGCGCACAGGCTGGCGGCGCATCTGCTCGAGGCGGTACGCGCCTGCGCTGAGACATGCCCGCCAGCGCAGTCGGTGTCAGCCAGCATCGGCTACGCGCTCGCACCGCACGACGCGACGCAGGCCCTGCAACTGCTGCGGCTCGCCGACAACGCGATGTACGCGGCCAAGCGCGCGGGCAAGAATCGCGTGGTGCACTGCCTCGACGTGCCGTAGCGCTGGACGAGCGTCCTGTCGGTGAGCTTCAGGCTCTAGCCGACTTCCAGATCGTGAGAGGTAACTCTGCAGCGGATGCGGCCGGTGGCCGCTGGCTGCCGTACTCACGCTGACTGGCACCAAGCGGCCGTTGGGCCCGGCCAGTGGCGCGGCCACGAATGGCCTCTGTCCAAGGTGCAGCAGTCGTAGGCCACTCGAGTCGCGGTTGGCGGTGCCGGCGACCGCTTCCGCACGTCCCGAACTGGTAGTGCCAACCCATCAGCTACATAAAGTGCCGTGAACTCGTCGCCCCGAAGCGGGCAGTCGGATCCGTGCCACGGCCCCCCGATGGAGGCCCCGCAGCAGCGGGCACACACTGGTAGGCGGCACTATGAGCGATTGCGAGGCGGCGCGGGGCTTGACACCGTGCGGTCATACCACTTCGGGAGCCCTTCGCGCAAGCCATTCGCCGGCGGCCCCAGCGGGCGCCGGACGGCGCCCCGGTTCACCGCGAGCGTCACCGCCCCGAGCAGACCACGCTGTATCGCCTGGTGCAGCAGCACGCGGCCAGCTTCATCGGGGGATGGGCCCGTTCGAACGCACTTCTAACGTGACGCTGGGGCGGCGATTGCGTCACCACAACCGTCGGTCGAGGCACTGAGTGCGGCCCGGCGCGGCCGTCGGCGGCGGCCGGTTCAGGGCCGGAACTACGCATTGCCGATTACCAAGTACAGCGCCGTCGTGCCCGGGCCGTGAGCGACGTCGATGCCCACGTTCATGCCGAACTTGCGCGCCACCTCGTAGCGGAAGCCGGCGCCGCCGCTGCCGACGTTCTGCGACGCGCTGCCGCCGCCGATCGTGCTGCGCGTCGTGCCCGCACCGCCGAACGCGACGAGGCTCCAGCGGCCGCGGAACTGCCAGCGCGCCTCCGCCTCCAGCGACGCCATCTGGTCGCCCTGTAAGTGCATCGCCGGCACGCCGCGCAGCTGCACGAACGGCCGCAGGAAGAACGGCGTGCCTTCCGATGACCACGCATAGTTCCCGCGCGCGCCCAGCGTCACGCCGCGCGCCAGGGGCTTCCAGCCGATCAGTACCTGCTGGAAGCGCTCGAAGTCCACGTTCGCGCCCAGCGCCGCGCGCGACGCAAGCCAGGAGGTCTCGGCGTAGACGCCGCGCGTGGGCGTGAATATGTTGTCCCGGGTGTCGAACTCGAGGATCGCGGTCGGCGCCGAGATCGTCACCCGCGCGCGATCGGCGAGGTTGGGGAAGGTCGGGTCGTCGCGCAGCTTCGGGTCCACCTCGGCGTAGACCTAGTGTAATGCGCCATAAATAACGGAACTTATATGGCAATTCGCACTCCAGTTAAGCTGGAGGTGAATGTCATGCGCGT
>JBBINW010000121.1:0-7776 GCA_037443665.1 Betaproteobacteria bacterium
GGCCGGCGCGGGGCGCGCGGCGCGCGCGACCAGTGCCTCGGCCTGGCGCACGGACTGGCCCTGGGCGGCGATCTGCTGCCCCAGCCGGATCTGGTCCACCGCCGGCAGCGCGAGCAGCGCGCGCGCATGGCCCATGTCGAGGGCCCCGCGCATGAGCAGTTCCTGGACCGGGACCGCCAGCTGCAGCAGGCGCAGCAGGTTGGTGGTGGCGCTGCGCGAGCGCCCGATCGCCTGGGCCGCCTGCTCGTGGGTGAACGAGAATTCGGCCACCAGGCGCTGCACGCCATGGGCCTCCTCCAGCGGATTGAGGTCCTCGCGCTGGATGTTCTCGATCAGCGCCATGGCCAGCGCGGCCTCGTCGGGCACGTCGCGGATCACCACCGGAACCTCGCCCAGGCCAGCCATCTGCGCGGCGCGGAAGCGCCGCTCGCCGGCGATGATCTCGTACTGCTGGTCGCCAATCGGGCGCACCAGGATCGGCTGGATCACGCCCTGGCGGCGGATGGATTCGGCCAGCTCGGCCAGCGCCTCGGGCTCCATGTGCGTGCGCGGCTGGTAGCGGCCGGCGCGCAGCTGCGCCACATCCAGGCTCTGCGGTGCGGCGGCAGCAGTGTCCAGGCGTTCGTCGCCCAGCAGCGCGTCGAGTCCGCGCCCGAGTCCCTTGGTCTTCTTCATGTGAGGCTCCTGACGCGTTCGACCATTTCGGCACCGAAGGCAACGTAGGCCACCGCCCCGCGGGCGCTGCGGTCGTAGACGACACCGGGCGTGCCGTAGCTGGGTGCCTCGGCCAGGCGCACGTTGCGTGGAATGATGGTCTTGAAGACCTTGTCGCCGAAGTGCGACTCGAGCTGGTCGGACACCTGCTGCTGCAGCGTCATCCGCGGGTCGAACATGACCCGCAGCAGGCCGATGAGCTTGAGCTTGGGATTGAGGTTGGCATGCACGCGCTTGATCGTGTTGACGAGGTCGGTGAGGCCCTCGAGCGCGAAGTATTCGCATTGCATCGGGATGATCACCCCGTGGGCGGCGCACAGGCCGTTGAGCGTGAGCAGCGACAGCGAGGGCGGGCAGTCGATGAGGATGAAGTCGTAGTCGGCGTCGATCTCGGCCAGTGCGCTGCGCAGCCGCGTCTCGCGCTGGGCGATCTCCACCAGCTCGATCTCGGCGCCGGCCAGCTCGCGGTTGGCACCCAGCACCTGGTAGCCGCTGCCCGGTGCCGGGACCACGGCGCTCTTGATGTCGGCGATGCCTACCAGCACCTGGTAGACCGTATTGGGAAGGCTGCGCTTGTCCACGCCGCTGCCCATCGTGGCGTTGCCCTGGGGATCCAGGTCGATCAGCAGTACGCGCTGCCGATGCAGCGCCAGGCCGGCAGCCAGGTTGACGGCGGTGGTGGTCTTGCCCACGCCGCCTTTCTGATTTGCGATGCAGAAGATCTGAGCCACGCCGTTCTCGGTTGCGGGTTGGTGCCGTTCTACCGGGACGGTGCGCCGGGCCCGGACGCCGCCGCCCGGGGCCGCAGCACGACCAGGTGCCGCTGCTCGGGCAACTGCGGGACGCGCAGTGTACTGGTCTGGAGCACCTCGACATCGTCGGGCAGTTGCGCCAGTTCGGCGCCCGGATGGCGGCCCTTCATCGCCGCCCAGAGGCCCCCGGGGCGCAGCAGTGGCCGCGTCAGCACGACGAAGTCGTGCAGCGACGCGAACGCGCGCGCGACGACCAGGTCATAGCGGCCGCCGTCGCAGGCTTCCAGGCGCGCATGGCGCACGTCGATGTTGGCCAGGCCGAGCTCGACCTTGGCCTGCTGCAGGAAGGCGCACTTCTTCTGCACGGCATCGACCAGCATCCCGTGCCAGCGCGGCCGCGCCACGGCCAGCACGATGCCCGGCAGGCCCCCGCCCGAACCGGCATCAAGGAAATGCAGCGGGCCATCCGGGCGGTGCGCGCCGTACAGCGCCAGCGCGCGTTCGATCGGGTGCACGACGGCCAGGCAATCGAGCAGGTGATGCGTCAGCAGGTCCGCGTTGCTGGCGATCGCGGTCAGGTTGTGGACGCGGTTCCAGCGGCGCAGCAGCTGCGCGTAGGCCACCAGCGTGGCGCACTGGCCGGGCGACAGTTCCAGGCCGAGGTCGCTCGCCAGCTCCGCGAGCACCGTCGGCGAGATCGCGTGGCCGTCCGGGGCCGCGCCTGCCGCCTCAGGCGACGCGCCGCTGCGGGCCATCGCCGTCGCTTGCCGGAGCGTCGTCGCCGTCGGGCGCTGCCGCCGGTGCGGCGTCGCTGCCATGTTGGTGATGCCAGCGCTTGAGAAAGACCATCAGCAGCGACACGGCGGCGGGCGTGACGCCGGAGATGCGCGCCGCCTGGCCGAGCGTCTGCGGGCGCTGCGCCTGCAGCTTCTGCCGTACCTCGATCGACAGCCCGCGCACCGTCGCGTAGTCGAAGGCCGCCGGAATGCGGGTGGTCTCGTGGCTTTCCTGGCGGTCGATGTCCGCCTGCTGGCGGACGATATAGCCCTCGTACTTGGCGGCGATTTCCAGCTGCTGGACGACCGCGGCATCCAGGCTTGCCGGGTCGGGTGCGTCGAGCCAGCTGCCGTCTTCCAGGCGCAGCCGCGTGATGTCGGCCAGCCGCACGTCGGGTCGCTTGAGAAGGTCGTAGAGTGTGTGTTCCCGTTCCAATGGTTTCCCGAAGACGACCGTGGATTGGGCTTTTTCAAGGATGCGAGGATTCACCCACGTACTTTTCAGTCGTTCAAGCTCGCGTTCAACCCGATCACGCTTGGTGCAGAACACCGACCAGCGCTCGTCATCGACGCAGCCCAGCTCGCGGCCCAGTGCCGTCAGCCGCCGGTCGGCATTGTCTTCCCGCAGGCTCAGGCGGTACTCGGCCCGGCTGGTGAACATGCGGTAGGGTTCGTTTACCCCGCCGGTCGTCAGGTCGTCGACGAGAACGCCCAGGTAGGCCTCGTCGCGGCGGGGGCTCCAGGTTTCGCGCTCCTGGGCGCGGCGCGCAGCGTTGATGCCCGCCAGCAGCCCCTGTGCGGCGGCTTCCTCGTAACCGGTGGAGCCGTTGATCTGCCCGGCAAAAAATAGATTGGCGATCGAGCGGGTTTCAAGTGCCGGCGTCAACGCGCGCGGGTCGTAGAAGTCATACTCGATGGCATAGCCGGGACGGACGATGTGCGCCTGTTCGAGACCGCGGATCGAGCGGACCAGATCGACCTGGACATCGAAGGGCAGGCTGGTACTGATGCCGTTGGGGTAGATCTCATTGGATGTCAGGCCCTCGGGCTCCAGAAAGATCTGGTGCGAGGTCTTCCCCGCAAAGCGATGGATCTTGTCCTCCACCGATGGACAGTACCGCGGTCCGATGCCCTCGATGACACCGGTATACATCGGCGAGCGATCGAGATTGGCGCGGATGATGGCGTGCGTTCGTTCGTTCGTATGCGTGACCCAGCATGGACGCTGTTCCGGGTGTTCGTCGGCGCAGCCCAGGAACGAGAACACCGGCACCGGCGCCGAATCGCCCGCCTGTTCCTCGAGGACCGAGAAATCGATGCTGCGGCAGTCCAGGCGCGGTGGTGTCCCGGTCTTGAGCCGGCCCTGGGGCAACGCCAGCTCCTTCAGCCGCGCGGCCAGCGACAGCGCGGGCGGATCGCCGGCGCGACCGCCGGCGTGATTCTGCAGGCCGACGTGGATCCGGCCGTTGAGGAAAGTGCCGGCCGTCAGCACCACCGTCGTGGCCGAAAAACGGATGCCGGACTGGGTCACCGCACCGGCAACGCGATTGCCCTCCAGGATGAGGTCGTCGGCGGCCTGCTGGAAGATCCACAGACCGGGCTGGTTTTCCAGCCGTCGCCGGATCGACGCGCGGTACAGCGCACGATCGGCCTGCGCGCGCGTCGCCTGGACCGCCGGCCCTTTCGAGCGGTTGAGGATGCGAAACTGGATTCCGGCCTCGTCGGTCGCCCGGGCCATCGCACCGCCCAGGGCATCGATTTCCTTCACCAGGTGTCCCTTGCCGATTCCGCCAATGGACGGATTGCAGGACATCTGGCCCAGGGTTTCAATGTTCTGCGTGAGCAGCAGCGTGGTCGCGCCCATGCGGGCCGCGGCCAGGCTCGCTTCGGTGCCGGCATGTCCGCCACCGATCACTAGGACGTCAAAATGACGAGGAAACTGCATAAAAAGGCAATTTTCCGAGAGAGGTGCCTAAAGATGAGGCAGGCACTGCTGGCACTGCCGGCGCCCGGCGGAAGCCCGGCGGGCTGATGGCGGCGCCCGGATTCAGGCAGCTTCCGCCAACAACCAAGTATACGGGCCGGGTCGGATGTCGGCGCCATCCGGGTGGCGGTGTTTCACGTGAAACCGTGCACTGCCACAATGGCTAGGCCGCCGATGTTTGTAACTTTGGGCGATCGGCTGGTGCCGGGCGGTGTTTCACGTGAAACATGCCATTGCCAATGCGCCGGTAGCGCTCGCGCCATGGCCGGCATTCGCCGGCGCCGGCGGGGCGGCCTTGTCCGGGTAAAACGGATCCTAGCGGCCGAATTCCGGTTTCAGTACCGTACCGCGAACGGCCACGCGGATCGGCGCCAGTACGCGCGTTTCGCCTAGATCGACATGCAGGTGTCCCGCCAGGCTATGGTCCAGTCGCAGGTTCACCTCGCCATAGGCCGCCAGCGCGCCCGCATGGGCGCGGATCTCGCGAAAGACGGTCTGGCTCGGGCCGGTCAATATGACGGCATCGAGCGCGGTAAATCGGGTCGAACCGCCGCTCGTAACACCGGCGACTGTGGGTCGCGTCGCTGCATATCCCAGGTTGATGCCAGTGAGCACCGGGTTGCGAACATGCACCGGCCCCTCCAGGCGAATAGCCGAGATTGCCTCGTCGATCGTCTTGCCGCGGCCGTCGAAGCGGCCCGAAAAGGCCGCCGTTCCCTGGATCACGGTCGGCGCATCGGCCGCCGCATCGTCGGGGTTTGGCGGCAGCGCGATGCTGCGGATCAGGGCGGCAAGGTCGACGCTGTCGGATTCGGTGCTGCCGGAAAAAGTCCAGGCGCCGTCGCGCACACCGGTAATCTGGCCCTTGATGGCGCCAAAGTTGCCGCCCACCGAGAATTGCGCCAGGTTCACGCGGTTCGCGCTCACCTCGCCGCTGCCGACGACTTCTTCCAGCGGGAAGCCCGGTCCGAACGGCAGCTGCCACTCATGTGCCTCGAGCTGAAAGGCGACTGCGGCCGGGTCGTCCGCGGCAGCAAGGTCCAGCTGAAGGCTGCCCTTGTCCTTGCGGATGACGGCGACGGCAGTATTCATGCTGGCGCCCGCGCGCCGGCTCACGGTCACTTCCCACGGACCGGCGAGCCACGGCTCGTCGGCGACCTCGAGCCGGGGAAAGCGCACGGTCGACAGCGTCTTGGGGAAGGCCGCCGCCGACTTGGGCAACATGCCGATCAGGGTGTGACACTGTTCCAGCGTGAGCGGGTGCGTGTTGATGACGGCTTCGCCCCAGCTCCAGCCGCGCCCCTGCAACACCTGCCCCAGCTGCTTGTAGCTGACACCCACGGCAATTTCGTCCAGGACGAGGTCCTGACCGAAACTGACCTTGCCCAGCACCAGCTGCGGCGCCGGCGATGTCGTGAACTGCGAGCTCCCCACGATGACGGGCACGCCCAAAGCATTGCTCAGCCGCTGCGAGAGCTGCGGCGCCGACAGCGCCGTGCGCCAGGTATCGACGCCCTCGAAGATGGCAAAGGCGATCAATGCCAGGACGCCGATCAGTAAAAGACGTGGCGCCCACGCACGAAAGACGGCGCCGTCGAAACTGCGCTGGCGCGTGTCTTCCTCGGCCTGGTTGCGATCGTCCATGTCACGCAGATCGAGGCGGTCGGGCACGTTCACCGTGGTGATGGCGAAGTGCGTCGGGGGCATATCTGAACCGCCATACGACATAAGCGTCTCCGATTAAGCGGCCACTTACCAACCGGCTCGCGGGCGGTCCCGCATCGGGGTCGGTCGATACCAAACGCCACGTCAGAACGACGGGCTGCGCCGCCGGCGCCAGGCCTCCATCAGCTCGCCGATCAAGCCGCGGCGAAATGCCAGCACGCAAACGATGAAAATCAGGCCCGTGACCATCGTAACCGCCTCGCCCAGCCCGGAAAACCACGAAATGCCGGTGATCTTCGCCAGGAAGGCGCCGATCTCCCCGATCTTGTGCTCGAGCCCGATGATAATCAGCGCCCCGACGACAGGGCCGAGCTGCGTGCCGACACCACCGACCAGAACCATGAGTATCACCAGGCCCGACATCGTCCAGTGCGCGTCGGTGAGCGAGGCGAACCCCAGCACCACCGTCTTGATTGCCCCGGCCAGCCCGGCCAGCGCCGCCGACAGTATGAACGCCAGCAGCTTCACCCGGTTGCTGGCGTACCCCAGCGACACGGCGCGCGCCTCGTTGTCACGGATCGCCAGCAGCACCTGGCCGAACGGCGACCCGACGATGCGGCCGATTGCCAGCAGCGCGCCAACGACGACCGCGAGAACGACGTAGTACAGGCTCAGGTCGTTGTCCAGCGGCAGCAGGCCCAGCAGGCGTCCGCGCGGTATTTCCTGCAGTCCGTCCTCGCCGTGCGTGAAGGGCGCCTGCAGGAAGACAAAGTACAGCATCTGCGCCAGCGCGAGCGTGATCATCGCGAAATAGATGCCGCTGCGCCGGATCGCCAGCGCACCCATGACCGCGCCCAGCGCCGCCGCGACGCCGGTGCCGAACAGCACGCCGGCCTCGGTCGGCCAGCCCCAGACGCGCAGCGCCTGGCCGCAGGCATAGGCCGCGCCCCCGAAGAACGCCGCGTGGCCGAACGACAGCAGGCCGGCATAGCCCAGCAGCAGGTTGAAAGCCGCGGCAAACAGCGCGAAGCACAGCACGTCCATCAGGAACACCGGGTAGGCGCCTACCAGCGGCAGCACGATGGCCAGTGCGACCATGGCCAGCAGCCCCAGCGGCGCGATGCGGGCGCTCATGTCTCGCGCCCGAACAGGCCCGAGGGACGCAGCAGCAGCACCACGGCCATCACCACGAACACCACGGTGGCCGAGCCCTGGGGGTAAAAGACCCGGGTAAGCCCCTCGACCACGCCGAGCATCAGTCCGGTGAGGGCGGAGCCGGCGATCGACCCCATGCCGCCGATCACGACGACGGCAAACACGACGATGATCAGGTCGCTGCCCATGCGCGGCTGCACCTGCAGCACCGGCGCGGCGAGCACCCCGGCCAGCGCCGCCAGCGCGACGCCGAAGCCGTACGTGAGCGTGATCATCAGCGGCACGTTGATGCCGAAGGCCTGCGTCAGCCGGGCGTTTTCCGTGCCGGCGCGCAGGCGCGCCCCCAACGAGGTGCGCTCGATCACGAACCACGTGGCCACGCACACCACGACCGACACCAGCACCACCCAGGCGCGGTAGATGGGCAGGACCATGAACCCCAGGTTGGTCGACCCCTGCAGCAGTTCGGGCACCGGGTAGGGCTGGCCCGAGGCGCCGAAGAACGAGCGGAACAGCCCCTCGATGGCCAGCGTGGCCCCGAAGGTCAGCAGCAGGCCATACAGGTGGTCGATGCCGTAGAGCCGGCGCAGCATCAGGCGCTCGAACGCCATGCCGAAGGCGCCGACCAGCAGCGGCGCCAGCACCAGCATCGGCCAGTAGCCCAGGCCGAAGTACTCGGCCCCGATCCACGCCAGCATCGCGCCCATCATGTAGAGCGCGCCGTGGGCGA
>JBBINW010000122.1:0-7705 GCA_037443665.1 Betaproteobacteria bacterium
AACGGGTCAGCACCTGACGATGCTAACCCATTGATTTGTATGGTGGCCTGGGGCGGAATCGAAAGATCAGCCGCAGGCCACGCCGACGCTGAAAACGGGCGACGTGGAGTAAATCTCTTACTGCCAGATTAACTCCGGTCCGTGTTTTTGGCGATCTCCATTCAACCACTCATTTTTGCAGTTAGTTGCCAGGAAGCACGCCGTTCATCGGTTCGCTGGTGGAGTAAACGTCGACAAGATCGGGGGCGCAGATTTCCTCCATCCTTTCGTCGTCCTCGCGGTTGGAGGCACGCGCGGCAACGATGCGCTGGCACTGCTGTGCTTCAGTGCCGGTAGTCTTCTTCACGCTGGTGCCGAAGCGCGCCCACGACGACAAGGTCGTCGACGATCTCGAACAGAACGACGTAGCCGGCGCCACCGAATGGGACGATCAATTCGCGGGAGCGACCGTTGCCCAGCTCCGCCCGACGACAGGAGTAGGGCGACCAGGCCAGCAGGCGCATTCCCTCGCGGATGGCATCCAGCGCCCGTTGTGGAGTGCTCCAGTCCGGAGCCTCGCTCGCGAGCTCGCGCTCGATGGCGAAGTCCTCCAGGCGCCGCAGGTCGGCCACCGCTTCTTGCAGCAGCGTGACCTTGTACTTCTTCGTCACTGGCCCGAGCGTTGAGCGGCCTGCCGCTTGGCGTCATCCAGGCGCGTCTGCAGGTCGGCCATGACCTCATCGACCGTGTGCCCGCCACCTTCTCGCTTCCACCGCTCGATCGCCGCCTCGCCACGGGTGACGAACTCGGCCTGCACGCGACGCCAGGCCGCAGCCGCGACGACCGCCTCCTCGATGAACTGGGTCAGCGATTCACCCTCGCGCAGGACGGCCTCGACTTCAGCCCTGACTTCGGGTTCGACGCGAATGGGAGGAAAGGTGGCGGAGCGCATGCGCAGAATGTATAGCAAACGTGCTACGAGAGCAATGTCGTGAGCGTGCTCCCAACCGTCGCCCCGTCGATCCGCGATCGGCCGAACGGCACGCACTATCCTGATCGGATGCTCCGCCAGACTGCATCGACTCTCGCCATCGACACCCCTGGCCGCGGGCTTGTCGAGATCACATCAGACATTGCCGCATGGGTCGCTGACACCGGCATCGGCGACGGTCTGCTGACCCAGTTCCTGCGTCACACGTCGGCCAGCCTGCTGATCCCAGAAGAACGCCGACCCCGACGTGCGGGCCGATCTCGAACGCTTCTTCAGCCGGTTCGTGCCGGACGGCGACCCGCCGTTCCGGCACTGCGACGAGGGCCCGGACGACATGCCGGCCCATGTGCGCGCCGCAGTGACGGTGGTGCAGTTGTCGGTGCCGGTCAGCCGCGGGCGCCCGGTGCTCGGGAACTGGCAAGGCATCTACCTCTGGGAGCACCGCCTGCGGCCGCATCGGCGCGAGGTTGTGCTGCATCTGCTCGGTGAATGTCCGGCGTAGCTCAGTGGGTCAACACTCCTTAATGTGGCCGGTTGCTGCGAAAGTGGGTTTGCACAAGTTCGGTGCGCCGCCCGCCGGCGTGGCGCCGGGCCGGCTTATCCTGCGCGCCAGCCGCGGCACTCGACGCGGACCTCAGCATGGGACCACCATGACCGATTCCCTAGAGCACCTTGCACGGCAGTTGGACCGCTTCGCCCAGGATCGCGATTGGAAGCAGTTCCATTCCCCCAAGAACCTGGCGTCGGCACTGGTCGTAGAAGCGGGGGAGTTGCTGGAGCATTTCCAGTGGATGACCGAGGAACAGAGCCGAACGCTCCCGCCCGAGAAACGCGACGCGGTGGGCGCCGAGGTGGCTGACGTACTGCTGTATCTGATCCAGCTGGCCGGCGCTTTGGGCATCGACCCCGTCGCAGCCGCGAAGGCCAAGCTGAAGATCAACGCGCAGAAGTACCCGGTCGACCGGGCGCGCGGCAGCAGCCAGAAGTACGACGAGCTCTGAGCACGGCACGATCGGCGTAGCGCAGATGGTCATCTACCAGGCGAGCAAGCGGCAGTTCCTGCACCACGCGCTGCGCGACGACATCGAGGACGTCGTCACCCGCCACTACCGCAGCGCCACCGGGCACGGCGTGGGCTCGGTAGAAGTGCGGGCCTGGAAGTGCTCGCTGCTTGAGATGGCCAAGGTGCTGGGCGACGAGGAGATCCCCGAGGACGCCGGGGTGGCCTCGAGTACCAGCTACCGCAGAGCGCCAAGCGCATCGACTTCGTGATTGCAGGCGAGGACGCAGACGAGGGCAGCAAGGTCATCATCATCGAGCTCAAGCAATGGTTGGAGTCGTGCCGCAGCGATAAGGACCCCATCGTGTGGGCGCGCCGCGGCGGCGGCGCGGGCGAACTCGAAGGGCCGCATCCGTCGTACCAGGCATGGTCTCCTACGTCGCCTGCCTGGAAGACTTCAATGCCGCCGTTCAGGAAGGCGGCATGGCGCTGCAACCCTGCGCCTACCTGCACAACCATCCGCGCGACGGCGAGATCGACCACCCGCACTACCGCGAGCACCTGGCGCGGGCGCCGCTGTTCCTGGCGCGCGAGCGCGCCAAGCTGCAGGCCTTCATCCGCAAACATGTGCGCCACGGCGACCGCAAGGGGGCGCTTTACGCGATCGAGAACGGCCGCATCCGACCATCGAAGATGCTGATCGACAGCGTGGCCGGACTGCTGCAGGGCAAGCCCGAGTTCGTGCTGATCGATGACCAGAAAGTGGTGCACGAGACCATCCTGCAGGTCGATGCGCAGGCCGCGAGGCGCAAGCAGGTCGTGATCGTGCAGGGCGGGCCGGGCACCGGCAAGTCGGTCGTCGCGATCAACCTGCTCGGTGCGTTGATCGGGCGCGGGCGCAACGCGCGCTACGTGTCGAAGAGCGTGGCGCCGCACGCAGTCTACGAAGCCAGGCTGGCCGGCACCTTCACCAAGACCCGCATCAGCAACCTGTTCAGCGGCTCAGGCGCCTTCGTGAGCGACA
The DNA here is from genome assembly GCA_037443665.1 of Betaproteobacteria bacterium. Classification (GTDB taxonomy): domain Bacteria; phylum Pseudomonadota; class Gammaproteobacteria; order Burkholderiales; family Burkholderiaceae_C; genus Rubrivivax. Next base: position 2,995 of record JBBINW010000122.1, read on the forward strand.
AGGCCGACACCTACGACACCCTGATCGTCGACGAGGCGCACCGGCTCAACGAGAAGAGCGGCCTGTACCGCAACCTGGGCGACAACCAGGTGAGGGAGCTGATCCAGTCCGCGCGCTGCGGACGCGAATGACTCCCACAGACTGATCACGGTCATTCGGTTTCGACGGCTGAGCGTCTCAGCAGCCGCCTTGATAGGAGAGCCATGGCCTCCGGCACCGGCGCGAGGTACACGCCCTGGTTTCCGTTTCCGTTTGCTTGCAGTGGCAGTACCGGTCCGGCAACGTCGGACCGATGACCTCCATGTGCTCCCTTGGCTTGATCGGCTTCTTGATCTCCGTGAATAGGACAGGCACGAACCACCCCTCGTGGTTCCAGTGTCCCTGGTGCTCCCGAACTCAGTGGGCTTCGGCGCCGACTGGCAAGGCCCAGTGACGACACCGACGGCCTTGATCAGGGTGTCGCAGAACGAGAACACCACATCACCGGCTTGCGTCTCAGTCATGGCGTCGTAGAACCGGTTCTTGCTAACGTTAGAGTTGGTCTTCGGTGAACACAGGTAACCGCCCCCGACCTCGTGCGCATATGTCTGGTTCTGATTCACCCACCAGTGCTTCATTCTTGCCTCTTGCTCCCGTTGATCTTCACGTCGTCGCTGCCGTGATCCGGCGAAGTGGCCGGATTCTTGCAGCCCAGAGGCTGCCTGGCGGCTCGGCCGGCGGCAAGTGGGAGTTCCCGGGCGGAAAGGTCGAGCCCGGCGAGACCGCGAAGGAGGCCTTGGTGCGTGAAATCGACGAGGAACTTCGCCTCGAGATCTCGGTGGAAAAGCAGCTCGGCAGGTACGTCACGGTTCACGAAGGGCGCCGTATTCACCTTGACTGCTATTGGTGCTCATGCAGTGACACGGAGCCGCAGCTCAATGCTCACGCGGCGGCCATGTGGTGCGTGCAAGAAGACATGCGCCATCTCGACTGGGCTCAAGCTGATATCCCTGCGGTGATGGCGATCTTGTCACCCGGCTTCGATGGGCCGACTGCATGACCGCGCCCAAGCCCTGCCCCTTCTGCAAACTCGCGCCGGCGCGAGTCATCGGCCGCAGCGCGCACGGCCTGTTCTTCCGGGACGGTTTCCCCCTGTCGCCGGGGCACACCCTGATCATCCCTCACCGACACGTCGGCTCCTTCTTCGAACTCACCCCCGACGAGCGCGCCGATCTCCTCGGACTGCTGGACCAAGCCAAAGCGGGTGTCGACCAGGAGTTCAGGCCGCAGGCCTACAACATCGGCATCAACGACGGCCCGGCGGCCGGCCAGACCGTGCCGCACCTGCACATCCACCTGATCCCGCGCTACGTCGGCGACCGCGCCGATCCGCGCGGCGGCATCCGCTGGATCATCCCCGAGAAGGCCGATTACTGGAGCAAGCGATGACGCCTGCGCCGTCGCCCGAAGCCCAGCTCGCGTTCATCGCGAAACTGCAGCGCCTTTTCGCTGAGGGCGACTTCACGGCGACGTACAAGTTTGCCCTGGTCATCGCCCTGGCCGACCTCGCCGTCGAGATCGGCGCCGACGACGGCGAAGCGCTGCACCTAGCGAACCGCGCCATCGCGACGAAGTTCATCGAGCTGTACTGGCAGCAGATGGCGCCTTACAGCAACGGCCGAGCAGGCACTGAGGCCGGTGTGCTGGCGCAGAACAACGGCGCGCCTGCGGCCGTGATCTCCGCGATCCTCGACTTTCGACGTGGCAATACGGCCGCCTCCGCGCAGGCGGCGCGTTCGACGCCCGGCTTCGACGCGCTTCTGACGAAGGTCACGCAGACTGTTTCGGCGCAGCCGATCATCTACCTTCAGAACCTCGGGGGCCAGACCGACCAGTTCTTGTACCGGCGCGAGCCCGGCGCCATCGTCCTGCAGCCCGGCGTCATGTACTGCCTGCGCCGCTTCCAGCCACTCGTGCAGCAGCTCGCGCGCACCCACTGGGTTTCGCATGTGAAGCGCAATCGGCGCAACGTCCCGCTGCTCGGTGAGGATGACGACCTCGAGTCCTTCCTCTTCGAGACCTCTCGCCAGACGCTTGCCGTCATCGGCAGCGGGCTTCGCCTGCTCACGAGCAGCCATTGCTTCTACTGCGGGGCGAAGGTCGGCGAAGCCGATGTCGACCACTTCGTGCCTTTCTCGCTGTACCCCAGGGACCTGATGCACAACTTCGTGCACGCGCACCCAGCCTGCAACCGCAGCAAGTCAGACACGTTGGCCGCGAAGCCGCACCTGGAGCGCTGGCTCGAGCACGTCAGCAAGAACGACGACGCGCTGCAGGAGGTCGGCCACGCCGCAGGGCGCACCGCCGATCTGGACTCGTGCAGAGCGGTGGTCCGCTGGGGATATGCCAACGCTTTGAGCAGCGGCGCCCAGGCCTGGCTGCGCGCCGGCAGCTACGAGCCCGTCGATGACGACTACCTGAGGCAACTGGCATGACCGCCGAGCACGTCCATGCCACCACGGTTTGGGCGCGGTTCTGCCAGCGGTTCGACATCGCCAAGCAGAGCGTTCCGCTCTTCTCGCTTGATCGAGACGGCGCGGTCCGCCACCGCTTGATCGGTCGCGAGGGATCGCAGCGGCCCGTACTCATGCGCTTGCCCGCGACGGAAGGTCTTGTGCTCACCGCGACGGCCAAGCTTGTCGATGACTGGACTGCCGGCGCCAAGCGCTTCGACGGCTTGATCTACTGCATCGGCTGGCGCGAGCGCGACCGGCTCGTGCTGCTGTACATCGGCAAGGCCGAGACCCTGGGCAAGGGCGACGGCAATCTCTCGGCGAACCTCATGAACCTCGCCACCGAACGCTCGAAGTTCGCGCGATGGGGCGTCAACTACGCCTATCACATCGGGGACCTCAGCGCCTGCGTCCTGCCCGGCCACGCGCTGGAGAAGATGACCAGCAAATCAAATCTCCGGTCATAGGAACCTGGCCCTCCTCGAGACAAGGGTACGGCGGCTCGTGGTCACCGTCGTCCGTCGCCACGGCGGCGGTGATCAACCCGTTCAAGGCTGACAAGGTCGTGCTGGGTGGTGGCTGTCGCGCCTGGCGCACTCGTGAGAACGCTTGCCCTCAGCTTGGTCGTGCTGAGTCTTCACGAAAGGCGAACCGACGCGGACCTGCCTTGCAGCGTGCCTGCATGGCGACGCGCCCGACATTCGCGTCGCGACCTGGATCGGCCGCGGCCGCCCATTACCCGTGATCAGGGCACCAGCGGGGCGCGAATCTCGCCGGCCTTGTGCTCGGCCGAGTGCACGTTCACGTACAGCAAGCCGTCGAGGTATGCCTTGACTTGCTCGGGCGTGAGCTTGGCGCCTACCGGCACCGACCATACTCCCGGCGAGGTTTGCGTCAGCGGCACGATGACCGGGCCATTCGCGCCCTTTCTCGACGCGATGTGGATATGCGCCATCGTGGCCTCAATCCCCATGGTCGTAATGCTGCCGCTTACGGCGCCGTCGTTGGCGACCGTGATGGTCCCGGTGCCACTGGCCATGCTCGTCACGGGCGGCACTTCCTGGTCGCCGCTCAGCTTGAGCATGCTGTCGCCGGCCATGGCGCCGCAAGACAGGGCCAACGCGGCCGCGGAGACGACCAGCACGACGAGCTTCTTGGATGCGAGCGGAGACTGCATGGAAAGACTCCCTTTAACGTTGGCTGCTACGGCGCGGACTGTATGCCGGCGCTCGCCACTATGGCGTGCCTGGCTCCGGTGACCCTGATTGCGATGGGCCATTGCCTGCCACGCGCCAAGGTTAGGGCGCGGCCTGTCAGCCTACGATCTCTTTTGCCCTGATCCGCTCGGTGCCTCGATCCATGAGACACCGATTTCGAGCGCCGCAGCGCGCCCACCCGGTTTACCCCTTTGTGTCTCCGATTGACTCCCTGCAGCGGCGGGAGGCTCCCCACGTGCCCGGCTTGGCTTGCTCTCCTCGGCCTGGCTTTCGTCGCTGAAGGGCGGCTTTCGGGCGCTGCGTTGCACAGCTCATAGGAGCGCAGCAGGTCGGAAGCAACTCCTGCCACAGGCGGGCGAACGCCCTGACCAAGTTTTCTGTTTGCTGACGGTGGGTGATTGCCTGCAGGAGGGTTCCCGGGATGGCCGACCTTCAGCCGGGTACGCCGGAATAGCCGGACCGCAGCGGTGCCGGCATTCGTAGTCGGTCGGCAAGCTCGCGGTCACGGCCAGAGCCCGCCATCCAGACATGCCCGGTCGCGCGCCTTACAGACTGGCCGAGTCAGCTTGTCACAGCTTCGCCGGAATCCGCACTCGACTCATCAGAAAGGTGCGGGAACGCTGGATCCGTCATCAATGAAGCAGCAACTTGCTGACCCCAGGTTGCCCACGCGCAGACGGACCCTGCCAGCGACCCGTGATGCGGAAGGACCCATTGGTGGCTGGCGCTCGCGGCGGGCACTGGAACAGCCCCGCGCCGCGCAGCGCGGCCGAGGAGTAGTCTCAGCCAATCAGGACGAAAGCGCTGGATCGTCCGTGTAGCTTTCGGGGCCTGGCGTATAGAAGGTTGCCATGTCGGGCGCATTCAACGTCGCGTTCACGCGCATGCGCTCCACCAGGGCAGGATTGGCAAGGAATGAGCGGGCAAACGCGATCAGGTCGGCCTGACTGCGTATTTCGGCGAACGTGACCGGTGATTTCGGGAACGTGACCGGTCGGGGCC
>JBBINW010000123.1:0-7638 GCA_037443665.1 Betaproteobacteria bacterium
CGAAGTTCGTCGTGCGGTACACCCACACATACGCCCTGCTGGTCTTGCCCTTGCCCGGTGCCAGCAACTTGACCGGCGTCTCGTCGGCGTGGTTGCCGTCGCAATGCGCTGTTCGACCTCGCGCTCAGTCTGGGTGCTGGCGTACCACTTTCCACCTGCTTGGCTGATGGTGATGTTCTTCGCCGCTCCGAGCACGTCCCGGCTGTTGCGGTACCGCACCCAGCCGAGCCTGGGCAGCTGAATGCGGCTGTTGGCCGGATCGATCTCGAACTGCTTGGCGTCCGGGTACCGGAAGCGGTCTCCCCGACCCTTGCGTTTGAAGCGCGGGAACATCGCGCGTTGGTCGAAGAAATTCCTGTACGCCCGCTCCAAGTCTTTGAGGGCGTGTTGCAACGGATGCACCGGGGCGCCACAGGCCACATCCACGTCACACGGCGTAACAATGAGCTGAGTCAAGCCTCCCGCCGTTCTCAGCCGTCGTGAGGCTTACCCCGCGCTCACTTCCCTACCGGAGTGACCTCGCCCCCTTCGGCTGGCCGGGCGGGGCGCATGCGTGCCGGACTTCACGTTGCAGGGGCCAATCAGTCCGAAACGCCGCCTCGACCCTCGAGATGCAGTCCGGGCGTCCGTCAACATGGCAGATGACCGCTACCACATTCCTGTCCTTGATACTGACCCCGACCTCCGCCGGTCGATCGCCTGCCGTGTCCGGCGCGGCGGCATAAACCTGGCGCTGACTGAACTTCAGCCGATGTCGAGCCACGGACCCTCTCAGGCCGCGCCGGCAGACATGCGTGCGCCACTGCCGCAGGAGCTGAGGCGCGACATCGCCGCTCGCGTCGCGCACGACCAAGTGGCAATGCTGCATCGCCTGACGATCCAGCCGGTGGTCGCCGGGATGGTGTTCTCTCTGCTGGTGGGGGTCGTGTTCTGGCCCCTGCTCGCGGGTCCCACTTTTCTGTCTTGGGTACTGGCGCGGGTGACGATCTCTCTGGCGCGGCTGTGGGATTGCCACGACTTCCTCGCCCGCTTACCCGGGGTGGGGGAATCGCCAAAGCGGCGGCTGCGATTCCTGGCGCTGATGGCGCTCGAGTGCGCGAGCTGGAGCGCGATGGGACTGCTCTTCACCGGCGCGGTCCCGTCCGGCGTCGCGCTGGTGATCCTCACCGGCCTGGTCGCAGTGTCGGCGGTCTCGGTCTTTTCGCTCGGCAGCGACTTCGCCGCCAGCGGGCTGTTCGTCACCATCGTCCTGCTGCCCAATGCCGTGGCGCAGTGGCACCGCGCCACCCCCGAGGCACTGGTCACCGGAGGCGGCATGCTGATCTTCCTCGCGCTGCTGCTGCTGGAGGCCCGCGCGCTGGCGCAGCGCATGACCGAGCTGCTACGCCTGCGGCACGAGAACGCGGCGATCGCCGAGCAGCGCCAGCGCGCGCTCGTGCTGGCCGAACATTCGAGCCAGGCCAAGAGCCGTTTCCTGGCGACGGTGAGCCACGAGATGCGCACGCCCTTGAACGGCATCCTCGGCATGGCGCAGCTTCTGCAGCGCGAGGTCGAAGACGCCGCGCAGCGCTCGCGGATCGGGATCGTGGCGCAGTCGGCGCGCCATCTGCAGACGATCATCGGCGATCTGCTCGACCTGGCGCGGATCGAATCCGGACGCCTGAGCCTGGACGAGCAGCGCGCGAACCTGCGCGACCTGGTGGGCGAGGTCGCCGCACTGCAGGCGGCAGTCGCCGAGGACAAGGGGCTGCGCTTCGGTGTGCGGTTCGGCGATTCCCTCCCGGCATGGATCCGCGCCGATGCGCCCAGGGTCAAGCAGGTGCTGCACAACCTCCTCGGCAACGCGGTCAAGTTCACGACCCGGGGCGAAGTCGGGCTCGAGGTGGATCTGGACGGCGCGCAATTGACCTTCGTCGTGCGCGACACCGGGCCCGGCATCGCCGCCGAACGCATCGAGCAGATCTTCCTCGCCTTCGAGCAGGCCCAGCCGTCCGATCAGCGCGAACCGCAGTCTGGCACCGGTCTGGGTCTGACGATCTCGCGTGAACTCGCCCGCGCGATGGGTGGTGACGTGGTGGGCGAGTCGGTGCTGGGGCAGGGAGCGACGTTCCGCCTCACGATGCCCTGCCATCGCCTGCCCGATGCGCCACCCGAACCCACCGACGCCGTGTTGCCGCACAACGACGTGCGCCTGACAGGGCATGTCCTGTTGGTCGAGGACAACCCGGTCAATGCGCTGATAGCGCGCACGATGCTCGAGAACCTGGGCCTGAGCGTCGAACAGACCGCTGACGGCCAATCCGCGCTCCACGCGCTGGAACGCGCCGAGCCCGCGATCGTGCTGATGGATTGCCAGATGCCGGTGCTCGACGGCTGGCAGGCAACTCGACGCTGGCGCGCGCTCGAGACCCGGCTGAGGCGAACCCGCATACCGATCATCGCGCTGACCGCCAACGCCGTGGTCGGTGACCGCGAGCGCTGCATCGACGCCGGCATGGACGACTACCTGGCCAAGCCGATCGAACTGGCGGACCTGGCCCGGGTGCTGCAACGGCACCTGCCGTTGACGGTCTGAGAGTCGGCGCGACGGCGAGGTTGTCAGCCCAAGTCTGGCGGTGCACTGGCGGTTCAGCCCACCGACCGACGAGGATGTTCAGGTGGTACTGCACAGAAAGGTCGGCGGCATCCTGAAGATGCTCACGCGCCGCGGCGCCATGGTCGAGGATCAGGACTCGATCTACGTGGCCGATGAAGAAGGCGACTCGGACGACGCGCGCACGCTGCGGCCGCTGCAGGCGACCGCGTGTACCGATCGGATCGATTTCGGCCCGCGAGCCGGGCAGAAGCTGCTGACGGTGCAGGGTGCCTCCACCACCCTCCACGCTCGTCGTCGCCGTCAGCGCAAGCCAGAGTTCCTGGCTCCAGCCCACGCAAGCCTGCCGGCGGGCCGGGTGCGTCATCCGTGCCGACCTCACGCTGCCAAGAGGCGCAGCCCATGGCCGGCGATGCCTAGACGCAGGCCTCACCCGGCTCGGCGCACCGGCCATGCGAGCCGCTCGCGTCGAATCCGCCGAAGCAGCTGCAGTGCCAGCAGGGCTTGGGCACGCCGCTGCAACATGAGCTGGTGCTGTGGTTGACGACGATCGCTTGCATGCCCGTGAGCATGCCGGGAAGGTGGCAGCGGCCCCGAGCCAGTCGCAATGCTGGCGATGTTGCGCATCGGGCCTGAGCGGGCCCGGTCGACGCGCGGCGCCCCTCAGGAAGCCCCGCCGAGGTACCTTCGAAAGTGCTCCACCGTCCGCTTCAACGCGCCGGCCGCGGCGTCGCGCCGCTTGCTGCCGTTGGTGCTGAAGCCATGATCGACGCCGGGGTACTCGTGAAGCCCGAACAGCGCCGGCGCCAGCCCGGCCTTCGCCGCCTGCTCGAGCTGGCGCGCGGTCTCGATCAAGCAGCAGCCGCGGTAGGTGTCGAAGGTGCTGGCGAGCATCAGCGTCGGAACCCGGATCCTGGAGACGAACGAGTCTGGATGCTTGATGAGCTCGTCGCCGGGTAGTGCAGGACCACCGCCGCGACCTGTTCCGGCCAGCGCGTGGCATAGCTCAGCACCGCAGCACCACCGAGCGAGCAACCGATCACGCCGACCTTGCCCGGCAGCGCATTCGGCGACTGCTGGGCCTGGGCGATGACACCTTTCAGCAAGGGCTCGCCGACGCCGACCTTGACGCGAAAGTCGTTGCCGTCGACCAGGACCACGTCAAAGCCCGCGGCCGACAAGTCGCGCGCCAGCTCCGTATAGATCTCTGCTCCGGTCTGCCCCGAGACCAACACGACCACGTGTCCCTTGCCTTCCTTTGGCGCAAACTCCTCCGACGCCGGCAGCGGCGCGTCGGCCAGCGCAGGCACGGCCTGGGCAAAGAGCAGCGCGACAAAGATGCGCAGCACGGTGTTCATGGCGGATTTCCAGAGGCTTGTTCGAGACGGCGGGGCGCCCGCGGTGCAGCGGTCGAGGTCCGGCGCAGCGGCTATTCTTCCCCTTCGCGCGTGGTCGCGCGCGGCCGTTACCGGCCGCTGCCCGTCGGGCGCAGTGCTGCTCGGGCCGGGTATGCAATCGCGGCGGCGTGGTGGGACGCTGCGGTGGTCCCGCCGGTACGATCCATCCGCGCTTCGCGCCGAGAAGGGACCGATCGTGCAGACACTGGACGAGATGTTGAACCTGAACCTGCTGACGCCCGCCCAGCACGCCGAGATCGCAGCCTGGATTGCGAGCGCCAGGACGCCCGACGCGATCATGAAGATGCCGGCGCCACTGTGGCGCACGCTGGAGCTTGCCAGCCTGTTGATGAACGTCGACGCGGACCTGACCCAGCCGCCGCCGATGTCGTCGGCGGTGTGAGGCGACGGCGGCGATAGACTTTGCGCCGTCAACCCCAGCGGATCAGGAGCACAGCATGCAGTTCAAGGTCTCGGGCACCGTGATGCAGACCGTCGCCATCGATCTCGCGCCAGGCGAAACGGTCTACAGCCAGACCAACTGCATGGCCTGGATGTCCGACAACATCACCATGGACACACATACCGGCGGCGGGCTCTTCGCCGGGATCAAGCGCAGCCTGAGCGGCGGCAGCCTGTTCGTTACCGACTTCACCGCCCGGGCTGCGGGCCACATCTCGTTCGCCCCGCGGTTCCCCGGCACCATCGTTGCCCGCCGCCTCGGTGTCGGCGAGTCGCTCATCTGCCGCAAGGAGACGTTTCTGTGCGCAGAGAAGTCGGTCGCACTCGAGATCGCCTGGCAGCAACGGATCGGTGCGGGATTCTTCGGCGGCGAAGGGTTCATCCTGCAGAAGGTCACGGGTCCCGGCACGGTCTGGCTCGACCTCTCGGGCGAAGTCGTCGAGCGTGAGCTGGAACCCGGCGAGCGGCTGCTCGTGCACGCAGGGCACGTCGGCATCCAGGAACCGTCGGTGCAGTTCGACATCCGGATGGTGCCGGGGTTTCGGAACATCCTCTTCGGCGGCGAGGGCCTGTTCCTGGCCACCATGACCGGACCTGGCAGAGTTTGGCTGCAGAGCATGCCGATCATGAACCTGGCCGAAGAGATCGGCCGCTACCTGCCGGGGTCGGGCAACCGCACGGGCTCGTCGAGCAGCCTCGGGTCGGCGGCCGGAGCGCTCGCCGTTGGCGGGCTGCTCGGCGGCTTGTTCGGCAGCGGCGACGACAGCTGATCGGGGGCCGCCCCGAGTGGATGGACGTGTAGGTACCCGGGGGAGCGCATTCAGCCAGCCGCGCACGCCACTCGACATCCTTCAGCGCAACAGCGCAGGACTGCCGTCCACCCGTGCGACAGAATCAACTGCCATCTGCGCCGAGGGATGGAGCCTCGCCGGATTACGCTTGGCTGCCTGACCGTGGGTCGAGACGCGCCGTTGTTGCAAGACCTTCGACCGAAATGACCAGCCCCAAGAACCGGCGCACCCGGATGAAGGTCACGTCCCGGTTGACGACGATGAACCTGGAGAAGATCGGCGTCTCGCGTTTCGACCTCAACGACCCGTACCACTTCGCGCTGACCTTGAGCTGGCCCGAATTCTTCGCGGTTCTCGTCGGCACCTACGTTGCGATCAACGTCATCTTCGCGCTGCTGTACTTCGCGTCGCCTGGGGCGGTGGCGAACCTGCCTCGGCACTCCCTGCTCGAGGCCTTCTTCTTCAGCGCCGAGACACTTTCGACCGTGGGCTACGGGTCGATGGCGCCCATGACGCTGTACGGCCACGTCGTGGCGACGGTCGAGGTCTTCATCGGGATGATCTTCACCGCCACGATGACTGGCGTGGTCTTCGTGCGCTTTTCCAAGCCGAAGGCCAAGATCATCTTCGCCGAGCATCCTGTCGTCACGCAGCAGGGCGGTCGACCGGTCCTCATGATCCGGATCGGCAATGGCCGGGTGAACACCCTGACCGACGCGGTTGCCCGCCTGACCGCGCTACAGGTCGAGATCGATCCGGAAGGCCGGCACCTGCGGCGGGCGCTCGACCTCAAGCTGGCCCGATCTGACTTCCCATTCTTCCCTTTGACCTGGACGATCATGCACGATCTCGATCCGACCAGTCCACTTCACGGACTGACGCGGAACACGGCGTCGCCCTTAAATCTTCGCCTGATGCTGAGCATCACGGCACGCGACCCGACCCTGGGCGCGCAGGTCTACGCCGCACAGAGCTACAGAGGCTCCGACATCGCCTTCGGGATGCGCTACGCCGACGCCGTGACCTGGGATGGAGAGGACAGTTCGGTGGCCGACATGCGCAAGATCGGCATCATCGAGCCTGACACCGTGTCGCCGGCCGCTGGTGCGCATAAGCCTTAACGGCGCCTGTCTGCCGCCTTCTTGACGGTCGACGCAGTCCGCGGCTGATCGGCGTACGGCCTGCTGCGTGTCGTCGGGAGGGCGCAAGCGGCCCGGCTCCGACCTGCGCTCGGCCGAGATTCCCATCTTCTACAGTGCACCCCTTGCGGGTGCCGCCCTGCGCCTAGGCGACCCTGCGAGCCCGCTTTGCCAAGACCTCTCTCGGATTCACCCCGCGTTCTGTTCTGGGGTCCCACGCTGATCTGGGCGTCCACGTGGCACGTCATCCTGTTCCAGCTCGCCGAGGTGCCGGCGATCAACGCCGTGGCCTGGCGGTTTGCGCTGGCGTCGACGTTGCTTTTCGCCATCGCCGCCTGGCGCGGCGAGGCTTGGTGCCTGCCGGCACGGCTGCAGCCCTGGCTGATGCTGACGGGCGCGGTGCAGTTCGGGCTGAACTACGGGGGCGTATACGCGGCCGAGGGCTACGTGCCGTCCGGTCTCGTGGCGGTCTTGTTCTCGCTGATGGTGTTCGGCAACGCGGCCAGCGGCGCCCGGTTCTTCGGCCAGCCGATCTCCCGGCGCTTCGCAGCGTCGGCGGTGGTGGGCGTGATGGGCGTGGCATTGATCTTCTGGCCCGAGGTTCTGGCTGCCGGTGCGCGGCCGCAGGCCCTGATCGGGCTGGCGTTCGGCCTGGGCGCGGTGACCTGCGCCTGCACCGGCAATGCACTGACGCTGATGCTGTCTCGCCGCGGCGTGCCGCTGGTGCCCATGCTGGCCTGGAGCATGGCCTATGGCGTGCTGGGTCTGCTGCTGGCCGCCGGCTTGTCGGGGTCAGGCTGGCGGGTGGGCCACACGGCGGTGTGGTGGGGCTCGCTGGTGTATCTGGCCACGGTCGGTTCGGTGCTGCCGTTCCTGCTGTACTTCAGGCTGGTGCAGCGCGAAGGACCGGCACGCGCGGCCCTCACCAGCGTGCTGGTGCCGGTGATCGCTCTGGCGGTGTCGGCGGCGTTCGAGGGCTGGAGACCCAGCCTCGCATCGTGGATCGGGATGGCGATGTGCCTGGGCAGCGTCTATGTGGCCACGCGGCCGACTCGCCCCCCGGGTTGAACCCGTCTGCGCGACAAGCCTCGCCCTTCAGGGCGGGCAAGGATGGCGCCGCCGCTCGGCAGGGCGGCGTGCATCTGGAACTCGGTGGTCCTGCGACGTAGGCCGTATGGAGGTCCAGCCTCTGCGCCTATCGCTGCGCCTATCGCTGCGCCTATCGCTGCGCCTTATCGCTGGGTGCTGCGCTGCAA
>JBBINW010000124.1:0-7591 GCA_037443665.1 Betaproteobacteria bacterium
CTCTTCGCGATTGGACATCGGATTAGGAATACTTCTGGGTAAAGGGCAGCCCTAGGCTGCGTGCCTGTGCGGTTCTAGCCGCGGCAACGGCAGCCTCGACGGCGTTCATTTCGCTCACCGGAGGTGCGAACTGGAGCGTCGCTGTCACTTGCTGCTGCGAATGGCTGTTCCCAGTCAGCTGCTGGCTCCCAGCATCGCGAGCCGAACCACAGCAACGGGTCGGTCGCGGGCCTTCGCTTCCACGATGCGGGCGCCGTACTGCTGTCAGTCGACGGGGTCGGCGGCGACCATTCCACGCGAACGCGCAGCTGACTTCGCTGGCGCCGAAAGGGATCCGAGTTGTGTCGTGTGAGCTGTTGGGCTTGCCGTGTAGACCCACGCTACCACGCCGTTCTCGCCGTCAAGGTCTGCGCGCTCGCTTAGGCGAGCGCTTGCGGCCTGAGGCCGTCTTCGAACCCTGACGGCTGCGCTGCGCCGTGGTGCTCCGGTCTCGGGCAATCCCGCCCGACACAGACCGGAGTTCGCCATGTCGATGACTTCCACTCCTCCCGCTGACGCTGCGCTGCTGGTGCGCGATGTCGATGGGCAATACCGTCCTGCTCGCGCCGAGGAGGTGCTGTCTCAGGCGCGGCGGGTGCTGGCCCATCGCGTGCGGCGCGGTGCCACGATGTCGTCGCCGCAGGCGGTGAAGGACTACCTGCTCCTGGAGCTTGGTGCGCTGGAACACGAGGTGTTCTGCGTGCTGTTCCTGGATGCGCAGCACCGGATCATCGAGCTGAAGCAGATGTTCCGCGGCACGGTGACGCAGACCTCGGTGTATCCGCGCGAGGTAGTGAAGGCCGCGCTGGCCTGCAACTCGGCTGCCGTCGTTCTGGCGCACAACCACCCCTCCGGTTCGATCGAACCGAGCCGTGCCGACGAGTTCCTGACGCAGACGTTGAAGTCGGCGCTGGCGCTGGTGGACGTGCGGGTGCTCGATCACCTGGTGGTGGCGGGCGCGGATGTCTGCGCTTTCTCGGAGCGAGGCCTGATGTAGGCTGCGCTCGGGGCACCTTGCGGTGCCCTTTTCATCGCCTCGTTCTCAGGCCAGGCCGATACGCCGGATGTCGAGGGCGAACGGGCCGGCCTGTCGTCCGGCGATCAGCAGGCCGACCTGGCGGATGCGTGCGGGGTCGAGGGCTGGTGCGCTCGGCACCTCGCGTCCGCGGAAGCTGGCGCGGAATGCCGAGTGCGGCAGGCTGATCGTTTGCCAAACGTGGCCCGTCGTCGTGAAGCTGGCCTGGTAGTTGACGCTGTCGAAGCCGTCGTCGGTGAGCAGGCTGAGCTTGTATTGCCTGGATTCGCCCCGCGCCTCGATCAGGCAGGTGGCGGCGTCCACTTGTCCGCGCTCGCCGGGGCTTGATCGCACGGAGGCGAAGCCGCCGTTCTGTGCCAGAGACACTTCTCCCTCGAACACCGCATGGCCTGCCGGGTCGTGCCGCAATCGGCTGCGCGAGACGCCGCCCATCACACGATCGTCGATGGCAGCATGCCAGACATCGACGGCACGCGGATCGCTGAAGTCGAAGAGTTCAATCGCCATGGGTGAAGGGGCGCAGCGCCTGTGTGGCGAGATCCCAGTTCTCTGGACTCGCTCGCCGTTGCATCAGCCGGGTGTCGCCACGGGTGAACGCAGGGGTCACGACGTGATGGCCTCAATGTACGGCCGCATGACGTTGGCGGCGCGGCCAAGCTGGGCGTGGCGCCACAGGTCGTCCAGCGAGAACTTGCGCAGGCGCCAGCCTTCGCGAAGGGCTTCGAGGGCGACGTCGAGGCCGATCTTGTTGCGCCAGCGGAAGCAGTCAACGACGGTGCGCGCTGCGTTGAAGACGGGCACGGTGACGCCATCGACCTTCAGGAGGTCGATGCCATCGGCCAGTGCTGCGTCCGACATGCGCACGACGCGGAGGGCGGGCTGGTCCAGCCGCGGGCTCACCATGTGCTGCGGGATCGCGACCCAGACCTCGAACGGCGCCTGCGTACCGATCTCATGAACCTCCAGCGCAGACAGCAGGCAGACGACGCCCTTGGGGACGCGTATCGAGACCTCGGCCAGCGATCGGTGTTCGCTGATCGGCGCGTCGGGCAGGCTGTAGAGGCCTCGACCTGCGCGCTCGAGCTTGCCGGCCTGCACCAAGCGGGTCAGCGTGACTGTCGGTAGTCCCTGCTCGGTCAGGTCACGCGCGCGCAGCAGTGTCCGCTTGCGCGCGAGGCGCAGCACCTGCTGTTCGTGGGTGGGCTTGGTGGCCCTGACGGTTGCCTGCATCCTGGCATGGTGTTGTGGAATGACGTTGAATGTCAATGGTTACAGTGCAAACGCAACGTCCTCGTACTCGCTGCGTTGCGCGGCGTCCCCTCGGCGCATCCCGAAATGTCTCGCGTTGACATTTCCTAAGACATTTCGCGCCGGATGGCGCACAGCCGCGCGCTCGACCGGTATCAATGGCGCTGCGGTGCCTGAACGCTCGACGCCATGCCCAGCGCCCGTCGCAGCCAGGTCGACATCGGGCGTTCGGTCGCCAGAACCTGTTCGATGGCGGCCTGCGCCTGTGCGCTCCGCTGGGCGTTGCCGGCCGCTTCGATGGCTAGGCGGTGGGCCTCGTGCGCATCGAAGCCCGTTAGTTCGTAGCCGTGGCCCATCGACATCCAGTGCAGTGCGGCCAAGGCGCATTGCATGGCGAACTCCGGTTGCTTGACCAGGTGGTCTCGCGCGGCGCGGGTCAGCGTCTTGGGGTCGCAGGGTGACGCCCAGGCCAGTTGCGTCGCTCGGTCGAACTGCTTCAGCGTCTTCGCGGTGGCGAACCACTTGCCGGGCTCGCCCGGTGTCGAGCCGATCAGGTGGTCCAGCAGCTTGTCGGGCGCCAGCTCGGGGTACTTCTTCGCCAGCGCGCGGAAGGTCGAGAGGTTGGAGTTGGCCTGGTTGGCCAGCAGTGCGTACTGGTCGAAGGCTTCGGCGCGCCGGCCGGCCTTGAGCAATTCCGCTTCGGCGAAACGCGCGATGGTCTCCAGGCTGGTGGTGCTGCCCGCTCGATCTCGCACGTAGGCGATGGCGTCGTCGACCTGGCCGCGCGCGGCCAACACGCGGGCGCCCCAGACCAGGTACTGCCAGATGGGGTGCGGGTCCAGGGCCAGCAGTTCCAACAGCTCGTCTTGGCGGCCGGCGCTGAACAGGGCGCTGTAGCAGGGCGTGGTGCCGGAAAAGAACGCGTAGGTGCCGCGTTTGCGTTCGCGCAGCACGCTGCGCTGGGTAGGCAGCAGTTGGTCGGCCCAGGCCGATGCGAGGTCCGGTGTCGCGCACAGCTCGCCCCAGTGGTCGCCCAGGGATTCGATGTAGGGCGGGTCGTCGTTCTGGATGGCTTCGAAGAGGCGGTCGAGCCACTTCCTGCGTGTGGCGGTGTCTACCGGCGCCGTGCTGATGATGGGTACCAGTTCCTGTACCGCCGCATAAGTGGCGCTGCCCAGCGCGCCGGTGGAGCTGTCGACCTGGTTCAGTGCAGGGGAGAGTCTCTCCAGGAACAGGACGGCGCCTCCGGCGGCGTCTGCCGGGTCCTGCCGCGCGACGGTGCGGATCTCGGTCAGGGCGTCGTGGATGCGCTCGATGGCCAGCTTCGAGCCGTTCCAGCCGAATGCCGCGCGGCGGAAGCGGGCGCGGAACGCCCAGGGTGTCGTGCTCGCGCCGGCGGCCTTCAGCATGGCGCTTGCCACTGGTCTCGGCATTCGCGGTGGTGGACGAGCGATGGCGTTGTGCGGCTCACGTCAAGCCTCGTCGGTGAGGATGGCGACGACGTCCTGCCGGTCACCGAGTAGGCGGACGACATCGAGGTGTTCGTTGGCTTCGACGTAAAGCCACTGCATCGGGAAGCCTGTGACCCGCCAGGAGCGGAGGCCCGGGATCTCGCACAGCTGCCCCAGGCGGGGCGAGCCCATCGCCGGCATTTGCTGTATCGGTTCGAGCGCGGCGATGGCCGCGTCGAACATGCGCTCGGCCAGCTCGACGCTGCCTTCCTTGGCGTAGTACCGGGTGGCCTCAATCAGGTCGGCCTCGGCCTGCGGCCGGAGGTGGGCGGGCTTCAACGCAGGTCGCCGAGGGCCTGCTTCTTCAACTGGGCAGCGCGCTTGGGCGTGAGCGCCTGGCCAGGGCCGGAGTTCAGGCCTTCCTCGATCAGTTCGCGCAGACGCTTCTTGGCCTGTTCTTCCTGGTCGCGGCGGATCAGTTCACGCAGGTACTCGCTGGTGTTGCCGTACTGGCCGGAGCGAACGCGCTGGTCGACGTAGCTGCGCATGGCTTCGGGCAGGGCAAAGCTCATGGTGTTGGTGCTCATGCCGCAGATGATCCCGCGGACTATCAATAGTTGTCAAGACAGCTCGTGGCCGTGGGTCCGAGACCTCGTGCTGGGGCACGCCGCGAAGCGGGCCCGCCGCCGCGCGGCCGGCCGCCTTGCCATGGACGAGTCCGACGCTGGGGTCAGGCGAACTGGAGTTCGATCTTGCCGGCGCGGCGGCGGACCGGGCCGACGACGATCTTGACGTCGTGGCCGAGGCGGGTGACGAGTTCCAGCAACTTGGCTTCACTGACCCCCCGGAATTGGCCGCGGGTGATGCGGGAAACCTTGGACTGGTCGATGCCCAGCAGTTCGGCCGCTTCAAGCTGGGTGAGGCGGCGGGCCTTGATGGCCCTGGCGATCTCAGCCGCCAGTTGCGACTTGCGCTGCATCTCTGCAGCGTCAGCGTAGCCCAGGTCGGCGTAGACGTTGGTACTGCCTTCTTCGATCGTGATTTCGGTGTTGCGGGTCATCGACGTGCTCCTTGCTGGGCTTGCCACGCTTCGAAATCCTGTTTCGCCGCCCTCAGCCTGGCGTGAATCAGGTCCATGTCTTCTTTCGGTGTCTTGATGCCACTCTTGGACTTCTTCTGGAAGCAGTGCAAGACATAGATCCAGCCTGCAAACTTGACGGTGTAGACGGCGCGGTAGGTGCTGCCGCGATCGTCTTCCACGACCTCCAGCACGCCGGCCGAGCCGAAGCCGGTCAGGACCTTGGCGTCCGGGTGCTTGCCTCCGGCCTGCGCCAGGTCGATGGCATGGCCAAAGAGGTCCTTGACATCTTCCGGCATGGCGTCGAGGTCGCGCTTGGCCGAGCCTACCCACTTCAGCGGCTTGCGGGCTTGCTTCGACATCAGGGCATTATGCCAATTTGAGCATAGGACGGTCAACCCAGCCGCCAACCGTGCTTCCGCGGGTCCTGCTTGGCGGGGTGTCGGCGTGGTTCGGGTTGGTGGCCGCTGCTGCTGTCGATGTTGATCCCCTGCATCGGGCAGGCCCTGGTGGGCGGGACTGGTGGTCGAAGTTTGCGAAGCAGCGATCAAGGTCGATGCTGACGCACAGGGGTGTCGCTTTGCAGCGCGTGCTGCTGGTGACAGGTCTCGGTGGGCCTGGGCGTCTCCCCGCTGCGCGGGGCCGGGCTGTCGCGCTGCGCATCGAGCCACCAGGGTACCGGCGTCTCGCCCCTTGACGGGCTTCCGTCCCTGACGCAACACGGTCAGGCCGGCGGAGCCGGCTGAGACACGCGGCGGCCCTGTCCCGTGCCCGTGGATCGCGGGCTTCTTCGTCCGTCCTGCTGTGCAGGACCGACGCCCGCTTGGCGATCGGGCCGTGCTCGCAGGTCGCTGCGCTCGGTGCTCGCGCGTCCCGAACGCCACCCCGGACACCCGCCAAGCCCGGAGCCGGGCCGCTGAAGACCGAATGCTTTGAAGTGCTCGCAGCGGCTCGACCGCCGCGCCAGTCGCTGCGCTTGGTGGCACGTCGGCCGCAGAGCCGCCGCTGCTCGTGGATTTTCGGCCGGCTGCGCTGCAACCGCTGCGCCAGGCGAGCTGGCACATCGGCCGCGACGCTATGCCGCCCGTGGGGAGGGGGCAGCCCGTGCGCCGCTCGTCCCACCGCGCTCCCCCCACGCGCCCCCGTCGAACAAGCGAGGGGGACTTGTGGGGGGATCTTCAAGCGGTGGGCCGGCATCACCTGGATGCAGCGGCTCACTGCTTCGGCTGCTGAAGAACACCACCCATCCCCAACCCCTTCCCTCAATGCCGAAGAAGGGAAGGGGCCATGCCCACTCCCCGCCCGCCCGAGGGCGGGAGCAAGGGAGTCCGAGCGAGAGGATCAGTTTTCAGGGAACCCGGAGCGGGGCCCGGCTGGTTGCTCTCGATCGGAGATCGTCATGGCAAACGTTCAAGTCATCCAGCGTCACGCGCACCTGGCCGGCGCCGTCAAGCTCGAATTCGTCAACGGCCGCGAAGGCAAGATCGCCAAGGCCGTGCTGACCGCGATCAGCAACACGCGGCGCGGATCGGGTGAAGCGCGCGAGGAGGAGTCCACCGCGATCCAGTGGACGCTGTGGGGCAAGCAGGCCGAGAACGCCGCCGAGTACCTGGGCAAGGGCTCGCACGTCAACATCGTCGGCCGGCTGCGCAACAACAACTACGAGAAGGACGGCGAGACCGTCTACGGCATGGCGTTCACGGCTGAGGAGATCGACTACCTCGACAGCCGCGCCGAGTCCGAAGCACGCCGCACCCGTGGCGACGACAGCGCCCCCGGCACCAGCAACGGCAGCGGCGAGCCGCCCGCGCCGCCCGCCAGCACCCGCAAGCCCCGCACCGCGCGCCAGCCGGCGCACGCCGACGCCTGAATCCTCATCGGGTGGGCGTGATGCGAACGAGCCGCGCCCGCCCTTCGAACCTCATTCAACGATCGAAGGAAACCATCATGTACTCGACCCCGACCCTGGCGACCCGCTTCGCGCGCAACACCCGCGTGATGCGTGGCGACCAGCCCCTGAGCGAAGACCAGATGCGCGCCGCAGCACCGTCCATCTTCGCCGAGGGCAAGCACGCGAGCCGCTCCGAGCGCTACACCTACATCCCCACCATCGATGTCCTGCGCGGCCTGCGCAAGGAGGGCTTCGAGCCGTTCATGGTCGCCCAAGGACAGAGCCGCGTCGAGGGCAAGGCGGAGTTCACCAAGCACATGATCCGCATGCGGCACGCCGGCCAGGTGCGGACCCGGCCCGAGGCGAACGAGATCATCCTGATCAACAGCCACGACGGCGCCAGCAGCTATCAAATGCTCGCCGGAATTTTCCGGTTCGTCTGTTGTAACGGCCTGGTGGTGGGCGAGGTGGTGGAGGACATCCGCATCCCGCACAAGGGCAACATCCAGGGCGAGGTGATCGAAGGCGCGTTCCGCGTGCTCGACGAGTTCGAGGCGGTGGGCGAGCACACCGAGGCGATGAAGGCGCTGCAGCTCGAGCCGCCCGAGGAGATCGCGTTTGCGACTGCCGCCCTGGCGCTGCGCTTTGGTGAGCGCAGCGTGGAGGAGACCGGCGGGCACCGTCCGGCCCCCGTCACCGCCGAGCAGCTGATCGAGGCGCGCCGGCCCGAGGACATCGGGCACAGCCTGTGGACCACCTTCCAGCGCGTGCAGTAACGTGGCGCTCACCGTTAATGCACTTGTGTGCACAACGAATTAATGTGGTGTGGCGGAGCCAGCGCTCCTACG
>JBBINW010000125.1:0-7467 GCA_037443665.1 Betaproteobacteria bacterium
GCGCCGCCGGGGCCAGCGCCCGGGCAACGCCGCAATCGCAGATCGCCAGCGTGGACCTGGCCGGCCGCGCCGGCGCGGGCAGCGGCGCCGGCCGCGCCAAGGGTGCCGGTGCGCCGATCGACCAGCGGATCGTCTACTTCGACTACGACAGCTTCGCGATCAAGGACGACTACCAGCCCATGCTGGTTGCCCACGCGAAGGCGCTGGCCGCGAACCATTCGGCGCACGTCGTGGTCGAAGGCCATACCGATGAACGTGGCGGCAGCGAATACAACCTCGCGCTGGGCCAGAAGCGTGCCGAAGCGGTGGTTCACGCGCTGGTGCTGCTTGGCGCGCCGGCCCCGCAGCTGGAGGCGGTGAGCTTCGGCAAGGAGCGCCCGGCGGTGGAAGGCCACGACGAGGCGGCGTGGGCCCGCAACCGCCGCGCCGAACTGAAGGATCGATGACATCATGAAGCTCTCCCCCTGTCTGCTGGCGCTGGTGCTGGCCGTCGGCGCCGGCGCTGCGCATGCCGGCCTGTTCGACGACGACGAGGCGCGCAAGGCGATCAACGATCTGCGCAGCCGCGTCACCACGGTCGAAGAGCAGGACAAGGCCCGCGCCGACCAGGCCGCTGCGGCCAACGCGCAAGTCGCGGATCAGCTGAACGCATTGCGGCGCAGCGTGCTCGACCTGAACAACCAGCTCCAGGATCTGAGCAGCCAGATCGCCAAGCTGCGCGGCGACAAGGAGCAGCTCGCGCGCGACGTCGCCGACCTGCAGCGCAAGCAGCAGGACGTGAGCCAGGCCTTTGACGAACGGCTGCGAAAGCTCGAGCCGGTCAAGGTCAGCCTCGACGGGCAGGACTTCACCGTCGATCCGGAGCAGAAACGGGCCTACGACGACGCCATCGCGGCGATCCGCAGCGGCGACTTCGACAAGTCGGCGGCGATGCTCACCGACTTTCAGGCCCGCTACCCAGGCAGCCCGTACGGCGACTTGGTGCGCTTCTGGCTCGGCAACGCGCTGTACGGCAAGCGCGACTACAAGGGCGCGATTGCCGCGTTCCGCGCCTTCGTCGCCGCCGCGCCGAACCACCCGCACGCCCCCGACGCGCTGCTGGCGCTGGCCAACAGCCAGGCCGAGATGAAGGACCCCAAGGGCGCGCGCAAGACTTTGGGCGAGCTGATCAAGGCCTACCCCGGCACCGACGCCGCGCGCGCCGGCAAGGAGCGGCTGACATCGCTGCGCTAGCCGGTCGGCCGTGATCGAGGCCGACCTCGAACGCCGCTTCGGCGGCCTGCGGCGGCTGTACGGCGACGCCGACTACGCGCGGCTGCGCGCGGCGAGCTTTGCCGTCGTTGGCCTCGGCGGCGTCGGCTCCTGGGCCGCAGAGGCCCTGGCCCGCAGCGGCGTGGCATGCCTGGTGCTGATCGATCTGGACCATGTCGCCGAGTCCAACATCAACCGCCAGGTGCAGGCCCTGGGCGATACGCTGGGCCGGCACAAGGGCGTGGCGCTGAGCGAGCGCATCGCCGACATCCACCCCGGCTGCGACGTGCGGGTGGTCGAGGAGTTCGCCAGCGCGGAGAACTGGCCGGCGCTGCTGCCCGTGGCGGTGGATGCCGTGGTCGATGCCTGCGACCAGGTGCGCGCGAAGGCCGTCCTGGCCGCCTGGGGCCTGCGAGCGCAGGTGCCGGTGGTCTGCGTCGGTGCCGCCGGCGGCAAGCGGGAGGCCCATCGCGTCGAGGTGGCCGACCTGGCCGAGACCACGCACGACCCGTTGCTGGCCAGCCTGCGCCAGCGCCTGCGGCGCGACGCCGACGTCGTGCGCCACGGGCCCGTCGGCCTGCGCTGCGTCTTCTCGCGCGAGGCGGTGGCCGCACCCGATGCCGAGTGTGTCGCCGATGGCAGCCTCAACTGCCACGGCTACGGCTCCAGCGTCACCGTGACGGCGACGTTCGGCATGGTGGCCGCGGGCGATGCGATCGCACAGGCGCTGGGTGCACGCGTGCGGAAGTGAGCCCCCGTCTTCTGGCTATAATGCATGGCTCTACGGACGGGTCGTTAGCTCAGTCGGTAGAGCAGCGGACTTTTAATCCGTTGGTCGCGTGTTCGAGTCACGCACGACCCACCACGCGGCAGGCAGGTTTCCAGGGCTCTTAGCTCAGTTGGTAGAGCAGCGGACTCTTAATCCGTTGGTCGAGTGTTCGAGTCACTCAGGGCCCACCAAAATCCCCCTTTGGGGACGACGACTTGCGTGATGCTTGCATCACCTTGTCGTCTCCACCATCCGCCGGTTGTGACGGATTTGTGCCGCGGTCACCATGCGACCTCGCCAAGCGCTCGGCCCATGGCGCCAAGTGGTCGGCAGAGAGGTGCGCATAGCGTTGCACCATGGCGTAGGTCGCCCAACCTCCCAATTCCTGCAGCACATGCAGTGGCGTGCCGCTCTGAACGTGCCAGCTCGCCCACGTGTGCCGCAGGTCGTGCCAGCGGAAGTTCTCTATGCCGGCTCGCTGGAGCGCCTTGTACCAGGCGGCGGTGCTCAGTTGCTCGACGGGCTGACCATTGAACGTGAACACGCGGTCCCGATGCTTGCCGATCTGCTTCTGCAGGATCGACACGGCTTGGCCGTTTAACGGCACCGGTATCGCCTTTCGCGCCTTTGCTTCGTCAGGATGCACCCAGGCGAGCTTGCGGTTGAGGTCCATGGCCGACCACCGCAGCCCAGTGACGTTGGCGGCGCGCAGCCCCGACTCGGGAGTGAACGCCGCCATGTCGCGCAGGTGCGTCGGGAGCTCAGCCAGCAGCCGATCCGCTTCCTCGTGCGTGAGGTAGCGAACACGCCGCGTCGGCTCCTTCAACATCCGCACGGCCGGGGCACGGTCTAACCACTGCCACTCGCGCGCGCACTTGCGCAGGATCGACCGCACAAGCGCGAGCGTGCGATTCACGGTGGCATTGCTGCAACCGTCCGCCTGCTTGGCTCGCGTGACGCGTTCGATCATGTCGCGGTTGATATTGTCGAGCGCCTTGTTGCCAAGGTAGCGGTCCAGCCAGCGCAGCTTCGCCTTGTCTTCCTCTGCGGTGGCCTTGTACGACTGCTCTGCACACCAGCGGACGACAGCGTCGTTCCAGGTGCGTCGCGGTGCTTCGTCGAGCTTGTCCTGCCGCCACGCCTCGGCCTTCAACCGATCGTGGTACTCCTGCGCCCCGGCCTTGTCGCCGGTTTCAGCGCTTCTTCGTATGCGCTCGCCTGATGGGGTCGTGAAATCGATCCACCAGGTGGCGCCTCGCTTGCGTATGGCCATGCGGTCCTTCCTTTCTCAAAGGCCACTCGCAACGCTTGCCGCTGGACAGCGTAGCGGTCACGAAGGAAGCTGGCAAGGTCGTCGTCGATGAACACCCAGCGACGTCCGGGTTTGCAGGCCGGAATCGCGCCGCGCTTGGCGCGACTGCGCACTTCTTCGGGGTGCATCTTGAGAAATGCCGCGGCTTCGGCGAGCGTCAACGTTTGCATGGTCACGAGGGAATCGACCAGAACGCGCGCCACCGACCCATGGCGGCACCTTTGTCGGAAGGGTAGATCAAGCTGCCAACGAAGGCGCGATGACTTTCGCTGGCGAATCATCGGACGAGAGCGTGGCTGGCAGGTATGTTGGCGCACCTCTCGCGACCATGGTTGGAGCTCGTCGGACCTCGGCATGGGTGCACGGGGCCGCGAGTCCGAATCCCGCCACCCAGACCATTGAAATCAACGCGTTCGCTGTCACAAGAGGCTAACCCGCATAAACATTCGGTGATGACGTAGTCGGGCCAAGCGAGGAGGACTGCCGCGAAGTCATTAAGTGAAACGGTGCGCCGCATTTACCACACTTCGCTAGCATTCATGCGGCCTCCCGGTGTTTTGCAGGGCCGACTCTTGATCTGGTGCGCCTCGCCCTGGGGAGGGGCGACAAGAAGGGCCTGCTGAATCGGCACGTCTCGCGTCAGGCTGAACCGGGCGCCGTTGGCGCGGCGGTCAGGAGAACGAGTTTTGCAGGGCCGACTAAATCGCTCAACCCGGCGCGGCACCAGCGTGTCCAACGCACCCCGTACGCCTGTTGAACGGCGGCGCCTGCGGGCGCCGCTTTGTCGTTCTGTCGCTCGCAAAGCCGAGGCGCAGCACAAGTCGAACGGCCTTCGGCGATGAGCGCGGAGGGTTCTTGGCCGGTACTTGACGCGAGCGTCTGCATGTTCGCGCCGCTGGGGACCTGGAATCGGCTAGCTCCAGAAAATCGCGCCCGCGTGGCGAACGTCACCCAAGACTGGTTCGCTGCATCGCGGCTGTTCACGCCGGCCATCCGTACTGCCGCTTTGGGTCGTCAGCCAACGCTCAATCTTGTCGCGGCTGGGAATCCCGCCGGCGTGCACCACTTTGCCGTCGATCACGACGCCGGGCGTGCTCATCACGCCGTAGCCCATGATGTCGCGCAATTCCTCGACCTTGCTCAGCGTGACGTTTACGCCCTTGGCCTGTGCGACCTGCTCGATCAGCGCGATCGTGCTCCTGCAGTTGGCGCAGCCGGTGCCGAGAACCTTGATGTCCATGAAGTACTCCAGGAGTGGATGGAAGACCGGCTGCGTTTCAGAGAACCGCATTGAAGACGAAGCCCACGATCAGGATGCCGGTGGCGACGACGCCGGCAAAGGTGGCGATCAGCCGCAGCTTCAGCACCTTGCGCAGGATGATCATCTCGGGCAGCGAAAGCGCGATCACGCTCATCATGAAGGCCAGCACCGTGCCCAGCGCCGCCCCCTTGGCCAGCAAGGCCTGCACGATAGGGATGATGCCGGCCGCGTTGGTGTACATCGGCACGCCGATGAACACCGCCAGCGGCACCGACCACCAGGCGTCCTTGCCCATGAAGGACGCCAGAAAGTCCTCGGGCACCCAACCGTGGATGGCCGCGCCGATCGCGATGCCGGCCAGGATGTAGGGCCAGACCTTGCCGACGATCTCGCGCACGCTGGCGAAGCCGCCTTCGATGCGGTCGGCCAAGCTCATGCGGTCGCTTCCGGCAGCCGCCTGCACCTTGGGCATGTCGCGCACCCAGTCTTCCAGATGGGCTTCCATCTTGAGGCGACCGATGACCCAGCCGGCGACGATGGCCACCGCCAGGCCAAGGCCCATGTACAGCGCGGCGATCTTCCAGCCGAACAGGCCGAACAGCAGCGCCAGCGCCACCTCGTTGACCATCGGCGCCGAGATCAGGAACGAGAAGGTCACGCCCAGCGGCACGCCGGCCTGCACAAAGCCGATGAACAGCGGCACCGCCGAGCATGAGCAGAACGGCGTCACGATGCCCAGGCTGGCCGCCATGACGTTGGCGACGCCTTCGCTTCTGCCGGCCAGCAGGGCCCGCGTGCGCTCGGGGGTGAAGTACGAGTTGATCATTCCCATCACGAACACCACCGCCGTGAGCAGCAGCAGCACCTTCGGCGTGTCGTAGAGGAAGAATTGCAGCGCACCGCCGAGTTGGCTCGTGCGGTCCACCGGCAACGCGGCCACCAGCGCTTCTGAGGCAGGGCTCAGCGACTGGTAGAGCGCGAACCAGATCGCGGCGGCGGCCAGCAGGAACAGCCTGGGCCGCTGTCGGGGCCATTGCAGGGTACGTTGGGACAGGGTCAGCGTGATCATCTTTCTGCCTCTCCGTGATGGAGACGAAGACACCCGCAAAAGGATGCAGGCCGCCGTGACGGCCTGCGCAGATCAGGCGCGAACGATGGGCGGCCGGGGCACGTGCCCGGCCACGCTGCCATCGGCATCGAAACGCACCTGGCAGGCCGTGGTGAGCCTGTCGCGCAGGCGCTGCCTTGCGCGCAGCAGGCGCGACTTGGCGGCAGGCAGCCCCAGGCCGTGGGCGTCGGCAAAGCTGCGCACCGTCTGCCCCTGGAGATCGCAGGCGCGCAGGATCTCGGCGTCATCCGGCGACAGTTCACCCAGCGAACGCGTCAGACAGTCGGCCAGCGCATCGACGGGGGCCATGGCTTCCTGTGGGGGCGCGGCTGGCTCAGCCGGGCTTTCGGGCAAGGGCTCGGTGGTGTGCGCGGTTCGCGCCCGGTCCACCAGTGCGTTGCGCGCCACCTGGAACAGCCAGGCGCGGGGGTTGTCGAGGACGCAGAAGCCCTGGCCGTGACGCATCGCCTTCACGAACACATTCTGCAGCACGTCGTCTGCGGCATGCTCATCGGACAGTCGGTGCCTGAGGTAGCTCCGCAGTTCTCGTTCGCATGCCTGCCAGGCCTTCGACACACAGGCGAATGGTGCCTGGTCGACCGCGTTCGTGTCAGGTTGGCTGCTCATGGCGCGGCATCCACGCGGAGTTCAGGAGGCGATTCAGATCGCGCGCTGGTTCACGCGCTTGGACAGTTCCTCGGCACTCTCCCGGCGTTCGCTGTAGCGATCGACCAGGTACGGCGCCACGTCGCGCGTCAGCAGCGTGAACTTCACCAGTTCCTCCATCACGTCGACGACGCGCTCGTAGTAGGCCGAAGGTTTCATGCGCCCGGCGTCGTCGAACTCCAGGAAGGCCTTGGCCACGGACGACTGGTTGGGGATCGTGATCATGCGCATCCAGCGGCCCAGCACGCGCAGCTGGTTCACGGCGTTGAAGGACTGCGAGCCGCCCGACACTTCCATTACCGCGAGCGTCTTGCCCTGGGTCGGCCGCACGGCACCGACGCTGAGCGGGATCCAGTCGATCTGCGCCTTCATGATGCCGGTCATCGCGCCGTGGCGCTCCGGCGAGGTCCAGACCATGCCTTCGGCCCAGGCCGCGGCTTCGCGCAGTTCCCGCACCTTGGGGTGGGTCTCCGGTGCTGAGTCCGGCAGCGGCAGGCCGGCCGGATCGAACACCCGCACTTCGCCGCCCATGGCGACCAGCAGGCGCGCGGCTTCGAGCGTCAGCAGCTTGCTGTACGAGCGCTCGCGCAGCGAGCCATAGAGCAGCAGGAAGCGGGGAGCGTGCGTCGAGCTTCCGGCGCCCGCGAAACGGGCGCCGGTGGGTCGTTCGAACATCGCACTGTCGACGTTGGGCAGGCTCAGGTCAAGGAGCGACACGGCGGCCTGTCCTGTTCCCGTCAGCGTCGATGACCGGCTCGCCGCCTTCCTTCGCAAAGGGCGCCAGTTGCGGCGATGGCAGGATGTCGAGCACCGGCTCCGACGGTCGGCACAGGCGCGTCCCCAGCGGCGTCACGACGATCGGCCGGTTCATCAGGATCGGGTGCGCGGCCATCAAGTCGATGAGCTGGTCGTCGGTCCAGGTCGGGTCATTGAGCTTCGACTCGTCGTAGGGCGTCCCCTTCTGGCGCAACACGTCGCGCACCGGCATGCCCAGCGGCCCGATGAGTTCGAGCAGCTTGGCGCGACCCGGCGGGACCGCGAGATACTCGACGACCGTCGGCTCGACACCGCTGTTGCGAATCAGCGCCAGCGTATTGCGC
>JBBINW010000126.1:0-7354 GCA_037443665.1 Betaproteobacteria bacterium
CCTGCGGCCACACCGAGAACGCCGACGTGCCTGCGGCCAGGAACATCCTGGCGCGTGGCATTGCGATCTTCGAGGCTGAGCGACAGCATGCGCTCAGCGCCGATGCTGCTTCATCCAAGGACGCTTCGAACGCCACATTGGCCGCGGGGCACGCGGCGTCTGGCTGTGGAGGGGCGGTCAGACGACCGCGCGGCTAGAAGCCGCGTGGGCGCAGCCCCGGTGAAGCAGGAACCCACCGAAGAATAGGCATTGGCTTGAGCAGCTCGCAAGAGGCCTCAGGCCACGCCTGCGCAGCAGCAACCCCCGGCCTTCAGGCCGGGGAGGTGTCAACTGGCCCTCCTCGTTGCCCGGGCCCTCAGGACATCGTCACCAGAAGGAACACCTGCAGGCAGCCCTCTCCGCGGCGGCGCTCAGATGGCGGCGTCGCGCAGCGCCGCCAGGTAGCGCTCGCAGGCCGCCAACTGCGCCAGACTTACGTACTCGTCGGCCTGGTGCGCCTGCTCGATCGAACCCGGCCCGCAGACCACCGTGGAGACGCCGGCCTGCTGGAACAGCCCGGCCTCGGTGCCGAAGGCCACCAGCGTGCTGGCCCGCGTGCCGGCCAGTCGCTGCGCCAGCTGCACGGCCGGCTCGTCGGCAGCGGCCAGGAAGGCCGGCACCGCGGCGATGGTCTCGAAGCGGAAGCCGGTGGCCGGGTCGACCGCCTTCATCGCCGGTTCCAGCGTGGCGGCGAAGTCGGTCACCTGTCGCTGCAGGGCTTCGGCATCGACCCCCGGAAGGTTGCGAAACTCGTAGTGGAAGCGGCAGTCCTCGGGCACCACGTTGTCGGCAATCCCGCCCTGTACGACGCACACCGCCGCGGTGGTGTAGGGGACGTCGAAGCCCGCGCCGCGCGGCTCGTGCTCCCGCCATCCGTCGGCGAGGTCGGCCAGGTGCGCCACCACGCGCGCACCCGCCTCTATGGCGTTGACCGCGCCGGGCGTCAGCGACGAGTGCGCGGCACGGCCCTTCACGCAGCAGCGCCAGCGGTACACGCCCTTGTGTGCGATCGCCGGCAGCATGTTCGTGGGTTCGCCGATCATGCATAGGCGGGGCGCCAGACCGGCGTCCTTCAGGTCGGCGATCAAGTGCCGCACGCCGAAACAGCCCACCTCCTCGTCGAAGCTAAAGGCGTAGTGCACGGCGAAGGGCAGATCGGCGTCCAGAAAGGCTTGCGCCTGCGCGACCGCCAGCCCGATGAAGCTCTTCATGTCGGCGCTGCCGCGGCCGTAGAGCCGGCCCTCCTTCAGCGTGGCGCCCAACGGGTCGAGCGTCCAGGCTTGGCCGTCCCAGGGCACGGTGTCGGTGTGACCCGACAGCACCACGCCGTCGGGCTTGCCCTGGCCCAGTGTGGCGAACAGGTTGGCCTTGCGCCGCGCCTCGTCGTAGGTCAACCGCAGCGGCACGCCGAGCGTGCGCAGGTGGTCGGCGATGCATTCGATGAGCGCAAGGTTCGACTCGTGGCTGACGGTGTTGAAGCGCACCAAGCGTTGCGCCCAAGCCAGGCCATCGTGGGTGTCATCGGTCATGCCCGCAATGTAGCGTCTAGCATCGCTGAATGCAGATCGACCGCCTCACCATCGAAGCCGCCGCTCGCCGCATTGCCGGCGACATCCGCCGCACGCCGCTATGGCGCTTGCCCGGCCACGCGCTCGGGCTCGACATCGCCGAGGTCTGGCTGAAGCTGGAGCAACTGCAGCTCGGCGGCAGCTTCAAGGCGCGCGGCATGTTCAACCGCATGCGCTCGCTGCCGATCCCGGCCGCTGGCGTGGTGGTGGCCAGCGGCGGCAATGCCGGCATCGCGGTGGCCACTGCGGCGCACGCGATGGGCGTGCCCTGCGAGGTCTACCTGCCCGAGGTGTCGAGCGCCGCCAAGCGTGCCGCGCTGGCAGCCCTGGGCGCCACCGTGGTCGTGCAAGGCGCCGCCTATGCCGAAGCGCTGGCCGCCTGTTTGGCACGCCAGGCGCGGAGCGGCGCGCTGCTGATGCACGCCTACGATCAGCCCGAGGTGGTGGCCGGTGCAGGCACCCTGGCCGCCGAGGTCGAGACGGAGGCCGGCCTGCCTGACCGCCTGCTGGTCAGCGTCGGCGGTGGCGGCCTGATCGCCGGTGTCGCGGCCTGGTGCGCCGGCCGCTGCCGTGTCGAGGCGCTGGAGCCGCGGCTGGCGCCGACGCTGCACGCTGCGCGCACGGAGGGTGAGCCCGTCGATGTGACGGTGGCCGGTGTCGCCGCCGACTCGCTCGGCGCCAGGCGCATCGGCAAGCTGGCCTGGCCGATCAGCCAGCAGTTCGTCGCAGCGGCGCACCTCCTTGAGGACGACGCTATCCGCCGGGCGCAGCTGCGCATGTGGCGCGAACTGCGGCTGGCCGTGGAGCCGGCCGCCGCGCTGCCGCTGGCCGCACTGTGGGAAGGCGAGGTGAGACCACAAGCGCACGAGCGCGTGGCCGTGGTGGTGTGCGGGGCGAACCTGGACCCGTCGTCACTGGCCTGAACCGGTGACCATCAGCGGTCAGCACCTGCGTCAGCGCCTCGACGAACGGCGTTAACTTGCCCGGCACCGCGGGCCGGCGGTACTTCGGCTGCGTGCCCTGCGGCGCCCTCAGCCACCCTTTGATCGTGTTGCGCGACTGGCTCGTCAGCCTCGCAATCTCGCTGATCGACTTGCCAGTGCGCAAATGCATCCCGCGGATATTGCCCATCAAGGCCATGGCAATCAGTCCTGCATGCATCGCCGCTGCATCAAGAAGCGGCAGGGTGGGTTGAACCCCCAGCCAGTCTTCGGTCGGCATCACGCGGCTTTGCTGGTCAAGCTTCGGTCGGCGTCAACAACCGAAGGCCTCAGGAAGTCCGTCGCGGGCTATCGTGCCGAGGTCGCGGCGCCCAAACGGCGTGGCGACGGCCTCGAACAGGAGCTGCGCAAACTGCGGCAACGCGGCACGAAGGCGTTCGGAGCGCCGACGTCGGACGTTTCGTCGACCGCAAAGCCGTGATTCAGCGCCAAAGGATTGGCATCACAGCGACGCCGGCTCGGACCCTCAGCGAGTAACTGCGGCCTTCTGCTGGGTGCATCGGCGTAGTCCGTCTACAACTGGGAAAGCGGCAAGGCCCGGCCGCAGGCGAGGCATCTGCCTGCGATCGCGGCGCTGAGGAAGCTGGGGAAGAAGGACGCCACCGCGGTGCTGGCGTCTCGGCGCGAAGCGTCGTAGGGCGCGGCCGGCTTGCACCGGACCCATTGCCTGCGGCGCCAGTACCTCAACGCCAACATCGGACGCCATGGCCACCCAGGCCGCGCGGTGCGTCACGCGCGGACCGACCCGAATGGGCTGAGTTCCGTCAGGCCAAATGGCTTGAAGACGGCAATGTTGCGCCTCACCACGGTCAGGTTGTGCACAGGCAGACCGTTCCACGATGGTGAAGGGGTCTTCGAGGGCAGTCTGTCTGGTTGCGTCCCGCCTCCGGGTTGGCGCAAGGGTAGGCTCACGACTGGGGGTAGCCCACGGTCTGCGCGAAGGTGACGAACTGCTCCTGCGGCAGTTTCAATTCGCGCGCCAGGCTCGCCTGGTCGACGGCGCCCCGGAAGACGGTGGCCATCCCTTCAGAAGCGCAGAAGAGGTAGACGTTCTGGCCGATGAACGCCGCATCGACCGAAGCGTAGAGACGACGTTCCTCCGGCGACACGTCGGTCATGCGTTCGCCGTGGGCGACGTAGATCAGGTTCAGCGGCGCGGCGCCGACGAAGTCCTGACGGCCGGTCAGCGCGCGCAAGTCGTTCTTCAGATGCGGCAGCAGGGTGTGGGACTTCGGCTCATAGATCCAGACGCCATCGGCCATCGCCAGATAGACGTCGATGACCATGACGTGCCGCCAGTACGGGGCTGTTCGGTCGCCGCTCGGGCGGTTGACGCCGTATCCCGCCCAAAGCAGGTCGGAAAGCAGCTGCCGCGGCAATCCGCGGTCGGAATACTCGCGGATCGACCGCCTCAGCTTGAGCGCCTGGGTCAGGGGCAGGCCTCCTTCGCTACGCGGCAGCGGCAGCGGCTGGGCCGTCTGTCCGAGTACCGGCGCCGCCACGACAACCGCTCCGGCAGCGAGGGCGGCGTTGGCTGCGCGTCGTTTCATCATCCGGCCTCCTTGATTCGTTCACCTGTCGGCTAGCGCGGCGGTGCTGGCAGCTGTGGCGACGAATTGCCCTACCCGGCTGCAACACGCAGTTCATGTTCTGGCGGCGGCGCCTCGCCCCGGTTGAGCGTGCTCAATGCGAGCCATGTCTGTGCTTCGATGCAACTGGTGCGGCAGTGGCCCGCGCCGGCGGGTCAGACGGCTGCGCTAGAGTGGTGTCCTGCCTTCGTGCCTCGACCGCTGCTATGAGCGACCTCCCGCAGGACATCTACACCGAGCCATCGAACATCGACGTCGATACCCTTGCCAACCTAGGCCCGTTGCGCGCGATGGCTGGCGTCTGGCAAGGCATGCGCGGGCTTGACGTGAAGCCCAAGGCCGAGGGGCCGAAGAAGCAGGCCTATGTCGAGCGCATCGAACTGCAGCCTATCGACCCGCAGACCAACGGCCCGCAGTTGCTGTACGGGCTGCGCTACCACACCCATGTCACCAAGCCCGACCAGATCAAGACATACCACGATCAGGTCGGCTACTGGCTGTGGGAGCCGGCCACGGGCACTGTCATCCACACGCTGACGATCCCACGCGGCCAGATCGCGATGGCCGCGGGCACGGCGACGGCCGATGCAAAGACCTTCGAACTGATGGCCACGCAGGGTCTGTCGACCTGGGGCGTTTGCTCAGCGCCGTTTCTCGAATATGCGTTCAAGACCACCGAGTTCCGAATCAAGGTGACAGTGCACGACGACGGCACCTGGGGCTACGAGGAAGACACTGTGCTGCAGATCCACGGTCGTGACGAACCGTTCCACCACACCGACCGAAACCGGCTGACCAGGATCGCCGAAGCCACGCCCAACCCGCTGGCGCGCGGCTGAACACCTGGCCGCCACTGCCTATCCACCTCATCGTCGGCGCCCAGCCTTCCCCGCCCAGGCTGAGCACCCTCGATCGGGCGCTGCTCGGCCCCACAGCCCGTCCGGCAAGCAGTGCCCATTCTCGAAGCCCGCGGACGCCGGCCCTTCTGCGGCGCGCCCTCAGCTCTGCCGGTGTACTGCTGGATGTCGACGCGGACCTGACGCAGCCGCCGCTGTCCTCGGTGGCGTCGCGACAGAAGGTTGACGGTCCATCGCGACCCCGCCGCAGGCCATCAGCCCGTCTGTATCAGCCAGGCGACGAGCGCTTGCCTTGCAGCCCCGCGATCAGATCGGGATTTCGTAGGCTTGGTTGCTGCGGACCCAGCTTGCGAGTCCAGCCTTGACGTTCTTCACCCGCCAGGCGGCCATCGCCGGATCGTTGTTGAGCGCCTCGAGCGTTGCGCCGAGCTTCGCGGTCGACTCGAAGCGAGCGGTGAAAGCCATGTTTGCGATTTCGCCGACCTGCACGCTCCGCAGGCTCACGTCGGCACCGCGCCCGCGCCAGATCGCTGCGCTTTCCTTGGCCATCTCCAGCGAGGCCAGCAAGTCGCACCCCGGGTTGGGCTTGAAGACGAATTAAACAATCGCTGCGGACATGAGCATCTCCTGGTGTTGAATCTTGCCGGCCCGGGTCGGGCAGGCCGCTGAGCAGATGCGTGCTTGCGAAGCGAGTCAACACAATTGGCGCGACAGCCATGCCGGCTACGCCCACGGGCCCTGCCCGCTGTGCTCGGGGCGATGGTCCGGTGCACGGAGAAGCACGGCGCCAACGCTGGCAGCGCGTTGTGGGGCTGGCATCGGGCACCTTGCATGCAAGGGGACGAGGCCGGCGGGGTAGAAAGTGAGGCCTTCCCTTGAAGTTGACCGCCGAGGCGCCACATGGCGCAACATTGCGGTCTTTCGTAGGGGTCCCTGATGAGGCGCTTTCTTGTCGCTGCTGCTCTGTCCGCCCTGGCGTTCTCAGCGTCAGCGCTACCGACCGTCGACGAAGTGCAGGCCACGGTCGCCAGGGGTGACTACGCCCAGGCCGAAGCAATGATGCGTGAAGTAGTGGCAGCCAAGCCGGGCAGCGCCCGCGGGCACTACGTCTACGCCGAGATCCTCGCTCACGACAGACATTTCGCTCAGGCTGCCGATGAGCTGACCAAGGCCAGGGCCATCGACCCGGCGCTGCGCTTCGCGCAGCCAGAGAAGGTCCGTGCCTTTTCGCAACTGCTCGAGCAGGAGCAGGCTGCAGCCAGGAAGGCAACGCCCCCGCGGCAGGCAGCAGCGCCCTCCGTGCTCGAGCCGGCACTGGCAGGCCGCCATAGCGGGGTTCCGGGCTGGGTCTGGGGACTCGGCCTGGCAGCCGTGGGCTTCGTCGCTTGGCGAGCGCTCTCCGCCAGGCAGCAGCAACCTCCATCGGTGCCCTATGCGCCTGCTGCGCCCATGGGCGGCTACGGCCCCGCCTACCCCAGCGCGCCTGCGGCAGGCAGTGGCCTCTTGGGGACTGGGCTTGCCGTGGCAGGGGGTGTGGCCGCCGGCATGCTGGCCGAAAAGCTGCTGGATGGGCGGCATCCGAGCGGATCAGAGAACATCTTCCCCGGGGCATCGGCCGGTCTGGGGTCTGGCTTATTCGACGACGGCAGCGCCGACAACGCCGCCGCCCGCGATCTAGAAGAGCGCGCGGTTGACTTCGGCACGGGCGACGGCTGGGACGGCGGCGGCGATGCTTCGGGCAGCGACAACGGGTGGTGAGGCGCAGAAGGCGCAAGCGGCATACCAGAGCGACGTGATCGAGCGGTACGGCGTGTGAGGTGCGCCCGGCGTGCCGTTCAGGCCGTACAAGACCTACCGGACCATCATCGCCGAAGTCGACCGGCTGACGGGGCTGTCGTTAAGGGACGGGCGGGGGCGCAGCCTCGTCTCGCCCAGCGAGTTCGACCCGCTGCCAGCGCAGCGCGTGTACGGTCATCGCCGAGGACGAGGTCGGGGCCGCTGAGTGCCTCGATGACGGCCGCCACATACGTCGAGCTGATCGGGCTCGGTGATGTCGCGCTGTAGCTGAATACTCCCGCGACTAAATGCCGGACGGCGCTGTAGTCGGGGCATCTGGGCATGAGGCGAGGCTCATGCCCGGACCCCCGCCGGCGGAGCCGGACGGTTAGGGGCCCCGCGAGAGGTTGGGGCGAAGGCCCAGACATCAGCGAGAACAGGCATTTTCTCCACAGGGCCGGAGCTTTTCCCGGCCACGGCCTGTTCGTCCTTGCTGGGCTTGATGCCCAGCAGCATCGCCAGCC
>JBBINW010000127.1:0-7273 GCA_037443665.1 Betaproteobacteria bacterium
CGGCCCCGTGTGCGGCGTGTCAGTTGCCGGATGCGCTCGCGTAGCGTGTCCAGGGCCTGTGTCGCCCCTGCCCGTTTCGCCTCGTCCTTGTACGCCCAAAAGCAGTAGCCCAGGAACTTGCGTCCCCAGACTCCGGCCACCGCCGTCTTGGACTCGTTGACCTTCAGTGCCAGCCTCGCGTAGCAGCCGCGCAGCGCTTGCAGCACCCGCTCACCCGCCTTGGGGCTCCGGACATAGACGTTGCGTCGAGTCACCCGGAGGAACCGCCCCTCCAGGGTAAGCGTTCCGCGAACGCACCTTGCGCCGTTGCTTGCGGCGTGATGAAGGAGGCCTACGCGGCGGCGGCGAGTTCCGGCGCCGCCGTGGTGCTGCGGCTGGCCGGTCGCCAGTTGTGCGGCAGGAGTTGCTCGAGGTCGCGCTGTTTGAGCGTGGGCAGCCGCTCGAACACGTCCTTCAGGTAGGCCCACGGATCGTGCCCGTTGAGCTTGGCCGACTCGATCAGGCTGAGGACCACGGTGGCGCGCTCGCCGGCCTGCTGCGAGCCCACGAAGAGCCAGTTCCTGCGGCCAACGCACAGCGGGCGCACCGCGTTCTCCGCCGCGTTGTTATCGATTGGCACGTTGCCGTCGTCGAGGTAGCGCGTAAGCGCTCGCCAGTTGCTCAGCGAGTAGTCGATGGCCTTGGCCGTGACGTCGGCATTGGCCAACTTCTGGCGCTGCTCGGTGAGCCATCGATGCAAGTCGTCAACGATGGGCCGCGAGCGTTGCTGTCGCAGCAGCCACCGCGCCTCGGGTTCGAGTTCGCGCGCCTCGCGCTCGACCTCGTAGAGCTTGGCGATCAGCGTGACCGCCTGGCGGGCAATCTCGCTGCCGTTGAACTTGTGCGCCTCGAACAGCTTGCGCCGCGCGTGAGCCCAGCAGAGTGCGGCCGTGACGCCCTTGGCCTGCATCCCGAAGTACCCCGAATAATCGTCGGAGACCAGCGTGCCGCAGAAGGGCCGGAGCACGCGCCGGGGGTGCTCGCCGGCGCGGCTGGCGGTGAAGTCGAACAGCACTGCGCGCTGCGCCACGAAGTTCGTCGTGCGGTACACCCACACGAAGGCCCGCTTGGTCTTGCCCTTGCCCGGCGCCAGCAGCGACACCGGCGTCTCGTCGGCATGGATCACGTCGTGGCCGAGGATGAACTCTCGCAGGGCCTCGGCCAGCGGCGCCAGGCGCACGCCGCAGATGCCCACCCACTGCGCCATGCTCGAGCGCGGGATGTGCACGCCCGAGCGGGCATAGATCTCCTCCTGCCGGTACAGCGGCAGGTGGTCGTCGTGCTTGGCCACCACCACCTGGGCGAGCAGGCCCGGGGCGGGGATGCCCTTGTCGATGATCTGCGCCGGCATCGGTGCGGCCTGGATCGCCTGGCAGCACACGCAGGCGTATTTGCCGCGGATGTGGCGCAGCACGAAGAACTGCGCCGGCACGCAGTCCAGTTGCTCGCTGACCTCCTCGCCGATGCGCTTGAAGGGCTGCTGTTGGCGCCGGTGTAAATCCGCGTCTATTCGCTGGCGAAGTGGCGGTTTTGCGTTGAGCGGGTCGAGATGACGAAGTGCAGATGGCCCCGCGAGGGGCCATCTGGTGGTTCGTGTCGGCAGCCGGTGATGGCTGTTCAGAACGGCTCGTCGGGATCGAACTCGGGTGGCGACCCATCAGGAACGAGTTGCTCGCGCCAGGCCCGCTGCACCTCAGAGCCGTACGCGGACCACAGCGCTTGGCGCAGCACCTGCAGGCACTCGAAGACCGCCAAGGCCTGCTCGGGCGTCCAGTGCCGCGGTATGAGCGCCGCCGCTGTCGATGTCGGCGGCGCGGACGATGGCGGCGCACTCATCGGGCCGCCTTGCGCGGGCGCGAGGCCGGTGTCTTGGCCGCCCGCTCGGCCTTGCGCAGTGCGTCGCGCTCATCGGCCTCCTTGGCGCGGTACGACGCCCCGTCGATGCGCACCACCTCGGCCCGGTGCATCAGCCGGTCGATCAAGGAGACCACACAGGCCGCGTTGGGGAACACCTCGCCCCACTCGGCGAAGGCACGGTTGGTGGTCACCACCGTGCTCTTGTGCTGGTAGCGCCGGCTGACCAACTCGAACAGCAGGTCGGCATGCCGGTTCGAGTACGACAGGTAGCCCACCTCGTCGATCAGCAGCAGGTCCGGCGCGGCGTACTGGCGCAGCTTCCTACGCAGAGCCGAGTCGCTGTCCAGCGCGGCCAGCTCGCCCAGCAGGTTGCCCGCCGTGATGAACAGCGCCGTGTGCCCGGCCAGCACCGCCTGGTAGCCCAGGTTGCACGCGCACATCGTCTTGCCCACGCCGTTCGGGCCGACCAGCACGACGTTGCTGGCGTCCTTGAGGAAGTCCAGCGTCATCAATTCCTCCACCGCCCCGCGGTCGATGCTCCTGGGCCAGACCCAGTCGAAGTCCGCCAGCGGCTTGAAGCGCCCGATGTGGGCCGCGCGCAGCCGCCGCTCCAGGCTGCGCCGGCCGCGCTCAGTGGCCTCCCAGGCCAGCATCTGCGCCACCCAGCGTGCTTGCGCTGGGTCGCCCATCACCTCGGCCCAGTGGGCCTGCAGGCCATGCAGGCGCAGTGCGCCGGCGTGCTCGCGCAGCTGGGCATGCGAGTGGGTGGATGGGAGGGTGGCTTCAGTCATCGGGCGTCTCCTGCAGGATGGGGCGGTTGATCTGGCGGTTGATCTGGCGGTTGATCGGGCTGGCGGTCGGGCTGGCGGTCGGGCTGGCGGTCGTACGAGCCCAGTTCGTGCGGCCGCACCGGCGCGTCACGCCGCGCCACGTGCTCGGGTAGCACCAGCGCCACCGGGGGAGGCTGGCCGGCGACCTCACGCGCACGCTCCAGCGCCAGGCGTACGGCGTTGGGGTGCGGCACATCGCGCTGCAGCGCGTCCAGGATGGCCAACTGCAGCGCTGCGGCGCCATAGCGCTCGAGCAGCCGCAGCAGTGCCGACGTGATCGATCCCAGGTTGTCGCCACGCGCGCCGGCGCGCTCAAGCAAGGAGGACGCCGCCGGCGCGGCCTGCGCCAGACGGTCGCAGGCCCGGTGCGCCCGGGCGGCACGCTTGTGCTCGACCAGCCGCTGCACGTGGGAGGGGTCCTCGATCTGCTGTCCTCGGTCCCAGCAGCGAGGGTGGCAGACCAGCTCGACCGCACCGTCGAGGATGCGCACCGTGCGCTCGTCGGCCAGCACGGCCAGCGTGCGCCGCA
Source organism: Betaproteobacteria bacterium (assembly GCA_037443665.1). Lineage (GTDB taxonomy): Bacteria > Pseudomonadota > Gammaproteobacteria > Burkholderiales > Burkholderiaceae_C > Rubrivivax. Next base: position 3,256 of record JBBINW010000127.1, read on the forward strand.
CATGGGTGTGCGGCACCGAGTAGTCGTTCAGGTCGAAGCGGATGTACGGCGTCTTGCCCACCGTCACGGCCAGGCGCTCGCCGAGTGCGAACGCGTGCTCGGGCAGCGCCAGCAGCCGGCCGCGTTCGGCCTCGAAGGCCTGGCGCACGGTCAAGGCCATGTCCTGGGGCCAGCGCCGATCGGCGGCCGTGCCCAAGCACCACACCTGAGCCTGTGCGTTGAGGTCGTCCACGTCGGTGAAGCTGCGCCCGGCGAAGAAGCTGTCGCGGATGTAGCGGATGGCGCGCTCCACGCGACCCTTCTCGTTGCCGCGCGCCGGTGCCACCGGGCGCGGCTCGAAGCGGTAGTGACCGGCTGCGGCCAGCAGTTGGGGGTTGAAGCGGATGGCATCGCCCACACGCTCGAGCACGGCGCTCTTGAGGTTGTCGTACAGCAGCGCCCGGGGTACGCCGCCGAAGGCGGCGAAGGCCAGCACATGGCCGCTCAGGAAGCTGTCCATCCGGGCGTCCAGGAAGAAGCGCAGGAAGACCATGCGGCAGTGGCTGAGCACCATCACGAAGGCCATCAATGGGCGGCGTGCGCGGCCGATCTGCAGGTGGCCGAAGTGACCCCACTACGCCGAGTTGCCGTACATGCCGAGTGATCTCGCCAAGTCGCAGGTGAACTCAAGGCCAACGTAGCCGACCTTGTCGGCATTGCATTTCCCCTCCATGGTTGACGCCCCTTACATGGAGGATCAGATGGAACAGTTCGAAGACAAGTTGTGGTCTCTAGTGAAGGCCCCCACAGGCCCTCTGGCGTGCCACCTGGACGCCTTTGCCAGGGAGTTGAGTGAGCAAGGGTTTCAGCGCCCTTCAAGGGCACCGCAAGTTCGCGTTGTCGCCAGCTTCAGCCAATGGTTGAAGGCGAATGGTGTCGGCCTTGAAGATCTGGCCGACGAGCACGTTGACCGCTTCTTGCGGTCGGCGAAGCGCCGCCGATCAAGCCGGGCCGGGCATCAGACATGGCTGCACAGGCTCATGGCGTTCCTGCGTCGATCGGGCGTCGTAGCTCCACAGCCGACGGCCCCGCAGGAAGAGGCATCGCAGATTCAGCAAGTGCTTGGCGCGTTCGAAGAGCATCTGTGCAACGCTCAGGCGCTATCACCCGCGACGCGCCGCCAATACACCCCCTTCGCCGAACAGTTTCTGACGGAGCGCTTCTCGGGCGGCAACGTCGAACTGGGCGGCTTGAGCGCTGGCGATGTAGTTGGATTCATCAGACGCCAGTCCTTGAGATTGAGTCCAGCGCGAGCGAAGTGCGCAACCATCGCGATGCGCTCGTTTCTGCGCTACTTGCGCTTGCGCGGTGAAGTCGTGCTCGACTTGGCGGCAGCCGTGCCAACCGTCCCGAACTGGTCGATGACTGCAGTTCCAAGGGCTATTGCCCCCGATGACCTGCGGGCCGTCCTGGATGGTTGCCGGCGCGATACGGTTGTCGGGCGCAGGGACTACGCCATATTGCTGCTGTTGGCTCGCCTGGGCCTTCGCGCAGGTGAGATCGTGTCCCTCACCCTTGACAGCGTCGATTGGGACCGTGGATGCCTGACGGTGGTCGGCTCCAAGGTCGGTCAGAGCTCGGAGCTGCCGCTGCCCGCCGACGTCGGAAGCGCCATCGCGGAGTACCTTCGGCGAGGCCGGCCGCGCAGCGACTGCCGACGGCTGTTTCTGCGCGTCAATGCACCGATCGGCGGCCTGGGATCACAGACCAGCATCGGCTCTATCGTAGGCGCCGCCATCGCACGAGCTGGGGCCAGCCCGCCGCACCATGGCGCCCATCAGTTCCGCCATGCGTTGGCCTGCGAGATGTTGCGCCATGGCGCCAGCCTGACCGAGGTGGGCAGCCTGCTGCGGCACCAGCATCAGAAGACCACGGCGATCTACGCCAAGATCGACTTCGTGGCTCTGCGCCCCCTCAGCCTCGCCTGGCCGGAGGTGGCACGATGAACACGCTGCGCGCTCTGCTGCAAGACTACCTCGCCATGCGCCGCGCCTTGGGGTTCAAGTTGCGCACTGAGGGAACCGGCCTGACGACCTTCGTCTCGTACGTGGAGGCGGCCGGAATCGATCACATCACGAACGAGGTCGCGTTGTCGTGGGCGCAGCTGCCGCAATCGGTACAGTCCGTCCAGTTGGCCAGACGACTGGGTTTCGTTCGCGGCTTTGCGCGCTACTGCAGCGCAATTGATTCCCGAACGCAGGTTCCACCGCCCGATCTGATCCCGGCCACGCGAGTTCGACGACCGCCCCACTTCTTCAGCGACAGCGACATTGAGCAGCTGCTGCACGCAAGTTTGGCGCTACCCCCAGTGGGCGGCTTGCGGCCCTGGACATTTCACTGCCTGTTTGGCCTGCTCAGCGTGTCGGGTCTTCGCATCGGCGAGGCCATCGCCCTGACCATCGAGGATGTGGATCTGCAGGAAGCGATCCTCACGATCCGGTCCACCAAGTTCGGGAAGTGTCGGCTCGTTCCCATGCACATCAGCACGGTTGCCGTACTGGCCGAGTACATGCGGCGCAGGCAGGCGCTTCATCCGGCGCGCCCGGCCGATCATGTGTTCGTCAATGAGCGCGGCACACCCCTGAGCCACGACCAATCGATCGACACCTTCCAGCGCCTGCTCGAGAGGATCGGCGTATCCCCTCAGCGCATCGGACGACGACCTCACCTGCACGATCTTCGGCACCGGTTTGCAATGAAGACGATCCTGCACTGGTACCGAGACGGTCAGGATGCCGAGCGAAGGTTGCCGGTACTGTCGGCATACCTCGGTCATACCGAGCCTCGTGACACGTACTGGTACCTCTCGGCGTGCCCGGAACTCATTGGCCTCGCCCGCGAGCGACTCGAGCGGCATTGGGAGCACAGACCATGATTGCGGCACCCAGCTTCGCCGCGGTGCTCACGCGGTTCTTTACCCAACGCCTCATGCAGCAGCGGCACGCCAGCCCGCACACCGTGGGCTCGTATCGCGACACGTTCCGCTTGCTGCTGAGATTCGCCACGGCCAGAACCGGCAAGGCTCCTTCGAGGCTTGCCTGGCAGGACATCGATGCGCCGCTGATCAGTGCCTGCCTCGACGACATGGAGACCAGCCGCGGCATCACGGCGCGCTCGCGCAATCTGCGGCTTACGGCGATCCGCTCCTTGTTCGGGTACGCCGCCTTCGAGCTGCCGGAGCATGCGCAACAAATACAGCGTGTCTTGGCGATCCCGAGCAAGCGCTGTACTCAGCTGCAGATCGGCTACCTGAGCCGGGAGGAAGTCGATGCGCTTCTTGCGGCGCCGGATCAAAGAAAGTGGGCCGGCCGACGCGATCATGCCTGGATCTTGCTCGCGGTTCAGACAGGCTTGCGCCTGTCTGAGCTGACGGGGATGACGCGTGCCGACATCCATCTCGGCACCGGGACGCATGTGCGCGTTGTGGGCAAGGGGCGCAAGGAACGATGCACGCCTTTGACGCAGCAGACGGCGGCAGTTCTGCGGTCATGGCTCGAGGAGCCCTCACGCGGTGACGGTCAGACCGCGTTCCCCAACCGCGAAGGCGGTCGCCTGAGCAGTGACGGCATCCAATACCTGCTTGCCAAGCACGTCGACCGGGCCCGGCAGAGCTGTCCTTCGTTGCGTACCAAGCGCGTGTTCCCGCACCTGCTGAGGCACACGGCGGCGATGAACCTTCTGCAAGCCGGCGTCGACACGACCGTCATTGCCATGTGGCTGGGCCACGAGTCGGTCGAGACGACCCACGTCTATCTGAACGCCGACCTTGAACTGAAGCGGCGCGTGCTGGCCAAGACAGCCCCGCCTGGCTCCACTGCTGCGACGTTCCGGCCTGACGACGCGTTGCTCACGTTCTTGAACAACCTGTAGTGCAGGAAGCTATGCCGAGTTTGCGCCGAGGGTCGGCCGCCGAGATCGAGGGGAATTGATCGCGGCGATCGATCACTCGGCATGTGCGGGGACTCGGCGTAGTGGGGCC
>JBBINW010000128.1:0-7266 GCA_037443665.1 Betaproteobacteria bacterium
CTGGTGAACAAGGCTTCAATCTGAACGCTCACGACATCACCCTCCAAGACCGCCCCGTGGACATGTGGACAGGCTCAAATGCAGCCTGCCCACATGCCCACTGGGCTCGACCATGATGAGCGATTCTGACTGTTGGGTTCCACACGAACCGACGAGGGGCCAGCGGAACTCGGCGCCGGCAATTCCCCCAGCGCCATCGCTCAGGTTCTTGTACTCCAGCGCGCCGCCGTGTCGTTCGACGACGGTGCGGCACAGGCTCAGGCCCAGGCCCAAGCCCTCGTGCCGTGTAGTGAAGAACGGCGTGAACAACTGAGTGCCGACCTCGGCCGTAACGCCCGGCCCGTGGTCGGTCACCGCGATCTCGACCCATCGGGCGTCGGACTGTCGCGCCAACAGCGTCAGCTCGGCGCGTCCGGCGTCGGCCAGCGCTTCCATCGCCTGCAGTCCGTTGCGGGCGAGGTTGAGCACGACCTGTTCGATCATCGTCCGGTCGCAGGAGACCACCGGCGCCGGCGTCGGCACGACGACGCGCATGGTCGCGCTGCGGCGGCCCGCCTGCAGCCGGATCAGCGGGCGCACGGCATCGATGAGCTGGTCAGCCGCGACAGCCTCGCGTACGTGCTCGCGCCGTCTAGCGAAGTCATGCACGCTCTTGATGATGCGTCCGGCGCGCTCGGCCTGCTCGGCAATACGTCGGATCGCCTGGCGCAGCAGCTGCTTGGCGACCTCGCCGTCCTGTGCCTCGTCGAGAAGGTTGCCGGATCCTGCCGCGTAGCACGCGATAGCCGACAGCGGCTGGTTGAGCTCGTGGCCGAGCAGCGAGGCCATCTCGCCGATCGTCGCCAGGCGCGCGGTGGCTTGCAGGCGTTCCTGCTGCTGGCGGGCCATCCGCTCGACGCGACGCTGCGCGCTGAGGTCGAGCACGGTGCCCATCCAGTCGGTCTGTACCCCGTCGCCGTCGAGCAGCGGCGCCTCTTAGACCATGACCGGGAATCGCGTCCCATCGCGTCGCACGAAGCTGGCCTCGAAGCCCTCGACCTCGGTGGCACCGCCGCGCGCGGCGGCGGGCAAAGGCCGCGGCACGGGGACCTGGGGCCAGTACGCCTCCTCGGCCCGACCCAGCAGCTCGCGGGCCTCGTAGCCCACCGGCGCGCAGAACGCATGGTTGACGTGGGTGACGCGTCCGGCCAGGTCGCACGCGCGCAGGCCCGTGACGACCGTATCCCCCATCGCCTTGCGCAGCGCGAGCGACTCCGCCAGCGCGGCCTCGACACGCGCACGCCGCCGGACGTCGCGCGCGAGCACGAAGACCACCCCCGACAGTGCGAGCGACAGACCGAGCACGAGCGCGGTCGACAGGTTCGGAATCGGCTCGGGCTGGTGCGCCACGCTGTCGACGTGCAGCTGCAGGCCATGCCCCGGCGCGTCGACCACGCGATCGGCCACGAACACCCCGGCCCCATGCCCGGGACCGGCGCCGGCCAGACGCGTGCCATCGCCTTCGACGAACGAGATCTCCTGGCCGCGCGAGAGCTCGGGTCCCTCTTGGCTCGCCAGCAGATCGGGCAATGACATCGTCGCCACGACGAAACCCACGGTAACCCCGTGGATGCGCTCGGGTGCGCACAGGTCCATCACCTCGACGCCAAGCCCATCTGGAAAGGGGACGAAGTACGAGGCCGAATAGGTCGGGCGTCGGGCGCGGCCCGCCGCCCCGCAGGCGCTTTGCGTCTCGACGTCGAGCTGGTCGCGCGGCAGGCGCATGAACAGGTGTCCGCTGAAGGGCGTGTCCGCGGATTGCCTCACGCGCAGCGATGCATCGCGACGCTCGATCCGTAAAAGCTCATGCTGTGCCAGCAGCAATGACGTGGCGCCTTCATGCCACTCGTCGGACGCGGTGCCGGCGCCGGCGAACGCCTCTATCCGCTGTGCACTGTCGTCGAGCCGCTGCTTGGCCTCGCTCGCGAGCACCGTCGCGGTGTTCTCGACGCGCTCCTGGTCGTGCCCGGCTTCGTACTTGATCGTGAGCCATACGAGCAGCGACTGCGCCACTGCGAGCAGGGCCACCAGCAGCACCCACCAGCCGGCGCGGCGGCGCGGAGGAACCGTGCGCATGTACAACGTTGCAGCGACCACCATGGCGCTCCCTTCGGCTCAAAGTGTCACCGGCGGTGGCTCGGAGGAGCTACGCGGAACTACCTACGACAGGCGCCCATCTGCCAGCCGATGATCGCGCCGCACGTTGACGGCGTACGTGCCAAACGGGCGCATCGACGGCGAAATGTCAGCCCGGAGGTGCGTTTCGATTTGGCCCGCCGGCTCAGGCCGCGATGTCCGTTCCCGCCATGCCACCACAAACGGAGACCGTTTCATGCCTCATTCGATGATCACCCGCCGCTCCTTCGGAGCCAGCCTCGGCGCCTTGGGTCTCGCCGGCCTCGCGGCGAGGACGAGCCTTGCACGCGCCGCGTCTGCCTACCCCGTCAAGCCGATTCGGCTGGTCGTGCCCTTCGCTGCCGGCGGTGCAGTCGACACGGTCGGCCGTACCCTCGGCGAGCGCCTGTCCGTGACGCTGGGCCAAACGGTCATCGTCGACAACCGCCCCGGCGCCAACGCGAACATCGGCGCGGAGATCGTCGCCAAGGCAGCACCGGACGGCTATACCCTGTTCGTCGCCGCCAACGGCATTGTCACGAACAATATCCTTTACCAGCACCTCTCGTTCGACGGGCTGCGCGACTTCGAAGCGATCTCGCTCCTGGGCTACGCGCCGCTCGTGCTGGTGGTTCCCACAGCATCGCCGTTCAAGTCGGTGAAGGACCTCGTCGATGCAGGGCGGGCCAAGCCGGGCGATCTGGCGTACGGTTCGGCCGGGGTAGGGAGCTCCGGGCAGTTGGCCGGCGCGCTGATGGCGAAAGTCGGCGGCTTCGAAGCCCTGCACGTCGCATACAAGGGCGGCGCGCCGGCACTCGTTGACCTGATCGCCGGGCGCCTGTCCTTCATGCTGCTCAATCCGCTCGAGGTGCTGCCACACATCCGGGCCGGACGCATCCGCGCGCTGGCGGTCAGCGCGGCGGAGCGCGTCCCGATGCTGCCCGGGGTGCCGACGATGGCGGAGGCTGGATACCCGAAGGTCGATGCGACGGTCTGGTGGGTGCTGCTCGGACCCAAGGGCGTACCAGCGGACATCGTCAAGCGTCTGAATGCCGACACGACGGCCGCACTGGCCGATGCCGGCGTGCGCAACCGCCTGGGCAATCTCGGCGCGACGATCACTCCGTCGTCGCCGGCACAGGCCGAGGAATTCCTCAAGAGCGAGTCGTCCAAGTGGGCGGACGTGATCCGTAGCGCGCACATTCACGCCGACTGAGACTCGAGCGTCACCGAGCAAAAGCTGCGGGCCACGAACCGCCGCAAGCCCATCGGGAGACAAGATCTTGAAGAACCATTCCATCGGCCGGGTCCGGACCTCGGCCTTCGAGCAGGGATCCACCCCGGCGCGTCGGCTCAGCGCGGCGAGCCGGGCCTCATCCGCTCCGGAACTTCGCGCCGGGCCGGCGTCGCAGGCGCGCCGGCATGCGCTGGCCGCTTTCGCCGGCCTGGCGCTCGCTGCCTGCGCAACCGCGCCGTCGGCGCCGGCCGATGTACGAACGGCGCTGGCGCCGACCGGCACGCTGCGCATCGGCGTCTACGCCGGCAGCCCGACGTCGATGGTCCGAGGGCCAGGCGGCGAGATGCGCGGCTTGACCGTGGACATCGGCCAGGAACTGGCGGGTCGGCTCGGCGTGCCTGCGAAGATCGTCGTCTTCCCGAGGCTGGCAGAGGTACTGGTCGCGATGGGAAGCGGCGAGGTCGATGTCACGATCACCCATGCCACCGCCGAGCGCGCGGAGCGGCTGGGCTTCACGCCCACCGTGGTCGCGCTGGAACTAGGCGTTCTCGCTGGCCCACATTCGTCGATGACGTCCATCGACCAGATGGACAGCCCGGGGCTGCGCCTGGGGGTCAGCCTGGGCAGTTCGTCCGAGCGTGTGCTCGGAGCCCGCTTGCACCAGACCAGCCTCGTGACCATCCCCTCCCTGCAAGCCGCGAGCACGGCCCTCAATGACGGCAGCCTTGACGCGTTTGCGACGAACAAGGGCATCCTGTACAAGCTGGCGGAGTCGGTGCCCGGGGCACGCATGCTGCCCGGCCGCTGGGGCGAGGAGCATTTGTCGCTGGGGATTCCGAGGGGGCACGCCGCCGGCCTGCCCTTCTTGACCCGCTTCGCGGCTTCGGTACAGGCCGAGGGACTCGTGCAACGCGCCGCCGACCACGCGGGGCTGCACGGCGTGGTCCCAGCAGCGCAAGGTTGATGCATAGGCGGTGACCCCTCTGCCCCACGCGGACGCACTGCACGCCCGCGCACGCGCCGGCTCGGCGGACCGGAGGCGGCGGTAGACATGCGGACAACGCTCGCAGCGCGAGCCGTTGGCGAGCTCGCAATCGACCCGACGCGCCTGACCGGTGATCTGCGTGAACGGGCGGTCAGGCGCTTGCAGGATTGGCCTCGAAGAGCGTGCTCTGACGCCTAGGGTGCCTATGCGCCGACGCAGCAGGCGATGCAGCTGGGCATGCCTCCGACGCTGTCGGTCAACCAGACCTCGGCCGACACCCGGTCGAGGAGGCGGTCGAGCTGGTCAAGCTGACTCCGGTCGAGGGGTTCGCTGCGGCGCCCTTCGGTTGAGGGGGCGAGGCCGTCAGATGGTGCAGCCTCGTCGGCCGAGCATCTCCGTGGAAGGGAACGCCACCCAAGTACCAACAGAACTGACAGAACTCGGCGCCTCCAACATCGGCTAAGGTGAGCGCATGCGCGCCGCCGTCATCATCGAAGCCCTGACCGCCGAATACGGGGACTCGCTGCTCGTCACTTGCTCGACTCCGAAGGGCGATTGGCGTCTCCTCGTCGATACGGGCCCGCCCGAGTGCTGGCCTTCGCTGCAGGCGCGCTTGGCGCAGATCCCGGCGGATCGGGTAGGGCACCGGCATCAGGACCTGGTCGTGATCACGCACATCGACGACGATCACATCGGAGCCGCCGCGGCGCTCTTCGGCGACCGCACGCGGGGTTTGACCTTAGGCCGAAGTTCCAGCAGGCCGAAGGCGAGTTTGCCTTTGGATTTCATGCATTTAGCTTGGAATCCGAGGTCGCGTTTCTGACTACAGCTGGATCGCCTTGATGAGGTCGAGGGCGCGTTGTTGCTGCGGCTCGGAGGTAGTGGTCAGATCGAACGTAGGTGCATCGGGCCCGGCCTGAGGCGTGCGGCAGGTGTTGCGCACGATGGTGGCGAGCTCGGCCATGAAGGTGGCGAAGCTGTGCACCGGTGTGCCGTCGGCGAGGGTATGTGTGGCTGCCTTGGCCTTTGCCGAGGCTGAGCGCTGGGCCGGCGCCACGGGGTCGCGGGTGGCCTTGGCCTCTTGATCGGTGTCGGCGAACATCAGCTCGCGCCAGGCCTGGCGCATGTGCCATTCGACGTCCTGATTGGCAACCAACCTCAGTGGCCCGAATGAGCCTGCGAGTGACGGGAGACTAGCCACATGCAACTCGAGCCAGGCGCTCGAAGATAGTCCGCATGTTGAGGCGGTGGTTGAACCGGTACTGGAATTCCGCGAGGTAGCGGTGGGCATACTTTTCGAAGTTGATCGAGAGGTAGGCGCCGGCGATGGCCGTCTTCAGGTTGCTCTAAGCCGTGCTGACGGCATTGAAGCGAGCAGAGGCAGTGCTGGGGTCGCCGGCACTGACCACGATCCGCTTGTGCACGCCGGCCTTGGCCACGACGGTGAAGCAGGCCAGACCGTCGGAGACGACAGTCAGCGGACGTACCAAGCGCTTGTTGACGAAGTCCGTCATGGCTGCGTTGGTGAACGGCACTTGGGCCAGGCATACGAGTTCGGCCTCACCGGATTCGGTGGTCTGCACGGCAGTGACGAAGGGGGTCTTGTTCTCCGATCGCCGGCCGGCCTTGCCGCCAGAGCGCTGGCCACTGGGTTCCGTACAAATCCATGAACTGGTGCATCGACAGGCCGGGTTGGAACTGGACTCGGTTCCTCTTCATGGGGCTCCTCCTGTGTCGCGGTGCCGTCATCTTCCAGGCTCGGTGGCTCATGGCGTGAGCTACCGAGGTTGGTTGCTAATCAGGACGCAGCTTCGTACAGTGCCTCTGACGCCGCGGTAAGGCAATGCCCTCGTCCTCAAGACCGCGCTCGACGCTTCGCCCCGAACTCGCCTTCGACAGCGTCGCCAGTGTTGCACCCCAAGCTCCAGACCACCCCAGGAACCAACATGATCCAGCATAGCGGTCTGTCAAAGCAGGCGGCATTAACGCTCATTCTTGTGGCAGCTCTGGCGCTGCTCTTTGCGGCCTGCGGATCGAGAGAGGAGGCGCCTGAAACGGCACCAGCGCCCGCGCCGCCCGCCACGCCAGCGCCTGCGGCGCCCGCAGCATCTGCAGCAAGAGCACCGGCAACACCAGCACCGGAAGCACGAGCAGAGCCGCCCAATCCGCACGCCGCCGTAGACCGTGCCCTGGCCGCCCTGGACTCTGCAAATGTCGCGTTCAACTCGCCCGGCACGGTCAATCTGCACGAAACGGCACAGCTTGAGCTTCTACTTAGTCTGCGCAAGAGTGTCGCGGAGTTGGCCGCCGAGATCGAGGCCGCCGGCGAACGGGAAGGAGCGACCGTCAAGGTGTCGAGTCGGATGGAAGCGCGACTGTCGGGCGCGGACTTCCAGATCACAGCGATCACGCCTGAAGAGCAGGCGGTCGGCTCCTCCGATACGGTCCAATGGAAGTGGGAGATCAAACCCCTGGCGGCCGGACGCCACAGCGTGCACCTGACCCTGACAGCACTCCTCAGCGTCGATGGTGCCGTGACGCAGAGGGCGATCAGGACATTCGACAAGCAGATCGAGGTGAAAGTGACGCTTGGCCAGTCTGTATCGAGGTTTCTAGGTGCGAACTGGCAATGGCTATGGGCCACTATCTTGGTTCCGGTCGCCGGGTGGTTTTGGAGGCGACGGGCAACAAAGCAAAACGCCTCCAGCTCATTGGATACCTAGTACGTCAACACGAAAGTGTCGAAACATAGTGCCGACTGAGATTCCGATCGGCATCTTGGCGAGTGAACTTCCAGTCGATAGTTCTCTTCTCGGTGTCTCGTGCCTCTTGCCGGGCATCCACCTCGGACTGCAAAAACTCTCGGCTGGCGATCCGTCGATCCAGGCGC
>JBBINW010000129.1:0-7256 GCA_037443665.1 Betaproteobacteria bacterium
TTGGTGCTTCGACACCGTTACTGGAAGGTGGGAAGTCCTTTCGTATTCGCGGTAGTTGGTTCGCGGAGACTGGGGCGCGTAGCGGGGAGGTTTCCTCGGCATCCGGGTTGGAGAACGATGGAAGTGCTGCCGTCCGCAGCATCCATCGACCATCCAACCAGGAGCATTGCCATGACACCGCTACGCCAGCGGATGCTCGAAGACATGAGCATTCGCAACCTCGCCCAGAACACCCAGCAGTCCTACCTGCAGCAGGTCTCATCGTTCGCCCGGTACTTTGGCTGTCCGCCTGAGGCGATGGGCCCCGAGAAGGTCCGCGAATACCAGGTGCATCTGGTCGAAGACTGCAAGCTCGCGCCGAGCAGCGTCAGCATTGCCGTCTCCGCCTTGCGCTTCTTGTACAAGGTCACGCTCAAGCGGCCCTGGGCGCCGGACGAGATCCCGATGCCCAAGAAGCCGTTCAAGCTGCCGGTGATTCTCAGCCCCGAAGAGGTCAAGCACTTCCTCGAGTCGGTGCACAGCATCAAGCACCGGGCCCTGCTGATGGCGGCTTATGCAGCAGGATTGCGGGTGTCCGAGGCCACGCACCTGAAGGTCACCGACATCGACAGCCAGCGGATGATGCTTCGGGTCGACCAAGGCAAGGGCGGCAAGGACCGCTACGTGATGCTTTCACCTCGGCTGCTGGAGGAACTTCGCTCGTACTGGCGGGCCGGGCGCCCCAAGAGTTGGATGTTTCCTGGCGACATTTCAGGCTGTCCGATTTCGCGCCATGCTGTGGGCCTGGCCTGTGAGAAGGCCCGCCGGTGCTCCGGCATCCAGAAGCCGATTTCGCCGCACTCTCTCAGGCATGCCTTCGCAACACACCTGTTGGAGCGTGGCGTCGACGTGCGCCGGATCCAGTTGCTGATGGGTCACCGCAGTCTGGCCACGACCACGCGCTACCTGAAGGTCGCCACCAGTACGATCTGTGCGACAACCAGCCCGCTGGATCTGTTGCCCGACATCGGGCCGCCGCAGCCGGAGGTAGTGCAGCCCACAAACTTCTGAGGCCGCATTGCGCCCTACGGGGCTCGAAGTGGCGGACATCTTCCGCCAGATCGGGCCTGCCTATCGTGAGCAACACGCTGACTCGCTCAGCCGTGGGCAGCGCCGTGCCATGACGGACATCGAGCGCTGTCGCACGGCAGCGCTCGGCGGCCACCTCGAACAGTGCGATGCCTGTGGCCACCAGCGCATCAGTTTCAACAGCTGCCGATCGAGACATTGTCCGAAGTGCCAGTCGTTGACCCGGGCGCTGTGGCTTGAGGACCGGCAGGCCGAGTTGCTCCCGGTCGAATACTTCCACGTCGTCTTCACCGTGCCGCAGGAGATCGCAGCGATCGCCTATCAGAACAAGACCGTCGTCTACGACATCCTGTTCCGCGCCACCGCCGAGACCCTGCGCACGATCGCCGCCGACCCCAAGCACCTGGGCGCCGAGATCGGCTTCATCGCCGTGCTCCACACCTGGGGCCAGACCCTGATGCATCACCCGCACCTGCACTGTGTCGTGCCCGGCGGGGGCGTCTCGCCCGACGGCCAGCGCTGGGTCGCCTGCCGCCCGGGCTTCTTCCTTCCCGTGCGGGTCCTGTCCGCCCTGTTCCGGCGCCTGTTCCTCACGCAGCTTCGGCAGGCGTTCGACGGCAAGGAACTGCACTTCTTCAACGCGCTGGCCCCGCTGCAAGACCCGGCAGCGTTCGCCAAGTACCTTGCTCCGGTGGCCGACGCGGACTGGGTGGTCTATGCCAAGAAGCCCTTCGGGGGCCCACAGCAGGTCCTCGAATACCTTGGCCGCTACACGCATCGCGTCGCGATCTCCAACAACCGCCTCGTGGAGTTCGCCGACGGCCAGGTCGCGTTCCAGTGGAAGGACTATCGCCAGGAGTCCAAGCTCAAGGTCATGCGCCTGGACGTCCAGGAGTTCACGCGCCGCTTCCTGCTGCATGTCCTGCCCTCGGGCTTGCAGCGCATACGTCACTACGGGCTGCTGGCGAACTGCCACCGCGAGGTCAAGCTGGAGCAATGCCGTCGGCTTCTTCAGGCGCCCCCGCCACCTCCGCCCGAAGAGCCGATCGACTACCTGGATCGCTACCAGCGCCTGACTGGCTTGTCGCTGCGCGACTGCCCACAGTGCGGCCAAGGTCAGATGGTGCGCATTGAGTCGTTCCTGCACGGCTCGCTGCCGCGCGGCCCGCCGTGCGTTGCATCATGAACGCTCGCCACCGACAGACGCACACATGCTTCGCGATTGCCGCCGCGAACCGATGGCTTGCCATCGTCCATTGCTCGCCTCCAGGACTTCGCAGACCCGCACTCAGGCGATCCCCAGCCCGCGGCCTCCTGCCCAGGGCACCCTCACGGCCCCTGGTTAGACCGGCGACCGCACCAGCGACTCGACTGTGGGCCTGCGGTGCGCCACTACTTGTGCCTATACACGGCACCGGCGGCATTCAATCCCTATAGCACGCCACCGCCGGTGCGGCGGTTTAGCGCAACGGGATCTTTTGGCTACCGGCCGCGGCACGGCATCGCCTCGTCGGCCAGCACTGGTGCGCCGCGCCCGCCAGCCGAAAGACTCTCTTCATTTGGAGAGCTCTCCATAATGGCCGACTGCTGGTACTGGTGAACGGCAGGTCTGGAGCACGCCACCTCGACCACTGCCTCGGGCGCGCGGCGGTCGACGCCGTCCCCCCGGCTGATCCAACGGTCGTGGCTAAGTGCGCCCAGATTGGCAGCTTCGAGTGTGGACAGCTCCCCAGAAATCGCCCCACGCCACGTTTCCCCGCACCACGCAAGAGTTCCACTGGGCGAAACACGAGAGTGCTGGGTTGGCCCAGGAAATCCCAAGCCGCTTTTCCCCACTTTTTCCCCACCCCAAAAGAAAAAGGGCCCGCGATCTCTCGCAAGCCCTTGATTCTTAACGGTATTTTTGGTGGGCGGTGCAGGGTTCGAACCTGCGACCCCTGCCGTGTGAAGGCAGTGCTCTACCGCTGAGCTAACCGCCCGGCTGCCGAAGCGCGGCCGGAAGCGAAAAATTATGCCACGGCTTCAGGGCGCGGCCGGCGGCCGCCAGAGGGTCCTGCCGCGGCTGGCCTGGTCGATCTCCGTCAGCACTGCCTCGTGGGCGGACTCTTCTTCGGCGTTGGCACGCAGCACCGGCAATTCGAACCGGCGCAGGTCGATGGCCTCGGCGTGCAGCAGGCCCCGACCGCCGGCGCCGGCGTCGATCACCAGCGTGCCCTGACCACGCGTCAGGCGCAGATAGACCTCGGCCAGCAGGCCGGCGTCGAGCAGCGCGCCGTGCAGGTCGCGGCCGCTGTTGTCCACCTCCAACCGCTTGCACAAGGCATCCAGTGAATTGCTCTTGCCTGGGAACATCTCGCGCGCCAGCTGCAGGCTGTCGGTGACGCGCCCGACGTGGCGGGCCAGCGGCGGGCGGCCCAGTCGAGCCAGTTCGGCGTCGAGGAAGCCGAGATCGAAGGCAGCGTTGTGGATCACCACTTCGGCGCCTTCGACGAAGGCCAGCAACTCGTCGGCGATGGCCTCGAACAGCGGCTTGTCGGCCAGGAAGGCGTCGGTGATGCCGTGCACGCGCAGTGCATCCGGGTGGCTGGACCGCTGCGGGTTGACGTAGTGGTGCAGCCTGCGGCCGCTGTGGCGGCGGTTGACGAGTTCGATGCAGCCGACCTCGACTATGCGGTCGCCGCCGTCGGCGCTGAGCCCCGTGGTTTCGGTGTCGAGGAAGACCTGTCTCATCACGCCGATGCTACCCGCCGTCCGAACCACCACCACATCCACGCGCCGGCCACGATCATCGGCAGGCACAGCCACTGCCCCATGCTCATGCCTAACGCGAGCAGGCCGAGGAAGCTGTCGGGCTCGCGGAAATATTCGGCCACGAAGCGCAGCACGCCGTAGCCGAACAGGAAGGCCGCGGCCACCCGGCCTTGGGCGCGCTCGCGCTGTCCGTACCACCACAGCAGGCCGAACAGCAGCAGCCCCTCGAGCAGGAACTGGTAGATCTCGGACGGGTGGCGCGGCACCACGCTTCCGCTCTGCGGAAACACCATCGCCCAGGGCAGCGACGGATCGGCCGGCCTGCCCCACAGTTCACCGTTGATGAAGTTGCCGATGCGGCCTGCCGCCAACCCGGTGGGCACGCACGGCGCGACAACGTCCATCACCTCGAAGAACGGGCGACCGCGCCTGCGGGCGAACCAGACCATCGCGACGACCACCCCCAGCAGCCCGCCATGAAACGACATGCCGCCGCGCCAGACCATGAAGATCTCGGCCGGATGGGCGAAGTATTCGGCCGGCTTGTAGAACAGCACGTAGCCCAGTCGCCCGCCGACGACGACGCCGAGCACGCCGTAGAACAGGATGTCCTCGATGTCGCGCCGCGTCCAGCCGGCCGCCGCAAAATGCGGCAGCCGCACCCGCCGGGCGCCGAGGTAGAGGAACAGCACAAAGCCCGCGAGGTAGGTCAGGCCGTACCAATGGATCTGCAGCGGGCCGATGGACACCGCCACCGGGTCGAACTGGGGATGCACGAGCATCGAGAGCTCCTTTCGCCTGGGCGCGATTGTCCATGTCCGGGCGGGGCGTGCCGATAAACTCGCAGGCTGACCATGGAGACACCGCATGAGCTTCAACCGCCGTTCCCGCAACATCACCGATGGCGTGGCCCGCGCACCCAACCGCAGCATGTACTACGGGATGGGCTACACCGAGACCGACTTCGGCAAGCCGATGATCGGCGTGGCCAACGGCCACAGCACGATCACGCCGTGCAACTCGGGCCTGCAGAAGCTGGCCGACGCGGCTATCGAGGCCCTGCGCGCGGCAGGCGCCAACCCGCAGGTCTTCGGCACGCCGACGATCTCCGACGGCATGGCGATGGGCACCGAGGGCATGAAGTACAGCCTGGTCTCGCGCGAGGTCATCGCTGACTGCGTCGAGACCTGCGTCGGTGGCCAGTGGCTGGACGGCGTGCTCGTGATCGGCGGCTGCGACAAGAACATGCCCGGCGGCATGATGGGGATGCTGCGCGCCAACGTGCCGTCGGTGTACGTCTACGGCGGCACGATCCTGCCCGGCCACTACAAGGGCCAGGACCTGAACATCGTCAGCGTGTTCGAGGCCGTCGGCCAGTTCAGTGCCGGCAAGATGAGCGAGGAGGACTTCTGCCAGATCGAACGCCGCGCCATTCCCGGCAGCGGCTCGTGCGGCGGCATGTACACGGCGAACACGATGAGTTCAGCCTTCGAGGCCTTGGGCATGAGCCTGCCGTTCGCCAGCACGATGGCCAATGTCGAGGACCCGATCGTCGAGCACACGAAGGACGCCGCACGGACGCTGGTGGACGCGGTCAAGGCCGACCTGAAACCGCGCGACATCGTCACCCGCAGGAGCATCGAGAACGCGGTCGCCGTGATCATGGCCACCGGCGGCTCGACCAACGCGGTGCTGCATTTCCTGGCCATCGCGCATGCGGCCGGCGTCGAGTGGACGATCGACGACTTCGAGCGCGTACGGCGGAAGACACCCGTGCTGTGCGATCTCAAGCCCAGCGGCAAGTACCTCGCGATCGACCTGCACCGTGCCGGTGGCATCCCGGCGGTGATGAAGGAACTGCTGTCCGCCGGACTGCTGCACGGCGACTGCGTCACGATCACCGGTAAGACGGTGGCCGAGAACCTGCAGGACGTGCCGCTGCTTCGCGCCGACCAGGACGTGATCCGCCCCATCTCTCGGCCGATCTACGCCGAAGGCCACCTCGCGATCCTCAAGGGCAACCTGGCCACCGAAGGCTGCGTGGCCAAGATTTCGGGCCTGAAGAACCCGGTGATGACTGGCCCGGCGCGCGTGTTCGACGATGAGCAGACCGCGCTGGCCGCAATAATGGAGGGCCGCATCAAGCCGGGCGACGTGATGGTGCTGCGCTACCTCGGGCCCAAGGGGGGGCCGGGCATGCCCGAGATGCTCGCGCCGACCAGCGCCCTCATCGGCCAGGGCCTGGGCGAGAGCGTCGGCCTGGTCACGGACGGCCGCTTCTCGGGCGGCACTTGGGGCATGGTCGTGGGCCATGTCGCGCCCGAGGCCCATGCCGGCGGGCTGATCGCGCTCGTGCACGAAGGCGACAGGATCACGATCGACGCCCACCGGCTGCTGCTGCAGCTCGAGGTCGACGAGGCCGAGATCGCGCGCCGCCGCGCCGCTTGGCGCCAGCCGGCCCCTCGCTACACCCGAGGGGTGATGGCCAAGTTCGGTCGCAATGCGTCGAGCGCCAGCACGGGCGCGGTGCTCGACGCCGACTGAAGCCGGCGGCGCCCGCTACGGCCGCGGCTCGCGCCTGGACGCCGACGGATTGGGCTCGGCCTGGGTCGGGTCGGCCGAGACGCGTCGGGCGGCGGCCTGGCGGGCCTCGGTGGCGCGCTGCTCGCGCCGGTGGTCCAGACCCAGCGCGTTCATCGCCGCCTCTCGGCGCTTGACCTTGCGCTCTTCCATCTTGTCCATCACGCGGCGCTTGGTCCAGCCGCTGGCGTCGGCGAACTCCCACCACAGCACCGCGATGCCGAACGGCGCCAGGACGAGCCACCACGACAGGTGGGCGAACGGCCCGAACTCGGCCAGCTTGGCGATCAGCAGCAGAGTTCCGACGATGACCATGGGCATGGCTGAGGTCTCCTGCGGCTCACTGTAGCGCAGGCACCACTGCGCCAAGCGGGTCGCCTTTCACGCGACCGGCCTGAATGCGGTCCGGATCAGTAGGCCTGGCCCAGTTGATCCAGGATCGCCGGGTTCTCCAGCGTGCTCGTGTCCTGTGTGATCGCTTCACCCTTGGCGATGCTGCGCAGCAGGCGGCGCATGATCTTGCCGCTGCGCGTTTTGGGCAGGTTGTCGCCGAAACGGATGTCCTTGGGCTTGGCGATCGGACCGATCTCCTTGCCGACCCAGTCGCGCAACTGCTTGGCGATCGCCTTGGCCTCGTCGCCGGCGGGCCGCGCGCGCTTGAGCACGACGAAGGCGCAGATCGCCTCGCCGGTCGTGTCATCGGGCCGGCCGACGACGGCGGCTTCGGCCACCAGATCGGTGCAACTGACCAGCGCCGATTCGATCTCCATCGTGCCCATCCGGTGGCCGCTGACGTTGAGCACGTCGTCGATGCGGCCGGTGATCGTGAAGTAGCCGGTCTTGGCGTCGCGGATCGC
>JBBINW010000130.1:0-5802 GCA_037443665.1 Betaproteobacteria bacterium
AGCCGTTCAAGCATCTGGCTGCCACGCTGAAGGCCCACTTCGACTCGGTGGTGCGCGGCATGCTCGATCACCGAAGCAACGCCTTCGTCGAAGCCATCAACGGACTCATGCAGCAAGCCGATCGTGCTGCTCGCGGCTTCCGGACGGCGACCAACTTCATCGCCATCGCCTACCTCCGCCTGGGCAAGCTCACCCACTTGCCGATCACGCCGTACGTGGCGGCCACGGCGCTGTCAACGGGCGTCACGAGGCATCGGGCGTAAAGTCAAGTTCCACTCGGAAGGGCATAGAGCCCCTTTTCGTGGGGAGCGGAATTTGCGGCACTGTCTGCTGATTCAGTGGGCGTGGCGAAGACTGTTTCTACGCCGATCCGGGTCGGTCTGGAAGCGGTTGCGAAGACTCGACGATCACGATGGACGGGTGGCCGCCGTGGTGCATGAACTCGCGCAGCACGAGCAGCGTCGCAGCGGCCTCGCGCCCCGGGGGGAGTCCCTGTAGCCCGCCAGGCCGGCCGTGCGCCGCCGAAGCCAAGCGCTGGAACCACTGCTCGACGGTCTCGATCGCCATCGTCGGGCCGGCCGCTGCAGCCCAGGGCTGCAGCGTCGCAGAAGTGCTCAGGAGCGTGGTGTCGACGCCGGCACGCAGGCCCAGCCGCATGATCTCGTCCTCGGCGAAGTCGATGGCACGCTCGATCTCGCGCGATGTCGGCGGGTCGTGCTGGAAGAATTCCCTGGCGATGCGCGCCGCGCCGAGATCGGCCTGGAAAGCGGCCTCTGGCTTGTCGCCCCGCCCGCTGAGCACGTTGAGCTGTTCGTCGCCGACGTGCAGCAGCGTCGTCAGCGCATTCGATTGGGATTCAAGCCCCGAAGCGACCCGAGCCATGGCCGCAAAGTCAGCTTCGAGTTCGGCGAGTGATCGGTCGCTGGACATGATGGCGATGTGGAGCGTGACGTGATTCAGATGCACAGGAGCAGAAGTTGGACCGGTGCGACGGGCCGCTGGACGATCATGTCCTCGGCGCGCATAGGGTTCCGCGTCGATCAGGCTGCGCCCGCAGCTGTCTGTGCGGTCGGACCGAAGGCGAAGGCGTCCATCGCCAACACCCCATGCGCGATGCCGCCCTCGATCTGCGTAGCAGGCAGCGACGCCGACGCAGCGCCTGCAGCCACCAAGAGCGGCCAGAAGTGCTCGATAGTCGGGTGCGCGCGGCGTGCGTGCGGCGCCTGCGCCAGCGTCTGACGCAGTCGGGCACCATCGCCTCGGGCGACGGCGTCGCGCACCCAGGCCACGAACTCGGCGACATAGGCCGCATCGGCGCCAGGGCCGGAGCGGAATTCACTCAGGTTGTGCGTCAGGCTCCCAGAGCCAACGATCAGAACGCCCTCGTCGGCCAGTGGCGCCAGCGCAGCACCGAGGGCCCAGGCGCTGTCCCCATCCAACTGCGAGGGCAGCGAAACCTGGAACACCGGCACGTCGGCCGCCGGATACAGGTGCAGCAGTGGCACCCAGGCGCCATGGTCCAGGCCACGCCGCTCGTCGGGCTGCGGCGCCCAGCCGGCATCGGCAAGCAAGGCCGAGGTGCGCCGCGCCAGTTCGGGGTGCCCGTCAACCGGATACGCGATCTCATAGAGCGCTGGATCGAAGCCGCCGAAGTCGTGGATCGTCTGCGGCTGCAGCGCCATGCCCACACGCGGGGTCGACGTCATCCAGTGGGGTGATACCACCAGCACGGCACGAGGTCGGGGCAGCGTCTGGCCGAGCGCGGTCAGCTTCGGTCCGGCAATGCCGGGCTGGATCGCGAAGGTCGGCGCGCCGTGCGAGACGAACAGGCAGGGTTGGCGGTTCATGGTGACGAGGTCCCCGGCTGGGCTCGGGTGCAGCGCGGTGGCTCAGCGCGCGGCCAGCGCGGCGTCCACCGAAAGCCAGCCGGCGCCGCTGATCAGTAGCGAGACCGAGACCGTCAGCAAGGCCAGTGCGTATTCGTAGCCGTTGTTGGCCATGAACAGACCGTGGCCGATGTGCACCGACAGGATGGCGACGACCATCGCGAAGGCCAGCACCGCGGCGGCGGGCCGCACCAGCACGCCGAACAGCAGCGCCAAGCCGCCGAAGAACTCGGCACTGCCCGCCAGCAAGGCCATCAGATAGCCCGGCGTGAGGCCCAGCGATGCCATGAACTGGCTCGTGCCTTCAAGGCCGTAGCCGCCGAAGGCACCGAACAGCTTCTGCGCGCCGTGGGCGACGAAGATGATGCCGATGGGCAGGCGCAAGGCCAAAGGGGCCCAGCCAGCATCGGTGGCAAGCAGGCGTTGAAGGACGCGGGGGGAGTTGGTGCTGCTCATGGTGTTCTCCGTTCGATGGGGGTGTGTCGATACAAAGACTGTAGGAGTTGCGGCTGAAGAGATAAACATGATTGAATGAGATCAACTGTTCTGGAATCCGAGACAAATGGACCGCTTCGAGGAGATGCGCGTGTTCGCTGCCGTGGTCGACGCCGGCAGCTTCGTCGGCGCCTCCGCCGCACTCGAAATGTCCAAGGCGGGCGTCTCGCGGTACGTGGCGGAGTTGGAGTCGCGTATCGGGGTGAGGCTGCTGCATCGCACCACGCGGAAGCTCTCGCTGACCCCGGAAGGCGAGGTCTTTCAAGCGCGTTGCCGCGAATTGCTGGGTGGCGTCGAAGAGGCGGAGGCGGAGATCACCTCGCACAGCGGCGAGGCCAGCGGCCTGCTGCGCATCAATGTGCCCTTCTCCTTCGGCCTGCTGCATCTGGCGCCGCTGTGGGTGGAGTTCATGGCCCAGCACCCGAAGGTCACGCTTGATGTGACGCTGGCCGACCGCGTCGTCGATCTCGTCGAGGAAGGCTTCGACATGGCGGTGCGTATCGCCCGCCTGGCCAACTCGTCGCTGGTGAGCCGGCAACTGACATCGACGCGCATGGTGTTGTGCGCGTCGCCAACGTACCTCAAGACTCATGGCCAGCCGACCCATCCGTCCGAACTGGCGAGCCACGACGTGCTGGCTTACAGCCTGTTGTCGATGGGCGACCAGTGGGAGTTCACGGGCTCGGACGGAGGAGTCAAGAGCGTCGTCTCGGTCAAGGTGACGCCGCGTCTGCACACCAACAACGGTGACACCTGCCGCGTGGCCGCTCTGCGTCATCAGGGCATCGTGCTGCAGCCCACCTTCCTGGTCGGGCCGGACCTGCTGGCCGGCACGTTGGTGGAAGTGATGCCGGCGTGGCGCTCGATCGAGCTCGGCGTCTATGCGGTCTACCCCTCGCGCAAGTTCGTCTCGCCGAAGGTCCGGCTGATGATCGAGTTCCTGGTGAATGCCTTCAGGATGCGCGCCTGGCCGGCGTGAAGCGTCGATCGAATTGATTCGGCGGCGCGGATGCGCCGCGCAGTTGGGAAGATCATGGCGAACCCGGTACCTTGGGCCTTGTCCCACACCCAGACCGCCGTCGAAGTGGTCGCCACGATAGCCTTCGCGCTGTCAGGCGTGATCGAGGGCGCACGCAAGCGCCTGGACGCAGTGGGCATCTGCGTGGTCGCCGGGTTGGCCGCCTTCGGGGGTGGAACCGTGCGCGACATCCTGCTCGATCGCCGCCCATTGTTCTGGGTGGAGCACTCAGGCTGGGTCTGGGTCCTGCTGGCGCTGTCCATTGGCGCCATGTTGTTCATGCGCGCCCGCGATCTCGAACCGACCGAGCGAGCGATGCAGTGGCCCGACGCGCTGGGGCTCGGCTTGTTCACCGCCAGTGGCACGCAGATCGCTATCGATGCCGATATGCCAGCCGTCATTGCCGTGATCCTGGGCGTGTTCACCGCGGTCTTCGGTGGTGTGCTGCGTGACATCGCCTGCAACGAGATCCCGCGCGCTTTCCGTGACCATCGGCCCTACGCGATCTGCTCGTTCGTCGGCGGTTGGGTGATGGTGCTGGCGCACGCGGCAGACCTGCCCCAGTGGGGTGCCCTTCTTACCGCGGCGGGCACGGCGACCGCTCTTCGCGTCGCCGCCGTGTTCATGGACTGGCGACTTCCTGCCTGGCAGGCAGGAGCACCTGTGCGGGATGACGCCGAGGACCCGCCACACCGCTGACAAGATCTCCTGACTCCGCCCAGTCGCCCGAACCAGAGGCTCACCCCTCTTGCCTTGTCCTGTTTCAGGTTAATCGGTCGACGCCACCGGCATCGAGTGCTTAGTGTGAGTGGGCGCCTTGAAACGCCGCTTGTTTCGCGCCCGGATGCCGTGCCCGCGCATCAGCCGATCAACACGACGCCGGCCGACGCGGTGGTCCCGACCCCGCGTGTCGCGGCGCATGCGTCGCGGGCCGAAGGCGGCCTTGACCTCGGCGTGACTACCGCTTCGTCTCAGGGAGAAGTCTGGCGGGCCCCGACGGGGTGGTCGTCAGACCCGCTCGACGATCATGGCGATGCCCTGCCCCACGCCGATGCACATGGGGCACAGCGCATAGCGGCCCCGCGTGCGGTGCAACTAGTCCGAAGTTCCAGCCGGCTGCAGGCGAGTTTGCCTTTGGATTTCATGCACTTGGCTCGGAATCCGGGTTCGCGCTTCTGACTACAGCCGGATCGCCTTGATGAGGTCGAAAGCGCCTTGTTGCTGCGGCTCGGGGGTGGTGGTCAGATCGAAGGTGGGTGCATCGGGACCGGCCAGAGGGGTGCGGCAGGTGTTGCGCACGATCGTGGCGAGCTCGGCCATGACGGTGGCGAAGCTGTGCACGGGTATGCCGTTGGCCAGGGCATGCGCAGCGACCTTGGCCTGCGCCGAGGCCAAGAAGCGGGACTCATAGTCCCAATTCCCAAGCGATGACGAGCACGTGGCGCTGCTGCGGTGCTCACGATCTCCTGGAACTTCGCCCTAAGCCTGCGCCCTGGCCCTCGAAGTGGCGGCGCGGGCGGAAATAGGCCTCTGCTTGCGCCGCCGATCATGGGCATTCGCACCAAAATCGCTTGCAGGCGCGGAAGGCCACGTTCCGGGCGCGTGCTACCAGTCAGTACAGCCGGACGGCTGAATCGACCTGCCAAGTGCGGCGCACCTCGATCACATCGAATTCGCTCGCCAGTACCGGCGGGAATGCCGGGTAGGGTCGCTGGCTTTCGATGATGCGCCGTATCACCTCATCAATCTGCGCCACGCCACTGGAGACAACGAATGTCACCGACTCGATCGACCCGTCGCTTCGGATGGCCACGGTCACCACTGGCGCAGTGTGAGGCTGCTTCGCCAGCGCCTGGACCGTTTCGATAGCCGTGTTGAACTGGATCTTTCGGGCCCAGGCTTCCGCGTAGCGGACGAGATCGAGGTTCGGGTCGGTGCGACCCCAAAGCCTCGCTCGACGCGCAGTGCTCAACGAGAGTGGCAACTGGTTGGGCTGACGATCGGGAGTCGATGCCGCCTGACGCCGGGCGGCTTCCTCGTCGAGCTGACGCCCGATGGCTCGCAGCCGCGCTTCTCGTTTCGCTGCCTCGTCTTGTCCGACCTCGATGGTCGCAGTCTCTGGTCGTCTCTCGACGTGGCGCTCGGCCTCCAGCCGCTCGGCTTCCGCACGGACCGCGGCCTGGCGCGCGGCCTCCTGCTGCTGTGCCTGCAGTTGCGCCGCCGCCTGTTGCGCGGCCCCCTGCCGCTCGGCCTCCAGCCGCTCGGCTTCCGCACGGACCGCGGCCTGGCGCGCAGCCTCCTGCTGCTGTGCTTGCAGTTGCGCCGCCGCCTGTTGCGCGGCCTCCTGCCGCTCGGCCTCCAGCCGCTCGGCTTCCGCACGGACCGCGGCCTGGCGCGCGGCCT
>JBBINW010000130.1:5902-6975 GCA_037443665.1 Betaproteobacteria bacterium
GCCTCCTGCTGCTGTGCCTGCAGTTGCGCCGCTGCCTGCTGCGCGGCTTCTTGGCGCTCGGCCTCCAGCCGCTGCGCCTCAAGTGCTGTATTGGCCGAACTTTCAGGCGCCGAGGCCTCGATCTCCGGGCTCCGGAGCTCGGGCACGTTCGTGATGACCGGCATGGTCTCCAAGGCAGCGGCGGGCAAGTCTGGCGAAATCTGCTTGAAAGGCGTCACATCGAAGAGGGCAAGTGGCTGGCTCTGCTGGGCTGCCACCCGGTCGGGCTCTCTGACGCGGTCGGTCGCCTGTGCGGCGTTGCCAGCGGCCTCACTGATTCGCGTCGCATCGGTCTTCGGTATCGGCCGGGCCGGGGGTGGGAGCGGACGCGGCGCGGGCGCCAGGGGCGCCGCCGGGGCCGGCCCGCCGATAGCGGTAGGTGGCTCGCTCGACGCCCTTGGCAGGGTCTCCGCCGCTGGCCTAGCCGCCGGCCGCGCCGTCGGGCTGGGCGCCGGGGCGAGCACGATGTGAAGATCGGGCGCCTCGATCCGTCGTTCTTGCCAGGGCAATGCCAGACCAGGAAGCCCCAGCCCATTGCCACCCAACTTCAGGCTCAGCAGCAGCAAATGGATCAACAGGGAACACAGCAGCGCGATCGCCAGTGGCCTGCGCTCGCGGCCGATCCCCGGGCTGGGTCGATGGGCGCTGCCTTCGGTCCGCCGAGATGGCGTCGGCGCCTGAACGGACCGAGATGGCCCCAGGGCGCGGGAACGCACGCCAGAGGCGGAATCTGCGGCAGGCCTCTGCGCTTCCGACCGGACGGTCGGGCCGTCAGGGGTCGGCGCGACCTCCTCGGAGCTGCTCTTGATCGGCATGCGCGCCATTGTTTCGCTTCTGGAGGATATGCGCGGGGTCTCGGCGGCAAGCGATTCTGCGGGCAGCGCCGTCTCGTCGCGCCGAAGCGTCCGCAGCCGTCGCAGGCAGCCAGCGCGGCCTCAGCCTGTGGCCACCGGGCGGGATCCCATCGTGGAGCGCGAGCGGCTAGGCATGTGCTATCTGCGGAGATCGCAAGGCGGAACGGATCAACACCCAGC
>JBBINW010000131.1:0-6891 GCA_037443665.1 Betaproteobacteria bacterium
AGTGGTTGATGGGAAAGGGCAACTCGGGCCGGCGGCGGAGGAACTTCAGCCTAGCAGGGAGTCCCGCCTCGGGGTCGGCACGCCTCGCGCGATCGCCCCGGTCGTCAACGGGGGACCTGCGGATGCCGCAGCCGGTATGGCGGGCGCTGCGCTGCGCCGACGCTGACGAGCGCCACCGCCAGCTCCACGTCGGGCACCGCTTGCGCCAGGGCCTCGAGGCGCGGGCCGGTGCCTGCGTCGCTCACGCAGCCGGCGATGAACACCTTCCGGCCCTGCACCGTCACCCACAGGCTGGTGCCGTCGAGCACGGGGCTGCCAGCCAGCCGCGCCCGCAACGCGCGGGCGATGTCGCGGTCATACAGGTAGGCGTTGGGGCGCTTGCAGCGGCCGGCCAGCCAGCAACTCGTGCCCTCCTCGGCGCGGTGGTGGATCTGCAGGCGCTTGTCCGCCTCGGTCGTGAACGGGCCGGCGGGCAGCGCGCAGCCGGGCACGGCGGCCGAGACCTGGAAGAACGGATCGTCGAACCAGTTACCCAACTCGGCACTGCCCTGCGCCGCAGCGCAGCGCGGCCGGGTCGTCGACAGTGCCAGCAGCGTGAGCAGGCACAGCACAGCCGGCAGGGTCCGCAGGCCGCTGCGTCCGCTTTCGGTCTCGGTGGGCGGCGCCAGCATGGCGCCGATTGTGGCCGGGGCGCCGCGCCTGGCGGAAGTTGCCGCAGGGGCTGGCGAGCCCCTGCGGCAGCGCCGAGTGCTCGACCAGGTGGAGCGCAACGAGTTGACGCATCTCGCGCTGCTACTGCCAAACGCCGTTGACGATGAGCAGGGTGCTGGCGAGCGGCGCTGGACCTCGGCCACGGACTGCCGAGCGATGACGTTGAAGGCGCCAGTCTCGTCTTCCGACTCGCGCTTCCCTCGGGGGCCTCCACGACCATGCGCGTCGCCCGCTCCTGGACCTCGGGCGAAGACTTCACTGACTTCTTCAGGACTCCATCCTCAAACGTTGGAGCCTTCTCAAAGGCCACGGGCGGTTCGTTCGACGTCATCGGGTCCCTCTGGCCGACCCGGGGCCCGGGCCTGAGGCAGCGCGCGGGGCGCTGAGCAGCCGGTCCAGGGGCGCTGGGTCAGGGGCAGGTGCACGAACCGAGGCGACGAGGACCTCGTGGTCCATGGCACGCCGGTCTGAGCGCGATCAGCTCACCGAAGACACGCGAAACACCTGGACTGCGCGCACCAGGGTGCCTGCGCGCAGGTCGAGCGCGTGACAAGCCGCAGCGGACTGCTCGGCCATAGCTGCATTCTGCTGCGTCACGCCGTCGAGGTGGTTGACCGCTTCGTTGACCTGCGAGATGCCCACAGACTGCTCATGCGTATTGCGCGTGATCTCGTCGAGCTGCTCGCGCACGCTGCGCACGGACTCGAGCACCTTCGCGATCGCTGCGCGCGCATCGGCGGTGCGGTCGACGCCCTGCGCAACATCGGCGCGGGAGGCGCCGATCACCGCGCGGATGTCGCTGGCCGCAGCCGTGCTTCGCTGCGCGAGGCTGCGGACCTCGCTCGCCACGACGGCGAAGCCACGGCCTTGCTCGCCGGCACGCGCGGCCTCCACCGCCGCGTTGAGGGCAAGGATGTTGGTCTGGAAGGCCAGGCTCTCGATCAAGGAAATGATGTCCCCCACGCGCTGCGACGAGGCCGAGATCAGCTCCATCGTGGAGAGCAATCCCTGCACCGCCTCGCCGCCATGCTCGGCCATCTCGCTGGTGCGCGTGCCCAGCGTGGCGACCTCGCGCGCACTGGCCGCGGTCTGACGCATCGAGGCGGTCAACTGCTCGATCGAGGCGGCGGTCTGCTGCAAGCTGCTGGCCTGCGCCTCGGTGCGCGCCGAAAGATCCGTACCACCATGTGCGATGTCGGCGGTGGCGCCCGTGATTCCACGCACCTCGGCGCGCACATCGGAAACGATCGCGCGCATGTTCAGATTGACCAGCCAGAGATTGCGCATGAGCGCACCCAGCGGACCGCGGCTATCGAAGTCCAGTGTGCCGTCCAGGTTGCAGCCGGCCACGTGCGACGCGAGTTCGTTGGCGCTTTCCAGCGGCTGCGCCACGACGAAGCGGAACCAGAGCAGGATGCCGCAGATCGCCAGCGTCGCGATGGCCACCTGCGCCTCCAGCAGCGTCGGACCCGTGAGCCCCAGCAGATTGGGGAGCAGCAGCGCGAACCCGAAAACGGACATCGCGATGCCCATGCGTTGCATTAGCGTCAGCCGGTGGATCCGGGCGGGCCAGTCGGCCAAGCCCACTCGCCGCACTCCACCGGCGTGCAGCCTGAGGGTGGGTCGTCGACCACGCTCGGCGACGATGCGGGCGTAAAGGGCCTCAGCCCGCTCGACCTGCTGGCGCGTTGGCTTCATGCGCACGGACATGTAGCCGCGGGGCTTGCCCTTCTCCATGACCGGGCTGACGTTGGCGACCACCCAATAGTGGTCGCCGTTCTTGCAGCGGTTCTTCACCACGCCCGACCAGGGCCGTCCGCGGCCGATCGTCTGCCACAGGTCCTTGAAGGCTTCCTCGGGCATGTCGGGATGCCGCACCAGGTTGTGCGGCTGGCCCAGCAGTTCCTCGTAACTGAAGCCGCTCACATCCACGAAGCCCTGGTTGCAGTGGATGATCCGGCCACGCTCGTCGGTCTGCGAGACGAGTAAGGCGTCGTCGGGATAGTCACGTTCTCGTTGGGTGATGGGGAGGTTCGCGCGCATGCTGGAGACTCGCAGAGCTGGGAGGAAATGGGTCGGCGTCAGCCCCATCGGCGCGATCTGCCGCGGCTTGAGGCCGGACGGCGCGCATAGATCACGGATCGGCACTCGCTCTGTGCGTCCGCCTTCGGAACGCGAAACCGAACGCACGAATGTCGGCCGTGGGTCGAAAATGCCCTGACAATGCTTCCCATGCAGACAGCAGCGGGTTGCGCGGGTCGGCAATGCAGCGGCCGCCCGCTTCGATTACCCCGCGCTTGCGATCCGCGGCCGACAGCGGCATCACGCCGTCGCCGGTCATGATGCCGCCGTCGAAGCGGCCCTCCACAGCCCTTCGGCCGGGCGGCCGAAAGCGGCCACGCCAACGTCCGCAGGTTCGGTCCAGCTTGGTTTCGGCATCGCTCGCTCGCCTATCTGGATCCGACACCTCGACAAACGGGCAATCCAAGGGCGGGCCATTCCTCGCTTTCACGGGGGTAGGCTGGAATGTCCGGTCTAGCGCCTCAGTCTCATTGAGTCCAGAGAGGCCCGTTCATCGAAGCCCACCGCGGCATCGTGCTCGGTCAGCAAGCGCGCAAACACTTGCGCTGCGGGCGGCGGCGTACGGCGGCGCAGCCGGGCGACGCCGATCCGGCCGCGCACGCCCAGGTCCACATCGGGCGGCGCAACCAGGCTGCCTGAGCACAGCTCGTCCAGGACCATGAAGGCGGTCGTCACGGTGAGCGCGCCGTTTTGCGCGACGATGGCCTTGAGAATCGACGCACTGTCGCAGGTGACAGTCATCGGGCCGCGCTTGCGCGCCGCCTGCCGCAACGGTGCTGGCACTGCTGCAGCAGGCGTTCGACCGGGGCCGCAGGCAAGGACGGGCCCTCGAGTGGATAAGACAACACGTCGCGCGGACCCGCCCCTGGCAGCGCCGTCAGCGGATGCACTGCACAGCAAACGAGCAGTGCACGGTGCTCGCCCAGTGCCTTGATCTCTAGGGCCTCGTCAGCCCCGAACTCGCTGACGTCGGCCACCGCAAGGTTGATCTCGCGTGCATGCAAGCGCGCTGGCAGTTCCTTCCACGGCGCGACCACGACCTCCACGCGCAAGTTCGGGTGCGGCCGGTTGAGGGCGTCGATCACCGCGCCGACCAGCACCGCCGCACCCCAGGGGCCGACGCCGATCTTCAGCTCCCCAGGTCGCGTCCTCTCGCCAGCTCGACGTCGCGCTCCAACTCGCGCGCCGCGGCATCGATGTCGCGCGCATGGTCGAGCAGCTACCGGCAGACCGAGGCGGCCTCGACCCCCATGCGATTGCGATCGAAGAGGCGCACGCCCAGTGCGCCTTCCAGGACCTGGATGCTTCGGCTCAGTGCTGTTTGTGTGAGGTGCATCGCCTCGCCGGCACGCGCGAAGTTCCAATGTTCCGCCAAGCCGATCGCGTGGCGAAGGTGCCGCAGCTCCAACATGATGAGCTCAAAGCATTGTAAGAATCGTAATAATGCATTGGAGTCGTTCAAAGGGGGGCTGCGACGATCCACGCCGAGGCGGTCCACGGCTGGTCCGGCCCCCGAGAAGACATCACAGGAGACCCCTCGCGATGAATGCCTTTCGGGTATGGACGGCCGTCGGATCGATCGTGGCGCTGCTGGGATGCAGCAAGAACACGGGGATCGGCAGCGTCGCAGGCGCCGAGGACGTCACGCCGACGACGGCCAAGGCCAACGCGCAGGTCGCGCAGGCCTACGACCTGGAAGACGCACAGACCTTCGCGGACGCGAAGCGCGGCCTCATCGCCAGGCCCAGCGGCAAGGTCACGAACGCCGCCGGCGACGTGATCTGGGACTACGACGCGTTCGGCTTCGCCAGTGGCAAGGCGCCACCCACCGTCAATCCCAGCCTGTGGCGACAGGCCCTGCTGAACAACCAGGTCGGCCTGTTCAAGGTCGTCGACGGCATCTATCAGCTGCGCGGCTTCGACCTGGCCAACATCACGCTGATCGAGGGCAAGACGGGCTGGATCGTCGTCGACACGCTGACCTCGACTGAGACTGCGACCGCGGCGATGGCCTTCGCCCGCAAGCAGCTCGGCGACAAGAAGGTGACTGGCCTGATCTTCACGCACAGCCACGTCGACCACTTCGGCGGCGCACTGGGTGTGATCTCGGCGGCCGAGGTCGCCGAGCGCCACATCCCGGTCGTCGCGCCGCTCGGCTTCATGGAAGAAGCGACGAGCGAGAACGTGCTGGTGGGCCCGGCGATGGGCCGGCGCGCGATGTACATGTACGGCATCCGCCTCGACCGCTCGGCCAAGGGACTGGTCGACGACGGCCTGGGCAAGTCGGTGGCCTTCGGCACGGTCGGCATCCTCGAGCCCACCGTGCTGGTGACGACGTCGGGCCAGGAGGAGACGATCGACGGCTTGCACTTCGTGTTCCAGAACGTGCCCGGCTCCGAGGCGCCGGCCGAGCTGACCTTCATGCTGCCCGAGAAGAAGGCCTACTGCGGCGCCGAGATGCTCTCGCAGACGATGCACAACCTGTACACGCTGCGCGGCGCCAAGGTGCGCGACGCGCTGAAGTGGGCCAACTACATCGACGAAGGGATCGCCCAGCTCGGCGACGCCGAGGTCTACTTCGGCCAGCACCACTGGCCGGTGTGGGGGCACCAACACATCGTCGACTTCATGGAACGCCAGCGCGACGTCTACCGCTATACGCACGACCAGACCGTTCGCATGATCAACGCCGGCATGACCGCGAACGAAATCGCCGAGGCCATCAAGCTGCCCAAGTCGCTCGATTCGTTCTTGACCGTGCACGGCTACTACGGCACGCTCAGGCACAACGCCAAGGCCGTATATCAGTTCTACATGGGCTGGTTCGACGGCAACCCGGCCGACCTGGACCCGCTGCCGCCGCAGGCCGCCGGCAAGCACTACGTCGAACTCGCCGGCGGGGCCGACAAGGTCATGGTCGCCGCGCAGGCCGCGTACGACAAGGGCGACTACCGGTGGGCGGCCGAGCTGCTGAACCACCTGGTCTACGCGCAGCCCGCCCACGACGCGGCCAAGGCCCTGCTGGCCCGCACCTACAGCCAGCTCGGCTATGCCTCCGAGTCGGCGTCGTGGCGCAACGAGTACCTCACCGGCGCGTACGAGCTGCGCGAGGGCGTGCCCAAGGTCGGCGTCACGCCGGCGATGCTCGTCAACATGCTGGCGCACGCGCCGATCGAGCGATTTCTAGAGGCGATGGCCGGCGGGCTGAACGGGCCCAATGCCGAAGGCAAGGACCTGAAAGTCAACCTGAGCTTCAGCGACCTGGGCCTCAACTACGTGCTCCACATCAAGAACGCGGTGCTGCACTTCGAGAAGGCCGCGCCGGCCGCCGACGCCAACTCGACGCTGACGCTGACCAAGCCAATCTTCCTGAAGATGATGACCGGCACCGCGGGCGTGAAGGACACCCTGCTGAGCGACGACCTGAAGATCGGCGGCAGCAAGATCGACCTGATCCGCTTCTTCACGCTGATCGACAAGGCGCCCGGCACCTTCCCCATCGTGACGCCCAGATAGGCCGCCACTCGGGCCGACAAGCCGCGCCGCGGACACCGTCCGCGGCCCGCCCGCTCGCCATGCAGTACCCCAACCCACAAATGAGGAGACATCCATGGAGCGAGGTGAACTCTTGAGCAAATGTGCCGCGCATCCCTCGACGACAGCCGGGTTGGCACGAAGTGCCTGCAGGCATAGCCGACCCGCTTGGTCGCGGGTCAAGCGGCACGAGTGCCTCGCTCCCTACGAGGTGCTCCCCCAGCCGGTTACGGTGGGGTCTCCTGATCCTGGATGGACTCCGGAAAGCTGCTCGATGCTCGCATGACCCCCCGCGCCTACAACGCCGCAGGCGTTGTTCCAGAAGCCGGTCTTCCGGCAGAACCTCCTCAGGTGCTTCGCATATTCCTGGCGAATGGAGCCAGAGATGGCGGTCTTCAGGTTGCCGACGAAACGCGCCAAGTTCATCGACGGATGAGCCTCGACCGGCAGGTGCACATGATCGGCCTGCCCGCTGAACTCCACCAGCCTGAGTCTTGTTCGGTATGCTCGTGATCGCTTCGATCAATGCCGCTCCAGCCCGCCTCGGCCGCAGATCTGCAACTT
>JBBINW010000132.1:0-6740 GCA_037443665.1 Betaproteobacteria bacterium
CCCGACTGGCACCGGCCGCTGCCGGTCACCGGCGGCGGCGCGCCGATCGAGCCCACCGCGCCCCAACGCGGCCCCGGCGGGGAAAGCAGGCCCGATGCGCCGCGCGCGGGCGAGCGTGGACAGGTGCCTCAGCCGCCGTTCTTCAGGCCGACGGAGCGACCCGCCGAAAGGCCGCGCGACGAGCCTCCGCGCAATGCCCCAAGCCCGCTTGCGGCGCCGGGAGCTGCCGTCGGGTCGCAGCCGCCCAGGCCCGATGCGCAGTCGCAACAGCGGCCGGCGGGCGGTCAGCCTGGCCCAGGGCGCGCGGCGACCGAAGAGCGTGCCGCGCCACCGGCTCCGGCGCCGAGCCGCCCCCTGCCCGAGTCGCAACCCTCGCTTCTGCAGCGAGTGATCCCCGAACGGCCGCCGGTGCCACAGTCGCCACCCCAGCGGCCAGCCCCCGCGCCGCCGACACCGGCCCAACCCGTTCCCGAGCGTTCGATACCGGAGCGGCACGCCACCGAGCGTCAGCCGCCGGACCGACCCGTGCAGGCAACGCCACCCCCCGAGAACGCGGCGCGCGAACGTGCCGTACCGGCGCGTCCGGTGCCCGCCACCGGCGCGCCGGTGGTCCGGCCGGGCGTACCTCCCGCCTCGGCGCCTCCTCGCTCGGGCGCACCGAGCGAGTCCAGGCCGGCACCCGCAGCGAAGGACGCGCCCGCGGCAGAGCGCCGCCGCATCCCGGATCCTGCCGAGAAGCCGGGTGCTCGCGAGTAGTCTGGCTGCGTGGCGGAGGGCTGCCCGAAGTGCGGCGGTTTCCGCGCTGACGGGGATCCAGGGGGATTCAGCGCAGCAGCGGCAGCAGCACCGGCCAGACGTTGGCCAGCATGCGCGGGTGCGCCTCCGCCTTGGGGTGGATGCCGTCGGCCTGGAACAGGCTCTCGGCCTGGGGCACGTCGGCCACGCCATGCAGAAGGAACGGCACCAGCGCGACGCGTTCGGTGCGCGCGACCTTGCCGAACAGGGCGGTGAAATCCTCGGTGTAGCGGCGCCCGTAGTTCGGCGGTACGGCCATGCCGACGATCAGCACCCGCGCGCCAGTCGCCTTGGCCGCCTCGCTCATCGCCTTGAGGTTGGCCTCGGTCATGGCCAGCGGCAGTCCGCGCAGCGCATCGTTCGCGCCGAGTTCGATCACGACGACCGCCGGCTGGTGCTGGCGCAACAGCGCCGGCAGCCGCGAGCGCCCGCCGGACGTCGTCTCGCCGCTGATGCTGGCGTTGACCACTTGCGTCGGCGGGACATCCTTGGCCAGCCGGTCTGCCAGCAACGCGACCCAGCCGCTGCCGCGCGGCAGGCCATACTCGGCCGACAGGCTGTCGCCGAGCACGAGAACCGTCGATGCCTTGGCTGCGGCCTTCGCGGCGGCGTCGCGGCCGACGAGGCCGAGCCACAAGACGGCGCTACAGTGGGCCGCGAAGACGCGTCGCGTCGCAGAGAAACCCTGGATGTCCGAAACCCTCATCGATGTACGGCGCGTCAGCAAGCAGGTGACAGACGCCACCGGAACGCTGGTCATTCTCCACGAGATCGAATTCACGCTGCGGCCGCGCGAGTCGGTGGCCATCGTCGGCGCCTCGGGTTCGGGCAAGAGCACCTTGCTGGCGATCCTTGCCGGCCTGGACGTGCCGACCTCCGGCACGGTGCTCGTCGAAGGCACGGACCTGTTCGCGCTCGACGAGGACGCCCGTGCCGCGCTGCGCGCGCGGGAGATGGGCTTCGTGTTCCAGAGCTTCCAGTTGCTGGGCAACCTCAACGCGCTGGAAAACGTGATGCTGCCGCTGGAACTGATGGGGCGGCGCGACGCGCGCGCCGCGGCCACCGAGATGTTGGATCGCGTCGGCCTGGGCGAGCGCCTGCGCCACTACCCCAAAGTGCTGTCGGGTGGCGAGCAGCAGCGGGTGGCGCTGGCGCGCGCCTTTGTCGTGCAGCCGGCCTTGCTGCTGGCCGACGAGCCGACCGGCAGCCTGGATTTCGCCACCGGCGAGACGGTGATGGCACTCATGTTCGAGCTCAACCGCGAGGTCGGCACGACCCTGGTGCTGGTCACGCACGATCCCGCCATCGCCGCACGCTGCGACCGCCAGCTGCGCATCGAGGCCGGCAGGCTGGTGGGTGCACCTGGGCAGTGAGCCCGGCGCCGGGGCTGGTCGGCTACATGCCGAGCCGAGCGAGGTCGCCGCGGCCTTGCCGGATCAGCACCGCGTCATCGCTGCTGAGGTCGATCACGGTCGTCGGCTCGCGCGGGCAGGCGCCGGCGTCGACGACCGCCTGCAGCACCTTCTCGAACCGGTCGCGGATCTCACTTGCGTCGTTGAGTGGCTCGGTCTCGCCCGGCGGGATCAGGGTCGTCGCCAACAGCGGCTCGCCGAACAGCGACAGCAACTCCTGCGTCACCCGGTGGTCCGGCACGCGCAGGCCGATCGTGCGCCGCGAGGGGTGCGACAACCGCCTCGGCACCTCCTTGGTCGCCTCCAGAATGAAGGTGTAGGGGCCGGGGGTGCCCAGCTTCAGCAGGCGGTACTGGCGGTTGTCCACCCGCGCGTAGCTGGCCAACTCGCTGAGGTCGCGGCACAGCAGCGTCAGGTGGTGCTTGTCATCGACCTGGCGGATCCGCCGCAGGTTCTCGGCGGCGGTCTTGTCGTCGAGGCGGCACACGAGAGCGTAGCTCGAATCGGTGGGCACTGCGGCGATGCCGCCGTCGCGCAGGATCTGCGCTGCCTGCCTGAGAAGGCGCTGCTGCGGGTTCTGGGGGTGGACTTCGAAGTATTGCGACACACCGCGATTGTCGGTCCATGGGCGCTTGGATCCCGTTCTTGCGCCGCATCAGATGCCGCGACCGCGGCATCGGCTAAGGTCGGTTCGTGGCGGAAACGCCCGGAACCTCGGCCCGGCGGCCGTCTCCAACATTGCCAATTCAGAGGAGGGACTTCCATGCAGATCCATCTCAATACCGACAGCCACGTGCAGGGCGGCGAGGCGCTTGCGGCCTGGGTTCGGAAGGAGCTCGGCGCCAAGCTGAGTCGTTTTGGCGACCAGATCACGCGCGTTGAAGTCCATCTGAGCGACACGAGCGCCGCCCGCGGTGGCGACTCCGACAAGCGCTGCCTGCTGGAGGTGCGGCCAGCCGGGCGCGCGGCGCTGGCCGTGACGCACGATGCCGGCAAGGTCGGCGACGCGGTGCACGGTGCGGCCGACAAGCTGGTGCGGGCGCTGGACGCCGCCGTGGGCCGCAGCCGCGACGCCCACGGTCGCGAGACGATCCGCGGCGAGTAGGCCGGGCGCGGGCCGCCGGTCGAGTTCAGGCCACGGTGACCGGGATCTTGCCGATCCTGGCCTGCCATTCCTTGGGCCCCGTCGTGTGCACGCTGGTGCCCTGCGCATCGACGGCCACCGTCACCGGCATGTCGCGCACGTCGAACTCGTAGATCGCTTCCATGCCGAGGTCGGCGAAGGCGAGCACCTTTGCTCCCTTGATCGCCTTGGCGACCAGGTAGGCGGCGCCACCCACCGCCATCAGGTAGGCGCTCCCGTGCTTCTTGATGGCCTCGATCGCCACCGGCCCGCGCTCGGCCTTGCCGATCATGCCGATCAGGCCGGTCTGCGCGAGCATCATCTCGGTGAACTTGTCCATCCGCGTGGACGTCGTCGGACCGGCCGGGCCGACGACCTCGTCGCGCACCGGATCGACCGGACCGACGTAGTAGATGACACGGCCGGTGAAGTCCACCGGCAGCTTCTCGCCGCGCGCCAGCATCTCCTGGATGCGCTTGTGCGCGGCGTCGCGGCCGGTGAGCATCTTGCCCGATAGCAGCAGCGTCTCGCCGGGCTTCCAGCTGGCGACCTGTTCGCGGGTCAGCGCGTCCAGGTCAACCGCACGCGACTTGACATGGTCCGGCGTCCAGCGCACGTCGGGCCACAGTTCCAGGCTCGGCGGGTCGAGGTACGCCGGGCCCGAGCCGTCGAGCACGAAGTGCGCATGCCGGGTGGCCGCGCAGTTGGGGATCATCGCCACCGGCTTGCTCGCGGCGTGGGTGGGATAGGCGGCGATCTTGACATCGAGCACCGTCGTCAGCCCGCCCAGGCCCTGGGCGCCGATGCCCAGCGCGTTGACCTTCTCGTACAGTTCGATGCGCAATTCCTCGAACTTGCTCGCTGGCCCGCGCGCCAGCAGTTCGTGCATGTCGATCGGTTGCATCAGGCTCTCCTTGGCCATCAGCATCGCCTTCTCGGCCGTGCCACCGATGCCGATGCCCAGCATGCCCGGCGGGCACCAGCCGGCGCCCATCGTCGGCACCGTCTTGAGCACCCAATCGACGATCGAATCGGCCGGATTGAGCATCGCGAACTTGCTCTTGTTCTCGCTGCCACCGCCCTTGGCCGCCACCTGCACGTCGATGATGTTCCCGGGCACCACGGTCATGTGGACGACCGCGGGCGTGTTGTCCTTCGTGTTCCTGCGCTCGAACTGAGGATCGGCCACGATCGAGGCCCGCAGCTTGTTGTCGGGGTCGAGGTAGCCGCGGTGCACGCCTTCGTTGACGGCATCCTCGATCGAGCCCGGGAAGCCTTCGAAGCGCACGTCCATCCCGATCTTCAGGAACACGTTGACGATGCCGGTGTCCTGGCAGATCGGGCGCCGGCCCTCGGCGCACATGCGCGAGTTTGTCAGGATCTGCGCGATCGCGTCCTTGGCCGCCGGGCTCTGCTCGCGCTCGTAGGCGCGCGCCAGGTGGGCGATGAAGTCGCCGGGGTGGTAGTAGCTGATGTACTGCAGCGCGGCGGCCACCGACTCGACGAGATCGGCGTGGCGGATGAGCGTGGACATGGCAGTGCGGCGTGAGGAGGAGGGCTCAGAGTGTAGCCAGCCCGGCTTGCCGAGAGACGACTGCGCGCAGGCGAGGATCCGCCAGGCGCCCGCCGCGCAGCGCCTGCAGCCTGCCAGGCGGCGCGGCCCGCCGACATCGGCGGCAACCACATCACCATCTCAGGGGCAACCCCCTTTCCTGAAATCGCAGTTCGCCGACCATGCCAAACTGAGTGCAGCGTAAGGGGTCCGTCAGAGCGTAACCTTAGCTTCCGGCCCATCCGAAGACCATCATTTCAGCAGGAGACGAGCATGTCCGCCGAGCACGCCACCGAATTGAAGACCCACCAGCCGCCGGCCTCGCTGGTGGCCGCTGCCCGCGTTTCGGGCATGGCGGCCTACCGGGCCCTGGTGGACGAATCCGAGCGCGACTACGAGGGCTACTGGGCCCGCCTGGCGCGCGAGTTTGTGAGTTGGAAGACCCCGTTCACCCGGGTGCTCGACAGCAGCCAGGCGCCGTTCTTCAAGTGGTTCGAGGACGGCGCGCTCAACGTGTCCTACAACTGCCTGGACCGCAACGTCGAGCGCGGGCTGGGCGACAAGACGGCAATCATCTTCGAGGCCGACGACGGCACGGTGACGAAGGTGACCTACGCCGAGCTGCTGGCCAAGGTGGGCCGATTCGCCAACGCGCTGAAGGCGCGCGGCGTGAAGAAGGGCGACCGCGTCGTCATCTACATGAGCATGAGCATCGAGGGCGTGGCTGCGATGCAGGCCTGCGCGCGCATCGGCGCGACGCACTCGGTGGTCTTCGGCGGCTTTTCCGCGCAGAGCCTGCGCGATCGCATCCAGGATGCCGGCGCGGTGATGGTGATTACCGCCGACGAGCAGGCGCGCGGCGGCAAGCACCTGCCGCTGAAGGCGATCGTCGACGAGGCGATCGCGATGGGCGGCTGCGAAACCATCGCCAACGTCATCGTCTATAAGCGCACGGGCGGCGCCGTTGCCTGGAATCCGGCGCGGGATCGCTGGCTGCACGACGAACTCGCGGCCCAGCCCACGGCCCGCGAACCCGAATGGGTCGGCGCCGAGCACCCGTTGTTCCTGCTGTACACCAGCGGCTCCACCGGCAAGCCCAAGGGCGTCCAGCACAGCACCGGCGGCTACCTGCTGCACGCGGCGCTGACGACGGCCTGGACCTTCGACCTCAAGGACGACGACATCTTCTGGTGCACGGCCGATATCGGCTGGGTCACGGGCCACAGCTACATCGCCTACGGGCCGCTGGCCCTGGGTGGCACCGAGGTCGTCTTCGAGGGCGTGCCGACCTACCCCGACGCGGCGCGCTTCTGGAAGATGATCGAGCGCCACAAGGTCACGATCTTCTACACCGCGCCGACCGCGATCCGCTCGCTGATCAAGGCCGCCGAAGGCAACCCGGCGGTGCACCCTGATCGCAGCAACCTGTCCAGCCTGCGGATCCTGGGCACGGTCGGCGAGCCGATCAACCCGGCGGCCTGGGAGTGGTACTACGAGCATGTCGGCGGCGGCCGCTGCCCGATCGTCGACACCTTCTGGCAGACCGAGACCGGGGGCCACGTGATCACGCCGCTCCCGGGCGCCACGCCGATGGTGCCGGGCTCGTGCACGCTGCCGTTCCCCGGGATCGCCGCGGCGATCGTCGACGAGACTGGCGCCGACGTTCCCGACGGCAACGGCGGCATCCTCGTCATCAAGAAGCCCTGGCCGAGCATGATCCGCACGATCTGGGGCGACCCCGAACGCTTCAAGAAGAGCTACTACCCGCCCGAGCTCAGGGGCTACTACCTCGCGGGCGACGGTGCGATCCGCGACGCCAAGACCGGCTACTTCACGATCACCGGCCGCATCGACGACG
>JBBINW010000133.1:0-6664 GCA_037443665.1 Betaproteobacteria bacterium
GCAGGCGGCTCGGTTCTGCTGATCTTGCCGCGCCGCCAGGCGCATGCGGCGCGAGCGGTCGCGTAGGCGCGCCAGCTCGCCCAGCAGCGCGCGCGCCGGCTGCCCG
The DNA here is from genome assembly GCA_037443665.1 of Betaproteobacteria bacterium. Classification (GTDB taxonomy): domain Bacteria; phylum Pseudomonadota; class Gammaproteobacteria; order Burkholderiales; family Burkholderiaceae_C; genus Rubrivivax. Next base: position 107 of record JBBINW010000133.1, read on the forward strand.
AGGCGCAAGGCCAGGCTATCGAGTTGCTGGGCCCGCGCCTGCTGCATGCGTTCGACGGCGCGCAGCAGGCGGGACTGGCGCTCCTGCAGGGCCTGCAGAGCCTCCTCGCGGGCCGGTGCCGCCAGCTCCGCCGCGGCAGTGGGCGTGGCCGCACGCAGGTCGGCGGCCAGGTCGCACAGCGTCACGTCGGTCTCGTGGCCCACACCACTGACCACCGGCAGACGGCTGGCCGCCACCGCACTCACGACGCGCTCGTCGTTGAAGGCCCAGAGGTCCTCGAGCGAGCCGCCACCACGCACTAGCAGCAGCGCATCGACTTCGTGCCGCCGGTCGGCCAGGCGCAGCGCGCCAGCCAGCGCTGCTGGGGCTTCGGCGCCCTGCACCGGGCAGGGGTAAATCACCACCCGCACGTGCGGCGCACGTCGCCGCAGCGCTGTCAGCACGTCGTGCAGCGCCGCTGCGCCCAGCGACGTCACGATCCCCAACGCGGCGGGATAGGCGGGCAGTGGACGCTTGCGCGCGGCGTCGAACAGCCCCGCGGCCTCGAGGCGGGCTCGGCGACGCAGGAACTCCTCGAACAAGGCGCCGGCACCGACGCGCTGCAGCGACTCGACCACCATCTGCAGTTCGCCACGCACCTCGTACACTCCCAACCGCCCACGCAATTCGACCTGCTGGCCGTCCACCGGCGCAAAGTCCACCAGGCTGGCGGCGCGGCGAAACATGGCGCAGCGCAGCAGCGCCTGGGCACCGTCGGCGTCCTTGAGCGAGAAGTAGCAGTGGCCGCTGGCGGCGCGAGAGAACCCCGACAGTTCGCCTCGGACCGCCAGCGCGCCGAAACGCGCGACCAGGGCATCGCCGGTGGCCAGCAGCAGCGCGGCCACGCCCCAGGTCACGCGCGCTGGCGCGGCTTCGCGGCCCTCAGCCACGGCGAAACCCTCGGCTGGCGCGGCGCCGGAACTCCACAGGCGCATGGATCCATGCTTGCGGCCGCATTGGTGCGGTCATCGAAACGTCATGTTCGTGCAAGCCATTGATTTGCATGACGAAATCGGTGCCCGATTTTTGAGCGCCGCCAGTCCGTGAGCGATAGCAAACGAAATGCAGCGCGATTCCAGGCGGCTGTCCACATACTTATCCACAAAAATCGGACTGCGGCGTCCGAAGACGGTCGACAACCAACGGCATGGGCCCCGGCCGGTCGCGAACGATCGGCCATAATCGCGGTCCACCGATCTTCGGAAGCGGAACCCGCCGCGTCCCACACCCCTTGCTGTCGATCATACAAGCGGCCGGTTGGCCGATCTGGCCGCTGCTCATCTGCTCCATCGTGGCCCTGGCCGTGATCATCGAGCGAGCGTACAAGCTGCGCTCCTCGCTCGTGGCGCCCACCAAGTTGCTCGAGGAGGTGATCGGCGTCACGCGCACCGCTCTGCCCGCCGCCGACGTGGTCAACAAGCTGGCCGACACCTCGATGCTCGGCGGCGTGCTGGCTGCAGGCATTCGCAGCGTCGTTGCGGAGCCGCGCATCACCGAGCCTGCCCTGCGCCAGTCGTTCGAGAACGCTGGTCGCATCGCAGTGCATGCGCTGGAACGCTACCTGAACACCTTGGGTACGATCGCCGCGGCGGCACCGCTGTTGGGCCTGTTCGGCACCGTCGTCGGCATGATCGAGATCTTCGGCTCGCAGGCCCCGGCCGGCGCGAGCAACCCACAACTGCTCGCGCACGGCATCTCGACGGCGCTTTACAACACCGCATTCGGCCTCATGATCGCGGTACCCTCGCTGATGTTCTACCGCTACTTTCGAGGCCGCGTCGACGAGTACCAGCTCGAGATGGAGATGGCCGCCGAGCGCATGGTGCCGCACCTGATGCGATTCGCGGTGCGCAGCGCGGCCTGACCATGCGCTTCAGCCGCCGCCACATCGAAGAGCCCGAGATCAACCTGATCCCGTTCATCGACGTGCTGCTGGTGGTGCTGATCTTCCTGATGCTGTCCACGACGTACTCGCGCTTCACCGAACTGCAGATCAACCTGCCGTCGGCCGACGCCGAAAAGCTGCCGAACCGCCCGGGCGAGGTGATCGTCGCCGTCTCCGCCGACGGCCGCTACAGCGTCAACCACAAGCCCCTCGATGGCCGTAACGTCGAACTGTTGACGGCTGAGCTCAGTGCCGCGGCAGCGGGTCGCCCCGATACCGTGGTGATCATCTCGGCCGACGCCTTGAGCGCGCACCAGTCGGTGATCAATGTGCTCGATGCGGCGCGCCGCGCCGGGCTGACGCGCCTGACCTTCGCGGCGCAGACCGGCGGCGGCGCGACACGCTGATCGGGCCATGCCGCACCGCCCGACATTGGCGGGCCGCATCGAGGCGCTGCTGGCGCGCCATTGGTGGCGACCGGCGCCAACGGCGCTGGCGCTCGCGCTGCAGCCGCTGGCCGTGCTGTACGGCGCCCTGGCCGCACGCCAGGGCTGCGTTGCGACCGCCCCGCGGCTGCCGGTGCCGGTCATCGTCGTCGGCAACTTCATCGCCGGCGGTGCAGGCAAGACGCCCACCGTGATCGCACTGGTGGCCGCGCTGCGCGCTGCGGGGCGGCGCCCGGGCGTGATCTCGCGCGGCCATGGCCGGCGTGACGGCGGCCTTCGCGTCGTGACGTCCGACGCCGATGCGGTGCGCGTCGGCGACGAGCCGCTGCTGATCCGCCGCCGCACCGGCGTACCGGTCTGGGTCGGACGCGACCGGCATACGGCAGCGCTCGCCTTGTGCCGGGCCCATCCGGAAGTCGACGTGCTGGTGGCGGACGATGGCCTGCAGCACCGGGGGCTGGCCCGCGACGTCGAGCTCGTTGTCTTCGACGAGCGCGGCGTAGGCAACGGCCTGCTGCTGCCGGCGGGTCCGCTGCGCGAGCCATTGCCCATCGCGGCGTCGCCGCGGATGCGGGTGCTCTACACCGGCGCACGCGAGAGCACCCGCCTGCCCGGTGCGCTCGCCCTGCGCCACCTGGAACTGGCCTGGCCGCTCGCCGACTGGATCAGCGGCAACGAGGCAGCCGCAGTGCCGCTGACGGCTCTGCGCAACCGGCCGTTGCTGGCGGTCGCCGGCATGGCCGCGCCAGAGAAGTTCTTCGGCATGCTCGACGCGCTGGGCCTGCGCATCGAGCGCCTGCCGCTGCCCGACCACTTCGACTATCGCGGCGCCCCGCCCTGGGCCGATGCAGCCGAGATCGTGACCACCGAGAAGGACGCCACCAAGCTCGACCCGCAACGCCTGGCGGGCACGCGCGTGTGGGTGCTGCCGCTAGACTTGCAGCTCCCTGCCGCGCTGATCGAGGATCTGCTCGCGATGCTGCCGGCCCCCGCCCACCCTGCCCGTCCGCCCCACGGCCCGACATGACCCTCGACCACCGACTGATCGACCTGCTCGTGTGCCCCGTCTGCAAGGGCCCGCTGAAGATGCGCCGCGACGCCGAGTTGCGGCCCACCGACCTCGCTTGCCCCACCGACCGGCTGGCCTTCCCGATCCGCGACGGCATCCCGGTGATGCTCGAGAGCGAGGCACGCCCGCTGGACGGCCCGGCCACGGCCGGCTGAACCGCAGCCGCATGCGCTTCTCGGTGCTGATTCCGGCGCGGCTGGCCTCGACCCGGCTGCCCGACAAGCCACTGGCCGACATCGCCGGCAAGCCGATGGTCGTTCGCGTGGCCGAGCGCGCGGCCAGGAGCGGCGCAGCGCAGGTCGTGGTCGCTGCCGACGACGCGCGCATCGCGGCGGCCTGCGAGGCGCATGGCGTGCGCGTCGTGTTGACGCGCCGCGACCACCCCAGCGGCAGCGACCGCCTGGCGGAGGCCTGCGCGCTGCTCGGCCTGGACGGCGACGACGTCGTCGTCAACGTCCAGGGCGACGAGCCGCTGATCGAGCCGGCCCTGGTGCAGCTCTGCGCCGAACTGCTCGGGGCGCATCCGGACTGCGCCGTCAGCACCGCGGCGCATCCGATCACCGAGCTGGCCGACTACACCAACCCGAACGTCGTCAAGGTGGTGCTCGACACCGCCAGCCGGGCGCTGTACTTCTCGCGCGCACCGATTCCCTGGTGGCGCGAAGGCCACGCCGCGGGCGTCCGCGCGCTGCCGTCGCCGGCGCCGTTGCGGCACCTGGGCCTGTACGGTTACCGCGCCGGCTTCCTGCGCCGATTTCCGACCCTCGAGCCGGCGCCGCTGGAGCAATGCGAGGCGCTAGAACAGTTGCGTGTGCTTTGGCACGGCGAGCGCATCGCCGTCCACGTGGCGGACCACGGGCCCGGCCCGGGTGTGGACACGCCGGCCGATCTGGCCCGCGTTCGGGCCCTGTTCGAGGCCTTAGGCGCGTCAGCTTGACGCGCGGAGTCGCATGCTATTCTCGATTGGAGAGACAAGCTCGACGAGGCGCGAGGTGCATGCCGCGGCGAACGAGAACAGCAACCACCGAGGCACGCGATGCGACTGATCCTCCTGGGCGCCCCCGGCGCCGGCAAGGGCACCCAAGCCACGTTCATCTGCCAGCGCTTCGGCATTCCGCAGATCTCCACCGGCGACATGCTGCGCGCCGCGGTCAAGGCCGGCACGCCGCTGGGCCTGGCGGCGAAGAAGGTGATGGACAACGGTGGCCTGGTCAGCGACGACATCATCATCCGCCTGGTCAAGGAACGCATCGCGCAGCCCGACTGCGCCAAGGGCTTCCTGTTCGACGGCTTCCCGCGCACGATCCCGCAGGCCGACGCGATGAAGGACGCCGGCGTCAAGCTCGACCTGGTGCTGGAGATCGACGTGCCCGACTCGGCGATCATCGAGCGCATGAGCGGCCGCCGCTCGCACATGGCCTCGGGCCGCACCTACCACGTCAAGTTCAACCCGCCCAAGGTCGAGGGCCGCGACGACGTCACCGGCGAACCGCTGATCCAGCGGGACGACGACAAGGAAGAAACCGTGCGCAGGCGGCTGCAGGTCTACCAGAGCCAGACCCGCCCGCTCGTGGAGTACTACGGCCGTTGGGCCGCCAGCGGCGACCCGCAGGCGCCGCGCTATGCGCGCGTCAGCGGCACCGGTAGCGTCGAGGAAATCACCGCCCGCGTGATGGCCGCCCTGGCCTGAGCGCGGCTTTCAGCAGGAGCGACACATGGATATCGCGAACAAGGTCTTCATCGTCACCGGCGGCGCCTCCGGGCTGGGCGAAGGCACCGCGCGGATGCTCGCGGCCGCGGGCGGCAAGGTGGTCGTGGCCGACCTCCAGGTCGAGCGCGGCCAGGCCGTGGCCGCCGAGATCGGCGGCGTCTTCGTCAAGTGCGACGTGAGCCAGGAAGCCGACGGCCAGGCCGTCGTGGCCGCCGCGGTCGAGCTGGGCAAGCTCGTCGGCCTGGTCAACTGCGCCGGCATCGCGCCGGCGGTCAAGACCGTCGGCAAGGACGGCGCACACCCGCTGGCGATCTTCAACAAGACGATCACCGTCAACCTGATCGGCAGCTTCAACATGATCCGCCTGGCGGCCGAGGCGATGACGAAGAACGCGCCCGAGCCCACCGGCGAGCGCGGCGTGCTGATCAGCACCGCGAGCGTCGCCGCCTACGACGGCCAGAGCGGCCAGGCGGCGTACTCGGCCAGCAAGGGCGGCGTCGTCGGCATGACGCTGCCGATCGCGCGCGACCTGGCGCGCAACGGCATCCGCAACATGACCATAGCCCCAGGCATCTTCGGCACCCCGATGCTCTTCGGCATGCCCAAGGAAGTGCAGGACGCGCTGGCCGCGAGCGTGCCGTTCCCGAGCCGCCTAGGCACGCCGCAGGACTACGCCAAGCTGGTGCGCCACATCCTCGAGAACGACATGCTCAACGGCGAGGTGATCCGCCTGGACGGGGCGATCCGGCTGGCGCCGAAGTAGCTGGCTGGCCGTTGTCGACCGGCCTCCGCTCCTGCCGTGACGCTGCTTCAGGCGGCCGCAGCGTGCTCGATCACCAAAGGCCACGCACCCGATGCGCGCGCCTCGAGAATCACGGTTTCGACGACCGTGCCGTCTGCGGCATAGCTGATGTGGGTATGCCAGTCCTGCGACACCTCGCGAACGATCGCCTTGTCCGATAGGCGGATCACGAGCGTGTCGTCTTCGTCGTAGTACGTAGCCTTCATGGCATCCACTCCCGGTAGTGCAGCACTGTCTTGACTACCAGCGCATCTTCGAGAACGAGCACCGCGCAACACAAATTACCGGGCCGACCAGGAATTTCCAGCCAAGCCCAGAGATGGTCGGCATCACGGTAACGCGTGACCCCGTCTGCGATGACCTGCAGCAGCAGCAGTGCGTCGCTGATATCGCGCTCGACCATGCGAAAGCGGGCATGCCGGGTGACGACCACTTGGCGAGCAAATCGGATGCTGAACGTCCAGGGACTGTAGGGGGTGGTCCCAATCAGCGTCAATTCTCGCCGGCTGGTCCGGCAAGGCGCTACCGATCGCGAGTGACCTGGCGCGCAACGGCATCCGCAACATGCTGATCGCCCCAGGCATCTTCGGCACCCCGATGCTCTTC
>JBBINW010000134.1:0-6545 GCA_037443665.1 Betaproteobacteria bacterium
CGATCAGCGTGCTCTTGCCGTCGTCGACGCTGCCGCAGGTGATGAAGCGCAGCAGGCTCTTGTGCTCGTGCTGGCGCAAGTAGGCGGCGATGTCGGTGCCGATGAGGTCTGATGTATGTGCCATGTCAGAAGTACCCTTCCTGCTTCTTCTTTTCCATCGACGCCGAAGCGTCGTGGTCGATCATCCGGCCCTGGCGCTCGCTGGTCTTGGTCAGCAGCATCTCCTGGATGATGGCCGGCAGCGTGTCGGCCTCACTCTCGATGGCGCCGGTCAGCGGGTAGCAGCCCAGCGTGCGGAACCGCACCTTGCGCATCACCGGCACCTCGCCCGCCTTCAAAGGCATGCGCTCGTCGTCGACCATGATCAGCGTGCCGTCGCGCTCGACCACCGGTCGCTCGGCGGCGAAGTACAGCGGCACGATCGGGATGTTCTCGAGGTAGATGTACTGCCAGATGTCGAGCTCGGTCCAGTTCGACAGCGGGAACACGCGGATCGACTCGCCCTTGTGCATGCGGGCGTTGTAGAGGCGCCAGAGCTCCGGGCGCTGGAACTTTGGATCCCATCGGTGCTGCGCGGTGCGGAACGAGAAGATGCGCTCCTTGGCGCGCGACTTCTCCTCGTCGCGCCGCGCGCCGCCGAAGGCGGCGTCGAAGCCGTACTTGTCGAGCGCCTGCTTCAGCCCCTGCGTCTTCCAGATGTCGGTGTGGATCTGCGAGCCGTGGTCGAAGGGGTTGATGCCGCGCTCCAGCGCCTCGGGGTTCTGGTAGACGAGCAGCTTCATCCCCATCTCCGCGGCCATGCGTTCGCGCAGCGCGTACATGTCGCGAAACTTCCAGGTCGTGTCCACGTGCAGCAGCGGAAACGGCGGCGGCGACGGGTAGAACGCCTTCTTCGCCAGGTGCAGCATGGTCGCGCTGTCCTTGCCCACCGAGTACAGCATCACCGGGTTTTCGACCTCGGCGACGACCTCGCGCATGATGTGGATGCTCTCGGCTTCCAGGCGTTGCAGGTGGGTCAGTTTCGTGGTCATGGGCTTGGCGCCGGTCGATTCCGGGGAATGGGGGGTCACGGGGACGATCGCGGGCTTGCCGGCCGTCGCGGCGGTTCCGGCGGCGGTTCCGGCGGCTGCCGCCGGCGCCGGGCTGGGCGTGGGGCCTGCCGGGCAGGCGTGGACGTGGATGTCGGGGTGCTGCTGCAGCCAGTCCACCAGAGCCGGCGTCTGCGGGTCGATGCCGTGCAGCAGCACGTGCCTGGCCTCCGGCCACGTCGCCGTGAGCCGCATCAGGAACTCGGTGTAGGCGTGAATGCTGTGGGCATCGGCCAGCGGCAGCCAGGCCGTGCTGCCGCGCAGGGTCTGCGCCACCAGCAGGCGGCGCGGCGCGGCGTCACCGGCCACGCGGATCTGGCCGCACCACACCAGGGCCGCGCCTTGCTGTCGGGCCTGGCGGGCGAGAGCGGGCAAGCGTTGACGGCGCCAATCGGCCAGGGCGGCGTGGCCGGCGGCGCGCTGCGCCATCGGCATCAGGCCGAGGCCGGCACGCTCCATCACGCGCACCAGCGCCCGGCCGCTGGGCGCATGCCCGAAGCGCGCCTGCGCGAGTGCCTGCACCGCTTCGCCAGTCCACAGGCCGGGGTTCAGCCCGGTTGCCTCGGGCGGCCCTTCGAGCATGAAGCGGTGCAACTCGGCTTCCTCGGCCTGCGTCAGCGCCCGCTGCTGGCCGACCTTGCGGCCGAGCGCTGGGATGGCGATGCCCGACCAGCCCTGGCTCAAGAAACTCTTGTAGGCGCCGATCACGGTCGGTGCGCTCAGGCCGGTTTCGCTGCGGATCTGCTGCAGCGTCTTCCCCGCCAGGCGCAACTCCACGGCACGGCGGCGCCGTTCGTTCAGCTGCGCCAGGGTCGGTGTTCGGGCTTCTTCCATCGGAGGTTGAGAAATTCGGCAGACGGCGGACAGATTCAATGCCGCTAAACTTTTAATGAACGATACATTGCCAAGCCGATCCCCGGAACCCCCCGATCAAAGGATGCCGCCCATGTCCGACGCCGAGTTGCTCGAATCCATCACGCAGATCGCTCGCCGAGCGGGCGACGTGATCCTGCAGGTCTATGCGACCGATTTCTCGGTGCGGGGCAAGGGCGACGCCTCCCCGGTGACCGAAGCCGACGAGCGCGCCGAGGCCGTGATCCTCGCCGGCCTGGTCGAGCTGACGCCGGCGATCCCAGTCGTGGCCGAGGAGTCGGTGGCTGCCGGCAAGGTGCCCGACATCACCACCGCGGGCGGGCGCTTCTGGCTGGTCGACCCGCTGGACGGCACCAAGGAGTTCGTCGGCCGCAACGGCGAGTTCACGGTGAACATCGCGCTGATCGATGGCTGCCAGCCGGTGCTGGGCGTCGTGCTGGCGCCGGCGCTGGGCCGCCTGTTCGCCGGTTGCCGCGGCCTGGGCGCCTACGCCGAAGACGCCGCGGGCAGGCGCTCCATTCGCTGCCGTGCGGTGCCAGAGGCCGGCCTCACCGTGGTGGCCAGCCGTTCGCACGGCGATGCCGCGGCGCTGGACGCCTTCCTGGCTGGACGCAAGGTCGCCAGCCTGACCAACGCCGGCTCGTCGCTCAAGCTATGCCTGCTGGCCGCCGGCGAAGCCGACCTCTACCCGCGCCTGGGACGAACGATGGAATGGGACATCGCCGCCGGCCACGCGGTGCTGGCCGCCGCCGGTGGCAGCGTGCGGCGCGTCGACAACGGCCAGCCACTGACCTACGGCAAGGCGGGGTTCGAGAACCCGTACTTCGTGGCGGCCTCGCGCTTCAACGATGGAAACCCGGCGTCAGGGGCGGGTCAAGCACGAACGACTCCTTGTCCTTGAGGGCAAATAGACCTTCGGCGTGAATGACGTCGATCAGCAGGTTCCACTAGTGCGTGCTCACGACGCTTGGAACCGCGACCAGCGCGTTCCGGTCCAGCAGAGCGTCGCCGAACTTCTGCTGGTCGTCGCTGACCGTGCCGGGGCGAAGCCAGCTCGCCTCGGGTATGTCGGACCGCTGCACGATATGGACGGCCGCCGGATCGATGCTCAACTCGAGTAGAGTGCGTGGCACGGTGTCGAGCACGTTGAATCCCATGTGCACCGCCACCTCCACGATCGTCGTCGCTGGGTCGATCGAGGTGTAGAGCACACGCCGCCCGGCCCAGGACCGTAAGTCGCAGGCCGAGTTGATGGACGGCAAGCTGCTGCTGCTCACCAAGGTGCCGGACCTGGCGCCACAGGAGGTGGTCAGCCGCGACAAGGCCCTGGCCAACATCGAGCGGCTGTTCTGGGTGCTGAAGTCGGAAACCGACATTGCGCCCGTGTACCACCGACTTACGCAGCGAATCCGTGCCCATGCGATGCTTTGCTTCATGGCGCTGATCCTGCACCGGGTGTTACGTCATCTGCTCAAGCTGGCCAACAACGAACTCAGCCCCGAGCAGGCACTGGCGCAGCTGCGCCGGATCCAACGTCACAGCGTCAGCATCAACCGCGCCGCGCCGACGGTCGGCATATCCACCGTCAACACCGAACAGGCCAAAGTGTTGGCCGCCTTGAACGTCAAGAAACCTGATACCAATGCTCAAATGTCCTTGCTGTAGTGGAAGCCCAAGGGGTCGCCGCTAAGCAGTCGGCCCTGCAAAACGCCGGGAGGCCGCATGAATGCTAGCGAATTGGGGTAAACGCGGCGCACCGTTTTTCTCAGGAATCGTTGTTCGAGCAGTTGATTCTTGAGGGAAACGGGCATGCAGACGGCGGACTTTTTCCGTAGCCGCATCGACACCATGATCAACCTCGGCGACCCGCTGGCGGTGCTTGCCAGGCGATTGCCGTGGGAGTTGATCGAGGCGACGCTGGCCACCAAGTTCGAGCGTGAGGATCGCGCCGGCCGCAGCCTTGATGGTGCCGACCTGTTTGGCCCGACGGCGGTGGTGGTCGGCGCAGGCGTGAGCACCGGCGGCCGTCCCAAGCTGCCGATTCGTCTGATGGCCAGCTTGGTCTACCTCAAGAATTGCTACCACCTCAGCGACGAGGAGGTCTGCGCCCGCTGGGGCGAGAACATCCTGTGGCAGTTCTTCAGCGGGATGGAGTACTCCGAGCACCGGCTGCCGTGCGACGCGACGCAGATCGGACGGTTTCGGCGCCTGCTGGGCGAGGACGGACTGGAGCAACTCCTGAAGGCCACCATCGACACGGCCGGGGCCATCAAGGCAGTCAAGCCCGCCGAGCTCGAGCGGGTGATTGTCGACACCACGGTGCAGGTGCGACGTGAGGTCGCAAACATCATTGTCTCGCCCGCCCACAAGGCTGGTGAAGAGACCGGCCGTTCCGTCAGCCGTAGCCTACCTGTGCATGCGTCGCTGGCAACGGCGGCGTGTGAAGCCACGGGGACAAAGCGTCGGGCCTTCGGGCCGCGTTGGCTTCCGCGAGGAGGCGGCGCCATCTGCGAGCACCAATGCGGATGGGATGCCAGGCTGGGTGGCATGGTCAACATATGTGAACTGCTGCAAGCATCGTTATCGTGAACAAGCCAAAGCTGCTGACAGGCTTGAACCAAAATGGTATGTGGTCGGTTGCTCCTCTTTGAACATGGAGCACGCGGACATGACGACCACCGGTGTACAGGCAGGACCTACCCCACTCGTTTGTGATGGTTGCGGAACACGGTAAGCCCGACGCGTCGCCGGCAACGGCAGGCCAACCGCAAGGAAGGCTGATGGCGCAGCGGGTAAAGGAATGCGGAGAAAGCGAACGCCGTTCTGTAATGGAGCGGATACGGGTTGCGACATCACCCAGCGCGAAAGCGAGCCCACTTCCGCGCGGTCTTCCATGGCAAGAGAGCTTGAGAAACCGCGATCAGGAGGAAGGCAGATGACGGTGCCAGCGCACGCGGCGAAGGCCAGTGCTGGCATTGGTGCGCCTCCGGCCAATGAGGCGACTTGGGATCAGATCGATTGGGACCAAGTTACCGAAGAGGTCACGCGGCTGCAGGTGCGTATTGCCAAGGCCACACAGGCTGGCAGGTGGAACAAGGTTCAGGCCTTGCAACGCCTGCTGACCCGCTCGCACAGCGGCAAGTTGCTTGCCGTCAAGCGAGTGACGGAGAACAAGGGCAAGAGGACGGCAGGCGTCGACGGCAAGATCTGGTCGACTCCGATGTCCAAGTTGAAAGCTGCACAGTCACTGACGCACAGGGGATATCAACCGCTACCGCTGCGGCGCGTGTACATACCCAAGAGCAATGGCAAGGAGCGCCCGCTGGGCATTCCTTCTATGTTCGACAGGGCGATGCAAGCGCTGTGGCTCCTGGCACTGAACCCCGTTGCAGAGACCACGGCCGACCCGAACTCGTACGGCTTCCGGCCGAGACGTTCGACGGCTGACGCGATCGAGCAATGCTTTTGCGTGCTCGCAAAGAGGCCTTCCGCTCAATGGATTTTGGAAGGCGACATCCGCGGCTGTTTCGACAACATCAGTCATTCTTGGCTGTTGGAGAACATTCCGATGGATGCAGGGATTCTGCTCAAGTGGCTGAAAGCTGGATACATGGAACGAGGGGCGTTGTTCCCCACCGAAGCGGGCACGCCGCAAGGCGGGATCGCTTCGCCGGTACTGGCGAATATGACGTTGGACGGACTCGAAGGTGCGGTTTGGTCGGCTGCTAGACAGATCACGACCGCTCGACAAAAGTCCAAGGTGAATGTCGTTCGCTACGCGGACGACTTCATTGTGACAGGCGCGAGCCGGGAACTGTTGGAGCAGTGTGTCAAGCCGACTGTGGAGAAATTCCTCGCGGTAAGAGGCCTGCAAATGGCTCCCGAGAAAACGCATGTCACCCACATTTCCGAGGGGTTCGACTTCTTGGGGCAGAACGTCCGCAAGTACGGGGACAAACTCCTGATCACGCCGGCGCGCAAGAGCGTGAAAGCGCTGCTGAGCAAGGTGCGTGAAGTGCTGAAGAAGAACATGGCTGCCACACAGGCTCAGGTGATCTTGTTGCTCAACCCGATTCTCCAGGGCTGGGCGATGTACCACCGGCATGTCGTGGCCGCCGCGACCTTCACAAGGATTGATCATCTCGTGTGGAAGATGCTGTGGGGATGGGCCAAGCGCCGACACCCACGCAAGAACGCTGGCTGGATCAAGGCGCGGTACTTCGCGCGCCACGGTCGTCGAGACTGGATCTTCACCTGCTCTGCCCCGGGCAGAGGTCAGCTGCGGCAATTCGTGCTCTTCCGAGCCGAGACGTTGCCGATCAAGCGTCACACGAAGGTTAGCGGTGACTCCAACCCGTTCGACCCGGCATGGTTCGCCTACTTCCAGCGCCGCTCTTATGTCTGTTGACTCCGTTGTTGCTGACCCGGTCCGCTCGCGGACTGTTGGACGGCTTGAGCCGTGTGCTGGGAAACTCGCATGCACGGTTCTTAGGGGAGAACACGCCGGCAACGGCGTGTTCTTACCCGACGAGAAGGCCATTGCTCACCCGGTGGACAGTCGCCTGCTGGAGATCGCGCGCCACA
>JBBINW010000135.1:0-6531 GCA_037443665.1 Betaproteobacteria bacterium
AACCGGGAGTAACCCACGATATCACGCAGGGTGCTGGCTCGTCTATTTAATCTAGTGGAGGTTTTTCCTGTAATATTATTGCAAATACTTTCAGACATACTTCCGCAAGGTGCGCAACCACACCAAAGGCTTAGTCCGCTCGGCCGCCCTGCTGTGCCTGGGTCTGCCCCTGTTCGCCCGGGCGGGCAGCCTCGCCGGCTCCGGCCCCGGGACCACCAGCGCGGACTTCCTGAACATCCCGATCGGCGCGCGCCCGGCCGGCCAAGAGCCGCGACCTCGCCCGCCTCGAGGAAGAGCTGTCCGACGCGCTGGCCACCCGCGTGGCCATCGAGCCCGGCCGCGGCGGCCGCGGCCAGGTGGTGATCGATTACGCCGGCCTCGACCAGCTGCAGGGCATCATCGAAGCGCTGCGCGGTGGCCCGGAGCGCTGAACCGCCTGCGCCATCGCTGTGCGCGGATGCTTCGGGATCCGGCCGCGCGCACCACGCCGGACTTGACCCTCCGTGATGCGCCGCCGTAAAATCCCGGGGCTTTGGGTTTGCCGGGGGTCCCGGTGCGCGGGCGGGGTGGTTTCCTGTCCCTGACCCCGGGCGATGACCCGGCGCCGCAGGCGCCCAGAACAAGAAGCAGGCGCGAGCCCATCCAGGATGATGTTTCCGGTCGTGCTGGTCCAGTTCGTCGCCGGCGTGGTGGTGTCCGCCTTGGCGGGCGCGGTGGGAGGGGCCCCGGCGGCCTGGTCGGCGCTGTTGGGCGCATTGGCGTGCGTCGTTCCCAACGGACTGTTCGCGCTGAACCTGGTGCTGCTGGCCCAGCGGCGCCAGGGGCGCGGCAATACGCCCTCGGCGCTGCCGCTGCTGGTGGGCGAGCTCGGCAAGTTGCTCCTTACCGCAGGCCTGCTGGCGCTGCTGGTCTGGACATACCGGGAGGTAGTTTGGCTGGCGCTGATCGCTTCGGTCTGCGCCGTTTTGTTGGTCCAACCACTAGCCCTGGCCTGGCCTCGTCGATGAGGCCGGTCCGGGGGTTACCGCGGGCACTTTGATGGCTAGCAGCGAAACGGAAACCGGCTCCGAATACGTCGCGCACCACCTGCACCACCTGGCCAGCGGCGAACAGCACGGCCTTTTCGATCCGTCCATCGTCCACTACGACACGCTGTTCTTCTCGCTGTTGACGGTGGCCATCGTGCTGTTCGTGCTGCGTCAGGCGGCCACGCGCGCGACCACCGGCGTGCCGGGCCGCTTCCAGGTGCTGGTCGAGTGGATGGTCGAGCTCGTCGAGGAACAGGCCAAGGCGATGGTTTCCGTCGACCGGTCGTTCGCCGCGCCGCTGGCCCTGACGGTGTTCTTCTGGGTGGCGGTGATGAACGCCATCGACCTGCTGCCGGTCGACCTCATTCCGAAGGTCGCCGGGCTGATGGGCTACGACCACATGCGCCCGCTGCCGACTGCCGACATCAACGCGCCGCTGGGCATGGCGCTGGGCGTGCTCATCCTGTCGCTCTATTACGCGATCACCATCAAGGGCCTGTTCGGCTGGATCAAGGAGCTGTTCGTCGCCCCGTTCGGCAGCGTGCGCCTGAGCGCGAACCCGCTCACCTGGGTCGGCGGTGCCCTGCTGGCGCTGGCCAACTTCGGCCTGAACATCATCGAATACGTGTCCAAGACCTTCTCGATGGGCATGCGGCTCTACGGCAACATGTACGCAGGCGAACTGCTCTTCTTCCTGATCGCCCTGCTCGGCGGCAGCTTCGCGCTGGACTCCACCGAGGGCGTCGTGCTCGGGTCGGCGCTCGGCCTGCTGCACGTGTTCCTCGGCTTCTGCTGGACCATCTTCCATATTCTTATCGTCCTGCTGCAGGCGTTCATCTTCATGATGCTGACGCTGGTGTACATCGGCCAGGGCCAGGAATCCCACGCCGCGCACTGAGCGCGCGCATGCCACCAACCCCAAGAAACCCCCCAACCTAGGAGAACACCATGTCCACCGTCGGCCTCGTCGCCATCGCTTGCGGCCTCATCATCGGACTGGGCGCCGCGGGCGCCTGTATCGGGATCGGCATCATGTCCGGCAAGTTCATCGAGTCGTCGGCGCGCCAGCCCGAACTCATGAACACGCTGCAGGGCAAGGTCTTCCTGCTGCTGGGCCTGATCGACGCCTCGTTCATCATCGGCACCGGTATCGCCCTGTGGTTCGCCGTCGCCAGCCCCTTCAAGGGCTGAGGCAAAGGCACCCGTCGCTGTCATCCGCGGGTCGGTGCCGGACCGCCAGCCGGTCCGCCGGCCCGACCCCGTGGTGAACTGGAGCGCTCTATGAACGTCAATGCCACACTGTTTTTCCAGGCCGTCGTCCTGGTCGTCGCCAGCCTGTTCACGATGCGGTTCATCTGGCCGATGCTGCGCACGACCCTGGACGAGCGGCGCCAGAAGATCGCCGACGGCCTCGCCGCCGCCGAACTCGGCACCAGGAGCCTGAGCGACGCGCACAAGAAGGTGCTGCAGCTGGAGACCGAGGCCAAGGCCCGCGCACAGCTCATCATCATCGACACCGAGAAGCGCGCCCAGGCCATCGTCGACGCCGCCAAGTCCCAGGCCAAGGTCGAGGGCGACCGCCTCGTGGCCGCCGCCAAGGTCGAGGCCAATCAGCAGATGGTGCGCGTCAAGACCGAACTGCGCGACCGGGTCGCCGACCTGGCGGTCGCCGGCGCCGAGCAGATCCTCAAGCGCGAGGTCGACGCCCGCACCCACGCCGAGCTGCTCAACCAGCTCAAGGCGCAGCTGTAGCCATGGCCGAGCTCTCCACCATCGCCCGGCCCTACGCGCAGGCCCTGTTCGCTGCCGCCGGCGGCACCGCAACGAACGCCGGCAAGGCCGGCGCCTGGGCCCCCGCGGTCGACGCCATCGCCGCCATGGTGGGCGACCCGGCCGTGGCCGCGGCGCTCTCCAACCCGGCGCTGGACGACCGCAGGCGCTTCGAGCTCATCAGCGGCCTGGCCGGCCAGGCCGTGCCCGCGCCGGTCGGCGAGCTGCTGCACGTCATGCTCGAGAACGGCCGGCTGGACGCCGTTCCGCTGGTGGCCGCGCAGTTCCACGCGCTGCGCAACGGCGCCGAAGGCGCGGCCGACTGCCTGATAGAAAGCGCCTTCACGATGAGCGACAGCGAGGTCGCGGGCCTGATGGCCGCCCTGTCGCGCAAGTTTCCCCTCAAACTCAAGCCCGAGGTCCGGGTCAACCCCCAGCTGATTGGCGGCGTGCGGGTTACCGTTGGCGACCGCGTGCTCGACAGTTCGGTGCGTGCCCGCCTCGACGCGATGCAAGCCCGGCTGACCGCCTGATTTCCCTATCCGGAGTGGTTCGATGCAACTCAATCCTTCTGAAATCAGCGAACTGCTGAAGAACCGCATCCAGGGCCTGGGTGTCGGTACCGACGTCCGTACCCAGGGTACGGTCGTCACCGTCACCGACGGCATCTGCCGCATCCACGGCCTGTCCGACGTGATGCAGGGCGAAATCCTCGAGTTCAAGGACCAGACCGTCGGCCTGGCGCTCAACCTGGAGCGCGACTCCGTCGGCTGCGTGATCCTGGGCGAGTACACCCATATCTCGGAAGGCGACACGGTCAAGACCACCGGCCGCATCCTGGACGTGCCGGTGGGCCAGGAACTCATCGGCCGCGTCGTCAATGCGCTGGGCCAGCCCATCGACGGCAAGGGCCCCATCGCCGCCAAGCAGCGCGACGTCATCGAGAAGGTCGCGCCGGGCGTGATCGACCGCAAGTCGGTCACCCAGCCGCTGCAGACCGGCCTCAAGTCGATCGACGCGATGGTGCCGGTCGGCCGCGGCCAGCGCGAACTGATCATCGGCGACCGCCAGACCGGCAAGACCGCGGTGGCGATCGACACGATCATCAATTCCAAGGGCAAGGACCTGATCTGCGTGTACGTGGCCATCGGGCAGAAGGCCTCGACCATCGCCAACGTGGTGCGCAAGCTCGAGGAAAACGGCGCGATGGGCTACACCATCATCGTGGCCGCCTCGGCCTCCGACTCGGCGGCAATGCAGTACATCGCCCCGTATTCGGGCTGCACGATGGGCGAGTACTTCCGCGACCGCGGCCAGGACGCGCTGATCATCTATGACGACCTGACCAAGCAGGCCTGGGCGTATCGCCAGATCTCGCTGCTGCTGCGCCGGCCGCCCGGCCGCGAGGCCTACCCGGGCGACGTGTTCTACCTGCACTCGCGCCTGCTCGAGCGCGCCGCGCGCGTCAACGAGGACTACGTCGAGAAGTTCACCAAGGGCGCCGTCAAGGGCAAGACCGGGTCGCTGACCGCCCTGCCCATCATCGAGACGCAGGCCGGCGACGTCACCGCGTTTGTCCCGACCAACGTCATCTCCATCACCGACGGCCAGATCTTCCTCGAGACCGACCTGTTCAATGCCGGCATCCGCCCGGCCATCAACGCAGGCATCTCGGTGTCGCGCGTCGGCGGCGCGGCCCAGACCAAGGTCATCAAGAAGCTCGGCGGCGGCGTGCGCCTGGCGCTGGCCCAGTACCGCGAGCTCGCGGCGTTCGCGCAGTTCGCGTCCGACCTGGACGACGCCACGCGCAAGCAGCTCGACCGCGGCCGCCTGGTCACCGAACTGATGAAGCAGCCCCAGTACCAGCCGCTGCAGGTCTGGGAACAGGCGGTGATCCTGTTCGCGGTCAACAGCGGACTGTTCGACGCCATCCCGGTGCCCAAGGCGCTGGAGGCCGAGCGCGCGCTGCGCGACTACCTCAAGCTGCACCACAAGGCGCTGGTCGACCGCGTCGAGGCCACCAAGGACCTGACCAAGGACGACGAGGGCGCGCTCAACGAGGCGCTCAAGTCGTTCCTGGGCAGCGCCGCGTACTGAGCCGCGGCACCGGTCCGCAGATACCCGCCCAGCAGCCAAGAGTCCGCCGATGCCAAGCACCAAGGAAATACGGGTCAAGATCAAGAGCGTGCAGAACACGCGCAAGATCACCAAGGCCATGGAGATGGTCGCGGCCTCGAAGATGCGCCGCGCCCAGGAGCGCATGCGCCTGCTGCGCCCCTATTCGGACAAGATCCGCAACATCACCGCGCACCTGTCGCAGGCCAACCCGGAGTACAAGCATCCGTTCCTGGCGCGCCACGACGGCGCCGGCCTGCCGGTCGGCCTGATCCTGGTGAGCACCGACAAGGGCCTGTGCGGCGGCCTGAACACCAACAGCCAGCGCCAGCTGCTGGCGCGCTTTCGCACCTGGGAAGGCGACGGCGTGCGCTTCCAGGCCACCGCGCTCGGCGCCAAGGGGCTGGCCTTCCTGCAGCGCCTGGGCGCCGACGTCGTAGCGCAGGCCGTGCAGCTGGGCGACCGGCCCGCGCTCGAGAAGCTCATCGGGCCGGTCAAGCCGCTGCTGGACGCCTACGCGCAGGGCAAGCTCGGCGCCGTCTACCTGGCGTACTCGCGCTTCATCAACACCATGAAGCAGGAGCCGGTGCTCGAGCAGCTGCTGCCGCTGTCGGCCGAACGCCTGCAGCAGACGGCCGACGAGCGCCAGCAGTACGCCTGGGACTACCTGTACGAGCCCGACGCGCGCAGCGTGGTCGACGAGCTGATGGTGCGCTACATCGAGGCGCTGATCCTGCAGGCCGTGGCCGAGAACATGGCGTCGGAACAGAGCGCGCGCATGGTGGCCATGAAGTCGGCCTCCGACAACGCCAAGAAGATGATCGAAGAGCTGCAGCTCGTCTACAACAAGACGCGCCAGGCCGGCATCACCAAGGAGATTTCCGAGATCGTGGGTGGCAGCGCTGCCGTCGCCTAGCGACGGCAACGCTGCCACCCGCCGTAGCTCCCCAAGGGAGCGAAGGCGGGTAAGAATTTTGCAGATCCGAATTTGAATTCGAACCGGGGTTGAAAATGGCAAACGGACAGATCGTTCAATGCATCGGCGCGGTGGTCGACATCGAGTTTCCGCGCGACGCGATGCCGCACGTCTATGACGCGCTCGTGCTCGAGGCGGACCCGACCAACAAGCTGGTCGAACAGGGCCTCACCTTCGAGGTCCAGCAGCACCTGGGCGATGGCGTCGTGCGCACGATCGCCATGGGGCCGAGCGACGGCCTCAAGCGCGGCATGGCCGTGCGCGGCACCGGCGGCGGCATAAAGGTCCCCGTTGGTCCCGGGACGCTGGGCCGCATCATGGACGTGCTGGGCCGGCCGATCGACGAGGTCGGGCCGATCAAGTCCGAACAGCGCCGCGAGATCCACCAGGCCGCGCCGATCTTCGCCGACCTGGCGCCCTCGGTCGAGCTGCTCGAAACCGGCATCAAGGTCATCGACCTCGTCTGCCCGTTCGCCAAGGGCGGCAAGATCGGCCTGTTCGGCGGCGCCGGCGTGGGCAAGACCGTGAACATGCTCGAGCTGATCAACAACATCGCCACGCAGCACTCCGGCCTGTCGGTGTTCGCCGGCGTCGGCGAGCGCACCCGCGAGGGCAACGACTTCTATCACGAGATGATCGAGG
>JBBINW010000136.1:0-6154 GCA_037443665.1 Betaproteobacteria bacterium
GGCCGCGGCGCCGGCCGGTGCCGCGGCACCGGCAACCGGCGCTGCGGCTGCCGGCGGCGCTGCCGGCGCCGCCGCCGGTTCCGCGATCACGCCCGAAGGCGCGCTGCCCGACATGAAGGCAGAAGGAGCGCCCGCGGAGCTGGTGCACATCGAAACCGACACGATGCGCGTCGACTTCGACGCGCAGGGCGCGGTGCTGGTGCGCGCCGAACTCGTGCGGCAGCACGGCGCCACGCAGTGGACCGCGCACGGCCTGGCCGGCTTCATCACGCGCAATGCGCCGGCGCCCGAAGAGCACGTGGTGCTGTTCGACCGCAGTGCCACGCGCGAATACGTGGCGCAAACGGGCCTGATCGGCGGCGCCGACCCGACGGCGCTGCCCAACCACCGCAGTACCCGTTTCAGCGTCCTGCCCGGCGCGCGCACGCTGGCCGACGGCCAGCAGGAGCTCGAGGTGCGCTTCGAGGGCGAGTCGGGCGGCGTGCTGTTGCGCAAGACCTTCGTCTTTCACCGCGGGCGCTATGACATCGGCGTGCGCCACGAGGTGCAGAACAACGGCAGCGAGCCGGTGTCGCCGCGCCTGTACCTGCAGATCACGCGCGACAACGGCAAGACGGACGAGGAATCCTCGTTCTACAAGACGTACACCGGCCCGGCGGTCTATACCGATGCCGAGCACTATCACAAGATCTCCTTCGAGGACATCGCCAAGAAGGACGCGTTCCAGCCCAAGCCCGCCGACAACGGCTGGCTGGCCATGGTGCAGCACTATTTCCTGAGCGCCTGGATCCCGGCGGCCGGCGTGCAGCGCGAGTTCTACACGCGCGCGGCCAGCGACCGGTTGTTTTCGGTGGGTGCCCTGGTCCCGCTGGGGACGCTCGCGCCGGGCGCGAAGGCGGCGCAGGACGCGGTGCTGTACGCCGGCCCGCAGAACCAGAAGACGCTGGACGCGCTGGCGCCGGGGCTGGATCGCGTGGCCGACTACGGCTGGCTCGATCCCATCGCCAAGCCGCTGTTCTGGCTGCTGATCTTCCTCGAGGGCATCGTCGGCAACTGGGGCTGGGCGATCGTGCTGCTGACGATCCTGATCAAGATCGCCTTCTACCCGCTGGCGGCCGCGGGTTTCAAGTCGATGGCGCGCATGAAAGAGCTTTCGCCGCGGCTGGCAGCGCTCAAGGAGCGCTACGGCGACGACAAGCAGAAGCTGCAGGTCGCGATGATGGAGCTGTACAAGCAGGAGAAGATCAACCCGCTGGGCGGCTGCCTGCCCATTCTCGTGCAGATCCCCGTCTTCATCGCGCTGTACTGGGTGCTGCTGGGCTCGGTGGAAATGCGCAACGCGCCCTGGGTGCTGTGGATCCACGACCTGGCCACGCCCGACCCGTGGTTCGTGCTGCCGGCGCTGATGATGCTCACGAGCTGGATCCAGTTCACGCTGCAGCCGACGCCGCCGGACCCGGTCCAGGCCAAGATGATGATGATCATGCCGTTCGTGTTCGGCGTGATGTTCTTCTTCTTCCCGTCAGGGCTGGTGCTGTACTACGTGCTGAACAACGCGCTGTCGATCCTGCAGCAGTGGCGGATCAACAAGGTGATTGCGGCGGGGAAGAAGGCGGGGTAGGTACTGCGCGACGGGGGGGGCCTCGCCCCGGCCCCCTCCCTCCGGGAGGGGGGAAGCGGGTCCCTCCGAAAACCTAGTGCTGCTGCTTGCGGCTGGCCGCCAGTTGCGCGGTCAGCACCGCGATCTCGGCCTCGACCTTGGCGATCTCCAGCTTGTCGCGGGCATTGCGATGGGCCTCTTCGGCGCGCTTGAGCGCCTCGGCCGCCTTGGCCTCGTCCAGGTCCTTGCCGCGCACGGCGGTGTCGGCCAGCACCGTGACGATGCGGGGCTGGACCTCGAGGATGCCGCCGGCCACGAACACCCGTTCTTCCTCGCCGCCGGCCATGCGGATGCGCACCACGCCGGGCTTGATGCGGGTGATGAGCGGCGCGTGCCGCGGGTAGATGCCGAGCTCGCCCGATTCGCCCGGGAGGATGACGAACGCCGCCTCGCCCGAGAAGATGGACTCCTCGGCGCTGACGACGTCTACATGGATGACGGACATGTGCGCTCCGATCTCTTCATGGGGCCGCAGGCCCCGGGAAAGTCTATCCAGAAACCCGCCCCGATCGCGCTACTTGAGCGTCTTGGCCTTCTCGAAGGCCTCGTCGATCGTGCCGACCATGTAGAAGGCCTGCTCGGGCAGCGCGTCGCACTCGCCGTCGACCAGCATCTTGAAGCCGCGGATGGTCTCCTTCAGCGGCACGTACTTGCCCGGCGAGCCGGTGAAGACCTCGGCGACGTGGAACGGCTGCGACAGGAAGCGCTGGATCTTGCGCGCGCGCGACACGGCCAGCTTGTCCTCGGGCGAGAGTTCGTCCATGCCCAGGATGGCGATGATGTCGCGCAGCTCCTTGTAGCGCTGCAGCGTGGCCTGCACGCGGCGGGTGGTGGTGTAGTGCTCCTCGCCGATGACGTTCGGGTCGATCTGGCGCGAGGTCGAGTCGAGCGGGTCGACCGCCGGATAGATGCCCAGCGAGGCGATGTCGCGCGACAGCACCACCGTGGCGTCCAGGTGCAGGAAGGTGGTGGCCGGGCTGGGGTCGGTAAGGTCGTCGGCCGGGACGTAGACGGCCTGCACCGAGGTGATCGAGCCGGTCTTGGTCGAGACGATGCGCTCCTGCAGCTTGCCCATTTCCTCGGCCAGCGTCGGCTGGTAGCCCACGGCGGAGGGCATGCGGCCCAGCAGCGCCGACACTTCGGTGCCGGCCAGCGTGTAGCGGTAGATGTTGTCGACGAAGAACAGCACGTCGCGGCCCTCGTCGCGGAAGCTCTCGGCGATCGTCAGGCCGGTCAGCGCCACGCGCAGGCGGTTGCCGGGCGGCTCGTTCATCTGGCCATAGACCATCGACACCTTGCTGTCGCCCAGGTTCTCGAGGTTGACGACGCCCGACTCGGCCATCTCGTGATAGAAGTCGTTGCCCTCGCGGGTGCGCTCGCCGACGCCGGCGAACACCGACAGGCCGGAGTGCTGCGTGGCGATGTTGTTGATCAGCTCGAGCATGTTCACGGTCTTGCCCACGCCGGCGCCGCCGAACAGGCCGATCTTGCCGCCCTTGGCGAACGGGCAGACGAGGTCGATGACCTTGATGCCGGTTTCGAGCAGCTCGACCGAGGGCGCCAGGTCGGCGAAGATCGGCGCGGCCTGGTGGATCTCGCGGCGCTGTTCGGACTTGATCGGCCCGACCTCGTCGATCGGCCGGCCCAGCACGTCCATGATGCGGCCCAGCGTCCCGGGACCAACGGGGACCTTTATGCCGCCGCCGGTGCCGCGCACGGCCATGCCGCGCTTGAGGCCGTCGCTCGGCCCCATGGCGATCGTGCGCACGACGCCATCGCCCAGGTGCTGCTGGACCTCGAAGGTGAGGCCCTGTTCGACCAGCTTGTTGGTCGGGTCCGCCTCGAGCACGAGCGCGTCATAGACGTGCGGCATCGCGTCGCGCGGAAACTCGATGTCGACCACCGCGCCGATGCATTGAACGATCTGTCCGTTTGCCATTTTCAACCCCGGTTCGAATTCAAATTCGGATCTGCAAAATTCTTACCCGCCTTCGCTCCCTTGGGGAGCTACGGCGGGTGGCAGCGTTGCCGTCGCTAGGCGACGGCAGCGCTGCCACCCACGATCTCGGAAATCTCCTTGGTGATGCCGGCCTGGCGCGTCTTGTTGTAGACGAGCTGCAGCTCTTCGATCATCTTCTTGGCGTTGTCGGAGGCCGACTTCATGGCCACCATGCGCGCGCTCTGTTCCGACGCCATGTTCTCGGCCACGGCCTGCAGGATCAGCGCCTCGATGTAGCGCACCATCAGCTCGTCGACCACGCTGCGCGCGTCGGGCTCGTACAGGTAGTCCCAGGCGTACTGCTGGCGCTCGTCGGCCGTCTGCTGCAGGCGTTCGGCCGACAGCGGCAGCAGCTGCTCGAGCACCGGCTCCTGCTTCATGGTGTTGATGAAGCGCGAGTACGCCAGGTAGACGGCGCCGAGCTTGCCCTGCGCGTAGGCGTCCAGCAGCGGCTTGACCGGCCCGATGAGCTTCTCGAGCGCGGGCCGGTCGCCCAGCTGCACGGCCTGCGCTACGACGTCGGCGCCCAGGCGCTGCAGGAAGGCCAGCCCCTTGGCGCCGAGCGCGGTGGCCTGGAAGCGCACGCCGTCGCCTTCCCAGGTGCGAAAGCGCGCCAGCAGCTGGCGCTGGCTGTTGGTGTTCAGGCCGCCGCACAGGCCCTTGTCGGTGCTCACCAGGATCAGGCCGACCGGCAGGCCGGCGCCGTCGTGGCGCGCCAGGAACGGATGCTTGTACTCCGGGTTGGCCTGCGACAGGTGCGCGGTGATGTTGCGGATCTTGTCCGAATAGGGGCGCAGCAGGCGCATGCGCTCCTGGGCGCGGCGCATCTTCGAGGCCGCGACCATCTCCATGGCCTTGGTGATCTTGCGCGTGTTCTGCACGCTCTTGATCTTGACCCGTATTTCCTTGGTGCTCGGCATCGGCGGACTCTCGGCTCGGCGGGGGGCTCGGCGTTGGCTGGCGGACCGGCGCGGCTCAGTACGCGGCGCTGCCCAGAAATGCCTTGAGCGCGTCGTTGAGCGCGCCCTCGTCGTCCTTGGACAGGTCCTTGGTGGACTCGATGCGGTCGACCAGCGCCTTGTGGTGCAGCTTGAGGTAGTCGCGCAGCGCCCGCTCCGCCTCCAGCGCCTTGGGCACCGGGATCGCGTCGAACAGCCCGCCGTTGACGGCGAACAGGATCACGGCCTGCTCCCACACCTGCAGCGGCTGGTACTGGGGCTGCTTCATCAGTTCGGTGACCAGGCGGCCGCGGTCGAGCTGCTTGCGCGTGGCGTCGTCCAGGTCGGACGCGAACTGCGCGAACGCCGCGAGCTCGCGGTACTGGGCCAGCGCCAGGCGCACGCCGCCGCCGAGCTTCTTGATGACCTTGGTCTGGGCCGCGCCGCCGACGCGCGACACCGAGATGCCTGCGTTGATGGCCGGGCGGATGCCGGCATTGAACAGGTCGGTCTCGAGGAAGATCTGGCCGTCGGTGATGGAGATGACGTTGGTCGGGACAAACGCGGTGACGTCGCCGGCCTGCGTCTCGATGATGGGCAGGGCGGTCAGCGACCCGGTCTTGCCCTTGACGGCGCCCTTGGTGAACTTCTCGACGTAGTCCTCGTTGACGCGCGCGGCGCGCTCGAGCAGGCGCGAGTGCAGGTAGAACACGTCGCCCGGGTAGGCCTCGCGGCCGGGCGGCCGGCGCAGCAGCAGCGAGATCTGGCGATACGCCCAGGCCTGCTTGGTCAGGTCGTCATAGATGATCAGCGCGTCCTGGCCGCGGTCGCGGAAGTACTCGCCCATCGTGCAGCCCGAATACGGGGCGATGTACTGCATTGCCGCCGAGTCGGAGGCCGAGGCGGCCACGATGATGGTGTAGCCCATCGCGCCGTTTTCCTCGAGCTTGCGCACCACGTTGGCGATGGTCGAGGCCTTCTGCCCGATGGCCACGTACACGCAGATCAGGTCCTTGCCCTTGGAATTGATGATCGTGTCGATGGCCACCGCGGTCTTGCCGGTCTGGCGGTCGCCGATGATCAGCTCGCGCTGGCCGCGGCCGACCGGCACCATGGCGTCGATCGACTTCAGGCCGGTCTGCAGCGGCTGGGTGACCGACTTGCGGTCGATCACGCCCGGGGCGACTTTTTCGATCACGTCGCGCTGCCCGGCGGTGATCGGGCCCTTGCCGTCGATGGGCTGGCCCAGCGCGTTGACGACGCGGCCGATCAGCTCCGGGCCCACCGGCACGTCCAGGATGCGCCCGGTGGTCTTGACCGTGTCGCCTTCGGAGATGTGGGTGTACTCGCCCAGGATCACGCAGCCGACGGAGTCGCGCTCGAGGTTGAGCGCCAGGCCGACGGTCTGGTCCTTGAACTCCAGGATCTCGCCCTGCATCACGTCGGACAGGCCGTGGATGCGGCAGATGCCGTCGGTCACGGTGACGACCGTGCCCTGGGTGCGGACGTCGGTACCGACACCCAGGCCCTGGATGCGGTTCTTCAGCAGTTCGCTGA
>JBBINW010000137.1:0-6084 GCA_037443665.1 Betaproteobacteria bacterium
CGCCGGCGACGTCGGGCGTCACCGTGCCGACCTTGGGATTGGGCATCAGGCCGCGCGGACCGAGCACCTGGCCCAGCGTGCCGACCACGCGCATCGCATCCGGGGAGGCGATGACGATGTCGAACTCCATGAAGCCCTCCTTGACCCTGGCAGCCAGGTCCTCGAAGCCGACGATGTCGGCACCCGCGGCCCGGGCCTCCTCGGCCTTGGCGCCCTGGGTGAAAACGGCAACCCGCACCGTGCGCCCGGTACCGCCGGGCAGGACCACCGAGCCGCGCACGGACTGGTCCGACTTCTTCGCGTCGATGCCCAGCACCACGGCGATGTCGACGGATTCGTCGAACTTGGCGGTGGCGGTTTCCTTGACCAGCTTGAGGGCGTCCTCGAGCGGGTAGGTCCTGTTGACTTCGGCCTTGGTGCGGATGGCCTTGGTGCGCTTGGAGATTGCCATTTACAGACCCTCCACCGTGATGCCCATGCTGCGGGCCGACCCGGCGATCGTGCGCACGGCGGCGTCCAGGTCGGCAGCGGTAAGGTCGGGCATCTTCGTCTTGGCGATTTCCTCGGCCTGCGCGCGCGTGATCTTGCCGATCTTGTCGCTATGCGGGCGCGGCGAGCCCTTGTCGATCTTGGCCGCCTTCTTGATGAGCACCGTCGCGGGCGGCGTCTTCATCACGAAAGTAAAGCTCTTGTCGGCGAACGCCGTGATCACCACCGGAATGGGCAGGCCCGGCTCGACGCCCTGGGTCTGGGCGTTGAATGCCTTGCAGAATTCCATGATGTTCAGGCCGCGCTGGCCCAGGGCCGGGCCGATGGGGGGCGAAGGATTGGCCTTGCCCGCCGGCACCTGCAACTTGATGTAACCGACGATCTTCTTTGCCACGTTTGGCTCCTATGGGTTCGAACGGCCCGCATGCTGCGCGGGCCTCCCCGTTTTCAACGTCGTCCCGCGGTGGATTGCGGGGGTGGATTTACTTGCCGCACTGCCGACCTGCCTTCGCGCCGCGCGCTTCGGCGGGTTTGACGCCGCGCTTGCGCGGCGTCAAACCTTTTCAACCTGCCCGAAGTCCAGTTCCACGGGGGTCGAGCGGCCGAAGATCGTGACCGACACCCGCAGCTTGTTCTTCTCGTAGTTCACTTCCTCGACGTTGCCGTTGAAGTCGGTGAACGGCGGCTCCTTGATGCGGACCATCTCGCCGACCTCGAACAACACCTTGGGCCGGGGCTTCTCGAAGCCCTCCTGCATGCGCAGCAGGATCTCGTCGACTTCCTTCTGCGACAGCGGCGAGGGCCGGTTGGCGGTGCCGCCCAGGAAGCCGGTGACCTTGGGCGTGGTCTTCACCAGGTGCCAGGCGATGTCGGCCATTTCCATTTCGACCAGCACGTAGCCCGAGTACAGGCGGCGTTCGCTGATCGACTTCTTGCCGCCCTTGATCTCGACCACTTCCTCGGTGGGGACCAGGATGCGGCCGAAATGGGCCTGCAGGCCGGCGCGATCGATGCGTTCCTGCAGGTGGCGCGCCACGCTCTTCTCCATGCCGGAGTAGGCATGCACGACATACCAGCGCTTGGGCGCGCCCGTGCTCTCGGGCGCCGCGCTTGCCTCGGCCGGCACGGTGGTTTCGGTCATCGCTTCCATCCCAGCAACAGGTCGTACAGGCCTTTTTCGACCAGCCAGTCGACGACAAACAGGAACAGGGCCATCACCGCCACGAAGGCGAAGACGGCGCCGGTCGTCTTGACGGTTTCATCGCGCGTCGGCCAGGTGACCTTGCGGGTCTCTTCCCAGGCGTCCTGGCCGAAGGCCAGGAAGCGCTTGCCCGGCACGGTGAACCAGGCGATCGCGCCACCGACGACGAGGCCGCCGATGAGGATGCCGAGCCGCGCCAGCAGCGGGTATTCGGAGAAGAAGGTGAAGCCGATGCCGCCGGCGAGCACGACCAGCGCCGCCACCCCCACCAGGAGGTTGTCGGTGCCGCTGCCGATGGTCTCCACGTCCGTCTTGTTCATCGGCTCTGCACTCCGCTCGTCATGTTCCGTTCCATCCGCTGCTGCAACACCCGTACCGCCACTTCCGACTTCCGATCACCCGCCCGAACGGGGTGGGTGGCAGGGGCAGAGGGAATCGAACCCCCAACCTTCGGTTTTGGAGACCGACGCTCTGCCAGTTGAGCTATGCCCCTAGCGTGCAGCGGAACTCATTCACCGGGTCGGCTTCGACCGCTTCTTCACTATGCGACCAACGCTCCGGAGGATCAGCTTCGAGGGAGGTCTGCGACCGTCCTCGAGCACCCCCCCGCGGCCTTCACGGCCGGCACCCGGGCTGACAAATACAAAACCTCGCAACTTCCAAACCAGCGGCGCGGCCGGATTTGCCGGCGCACCGCCCGCCACCGTCGTCAGACGAGGATCTTGGCGACGACGCCGGCGCCGACGGTCTTGCCGCCCTCGCGCACGGCAAAGCGCAGGCCCTGGTCCATGGCGATCGGGTTGATCAGGGTCACCACCATCTTGATGTTGTCCCCCGGCATCACCATCTCCGTGCCCGCCGGCAGCTCCACCGACCCGGTCACGTCCGTCGTGCGGAAATAAAACTGCGGCCGGTAACCGTTGAAAAACGGCGTGTGCCGCCCGCCCTCGTCCTTGCTCAGCACGTACACCTCGCACTCGAACTTCGTGTGCGGCGTGATCGCGCCCGGCTTGGACAGCACCTGCCCGCGCTCCACGTCCTCGCGCTTGGTCCCGCGCAGCAGCACCCCGACGTTGTCCCCCGCCTGCCCCTCGTCCAGCAGCTTGCGGAACATCTCAACGCCCGTGCACGTCGTCTTCACCGTGGGCTTGATCCCCACGATCTCGATTTCCTCGCCCACCTTGACGATGCCCTTCTCGATCCGCCCCGTCACCACCGTGCCGCGACCCGAAATCGAGAACACGTCCTCGATGGGCATCAAAAAGGGCTGGTCCACCGCCCGCTTGGGCGTCGGAATGTACGTGTCCAGCGCATCGGCCAGCCGCATGATCGACTGCTCGCCCAGCTCACCCTTGTCACCCTCCAGCGCCAGCTTGGCCGAACCCTTGATGATCGGCGTGTCGTCCCCGGGAAACTCGTACTTGCTCAGCAGCTCGCGAACCTCCAGCTCCACCAGCTCGAGCAGCTCGGCATCGTCCACCATGTCGCACTTGTTCATGTACACCACGACATACGGCACACCCACCTGCCGCGCCAGCAGAATGTGCTCGCGCGTCTGCGGCATCGGCCCGTCGGCCGCCGACACCACCAGAATCGCC
This sequence comes from Betaproteobacteria bacterium, assembly GCA_037443665.1. Classification (GTDB taxonomy): domain Bacteria; phylum Pseudomonadota; class Gammaproteobacteria; order Burkholderiales; family Burkholderiaceae_C; genus Rubrivivax. The sequence continues at coordinate 3,289 of JBBINW010000137.1, forward strand.
CCGTCCATCTGCGCCGCACCCGTGATCATGTTCTTCACATAGTCCGCGTGCCCCGGGCAGTCCACGTGCGCATAGTGCCGCTTGGCCGTCTCGTACTCCACGTGCGCCGTGTTGATCGTGATCCCGCGCGCACGCTCCTCCGGCGCCGCGTCAATCTCGTCGTACTTCTTGGCCTCGCCGCCAAACTTGCTCGACAATACCGTCGTGATCGCCGCCGTCAGCGTCGTCTTCCCATGGTCAACGTGCCCAATCGTCCCCACGTTCACGTGCGGCTTGGTCCGCTCAAATTTGCCCTTTGCCATGTCTTCACTCTTTCTCTAGATGGCGGCTGACTGGCCCGTGCCAGTCGGCCGGATTGCCGATCGACGGTGCTGCGGTTTGCCCTGCCCGGCCCAGCGTGCCCGGATTACTTGCTCTTGGCGCTGATCACCGCCTCGGCGACGTTCTTCGGCGCCTCGGCGTAGTGCTTGAATTCCATGGTGTACGTGGCGCGGCCCTGGGTCAGCGAGCGCAGCGTGGTCGAGTAGCCGAACATTTCGGCCAGCGGCACCTCGGCGCGGATCGCCTTGCCGCCGCCGCCGGCGATGTCGTCCATGCCCTGGATGACGCCGCGGCGCGACGACAGGTCGCCCATGACGTCGCCCATCTTCTCCTCGGGCGTCTCCACCTCGACCGCCATGATGGGCTCGAGCAGGGCCGGCGAGGCGGCGCGCATGCCGTCCTTGAAGCCCATCGAGGCCGCCATCTTGAAGGCGTTCTCGTTGGAGTCGACCTCGTGGTACGAACCGAAGTGCAGCGTCACCTTGACGTCGACCACGGGGTAGCCCGCCAGCACGCCGGCCTTGAGCGTGTCGACGATGCCCTTTTGCACCGCGGGGATGAACTCGCGCGGCACCACCCCGCCCTTGATGGCGTCGACGAACTCGAAGCCCGTGCCGGGCTTCTGCGGCTCGACCTTGAGCACCACGTGGCCGTACTGGCCGCGGCCGCCCGACTGCTTGATGAACTTGCCTTCGGCGTTCTCGACCGTCTTGCGGACCGTCTCGCGGTAGGCGACCTGGGGTTTGCCGACCGAGGCCTCGACGCTGAACTCGCGTCGCATGCGGTCGACGATGATCTCCAGGTGCAGCTCGCCCATGCCCGAGATGATGGTCTGGCCCGACTCCTCGTCGGTGTGGACGCGGAACGACGGGTCTTCCTGGGCCAGGCGGTTCAGGGCAATGCCCATCTTCTCCTGGTCGGCCTTGGTCTTGGGCTCCACCGCCTGCGAGATGACCGGTTCCGGGAAGATCATGCGCTCGAGGATGACGGTCTTCTCCGGGTCGCACACCGTGTCGCCGGTGGTGACGTCCTTGAGGCCGACCGCGGCCGCGATGTCGCCGGCGCGCACTTCCTTGATTTCCTCGCGCTGGTTGGCGTGCATCTGCAGCAGCCGGCCGATGCGGTCCTTCTTGCCCTTGATGGCGTTGAAGATCGTGTCGCCGGAGCTGAGCACGCCGGAGTACACGCGCAGGAACGTCAGCTGGCCGACGTAGGGGTCGGTCATGATCTTGAAGGCGAGCGCCGCGAACGGCTCGCCGTCGTCGGCGTGGCGCTCGACTTCCTTGTCGTGGTCGTCCAGGCCCTTGACCGCCTCGATCTCGATCGGCGAGGGCAGGTAGTCGATGACCGCATCGAGCATCGCCTGCACGCCCTTGTTCTTGAACGCCGAGCCGCACAGCATCGGGGTGATTTCGTGCGCGATGGTGCGCGCGCGCAGCGCCGCCATGATCTCCTTCTCGTCGAGCGTGCCGCCCTCGAGGTACTTGTTCATGAGATCTTCATTGGCCTCGGCGGCGGCCTCGACCATCTTCTCGCGCCACTCCTCGGCCGTGGCCTTGAGCTCGCCGGGGATCTCGGCGTACTCGAACTTCATGCCCTGGCTGGCCTCGTCCCAGAAGATGGCCTTCATCTTGACGAGGTCGACCACGCCCTTGAAGCCTTCCTCGGCGCCGATGGGGATCTGGATCGGGATGGGGTTGGCCTTGAGGCGCGCCCGCATCTGGTCGTAGACCTTGAAGAAGTTGGCCCCGGTGCGGTCCATCTTGTTGACGAACGCCAGCCGCGGCACGTGGTATTTGTTGGCCTGCCGCCAGACGGTCTCGGACTGCGGCTGCACGCCGCCGACCGCGCAATAGACCATGCACGCGCCGTCGAGCACGCGCATGCTGCGCTCGACCTCGATGGTGAAGTCGACGTGCCCCGGCGTGTCGATGATGTTGATGCGGTGCTCGGGCCGGGCCAGGTCCATGCCCTTCCAGAAGCAGGTGGTCGCCGCGGACGTGATGGTGATGCCGCGCTCCTGCTCCTGCTCCATCCAGTCCATCGTGGCCGCGCCGTCGTGCACCTCGCCGATCTTGTGATTGACGCCGGTGTAGAACAGGATGCGCTCGGTCGTCGTGGTCTTCCCGGCATCGATGTGCGCCGAGATGCCGATGTTGCGATACCGATCGATAGGAGTCTTGCGTGCCATGGTGTTCACCTGAGCTGTTTCGAAGCCGGAGGCTTCGACAAGGTAATGCGCTGCCCCGTCAAGGTCGGGGCGAATGACCCGATCGCAATGCTAGAAACGGAAATGCGCGAAGGCCTTGTTCGCGTCGGCCATGCGGTGCACTTCCTCGCGCCTCTTCATGGCGCCGCCGCGACCCTCGGCGGCCTCCATAAGTTCGCCGGCCAGGCGCAGCGGCATGGACTTCTCGCCACGCTTCTTGGCGGCCTCGCGCAGCCAGCGCATCGACAGCGCCATGCGGCGCACCG
>JBBINW010000138.1:0-5813 GCA_037443665.1 Betaproteobacteria bacterium
GCACCCTCACGAAACGATGTCCGGGTCTTCCCTTCTGCCGCCCACACTCCTAGCGGCTTGCGCCATTGCGTGACTTCAGTAGGCGCTGCAACAAGGGATGCTGAACCTTGCGATGGGCGGCAATCGCAAAGAAGCGCTCCTCGACCCCGTCGCAAGCACCGATGCGCTTGACCCCGTAGCTTTCGACCAGTTCGTCGTGAACCCGGCTCACTGACGGGAACACCCCCATGCCACCGGCGCCGAAGGTCTTCAGCAGCGCTGTCCTCGATCTCGCCCACTGTGTTCGGCCGGACGCCCAGCCGTTCGAACCATTGATCCAGCAGCGTGCGTGCTGCGGCATGGGTGGTCGGCAAAAGCACCGGGACCGTGGCCAACGACTGCGGAAACCCCCTTCGTGCCACGGCCGCGAGTGCCGGCGGTGCGTACCAAGCGAGTTCAGAAGAACCGAGCAGGTGGCTGTGGACCTTGAGCGTGGCACTCGGCGCGGCCGCACGGTCGGACAGCACCACGTCCAGGCGGTGCAGTGCAAGGTCGGCCAGCAGGTCGTCGAACTCGTCCTCGTGACACAGCAGCAGCAGCCGCGGCTCGCCGAGCACCGGCTGCAGCAGTGATCGCACCACCAGCTTCGGCACGCCGTCGGAGATGCCCACCGCCAGGCGCACGCCGGGAGCGCTGACCGCTTCGCGCACCAGCCCGGGCAACTGCTCGCCGAGCGCGAAGATCTGCTCCGCCTGTCGCATCGCGGCCTGACCCGCCTCGGTGAGGATCAGCCCGCGGCCTTGCGGCTTGAGCAGGGCATGGCCTAGCGTGCGCTCGAGCTCGCGCACTTGCGTGCTTACGGTCTGCACCGCCATCCCGGGCCGGTCCGCCGCACGCGTGATGCCGCCTTCCTTGCCGACGACCCAGAAGTAGTAGAGGTGCCGGTAGCTTAAGTCAAGGCTCATGTCCGGTTTTACAGAACTCTCGGTTCGTGAATCTCTGCTTTCCGGGATTCCTTGGCGACCTATCGTGCAGCCATGTTCAACCGACCGAGGTCTTCGATGCAAGTGCTCTTCAGCGCCCGCGACAGCGAGGCGAACGAATTGCGTGATCTGGCCGTGCACCACGTGCTCTTCGCCGTGCGGCGCCTGACCTGGCTCGTGCCGCGTGCCACCGTTCAACTGTCAGACGTCAATGGTCCCCGCGGTGGCGTGGACAAGCGCTGCCAGCTCCACCTGCGGACCGACGGCCGCGGGACGGTGGTCGTCACCGCGATGGCGCGCGACTGGCGCACCGCACTCGACAGCGCGCTGTCCCGCGGTGCCGGCCTGCTGCTGCGCCTTTGGCGCCGCGGCCGCGGTCCGCGCGAGCCGCGGCACCGCGCCATTGCCTTCGAACGCTGATCCCACGCCGATCTCAAGGAGCGAATGACATGGAAACCCGCACACCTGCTTCAACCGCTGTCGCGGCGACGCTGCCGATGGTGGTGGTCCCGCAGACCCTGCCGGCGAGCGCAACCTCGCTCATGCTGCGCAACACCAACGCGCTGCTGTTGCTGACGCTGCTGTTCAGTGCCGGCGTGGCTGCCGTGAGTGCGGCGTCGCGGCGGCCGGCGCCGGGGATCGTGCCGATCCTGGCAGGCACCTTCGGCCTGCTCTTCGTAGTGTATCGGCTGAAGAACTCCGTCTGGGCGCTGCCCGCGGTGTTTGGGCTGACCGGCTTCATGGGCTACATGCTGGGCCCGCTGCTGTCAGAGGTGATGACGCTGCTGGGCGGCGGGCAGGTCATTGCGTTCTCCAACTCGCGAGCCGAGCAAACCTCCCGGCTACGCGCCGCGATCTCCGCGAACCAACTACCGCCCCAGCGGTTTAGTGCAATCCAGTTTGGAGTGCCCGAGAGGTAGCTGCACGGCTCGCAGGTTCTTGGTGCGTCGGTAGATCAGCGTCGCCTCCGTCCTGCGCATCGAGTGCATCCCCTAGTCGGCGCGGTCCAGGCCGAGCTCGTCGACCCAGTGTCCGAGTATCCGGGTGTACTGTCGGGTTCCCAGATGAGGTGACTGATGGAGCCGGCTCGGGAACAGGAAATCCTCCGGCTTCAACCCCGCATGCTTGATCCACGCCTGCGAGGCGTCCGGGGTGGCCTGGGTAATCTCGAACTGCACCGGGCGCTGGGTCTTGTGCTGCATCACGATGGCACGTGTCGCCACCTGATCGCCGTGACACACGTCCCGGACCTTGAGCGCGAGGAGGTCGCAGCCACGCAGCTTGCTGTCGATGCCGAGGTTGAGCAGCGCGAGTTCACGCACCCGGCGCTCCATCTGGAGCCGGACGCGCAGCGCCCAGATGCCCTTGAGCTTGAACGGCGCCTTCTGCCCGACGATCTTGCCCTTGTTCCGCGGCTCGCGAGCGGTGGCGTTACCTGCGGTTCCCCTGATGGTCTCCCATCGAGTTGAGGGCTTTGCAGGATGCGCTCCCGAGCCACCAAGTCGCTGCTTGGCGTGAAGCGCAGGCGGATGGCGGCCACCTGGTCCTGCCAGCCGGCAGCTTCCGGGCGCGCCCGCGAACTCACATTCCCGGCCAGCAGCGGGACCTGGCGAATGGCCGCTTGGCCGACGCCTGAACAGAGACTCGAACTTCCGGCACTTCGCGATGTGCGCTATCGCACAGCGCGACCGCAAGTTGCTCAAGTCCTTCTCTCGCTCGCCGAGAACGGGCCTAGACCCAAGGGTCTCAGGATTCCGACGTCGCGCCTGAACGGTAGCCGATTGGGCGAGCAGTTCAACGTACCCAACTATTTGCCTTATGAAGATTGCATCGAAGTTCAAAATGTTGACCACCGGACTGCTCGCGTGTCTAGCTGCAGTCTGTGCCCTGGCCATCTGGCAGGCGAAGTCGACACAAGCCGCAAACGACCGCACGTACAAGGCCGAGACAATGGCAACGACCTATCTGGCCGACGCCAATAGCTCGATCTGGGCCTTGCGGTGGGGTGTGGCGCAATACCTCACTTTGAACGATGCTGCTGAGCGGCAAAAACTAGTTGACAACGACAAGCAGAACTACGAGAAGGTCGATCAACAATTGAAGCTGCTGGGCGATCAACCGATCTCCGACGCGGCGCGTGCTGCACTGGTCGATGTGCAGGACGACTTCAAGAAATACGCCACCGCACGCATCCGCTGGATGGACTTGATGGGCGAAGGCAAGACCGACGCGGCGGCGCAGCAGCGTGCTGAGATCCTGACGCCCGCAGGCGGAGCCACCGTTGCAGCCGTTGGCAAGCTCGTGGACATCGTGCGCAAGGATGCGGAAGCCGGCGTGCAGGCTCGAAACGCCGCACTGGGCAGCACTGTGATGTCGCTGATGGCGCTCGTCATCGGTGCCCTTGTGCTCGGCGCCAGCGCCACGTTTGTGCTGGTCGGCGGTCTCTCTCGTCGCCTGGCGCAGGCCAAGGCCCAGGTCGATGAGGCCGCCGAACTGAACCTGCATTTGCCGGACGGCCGCTTAGGCGCCAGCCTGAACGATGAAGTCGGTGACATCCTGGCCGCACTGAATTCGATGCGGGCCAAGGTCGCAACGGTCATCTCCAGCGTGCGCTCGAGCGCCGAGAGTGTGGCCACGGCCAGTGCACAGATCGCCCAGGGCAACCAGGAGTTGTCGAGCCGCACTGAAGAACAGGCCAGTTCGCTGCAGCAGACAAGCGCAACGATGGAGCAACTGGGCGCCACAGTGCGCAACAACGCCGACAGCGCCAAACAGGCCAATCAACTGGCCCAGGGTGCCTCGGCTGTGGCCGCGCAGGGTGGCGAGGTGGTCGGCAAGGTGGTCACCACCATGCAGAGCATCAACGACAGCAGCCGCAAGATCAGCGACATTATCAGCGTGATCGATGGCATTGCCTTCCAGACCAACATCCTGGCGCTGAATGCGGCCGTGGAGGCAGCGCGGGCTGGCGAGCAGGGGCGCGGCTTCGCGGTGGTAGCCTCCGAAGTGCGCAGTCTCGCGCAGCGCAGCGCCGAGGCCGCCAAGGAGATCAAGACCCTGATCGGCCGCAGCGTCGAGCAGGTGGAGCAGGGTACCGAGCTGGTCGATCAGGCCGGCAAGACCATGGGCGAGATTGTCGGCTCCATCCAGCGCGTGAGCGATATCGTGGCCGAGATCACCTCAGCCAGCGTGGAGCAGAGCTCGGGCGTTCAACAGGTCGGAGAGGCCGTCAGCCAGATGGACCGGACGACGCAGCAGAACGCCGCACTGGTCGAAGAGAGCGCCGCCGCTGCAGAAAGCCTGAAGGGTCAGGCCCAGCAACTGGTGCAGGCCGTCGCGGTGTTCAAGCTGTCGCCGAATGAAGGGTCGGCGAGCGCATCGGAATTCGGCGCACCCGCCGCCAATGCACCAACGGGTGAACGTCGCAGCCTGCAACGCGCGAAGAACGTCACCCGAGCGGCGTTCCAGGCCAAGGCGGCCGCAGCGCCGACACGGGCCACCGCTACGAGCCTGGTCGCCACCGCGTCCGCCAAGACCGGCACCGATGACTGGGCTTCGTTCTGAGTCCGGCCCGCGCCGCCAGAACCCGCCGCAACCTTCAAGGAGTCGCGAATGACCATGGTCACTGAAGAGCGCCGGGTGGTGGCATCGGCCACGGCGCCAACCGCCGCAGCGTCTTCCACCTCAGCCGCCCAAGCTGCGGGCACCATGCCCAACGAGTTCCTCAGCTTCCGCCTGGGCAGCGAGGAATATGGCATCGACATCCTCCGCGCGCAGGAGATTCGCAGCTACGAGGCACCGACTCGCATTGCCAACGCACCGCACTTCATCAAGGGCGTGGTAAACCTGCGTGGCGTCATCGTGCCCATCGTTGACCTGCGCCTGAAACTGAATTGCGAGACGGCCGAGCACACCGACTTCACCGTCGTCATTGTGCTAAACGTGCGCGGACGGGTTATCGGTGCGGTGGTCGATTCGGTATCGGACGTGCTGGCGCTGGGCGCAGAGAACATCAGGCCGGCTCCCGAGATGAACGCGTCTGTGCATGCCGGCTTCATCATGGGCATGGGCTGCGTGAAGAGCGGCGATGTCGAGCGGATGTTGATCCTGACCGACATCGAGGCACTGATGTGCAGTGCCAACATGGGGTTGATGGGCGCTGTGCAGCACTGAGAGGCCGTCGAGGCGGCAGTGTTGTTGCTGAAATGCAGCGTCGTCGGGTCAAGCTGATGTTCCACAGGCCGGGGCGTCATCCGGCGCCCGCTGGGGCTGCCGGCCGATGGCTTGCACGATGGGCTCCCGAGGTGTTGAGCCCGCACAGTCTCAAGCCGCGCGCTGCGCCTCAATCGCACTGCGTGCCGCCTACCGGTGTTGGCCCTCCGCTGCGGGGCCTCCCTCAGGGGCCGGCGTACAGGTCCGACCGGCCGATTCGGGGCGACGAATTCAGGGCCGCGAATGCGGTTAAGGATCGGCACCGCCAGTTCGCACCGTGCTGAAGCGGTCACTGGCACTCGACCTGCGGCGAAAACGGCCTGCGACCGCTGCACATCAGACAGCGGCCAGTCGCGCCCGCACTGGTTGCCTAGTCCAATGGCCGCTCGGCGACGGTCAGCGTGAGTAGGCCTGGCAGCCGCCGGCGTCGGCAACCGCAGCGAAGCTGACGGCGGCCCCGTCGGAGATCGCACCCAGCAGAAATTAGCCCGCCCTGTGTCGACCGGCAATCAACTCAGGGAGAGAGTCCGGCAGCGCGCAACGAGATCACGTTCATGCCCACGGCCAGGGCCTCGACTCGATCGGCTAGTGTACTGCGTCAATTAGAAGTGCTCTTATTCAAAGCCGCCCGAGCGCGGG
>JBBINW010000139.1:0-5766 GCA_037443665.1 Betaproteobacteria bacterium
CTACGCGTCATCGGAGCCATGACCGCGCGATTGCTGAGTTGAAGCGAGCGTGCTCCGAAGGATTCGAAGAGCATGACGATCCTCTTGTTGAAGAAGAAGTTCGATGATGAGCGGCCAGCATTGAGGCCTCTAGGCCAAACGCCGCAAACGGTCAGGAGCGATGTCCAGCCGGCCGGCCGAGATCATCGGACCCAGGCAAGGTCCGTCTGATCGTCATCGACTATGAACGCTTGCTCCGCCAAGCATCCACGCTGATCCCACCTGCTCCCGCCACCGCCAGCGCCAGGAAGCCGCCGGTGATGGAGATGTTCTTCATGAAGTGGATCATCTGGTTCTGGTCGGCAAAGTTGTGGTGGAAGATCAGAGCGGCGACCAGTGTGAACCCGGCCAGCAGCACGGCCACGAGGTTCGTCCAAGCCCCGAGGATGATGACCAAGCCGCCGCCGACTTCGACCAGAATCACCAAGGGCAAGAAGTCGCCTGGCACACCCATCGACTGCATGTACCCCTGCGTGCCGCCATAGCTGTTGATCTTTCCGATGTCGGCCACCACGTACATCAGCGCAAGCAATACGCGCGCAATCAGCAAGCCCAGGTCCTTGGTGTTTCCCATCGTCGGCTCCTCGTTGGGGATCGCTGTTCAGTATCCATGGCCGAGCGCACCGGCAACGCCAGGGTTGAGCAAAACGTCCACTGGCCCGCTCAGGCGGGCGAATTGTGCCCCGCAAGGTGGCAGTCACCAACCCTAACCGGCAGCCGCCTGAAGGCAGGCGCTTCGCGGCGAGGCGTCAGCTGGCCGGCCTCAGCAGCGCGGTCGACGGCGGCGATGAGGTGGAGGGTAGTGGAGGCCAAATACATAACTTCTCTACGTGAGCTGGAGAGTAGAGAAACTTGTGTTCTGACCCTCCACGACCCTCCACCGCTGCCTCCCACGGCAGGCCGCGGACTCATCATCCAACGACGCTCACGGGGGCAGCAGGCGGTGGGCGGCCTGCTGCAAAGCGCGTCGCCTGTCAGCGACGTGCCGCTGCGGCCGGCAGGGTTAGAGTCGATCACGCGCTCCGATTCAACAGATCGAACACCGGCGCACCCTTCGCCACAACGATGCGCTCGATATTGTCCAGCGCGAGGTTCCGGGCCTGGCGCTCCACGTCCGCGACGAAGCTCCTCACGTCGCCGCGATCACGGCCTTCGTCCGATCGTCGCGCAACCCGCCGAAGAACTGCTCCAACGCGAGCCTGAACACCGGCTCCTCAGGTGCCACGGCTTCGAACAGCGTCATGCACGACCTGAACTTCACGGCGTCGGCCGAGCCGAAGATCTCGTGCGCCGACTTGTCGTCGTGGGCGAGTACGAGTTCCGTGCAGGTCTGAAGGCGCGGCCCGAGCACCAGGTGGCGCCAGTAGGCCCGCGCCTCATCGGCACCCGACAAGCCGTAGAACTTCGCCATCGCGCTCATGCCCAGGGCCTCGTGCTGCGGGAAGATGAACCACATCCAGTGGGTCCGCTTCCGGCCGGCGGCAAGCTCGGCGCAGACGGCGTCGAAGACGGAGCTCTGCGCCTGAATGAACCTGTCGAGGCTATCAGCGGCGCTGGCGTCCATAGGCGCGTCCCGGGTCGTTGATCGAGCGGCGAGGCGCGCGGTTGAGCGCGCCCCGTCTCGGTCTACTTCTACGCCGGCTTGTGCTCCGCCTGATGCTTGACCTGATGCTTGGTGTGGCGCGTCGCGTGCTTGGTCGCGTGGTGCTTCGCATGATGCTTGGCCACATGCTTGGCCGGCACTTCGGCGCTGACGTGCTGCGACCTCAGTTCCTGAGCTTGTCGCTCGACTGCGGCGGCCCTTGCCGGGTCGGTGCTGGTCGTAATGCCGCTGGAGCCTTGCGCGTAGGCGCCGGCCGCAAAGCCGACGGACATCAGAAGAATCAAGACGAGCTTGCTCATGGTGGTCTCACAGTCTGGTTGACAGGCCTACTCAACGCGCGACGGCGGCGGCGCGATGACGGCGGCGACCTTGGGTGACGGACTTGCTCAGGTATGCGGGCCGCGCGATGCGCAGCCCTCCCTCGTGCAGAACAAAAGAGTCAGCGCAGGATTTCTCTGAAAGGTATTTTCAGAGACACGGCCGCGCAGAGGCTCTCCCCCGGTAGCCCAAAACGGCACCCCCGGTTCGGATTTCATCCTCCCGGGCCGGCAAAAAGGAGTCTCTTCCCGCTGGCGCGCCGCCGTGCTGCGCCGCCTTCGTCTGCGCCAACCGGCGCTCGGGCGCCTCTGCCTCCGCGGTGACCTCGCCCGCGACAGGTCAGAGCTAACCCCAGCGCCAGCAAGCTGGCGCTTTGCTTTTGGCCCGGTGTCCCTTCACTCTCACCGGAGCCCACCATGTTCCTGACTGGTCTTGCGATCTTCCTGGCGACGCTGTTCGTTTTCGTCAAGCTGCCTCGGCGCACGCTGCTGCGGCTGCTCAACCACGACCTGGCCATCGACCTGGTCGTCACCCTCACCGTGCTGGCCATTCACTTCGGCACCTTCAGCGGCGTCATGGCCGCCACCGTTGCCGGGCTGATGACGAGCCTGGCGACCTCGAGCGCCAAGCGCCTGTTCGGCTACATCCAGGGCGACCTGTACCTGCCCGGCCTGATCAAGCTGTCAGTCTGATATCAGATGACGGCACCCGCTCACCTCAATCGGAGTCTTCCATGAACCCATACGCCATCCGCGCTCGTCGCGGCATCTTCGTGCGCACCGTCGCCGGCATTGCGGGCGATGTCGCCATCGGCATCGGCCTGGCCGGCACCTGCGCCTGGATCATCCAGAGCGCCGCCCTGGGCCTCTTCCTGAGCTTCCTGCTCTGGATCGCCGCCCTCCTGCTGAGCCTGGCCGTGAGCCAGTACGTGGTGCGCCCGACCATCCGGTTCGCCCTGTCCGACGCCAAGCTGGACCGCGGTCTCGAGGCGCTGTCGGCGCTGGCCCAGTCCGCCAAGGAGGCCGGCGCGCCGCTGTGGCAGCAACTGTCCCAGGGCATCGGGCGCTTCGTCGTGAGTCGCGTCGCGTAGCCAGCGTCGCCGTCCTGCACGGCGTTCTCACCCACCCCCAGCCCCGGCTGAGCGCGTCTCGCCGGGGCTTTGCTTATGTCGGTTCTGGAGGTTCACCATGTCCACTCTTCCTGATCTCTACGCCTCGGTCACCGAGCGCATCGTCGCGGCCCTTGAGGCCGGCACACCGCCCTGGATCTGCCCCTGGCGCGGGGTCGGCGTCGATGCCCGGCCGGCGAATGCGGCCACGGCTCGCCCGTACCGCGGCATCAACGTGCTGCTGCTGAACCTGCGGGCCATGACCTGCGGCTATTCGCGCAGCCGTTGGTTGACCTTCGCCCAGGCCCTGGCCGCAGGTGGCCATGTGCGCAAGGGCGAGCAGGGCACGCAGATCGTGTTCTTCAAGATGCACGAGGTCGATGCGGCCGGGCTGGCGCGGCAGCCTTCCGAGGAGCGCAAGGTGATCCCGCTGCTGCGCGCGTTCAAGGTGTTCAACGTCGACCAGGTCGACGGCCTGCCCGAGGCGCTGGCTGCCAAGCCGGCGCCGCCTGCGGGCTGGGAGCCGCTGGTCGTTGCCGACAACATCGTGGCTGAGTCCGGTGCCCAGATCCGGCATGGGGGATCGCGGGCCTTCTACGTGCCCGATGCGGACCTGATCCAGATGCCGCCGCGCTCGGCGTTCGACTGTGCGGGCGACTACTACGCCACGGCGCTGCACGAGCTGACGCACTGGACTGGGCACGCCGGCCGCTGCAACCGGCCGCTGGGGCGCCGGCACGGCATCGACGCCTATGCGTTCGAGGAGCTGGTGGCCGAGATGGGGTCGGCGTTCCTGACCGACTACTGCGGGATCGTCGGGCGCATGCAGCACGCCAGCTACATCGCGAGCTGGCTCGCTGCGCTGCGCAACGACAAGCGGCTCATCTTCGCCGCCGCGTCGCAGGCGCAGAAGGCCGCGGACTACCTGCTGCCAAAACCGACAGAACTGGCGGCGGTCAAGCCACTGATGCCGCTGGCCGAAGCGGCCTGAGATCTCGTTCCCCCGGGCCGTCCTGGCCCTGCCCTGCGCCCGGTCGAACCTCGGTTCACCGGGCGCTTGTCCTTGTCCTTGTTCCTTGTCATTCACCTGGAGTTCATCATGTCCGAGTCCGTCAATCACTTCGCGCGCTTCAGCGCGATCAACGTCTCCGAGCACATCGAGAAGAAGGGCGGCTTCAGCTACCTGAGCTGGCCTTATGCGGTCTCGCAACTCCGCCTGGCCGACCCGACGGCCCGATGGGAAGTGCGCCGCTTCAACGACCTGCCCTACCTGGCCACCGAGGTCGGTGTCTTCGTCGAGGTGGCCGTCACGGTGCAGGGCGTCGTCCTGAGCCAGATCCATCCGGTGCTGGACGGCCGCAACCGGCCGATCATGGCGCCCACGGCGTTCGACATCAACACGTCGATCCAGCGCTGCCTGGTCAAGGCCATCGCGCTGCACGGGCTGGGGCTGTACATCTACGCCGGCGAGGGCCTGCCGCAGGTCAGCGGCGAGGCGGCGGCTAACGACGCGGCGGATGGGGAGGCGCCGGCGGCGTCGGCACCGCCGAGGCCCGCTGCCCCGCCCAGGCTGGCTCAGGCTCCCACGGTGCCGGTCGCGTCCATCACGGCGCAGCAGCAGCGTGCGATCACGAGGCTGGCGGCCGAGGTGGGCGTCGAGCTGCCGCGGGTGCTGGAGTATTTCGGCGTGCGCGAGCTGGGCGAGATTGCCGCGGCGGACTTCCTGCGCGTGGTGCGCTCGCTCGAGAAGAGGAGAGCGGCATGAGCACGATCGTTCAACTGGTCCAGGGCAGTGACGCCTGGCATGAGCATCGGCGTGGGCTGCGCAACGCGTCGGAGACGCCCGCGGTGTTGGGGATCAGCCCGTGGGTCACCCCCTACGGGCTATGGCTGCTGAAGATCGGGCGGGCGGAGCAGCCGGTCAATGCGGCCATGCAGCGCGGCACCTCGCTGGAGGCGCAGGCACGGCATGCCTACGAGGTGGCGACGAGGCACGTGATGCAGCCGCTCGTGCTGCAGGATGGGCCCTACTCCGCCAGCCTGGATGGCATGACGCTGGTCGGCGATCTCATCGTCGAGATCAAGTGCCCGTACAAGGGGCGGGCATCGACGCTGTGGCAGGCGGTCGAGGCGGGTGAGGTGCCGGCGCACTACCTTGCACAGGTGCAGCACAAGCTCATGGTCAGCGGCGCCAGGCAGGCCCATCTGTGGGTCTTCGACGGCCAAGCGGGGCTGCTGCGGGTCATCGAGCCGGATGCGGCGGCGGTGGACGCCATCAGGTCGGGCTGGGAGGCGTTCGCACGGTGCCTGGAGACTGACACGCCGCCGCCGTTGACCGATGCCGACCAGCGGCAGCGGGATGACGAGGGCTGGCAAACAGCGGCCCTGGCGTTCACCGACGCCAAGTGCGAGGCCGAGGTGGCTGCTGCACGGCTTGAGGCCGCCAGGGAGGCGCTGGTGGCCTTGGCGAACCACCCGAAGGAGGTGGGTGCCGGCGTCAGCGTGACGCGGTTCTGGAAGGCCGGCAGCGTCGACTACAAGAAGGTGGTCGAGCTGAAGGGCGTGGACCTGGAGCGGTACCGCGGGAAGGCGCGGGAGGAGGTGCGGGTGACTGCCGCATGAAGCCCGCGACCAGGAATCGAAACTCAGCCGCGCCCCTACACAGCCCCTACATGGCTTGCTGAAATGAGCAACGGGT
>JBBINW010000140.1:0-5463 GCA_037443665.1 Betaproteobacteria bacterium
GCTCAGCGCCGGAAAGAACGTCGGGTTGCGGCCCTGTGAGACCTCCCAGCGGTCCCAGAGCAGTACCAGCGAAAGGCAAAAGACGATCCAGATGAACGCGCGCTGAAAATCCATGATGCCAGCCATCTCCAACAAAACCGACGGTGCCCGCACGAAACGCGCCGGCATACCTGATCTCCTGCCCCCCGGGACCCCGCCGGTCCCGAACCATGCCCGCCTGCCGCCAGCGCGTCCCTGCCTACGGAACCGGATCCCAGCCGCCGGCGTTCCACGGATGGCAGCGCGACAGGCGCCGTAGCGCCAGGCCTGTGCCGCGCCACGCGCCGTAGCGCTCGATGGCCTCGGTGGCGTAGCACGAACAGGTCGGCGCGAATCGGCACTGATTGCCGAGCAGCGGGGAGAGAAAGTACCGGTAACCGCGCAGGCCCAGCAGCAGGATGCGGCGCACGACTAGCCCTCGGAATCCGCGGCGGCCGCACCGGGTGCGGCAGCGGCCGGGTCAGGCCGCGATTGTGCCAGCGATTGCTCCGCGTGCGCGGCGGCCGGTATCCGGCCGGCCGCGCTGTGTCCCTCGGCGCAGAGCCGGGCATGCAACTGCTCGAACAGGCTGTCGGCCTCCTGGCGCAGCTGCGCCTTCACCTGGTGCCAGCCGGCCGCGGACGCCGGGGGCAGTCCGGCCTTCAAGCGCACCAGCACATCGACGGGTGCGTGCCCGGCCGCGGCGTCGAGCCGCGCTGCCGCATGGCGTGCGGCCTCGCGCAGCACGCGCTTGACCATGTTGCGCGCGACCGCGCGCCGCCCCTGGCGGCGCGACACGGTGATGCCGAAACGCACGCCCGCACCCCGCGCCAGTCCGCGCGGGTCGAGCCAATCCGATGGAGGGAAGAGCGCGCTCATGGCGAGCCAGCGGCGCGATGCACGCCAGCCCGAGCGCGGCGCCAGGAAGGCGGCAAATTCGGGCGGGCGCCGCAAGCGCTGCCGCTTGCTCCAGGCGCCCCGGCCCGGCGACCCCGGGTCAGACGGCGAGGCGCTTGCGGCCCTTGGCGCGCCGGGCATTGAGGACCGCGCGCCCGCTGCGGGTGCTCATCCGTTCGCGGAACCCGTGCGTGCGCTTGCGCTTCACCACGGACGGTTGGTAGGTTCGTTTGGTAGCCATTTTGTTTCCCCGGTACAGCGCGCCGGCCCGGAACGGGGCGCACGATGCGCATCGGGTTCATGGGGTAGCGAAAAGCCCTCTATTAGACGCGAGAACGGGGGTTTTCGTCAAACGCTATCCCGCGGGCACGATGCAAAAGAACGGGAAAACGGGGTGTCCGGCCACAGTCGCGCAAGACGGCCCGGCGCCCCTTCCGGGATCACGCGGAATCGCACAAAAGCAACCACTCACTATCTGTCATATCAGCGCGAATCAAAGATCTGCGCGACACCATCAAAATAAATATTCTGCCTGTGGCTTGTGGATAACCTTCCGTCGGCCAGCTACAATCGCCCTTTGGCGCCGGCAAAAGCGGCGCCCGAAACGGGAACGGCAATTACCACTGCCGGCGGCCAATGGGGCCCGCCCCGACCATAACAATGTACGGCGATGGCGGCCCCGGTGCGCACATCGCCCAGGCCGGGGTTGACACCAGCATGCTCAGTTTTTGGCAAGACTGCTCGCGCGTGCTCGAGCGGGAGTTGAGTCCTCAGCAGTTCGCCGCCTGGATAGCACCGCTCAAGGCCATCGACTTCGATGCCAGCACGGGCGATATCCACCTGCGCGCACCCAACCGTCTCAAGCTCGATGCCGTGCGCGCGCAATTCGGCGGCCGCATCCAGGCCGTGGCCTCGCTGGTGCTCAAGCGTCCCGTCAACGTGCTCTTCGAACTCGAGGCCGCCGAGGCGCTGCCCCTGGACGAGGAGCCCGTGACCGAGGTTGCGGGGATCAACGGCGCGACCGACGAAGGCGTGCGCGCCGCCCCCGAGCCGCGCAGCCCCCCGGCCGGCGCCACGTCGCCCGACAGCCTGGAGCGCGCACGCCTCAATCCGGCGCTCACGTTCGACACCTTCGTTACCGGCAAGGCCAACCAGCTGGCGCGCGCCGCCGCCATGCAGGTGGCCGAGAACCCGGGCGGCTCGTACAACCCGCTGTTCCTGTACGGCGGCGTGGGCCTGGGCAAGACCCACCTGATCCACGCGGTGGGCAACAGCATCCTGGCGCGGCGCCCGGGCGCCAAGGTGCGCTACATCCACGCCGAGCAGTACGTCAGCGACGTGGTGCGCGCCTACCAGCGCAAGGCTTTCGACGAGTTCAAGCGCTACTACCATTCGCTCGACCTGCTGCTGATCGACGACATCCAGTTCTTCGCCGGCAAGAGCCGCACCCAGGAGGAATTCTTCTACGCCTTCGAGGCGCTGGTCGCCGGCCGCAAGCAGATCATCATCACCAGCGACATCTATCTCAAGGAGCTGCGCGACATCGAAGAGCGCCTGCTGTCGCGCTTCGCCTCGGGCCTGACGGTCTCCATCGAGCCCCCCGAGCTCGAGATGCGCGTGGCCATCCTGCTCAAGAAGGCGGAAACCGAAGGTGCGCACATCACCGAGGACGTGGCCTTCTTCATCGCCAAGAACCTGCGCAGCAACGTGCGCGAGCTCGAGGGCGCGCTGCGCAAGGTACTGGCCTTCGCCCAGTTCCACGGGCGCACCATCGGCGTCGAACTGGCCCGCGAGGCCCTCAAGGACCTGCTGTCGGCCAGCACCGGCCAGGTCACCGTCGAGCTCATCCAGAAGACGGTGGCCGACTACTACAAGATCAAGGTCTCCGACATGTACAGCAAGCGGCGCCCCAACAACATCGCGGCGCCGCGCCAGGTGGCCATGTACCTGGCCAAGGAAATGACGCAGAAGAGCCTGCCCGAGATCGGCGAGCTCTTCGGCGGACGCGACCACACCACCGTGCTGCACGCCGTACGCAAGATCGCCGACGTGCGCTCCAAGGACGCCGTGCTCAACCACGCGCTGCACGTGCTCGAACAGACGCTCAAGGGCTGAGGAAACACCGATGGGAATCCCTGTGGGTAAGCGCCCCGTGCCTGTGGACAAGTGCGCACAACATCGGCCCGGCGCCGGCCGGCGCCAAGGTTGTCCCGGCTTATCCCGCGCAATGTGCGCACCGCGTACACGCTTATCCACGGCCAATGGGCGCATGCAACCACCTGTCGCAGAAACGTTTTTGCCGCTTTTCCACAGGTTGCGCGCTGCTCTATTAATTACTACTACGAAAGGTATATAAAAAATGCAACTCGTCAAAGCGCCCCGCGATGCGGTGCTCCGGCCGTTGCAGGTGGTGAGCGGCATCGTCGAGCGCCGGCAGACCCTGCCCATCCTCGCCAACGTGCTGCTGCGCCGTGAGGGCGACAAGCTGACCTTCACCGCCACCGACCTGGAAATCCAGATCCAGACCAGCGCCACCTTCGAGGCCGGCAAGGAATCCGGGGCGACCACGGTATCGGCGCGCAAGCTCGTCGACATCCTGCGCGCGCTGCCCGACGTCGAGGTGCAGCTGGCCTACGCCAACCGCAAGCTGTCGATCCAGTCCGGGCGCAGCAAGTTCCACCTGCAGACGCTGCCGGCCGAGGAATACCCGGCCGTCGCGCAGGCCCCGGCGGCCGTGGACTTCACCATCCCCGCCTCGTCGCTCAAGTACCTGCTGTCGATGGTGCACTACGCGATGGCCGCGCAGGACATCCGCTACTACCTCAACGGCATGCTGCTGGTGATCGACGGCATGCGGGTGCGCGGCGTGGCCACCGACGGCCATCGCCTGGCACTGTGCGAATTCGAGCGCGAGACCACCGCCGGCGCCATCGAGGTGATCGTGCCGCGCAAGACCGTCCAGGAACTGGGGCGGCTGCTGCCCGAGGGCGACGAGCCGGTGCGCATCCAGGTGGCGCCCAACCAGGTGCGCTTCGCATTCGGCTCGATCGAGCTCGTCTCCAAGCTGGTCGAGGGCAAGTTCCCCGACTACGCCAAGGTGGTGCCGCAGAACAACCCCAAGACCTTCCTCATCGACCGCAACGAGCTGATGCAGGCGCTGTCGCGGGCGGCCATCCTCACCACCGACAAGTTCAAGGGGGTGCGCTGGGTGCTGTCGCCCGGCTCTCTCAAGGTGAGTTCCACCAACACCGACCAGGAAGAGGCGCTCGAGGAAATCGAGGTCGAGTATGACGGCGACAGCCTGGACATCGGCTTCAACGTCACCTACCTGCTGGATGTGCTGACCAACCTCAAGGCCGAGAAGATCCGCATTTCGCTGGGCGACGCCCTGGGCAGCGCGCTGATCACCCTGCCCGATTCCGACCGCTTCAAGTACGTCGTCATGCCGATGCGCATCTGAGGCGGGTCATCCGCGCCGACCGCCCATCGCTGAAACATAGCAATCCCGCCGACCCCACGAAAGCATCCGACGAATGTCCGCTGTGCCCAACGACCTGCCCAAGCGTGATGGAACCCCCCCCGAAGGCCCCGTGCCCATGAGCGCTGCCAACAGCCCGCTCGACGGTTCGGAACGGCTTGCCGCCGGCGGCAATGGCCCGGGCGCCATCGGCGAATACGGCGCCGCCAGCATCCAGATCCTCGAGGGCCTGGAGGCCGTGCGCAAGCGTCCCGGCATGTACATCGGCGACACCCAGGACGGCACCGGCCTGCACCACATGGTCTTCGAGGTGGTGGACAACTCCATCGACGAGGCCCTGGCCGGCTACTGCGACGACATCATCGTCACCATCCATACCGACAACTCCATCTCGGTGGTGGACAACGGCCGCGGCATCCCCACGGGCATCAAATTCGACGACAAGCACGAGCCCAAGCGCTCGGCCGCCGAGATCGCCCTCACCGAGCTGCACGCCGGCGGCAAGTTCAACCAGAACAGCTACAAGGTGTCCGGCGGCCTGCACGGCGTGGGCGTGTCCTGCGTCAACGCGCTGTCCAGGTGGCTGCGGCTGACCGTCCGCCGGGACGGCCAGACCCACCAGATCGAATTCAAGCAGGGCGACGTGCAGAACCGCCTGGTGCAGACGGTGGACGGCGTGGCCGTTTCGCCGCTGCGCGTGCTGGGCGAGACCGACCGGCGCGGCACCGAGGTGCACTTCCTGCCGGACGAGGAGATCTTCGGCACCGTCGAATTCCACTACGAGATCCTCAGCAAGCGCCTGCGCGAGCTCTCCTTCCTCAACAACGGCGTGCGCATCCGCCTCATCGACCAGCGCCATGGCAAGGAAGAGAACTTCGCCTTTTCCGGCGGCGTGCGCGGCTTCGTCGAATACATCAACAAGAACAAGACGGCGCTGCACGCCAACGTCTTTACCGCCGCGGGCGAGTCGTCGCCGGCGGGCGCCAACGGCACCCGCGTCGGCGTCGAAGTGGCCATGCAGTGGAACGACGGCTACAGCGAGAACCTGCTGGCCTTCACCAACAACATCC
>JBBINW010000141.1:0-5244 GCA_037443665.1 Betaproteobacteria bacterium
GAAGCTATCGCGAACCAACCGAGGGCGCGACTTGGGCGGTTTCTTCGCTGCCTTGCCGTCGGCGGGAAGCGACGTCGCCGGCGCCGGCTTCGGGCTGCCGTCGGGCAGCGCCACCTTCTTGCTGGGGGCCTTGGCCGCTGCGGACCGCGCAGGCCGCGTTGTGCTTGGGGCCGCTTTGCGCTTGCCGGGCGTCGATGCTGAGGGGTCTTTGCGCGTAATGATTGCAAAAGATATACAGTATAAATAGTTTATACTAAGTCTGTGCCAGATGCCAAGTGAGCTGGCTGAGGGGATCGGCCTCGCACGGTCGCAGCGGATCCACGCACTTGCTGGCTAGGCATGGAACGACCATCCCCGTGGATGTGTGCCTGCGGGTCGACCGACGCAGCGGCCGCCGGGTCGCCCGGTCGACGCAACGAACGCGTCCCGACCGACGCTTGTGCGGTCGGCCGTCACCTCACCTGCGAGGACGGCCCTTCTGGCGGGTGATCAGTCGTCAGCAGTCGTCCGCTCCACTTTGCCTACATCCTGCCGGCTTGCGGCCGATAAGCACGTTACAAGGCCAACGGAGTGCCCGGGCGACCCATGCGCCGCAGCAGCCGTCGCGCCGATGTTCCGCCGAGGATCTGTATGACTCACAGGCTGGCCCTGTGCCCGTCAGGGCGATGCTTGCAATGCTGACCCGGATCGCTGGACGGCCGCGCGCCGCCGTCACGGGACATCGGCGCTTGCACTCGCGACCGCACTCGAGCTCAGATCGCTTGTCGCAGCCAGCGCCTGACGTGCGGCCCGGGCGCTGGCGGCGAGCACCCCGCAAGGCGTTGAGATACCGCAGCCACCTCGGGCTGCAGCCCGCGACCTGCGGGGTCCGGCTTGGCGCCGCGCCCGACCGGCCCTCGCCGTCTGGCCGCATGCCAAGCAGATCGCGGGCTGCAGGCCCGCTGGAGACCGCACGATGACCGCCACACTTGATCGGCCCGCGCTGGCGGCGATGCACAAGAGCGTGACTGACGCGCTGCGGCTGCGGACGGCGGCCCAAGTCATCGCCCGCCGCGCCCTGGAGGCGCATTTCCAGCCCATCGTTCGCCTCAAGGATGCCTACGTCGTCGGGCACGAGAGCCTGATCCGCGGCCCGCTCGACTCGCAGCTCCGCAGCCCCGATGCGTTGTTCGCGGCGGCCCGCTCCGAGAGACTCACGTTGCAGCTGGAGCAGGCCTGCCTGCGCGAAGCGCTGCGGACCTGGACTCAACACGACCATGAGCGACGGCTGTTCGTCAACCTCAGTGCGGAGGCCATCCTCCACCAAGTCGACACCCTGTCGCTGGCCGGCATTGTCAGCGCGCTGGAGGCCGAGAAAGTGGCGCCGGCGGCGCTGGTCGTCGAGATCACGGAGCACGAGCGCGTCAGCGACCTGCCGCGCCTGATCGCCGTTGCCCGCGAGTTGCGCTCGCTGGGGCTGCGCTTTGCGCTCGACGACTTCGGCGACGGTCGGTCCAGCCTTCGGCTGTGGGCCGAGCTGCGCCCGGAGTTCGTCAAGATCGACAAGTACTTCGTCCACGAACTGGACCGCCACGCCGTCAAGGTGCAGACGCTGAAAGGCCTGATGCGGTTCGCCGAGACCTTCGGGACGACACTGGTGGCCGAGGGCATCGAGACGGAGGCCGAACTGCGGATCGTGCGCGACCTTGGTCTGCAGCTCGGGCAGGGCTACTTCCTCGGCCGACCCCAGCCGGCGGTCGCGGCCGAGGCGGTTGCCGCCGCGGTTGCGGTGATCACGAGCTCCACGATCGCAGTGCTGCCGGAGATGACGCGCGCGGCCGGCGCGGACTTCACCGCACGGCGGCTGGCCTTGCCGGTGCCGTCGCTGCCACCGAGCACCACCCATGACGAGGTCGCGCAGGTCTTCGCGGCGGATACGACGTTGCGTGCCATTGCGCTGGTCGAAGCGGATCGGCCCGTCGGTCTGCTCAGCCGACAGGCCTTCGTCGATCGCTACGCCAAGCCGTTCTTCAAGGAGCTCTACGGTCGCAAGCCGTGTCTGCTGTTTGCCAACACCACGCCCCTGGTACTGGACCACCACACGGGCATCGACGGCCTGACCGCCGTGCTTACGTCGTCCGACCAGCGATACCTGACCGAGGGCTTCATCGTCTCCGAAGCCGGCTGTTATCTGGGCATTGGCTCGGGGGAACAACTGGTGCGCGTCGTCACCGAAGTGCGCATCGAGGCCGCACGACACGCCAACCCCTTGACGTTCCTGCCCGGGAACATTCCGATCACCGAGCACATCGAGCGGCTGCTGTCCAGCAGCGGCGACTTCGTGGCCTGCTATTGCGACCTCAACGACTTCAAACCATACAACGACCACTACGGCTACTGGCGCGGCGACGAGATGATCCGCCTGGTTGCGCGTACCTTGGCCTCACACTGCGACCCGCGCCGGGACTTCATCGGTCACGTCGGGGGCGACGATTTCGTGGTGCTGTTCCAGAGCGCCGACTGGCTGGACCGCTGTGAGCGAATCGTGGCCGTATTCAACGAGATGGCGCGCAGCCTGTTCGACGACGCGGCAATCGCCAAGGGAGGCATCGAGGCCGAAGACCGCCACGGCGTCAAGCGATTCTTCAGCTTCACGACCCTGTCCATCGGCGCCGTGCCGGTGCGGCCCGGTCGCTTCGAGCGGCCCGAGGATGTCGCCTCCGCCGCTGCAGCGGCCAAGCACAGCGCCAAGGCCTCCAGCGCCGGACTGGCTATCGAGGGCGGCTGACCAGCCCGGCCAGCGGTCCGCTCCGGTCAGCGAACGCTGGCAAGTCTCCAAGCCTTCCGAGCCGGCCTGACGGCGACCAGGAACTGATCGCAGCACCTTCTCCGAAGGTGAAGGGGACGAGTGGTTACTCTGTGCCGCTCGAGCCGCTTGCAATCATTGACATTGGCCGCGTTCTCGATGATCGGCATCGGCACGCTATGACCGTCGACCAGCAGGTCGCGCTTGCTCCCTACTTTCCCCGACCCCTCGGTTTCGAACCAACGACTCCCTATGCCGCCGTAAGTCCTTCGTCCTTCACGAAGGTGATCAGTGCGTGGCGGTGAACGGCCACGCACCACCCTCGGTTCGGCCAGTGAACTGCCTGTCAGACCTCTGTCGGCCCGGAGATGTTGGGTGCATCGCGCAGATCGACGCCCAGGCAGCGAACTCGCGCCCAGTGGGATCAGCCCGGGGCCCGGGCAAGCTGGCCTCGCATGACGGCCGAGGCACTTGGGCGCAGTCGCCGTCGTCGCGCTACGGTGCAGCGCCGAGCTAATTCAACTGCACGTGTTGCGTGGCGAGCGAGAAGTGGGCGTGGTGCGCGACTGTCAGATTGACACGCTTGGCCGGCCGCAGGGCACTGAGTCCGGGCCCGGAAGTGCTCTTGGTGACGGTCCAGCCCTTGAAGTGCTCGTCGGTGAGGTAGGCCAGCCCGAGAGTCGGCAGCACCTCGGTCACCCTCGCGGTCACCTGCGACGAGTTACGCTCTGCGTTCTGCATGACACCACCCGATCGATTACTGCACCGATCGGATCATAGGACCGACGAGGAGCATCCCCACCAGAATGCTCGGGCACACCAGGGCGCCCTCGTCCGAGCCTCCCGGCTGGGCGCTTCAGCCACCGGCCACGGCGTCGAAAGCCAGCAGCAACTCGCGCTCGCTATGGCCTGTCCCGAGTGTCAGGTCCAGCATCTTGATAGGCAACTCTAAGTCGAGGCCCAGCCATGGCTCAGCGCCTGTGCAGCGTCCCGAGCACCGTCGACTGGCATCTGGGTAAGTTCCTATACTTCGCTATGAGAAGTTCCGGCGACGACCCGACGGTCCCTGAGGCGCGTGTCGCGCATCGATGGATCCCGATCCGCTCGCTCATGGCGCACCACCGTGAGGCCGTCTTCGCACACCTGATCGCGCTGCCCGAGAACGACCGTTACCTGCGTTTCGGCTATCGCGCCTCGGACGAGCAGATCCGGCGCTACGTCGACAGCATGGACTTCGACCGCGACGAGGTCTTCGGCGTCTTCAATCGCAAGCTCGAGATCGTCGCGTTGGCCCACGTCGCGTACCCCGACCGCGAACTGGCGGGCACCCATCCCGCCGAATTCGGCGGCTCGGTGCTGCCGCACCTGCGCGCCCGTGGCCTGGGCACGCGGCTGTTCGAGCACGCGATGCTGCACATCCGCAACCGAGGCGTGAACACGATCTACATCCACGCGCTGAGCGAGAACGCCGCGATGCTGCGCATCGCGCGCAACGCGGGCGCGATGGTGGAGCACAGCCACGGCGAGTCGGACGCGCATTTGCTGCTGCCGAAGGACACCCCGGTTTCGCACGCCGAAGCGCTGATCGGTGAAAGCGCGGCGGCGCTGGACTACGGCTTCAAGCAGCAGGCGCAATTCGTCGATGCGCTGCTCGACGCCATCGGCGATGCGAAGCCGGACGCCGGCAGCGGCGGTGGCATCAGCAAGCTGTAGCCCCTGTCGACGAGCGGCGCGGTCTCGTGGCGCCCGCCTGCCACCTGCCTTCTTCGGTTCTGCGACAACGGCTCGATCCAACGGGCCGCATCAGGCACAAGCGCTCAAGGCGCCGGTGGATCGGCCTTGGCGGGTCTTTCCAACTCGGGCTTTGCGAGAGCGCGCAGCTGAGCGATTCGCGCCGCGAGCCATCCGAAAGCAAACCATGCCGCCGGGTCCGGCGTGCCGAGGGCCTGATAGCGGGCCCGGGCCACGAAGAGGTGGTTCAGCGCCCCCATTCAATCCTGGATCGTGGCCAGGTCATGGAGATAGCGCGTGAGCTGGCGCTGGCGCAGCATTGGTGCGAAGAACTCGGCGGCGTATCGCTGGCGTTTGATGCGCTTGCGCAGCGCGTGCAGGCCGGCATTGTCGAGGTCATCTAACGACTTCCAGGCGGACACGATCCCTGCATGCCATCGGCGCAGGCGCCGCCCGACGTTGCGATGGAACGTGCGCGCGTCGTCGCCAGCCGCGGGCTCAGACTCCGTGCCCGCCTGCGGGCCACCTCCATCTGGAGATACTGCTTCCGACGGTTCACCCACGGCCTGTTGGACCTGGCCGGCGGCATGGTGTCCCTCGCCCGGCAACTTGGCGTCGAGGTTCGCTGCCGGCTCGACAGGCGCGGGGGCCAAGTCCGCTCGCCAAGCGATCCAGTAAGTATTCGGTGAACCCGTCCTGAGGGAGGTTTCAGGAATCGCTGGACACAT
>JBBINW010000142.1:0-5115 GCA_037443665.1 Betaproteobacteria bacterium
CCAGCCTCAACCCGGTGATGAAGGTCGGCCAGCAGATCGTCGAGGCGATCGAGGCGCACACGCCCCTGCGCGGCTCGGCCGCGCGCGCCAAGGCGGTCGACTGGCTGCGTCGCGTGGGCATCCCCGAGCCCGAGCGGCGCATTGACGAGTACCCGTTCCGCATGAGCGGCGGCCAGAAGCAGCGCGTGATGATTGCCATCGCGCTCGCCGCCGAGCCCGATTTCCTGGTCGCCGACGAGCCCACCACCGCGCTGGACGTGACGATCCAGGCCCAGATCCTCGACCTGCTGAAGGAACTGCAGCGAGAGCAGCGCATGGGCATGCTGCTGATCACGCACGACCTCGCGGTCGTCTCCGGCATGGCGCACCGGGTGGCGCTGATGTATGCCGGCCAGATCATCGAGGTCGCGCCGGCCAACGAGTTCTTCGCCGCACCCAGGCACCCCTATGCGCGAGCGTTGCTGCGCGCGCTGCCGGGCGGAGAGCGGCGCGGCGCGCCCCTGGAGGCGATTGGCGGCACGGTGCCGCCGCTGACGACGCACTTCGAAGGCTGCCGCTTCGCACCGCGCTGCGCCGAGGCCATGCCGCATTGCCCCGGCACCGTGCCCGAGTTGCTGGCCGTGTCGGCGCGTCACGAGGTGCGCTGCTTGCTTTACGTGCCGGGTGCGGTGCCGGTCAAGGCTTCGGCGCCGGCGGCCGCGTTGGGCGCGGCGCCGGGTTCCATGCCGGCCACGGAGGCCGCGGCAGGCCCCTTGCTCGCGGTGCAGGACCTGTCGGTGCGTTTCCCGATCCGCGGCGGGCTCATGCAGCGCGTCCGCGGCCATTTCGACGCCGTGGCCGGCGTCTCGTTCGAGGTCGGCCGCGGCCAGACGCTGGCCCTGGTCGGCGAATCGGGCTGCGGCAAGACGACCACCGGCAAGGCCATCGTGCAGCTGCTTCGGCGCACGGCCGCCATCGAGGGCCGGGCGCTGCTCGAGGGCCGCGACCTCTTCTCGATGCAGGGCGCCGAGCTACTGGCCGCGCGGCGCCAGGTGCAGATCATCTTCCAGGACCCGTTCGGCTCGCTCGACCCGCGCATGCGGGTGGCCGAGATCCTCGACGAGGGGCTGGCCGCGCTGCAGCCCGACCTCGATGCCGGCAAGCGGCATGAGCGCATCGAGCGCCT
Source organism: Betaproteobacteria bacterium (assembly GCA_037443665.1). Classification (GTDB taxonomy): domain Bacteria; phylum Pseudomonadota; class Gammaproteobacteria; order Burkholderiales; family Burkholderiaceae_C; genus Rubrivivax. Next base: position 1,166 of record JBBINW010000142.1, read on the forward strand.
GACCGACCGCGTGGGCCTGCGCCGCGACGCGCTCGGGCGCTATCCGCACGAGTTCTCCGGCGGCCAGCGCCAGCGCATCGCGATCGCGCGGGCGCTGGCGGTGGAGCCGCGGCTGATCGTTTGCGACGAGCCGACCTCGGCCCTGGACGTCTCGGTGCAGGCGCAGATCCTCAACCTGCTGCGCGAACTGCAGCGCGAACTTGGCGTCTCGTTCCTGTTCATCACCCACAACATCGGGGTGGTGGAGTACATCGCCGACCGCGTGGCCGTAATGCGTGACGGACGGATCGAGGAGCAGGGTGCCTGTGCCGAAGTGCTGGCGCGGCCGACGCGCGACTACACGCGCACGCTGCTGGCGGCGGTGCCGCGGCTGCACGCGGCCTGAGCGAGGCCCAGGCGGGCGCGTCTGGGCGCCCTGCGGGGCCGTTTTGGGGCGTCATCCCGGGTTTGGGTTCTCGTCGGCGGTATTGGGCTGATTTTGTCGGCCTCGGTACTGGCCCTTTCCGTGGCATGCCTCGACCATGGTGCCGACGCCGTCGGTCTTGCAGGGTGGCTCGCCTTGCGGCAGATGTTGTCTGCCGCCAACACAAGCACGGGCATCGTTGCAGACTGGTCTAGCAGCCGCGGGAGCCTCGCGTGCGCAGCAAACCCGCGCCACGCCTCGCTTCCCGGCCGATGCACTGGGCCCGCGACCCCCAGTTCAGGCGGTCGGCAGACTGGGTTTTCCCGAGGTTTCACGTTAACCTCGCGCCCCACAATCGTTTCACAGTGCTTCACGGCGCATGCCATTTGCCTCACGTCAGGCTGGAATGGGTCTTGCTGCGAAGTTCAAGGTATAGCTCAACTTTCCCACAGGAGTGTTTGAATGTTCAAACGAACAAAGGTTCATGCTGGCGTTCTGGCGGCCCTTGGCGGGGCTTCACTTGTCGGCGCAATGCCCGCGTTTGCCCAACAGACGGACGCGACGCCTCAGGCAGAACAGCGCGTCGAAATCACGGGATCGTTGATCAAGCGCATCGACGCCGAGACTTCGCTGCCGGTCCAGGTTATCGCGCGCGACCAGATCGAGAAGTTGGGCGTGACGACGGTCGAAGAACTTCTGACGACCCTCACCGTGAACTCGGCGGTTGGAGCCAACACGACGGCTGAGGGCAGCGGAGCGTCGACCTACGGTGAGTCCAATGCCAGCCTGCGCGGCCTGGGTGCCAACAAGACCTTGGTTCTGGTCAATGGCCGCCGGCTGGCCAACTACGCCACCGACGGCACAGCGGTGGACATCAACTCAATCCCGCTGGCTTCGGTCGAGCGAGTCGAGATCCTGAAGGACGGCGCGTCCGGCGTCTACGGCTCGGATGCCGTGGCCGGCGTCATCAACTTCATCCTGCGCAAGAACTTCAAGGGCCTCGAGGTCACTGGCTACGCCGGCGGCACAAAGGACGGCGGCGGTGGGGCGTTCAAGGGCGCGCTGACCTACGGCAAGGGCGACTTCGACAGCGACCGGTACAACCTGCTGCTGTCACTCGACTGGGCCAAGGATCAGGCCATCTATGGTTCGCAGCGGGCCAGCTACGCCGGCTCGGCCTGGGACAATGTGAACGGGATGTTCGACGAGAGCGCAACGCCGAGCGGCGCGCTGCGTACGTTCAATCCGGCGCCGTCTCCCTCGAACGCGCTGCTGAACCAAGGTAGCGGCTTGGGCAATCCGCTATCGCCTAACAACTGCACGCAGAACGGCAGCAGCTACGATCCCAATATTGGCACCTGCAGATTCAACGCGTCTCCTTACGTTCCCCTGCTGCCCCAAGTGGAACGCCAGAACGTGGCCGGCGACTTGCGCGTCAACCTGGGCAACGATCAGGAACTGTACATTGAGGGGTTCTATTCCCACACCAAGACCACAGTGAGCGAGCAGCCCTCGCCCTACAGCGTGTCGTTCTTTGCGACGGACCAGGCCTTCGCGACCAAGAACATCTATCCGGCCATCATCCTTTCGCCGAGCAGCCCCTATTACCCGACCGCATACTTGGCCGACACGGCGGCGGCCGGAAAGCCCGTCACCGTCAGCTACCGTGCCTTTGATGGCGGTGGCCGCGTCCACGTAGACGATTCCGACCAAGTCCACTTCGTCACTGGGCTCCAGGGTTCGCTCAAGGGCAACGACTATGACCTGTCTTACGTGCACAACTCCAGCAAGGTCTCGGAGAGCACGCTGCAGGGCTATCAATCGATGACGGCGTTGGCCTCCCTGCTGAGCAACAACAACCAGTTCAACCCCTTCGTTCAGTACCAGACGCCGGCGCTCGCGGCGCAGATCTACGGGACGAACTATGCCGGCAACATGATCACGTCGACGCTGACGACCGATGCAGTCGAAGGCAAGATCTCGGGTGTCCTCGTCAAGCTGCCCGCCGGCGACCTGAACTATGCGCTCGGCGGCGCTCTGCGCGACGAGAACATGAACTTCCAACCCAGCTCGGCCTTCCAGATCGGCGACATCTCGGGCTATGGCGGCCAGGCGCTGCCGCTGCAGACGTCGCGTCACTCGAGCTCGATCTACGGCGAACTTGAGGCACCAATCATCAAGTCCCTCGAAGCCGATCTGTCGGTCCGCAGAGACCAATACCCGAACGCGACGTCGACGAATCCGAAGCTGAGTCTGCGCTTCCAGCCACTGAAACAAGTACTGCTGCGAGCGTCGGCGGGTAGCGGCTTCCGGGAACCCAGCCTGCCAGAACTGTATAACCCGCAGACCATCGGTACATCCGCGACGTTTACCGACCCGGTGACGGGGGTGAAGAATCAGTTCACGGTGCTCTCTGGCGGCAATCCCAACCTGCAGCCCGAGAAGTCGAATCAGTCGTCGTTTGGTGTTGTGCTCGAACCGATCAATGCTGTCTCGCTGGGCATCGACTACTTCAACATCAAGGTCAAGAACCTGGTCACGACGCTGGATCCGCAGTTCATCGTCGACCAAGCGGCTGCCGGCAATCCAGCCTACACCGGCCTGGTGACCCGCGATCCCCTCCAGAACATCACGCAGATCGTTGCCACCAACCTGAACGCGGGTAGCGTCGAGACCTCGGGCGTCGACATTGACCTGAAGTGGCGCGCGCTGAAGTCCGAAAGTCTCGGCGCGTTCGACGTATTGTTGAATGGCACCTACACGAGCAAGTTCACCGAGACCTTGCCGGACGGCACCGTGCAGCCCAGTGTGGGCGCGACCGTCGATGCGAATGGCAATCCGCTGAACGCGGTTGCGGCCGGTGGAATCATCTTCCGTTGGCGCCACGACTTGGCGCTGAATTGGTCAAAGGGCGATTACGAGCTTGGGCTGACCCAGCACTTCCAGACCGGCTACGACGACAACATCCCCGACGGGGACAACCCGTCGACGGTGCCTGCGCATGTGGGTGCCTTCTCGACCTGGGATATTCAAGGCGCGTACAAGGGCGTCAAGAACCTCGTGGTCCGCGCGGGCATCAAGAACATGTTCGATCGGAAGCCTCCGCTGGCCGTGACACTGGGTCAGTACTTCCAGGCGGGCTACGACCCGACCTACTACGATCCGCATGGAATGGCCTTCTACGCCAGCGCCACCTACAAGTTTTGGTAGTCCGGCCCGGGCGGTGTGGGACACACCGCCCGGAGGAACGTGGAAGGAACGGGCGCGCCCTCTCGGGCGCGCGTCGCGGTGGTATGCGTGCATAGCGAGTGGGATCGGCCGGTCTCACTTGAGCGCCATCCGGGTTGCCTCATCCAGCCGGATCACCTCGCCGTTGAGCATGTCGTTCTCGAGCATGCGGCGCATCAGCTTGGTGTAGTCCTGCGGCGTGCCCAGACCGCTCGGGAACGGCGCGATGGCTGCCAGCGCGTCCTGCACTTCCTCGGACATGCCGAAGAGCATCGGGGTGCCGAAGATGCCTGGGGCGATCAGCATGTTGCGGATGCCG
>JBBINW010000143.1:0-5066 GCA_037443665.1 Betaproteobacteria bacterium
TGTATCGGCGCGAAACCTGCACCAGTGCTTGCTCTGCGGCGAGATCAGCGGTCAAAGTTCGGGCTAGATCGTCGACGGCGGCGGCGCCGAGTCGCGCGGCGCCGGCGATGCGCCGCCGAAGCTGTCGTTGAACGTGAACAGCACCGAGAGGTAGAACACGGTGGAGAAAACGAGCCCGGCCGGGACGCCGATCAGGCCGGCCATTTGCGGCGCCCCGAGCAGCCCGAAGACGACCGCGCTGACGAAGCCGAACATCAGCAGCACGCCGATCCACCCGAGCATGTAGGTCAGAAAAGCGCCTTTCGTGCGCCACAGCGCCACCGTGCTCGAGAACAGGGCCTGGCGCACACCCTGTCCGCCCCAGTGGACCAGCGCCGGCGCATGCCAGAACGGCGCCGACAGCAGCGAACCGAGCGCGCCGGCGGTCAGCAGGCCGAGGCTCACCGCCGGCTCGGACAGCAGGTCGTCGATGTCGGCCTGGGCAACGTCGCCCTTGGCGAGCAGCCCCTGCAGCCGCGACCAGGCGTGGTGCGAGATGCCGTCGGCCAGCAGCAGGATGGCCACCGCCACCAGGCCGTAGAGCACGCACAGCGTCAGCAGCGCGCGCCGCCGCGTGGCGTCGGTGCGCAGTGGCTCGATGAACTGGCGCGGGTGCACCGGGCCGTCGAGCAACGCCGACTGCCCGGCCACCATGAAGCCGAGCGACAGCAGGGGCAGCGACATCATCTGCACCAGCGGCCCGAGCAGCGGTACCAGCGACACCAACAGCGCTGCGAGCAGGAAGGTCACGAACAGCGCCGTGAAGGCCAGCGGCCGGCGGATGTAGAGGCGGAAGGCGTCGGCGATCCAGCGTGGTCCACGCGACGGCTCGACTTGCTTGAGGACGAGGGCCATCGGGTCGCGGCTTCAGCCGGCGGGATGCCAGGGTTCGGCGATGCGGCGCTCGAGCACGCGTTCGAAATGCGTCGGGTCCTTGGCCTGCAGCAGCGCCGCGCTGCGCGGCAGGTGCCAGTCCCACAGCCGCGAGATCCAGAACCGCAGCGCCGCCGCGCGCAGCAGCGCCGGCAGCGCCCGCCGCTCGCCGCCGGTGAGCACCCGAGCGCGCTCATAGGCCTCGACGAAGGCGGTGGCCCGCGGCTCGTCGAGCGCGCCGCTGGCGGTGTCGGTGCACCAGTCGTTCAGGCACACCGCGACGTCGAACAGGTAGGTGTCGGTGCCGGCGAAATAGAAGTCGAAGAAGCCGCACAGCCGGTCGGGCCCGGCGGTGTCGTCGAACATCACGTTGTCGCGGAACAGGTCGGCGTGGATCGGCCCGCGCGGTAGCGCCTGGCCGGCGGGCGAAGCCGCCAGGCGCTGCTGGAATTCGAGTTCGTCGCGCAGCAGCGCGGCCTGACGCGGTTCCAGGTAGGGCAGCACCTCGGGCACGGTCTCGGTCCACCAGGCCAGGCCGCGCAGGTGAGCCTGGTGGAGCTCGAAATCGGCGCCGGCCACGTGCATGCGGGCGAGCATCTCGCCGACCTGTGCGCAGTGCGACGCGTCGGGCAGCAGCCGGTGGCTGCCGGGCAGCCGGGTCACGACCGATGCCGGCTTGCCGGCCACGCGGTGGACCAGGCTGCCGTGCGCGTCGGCCTGCGGCGCCGGCACAAGAATGCCCCGGGACGCGAGGTGCTGCATCAGGCGCAGGTAGTAGGGCAACTGCTCCGCCGAAAGACGCTCGAACAGCGTCAGCACCCATTGCCCCTGTACCGTGGTGGCGTAGTAGTTGGTGTTCTCGATGCCCGAACGGATGCCCTGCAGGTCGGTCAGCGGCCCCAGGCCCAGACGCCGCAGCAAGGCGTCGGCCTCCGCGAAGCCGACCTCGGTATAGACCGCCATCGCCGGGCTAGAAATCGAACACCGACCAGGCGCGCTGGCCCTCGGCGCCGTGGTCCTGCGAAGGGTCACGCCCGCCGGGGCCGACGATGATCTCGTAGGGCTTGGCACCGGGCAGCTTGCTCTGCACCGTGACGCGCTGCAACTGGCCGCGGATGCGGGTTTCCTCGATGCGCACGTTCTTGTCGTCGACGACCTGCACCCGACTCGCCGCCGACGATGCCGCGGGCGCTGCCGCCGATGCCGCCGGCGAAGGTGGTGGCGGCGCCGCCGTCACGGCAGCGCCCGCAGCGGCGGCACACAGCGCCAGCAGGCAGGACAGTAAGGAGCGAAGCAGGAGCATCCAAAGGATTCTACGCAGCGGGCGCCGCGGCGGCCGGCGCTCGCGCCGCGCGGGCCACAATCGCCGCATGAGCGAGAAGATCATGCTGCTGGTGGACGGCTCCAGCTATCTCTACCGCGCCTATCACGCGATGCCCGACCTTCGCGCGCCCGACGGCTTTCCCACCGGCGCGATCCATGGCTTCATCGCGATGATGAAGTGGCTGCGCGAGCGCTACCCGGCGGCCCACGCGGTGTGCGTCTTCGACGCGCCGGGTCCCACCTTCCGCGATGCCTGGTACCCCGACTACAAGGCCCAGCGTGCACCGATGCCCGACCCGCTGCGGCAGCAGATCGAACCGATCCACGAGGCCGTGCGCCTGCTCGGCTGGCCGGTGCTGATGGTGCCCGGCATCGAGGCCGACGATGCGATCGGCACCCTGGCGCGTGCGGGGGCCGCCGCCGGCCACGAAGTGCTGATCTCCACCGGTGACAAGGATCTCGCCCAGCTGGTCGGCCCGGCGGTCCGCTTGATCAACACCATGGCCAAGCCGCCCGAAGTGCTGGACGTCGACGGGGTCGAGGCCAAGTTCGGCGTCCCGCCCGAGCGCATCGTGGACTACCTGACTTTGGTCGGCGATACCGCGGATAACGTGCCTGGGGTCGAGAAGGTCGGGCCGAAGACCGCTGCCAAGTGGATCGCCGAGCATGGTTCGCTCGACCGCGTGGTCGCGGCCGCGGCGGACATCAAGGGTGCGGCCGGCGCGAACCTGCGCAAGGCGCTGGACTGGCTGCCGACCGCGCGCAAGCTGGTGACCGTGGTCACCGACTGCGACCTCGCTGGACAGGTCTCGGGCTGGCCGGCGGTCGACGCACTGGCGCTGCGCGAGGTGGACCGCGCCGGGTTGCACGACTTTTACCGGCGCTACGGTTTCCGCAGCTGGCTCAAGGAACTGGAGGCGGCGGCCACTGGAGAGACGGTGGCGGCTGCAGCGACGGCCAATGCGGCCGCGGCCGACCCATCGGAACGCGCCGGCACCGCGGTGCTGCCGCGCGAGTACGCGACCGTCACGACCTGGGAGCGCTTCGATCATTGGCTGGACGTCGTGCAGGCGGCCGAGCTGGCGGCCCTCGACACCGAGACCGACAGCCTGGACGGCATGCACGCGCGGATCGTCGGCATCAGCTTTGCGGTCGAACCCGGGCGTGCCGCCTACGTGCCCCTGGCCCACAGCTACCCGGGCGCACCCGAGCAGCTGCCGCTGGCCGAGGTGCTGACCCGCCTGAAGCCCTGGCTCGAGGACGCCTCGCGTCCGAAGCTAGGCCAGAACATCAAGTACGACCTGCACGTGTTCGCCAACGCCGGCATCACGGTGCGGGGCTACCGCCACGACACGATGCTGGAGAGCTACGTTCTGGAGGCGCACAAGTCGCACAGCCTGGAGAGCCTGGCCGACCGCCACCTCGGCCGCCAAGGCCTGAGCTACGAGGACGTGTGCGGCAAGGGCGCCAGCCAGATCCCGTTCGCGCAGGTGGACGTCGACCGCGCCACGACCTACTCGGGCGAGGACAGCGAGATGGCGCTGCAGGTGCACCAGACGCTGTGGCCCGAGATCGAGGCTGACGGTGACGACCGGCGCGGGCTGCGCTTCGTCTACGAGCGCATCGAGATGCCGACCTCGGTGGTGCTCGAGCGCATGGAACGCCACGGCGTGCTGATCGATGCGGCGCTGCTCGCGCGCCAGAGCCGGGAACTCGCCGAGCGCATGGTGGCGCTCGAGCAGGAGGCGTATGCCATCGCCGGCCAGCCCTTCAACCTGGGCAGCCCCAAGCAGATCGGCGAGATCCTGTTCGGCAAGCTCGGCCTGCCGGTGAAGAAGAAGACCGCCAGCGGCGCGCCCAGCACCGACGAGGAGGTGCTGGCCGAACTCGCCGCCGACTACCCGCTGCCGGCGCGCATCCTCGACCACCGCAGCCTCGCCAAGCTGAAGGGCACCTACACAGACAAGCTGCCGCTGATGGTCAACCCGGCCACCGGCCGCGTGCACACCAACTACGCCCAGGCTGTGGCGGTGACCGGGCGGCTGGCCAGCAACGACCCCAACCTGCAGAACATCCCGATCCGCACGCCCGAGGGCCGGCGCGTGCGCGAGGCCTTCATCGCGCCGCCGGGCCACGTGCTGATGAGCGCCGACTACTCGCAGATCGAGCTGCGCATCATGGCCCACATCAGCGAAGACCCGGCGCTGCTGCGCGCCTTTGCCGACGGCGTCGACGTGCACAAGGCTACCGCCAGCGAGGTCTTCGGCGTCCCGGTGGACGAGGTGTCGGCCGAGCAGCGGCGCTACGCGAAGGTCATCAACTTCGGCCTCATTTACGGCATGGGCGCGTTCGGGCTGGCGAGCAACCTCGGCATCGAGCAGCGGGCGGCCAAGGACTACATCGACCGCTACTTCGCGCGCTTCGCGGGCGTGAAGCGCTACATGGACGAGACCCGGGTCTCGGCCAAGGCCCGGGGCTACGTCGAGACCGCCTTCGGCCGGCGCTTGTGGCTGCCGGAGATCAACTCGGGCAACGGCCCGCGCCGCAGTGGCGCCGAACGGCAGGCGATCAATGCGCCGATGCAGGGCACCGCGGCCGACCTGATCAAGCTGGCGATGATCGCCGTGCAGCAGGCGCTGGACGACGAGCGGCGTGCCACGCGCATGGTGATGCAGGTCCACGACGAGCTGGTGCTCGAGGTGCCCGACGGCGAGCTGGCCTGGGCCCGCGAGGCGGTCCCGCGACTGATGGCCGGCGTCGCTCGGCTGCGGGTTCCGCTGCTAGCCGAGGTTGGCGTGGGACCGAACTGGGACCAGGCGCATTGACGGCGC
>JBBINW010000144.1:0-5007 GCA_037443665.1 Betaproteobacteria bacterium
GCTAGCGTACCGACGCGGAACGGCCGCCGGCGTAGCGTCCATCGGTGGTCGCGACCTGCGCCGCGAAGGGCGCCCCGGCGGTCTTCCCCCAGTTTCTACAGGAGAGATACATGCTTGCACTTACCAGATGCGCCGTGGCGCTTGCCGGCCTGGCGCTGGCCGCGTCGGCCTTCGCCGATATCACGTTCTACGAGAACGACGGCTTCCAGGGCCGCTCGTTCACGACGCGGAACGCAGTGCCCAACTTCGCCCGCGTCGGCTTCAATGACCTCGCCTCGTCGGTGGTCGTGACCAGCGACCGCTGGGAGGTCTGCGAGGACGCCGGCTTCAGGGGCCGCTGCGTCGTGCTGCGCGAGGGCCAGTACCCCTCGCTCGCAGCGATGGGCCTGAACGACCGTGTGTCTTCGGTGCGCACGGTGGCCCGCAATGAACGCATCGACGACCAACGCTATGCGCCGCCACCGGTGGTGGACAGGGACTACCGCCGACGCGGCGACGAGCGGCTGTTCGAAGCGCCGGTCACGTCGGTGCACGCGGTGGTCGGACCGCCCGAACAGCGGTGCTGGATCGAGCGCGAACAGGTGGCGCAGGATCAAGGCGACGGCAGGGTTCCCGGAGCCATCTTCGGCGCCGTCATCGGTGGCATCCTGGGACACCAGATCGGCGGCGGCGCCGGCAAGGATCTCGCCACGGCCGGCGGTGCGGTGGCGGGTGCAGCGATCGGCGCCAACATCGGGCGCGACCAGGGCGGGCCCCAGATGGTCACGCGCGACGTGCAGCGCTGCAGGACCATTCCCAGCCAGGCGCAGCCGGACTACTGGGACGTGACCTACACCTTCCGCGGCGTCGAGCATCGCGTCCAGCTGACCGCCCCGCCCGGAAGGACCGTGACCGTCAACAGGCAGGGGGAGCCGAGGGGCTGATGGCGGGTCGTCCCATGTCGCGCGCGTGCCGCCGGCCCCGCTGCAGGGCGGGGCGGGCGGCGCTCAGCGCGCTGACCCCAAGCCGGTCAGCTTGCCGGGCGGGTTCACCAGCAGCCGGTCGTACTCCCGCTTGACCACGGCGTAGCACTCGCAGCTGCGCTGCTCCAGCCCCGGCCGGTCGAGCACCGAGATGTGGCCGCGCGCGTAGCGGATCAGGCCGAGCTTTTGCAGCGCCAGCGCCGCCTCGGTGACGCCCTCGCGGCGCACGCCGAGCATGTGGGCGATGAGCTCCTGGGTCACGACGAGCTCGCTGCCCGGCAGCCGGTCCAGGCTGAGCAGCAGCCAGCGGCAGAGTTGCTGGTCCACCGAGTGGTGCCGGTTGCACACCGCGGTCTGCGCCATCTGCGCGATCAGCGCCTGGGTGTAGCGCAGCAGCATCATCATCACCGCGGGTGAGCGCGAGAACTCGTCGCGGATCGCCGGCGCCGGCATGCGAAAGCCCTCGCCGGCGCTGTGCACCACGGCCCGGCTCGGTGTCGAGCCGCCGCCCATGAACAGCGGGATGCCGACCACGCCTTCGTTGCCGACGACGGCGATCCCGGCCGAGGCGCCATTCTCGGTCACGTACTGCAGCGAGACGATGGCCGTGGTCGGGAACCAGGCATGGGTCATGACGGTGCCGGGCTCGTAGAGCACCTGGCCGAGCGGCATCGGCATGCGCTCGAGCTGCGGCCACCAGCGTTGCCAGTCGGTCTGCGGCAGCGCCGCCAGCAGGTGGTTGACGCGCGGGTCCGACGCGAGATGCAGCGGCGCGCGTTCTGGCGCAGCGCGCTGGCCGCCCGAATCGGACGCTCCGTGCTGCAGCTTCTGGGGTCGAGATTCCATGGCGGCTACCGACCTGCGCCTGCGTCGCCGGCAGCCGGGCCCGCGCCCGGCGCCAGCGCGTCACTCGCCGCCAGCGGCAGCGTGACCACGAACCGGCTGCCGCGATCGGCGCCTTCGCTGTGGGCAGCGAGGCTGCCGCCGTGCGCCTGCACCAGCGCGCGCGTCACCGTCAACCCGATGCCGAGCCCCGCGCCGGGGACGCCGAAGGCGAGGGTGTCGTGCATGAACGGCTCGAAGAGATGCGGCAGCATCTGCGGCGTGATCCCGATGCCGTCGTCGGCCACCGTCATCGTCAGCGCCTGGTCGCCGACGACGACCGACAGGCCGATCCGGCCGCCGTCGCGCGTGTGCTTGCACGCGTTGTCGAGCAGGTTGCCGATGATCTGCTCCAGCCGCGTCGCATCGCCGTCCACGTCGAGGTTGCCCGGCGGTCGATGCGACTCGAAGGTCTGGCCGCGTAGATCCATCAGCGGCCGGCGGGCGGCGACGGCCCGGTCGATGATCGGGCCCAGGTCGATCCGGTGACGGTCGAGCGCCAGATGGACGGGGGTCGTGCTCGACGCGTCGGCCAGCCGGCCGACCAGGCGCGAGACGTTGGCCGTCTGCTGCTCGACCACCTCCTTCACGCGCGGCAGCAAGGGGTCGTCGGCTCCCGGACGGCCCAGCATCGTCGATGCGATCCGGATCGGCGCCAGCGGGTTGCGCAACTCTTCGGTCACGGCCGCCAGGAACTCGGTCTGGCGCAGCAGCGACTGCTCGGCCGCAGCCTGCAGCTCCTGCGCGGTGACGGCGGCCAGCACCAGCTTCTCGTTGGCCTCGCGCAGATCCGACAGCCTGCGCTCCTGGTCGGCTGCATCGCTTGCGCGCTCGCGCGCGCGCCGCTGCGTCAGGTCGGCGGTCGGCGACGCAAGCCCCGGCCCTTCGATCGGCCCGGTGCCGTGGAAGGCGACGCCGCCCCTGCCTCGGCGCTTGGCCTGGTACATCGCCGCGTCGGCTCGCGCGACCAGGGTCTCGAGGTCTTCGCCGTCGTCGGGGTAGACGGCGATGCCTATGCTCGCCGTCACGCCGGCGGCGTAACCCTCGAGCTCGGCCGGCGCGCCGACCGCCGCAAGCAGCTTCTCGGCCACCGCCTGAGCGTCGCGCGGCTGGCTCAGCTCGGCCAGCAGGACGAGGAACTCGTCGCCGCCATGGCGGCTGACCGTGTCCACCTCGCGCACGGCGGCGACCAGGCGTTCGGCGACCCGCCGCAGCACCTGGTCACCGAAGGGGTGGCCGTGTCCGTCGTTGATCGCCTTGAAGTCGTCGAGATCGAGGAACAGCAGTGCGAAGCGGCAGCCATGGCGCTTGGCATGGGCCGCGGCCTGCTCGAAGCGGTCGGCCAGTTTGGTGCGCGTGGGCAGTTGCGTGAGCGCATCCAGCGCGCCGAAGTCGGAAGCGCTCCTCAGCGCCTGCGCGGCCGCCTCGGCATCGGCCTGGCTGGCCACCGCCGCCAGCACGAGTTGCTCGTTGGCTGCGACGAGTTGCGCTGCCCGGCTGTGGTCGAGCCGGGCCTCGGCCCGGACCACTTCCTGCAGCATGCGCACCAGCACCGACTGCATCGCCTCGACCCGCGCGTCCAGCCGCGCGAGCTTGCTCTGCGCCTGGCCCACTGCCTCGTCGCCGCGGTTGGGGGGTTTCTTCATGGCGTCGGCCAGGGACGCATGCGGTCAGCCGCCATCGAAGCGGTTCGGCGAGGACACGGCCGAAACGGGCGACGCTGCAGCGCGTCTGCGCGTCGGTCGGCCGCCGAGCAGGCCTTCCTGGTCGGGCAGCATCTCGCCGATGCGGATGCTGCCGTCATCGATGCTGTACAGGCGCAACTCGTTGGAATGGTTGCTCGCGCGGACCTTGACCACGGCCATCACGCGCAGCAGCCGGCTTTCGACCTCGATGTAGCGCTGCACGATGATCGCGTCGGTGAGGAAGGCGGCGCCGTAGGGGCTGAAGCGCAGGTCGGTGTAGCGGTCTTCGAGCTCGGAGGTCATCAGCAGCGTCACGCCGGCGTGCGCCAGCGCCGTCACCAGCCCGAGCAGCGACTCGCGGAAGTCGGCGCGGAAGGTCGGCGCCAGCGCCAGCTCGAAGCCGCTGAGCGAGTCGAGCACGACGCGGCGGGCCTTGAGCCGCCGCACCTCGGTCAGGATCAGCAGCACGATCTCGTCGATCGACAGGTCGGGCTCGCGACTGTCGATCAGGCCGACCCGGCCACTGGCGATCAGCTCGACGAGCACCGCGTTGCGCGACCGGTTCGGGTGCTGCTCGAAGGCGGCCACGACGCCGGTCTCGCCGCTGCGCGCGCCTTCGGCCAGGAAGGCCGCAGCCAGGATGCTCTTGCCCGACCCCGAGGGCCCGGCCACGAGCAGCGAGTAGCCGCGCGGCAGGCCGCCGCGGAGCATCGCGTCGAGATCGGGCACGCCCAGCAGCGCCCGCCCACCGGGACTGGCGCGCTCGATCGGCGCGGCGGCCGCCGCGACCACGGCGGCCGGTGCGAAGACGCGGATTCCCGCCTGGTCGATGCGGAAGGTGTGCAGCCCCGGCAGCGTCGGCTGGCCGCGCATCTTCATGATCTCCAGCTTGCGCACCATCGAGTTGCGCTGGACGCTTTGGCGCATCCAGATCAGGCCGTCGGCGACCGTGAACACCGGGTTGTCGTCGCTTTCGTTGAAGTACTCGCCGATCAGGAAGGTCGTCGCCTGCCAGCTCGTCATCAGCATGCCCAGCTGCTGGACGAACTGCTGCAAGCCAGTGGGCGGTAGTTCGCCGCCCTGGCTGGCGAAGACCACCGACCTGAACGAGTCGACGAAGACCAGCCCCGGGCTGTGCGCTGTCACCTCGTCGACGATGCGTCTGAGCACCCGGTCGAGGTCGCCGGTCATCGCTTCCTCGGACAGGTTGACGAAGCGCACGCTGCGGTTGACGGCCTCGGTGTCGAAGTAGTCGAACTGCTGCTGGTAGCGCAGCATCTTCAGCGGCGGCTCGCCCAGCACGGTGAAGTAGATCGCCGGGCGCGCGGGCGCGGCCAGCGCGAACATGATCTGGTGCGCCAGCGTGGTCTTGCCGCAGCCGGGCTGGCCGGCGATGAGGTTGAAGGAGAACTCGGGCAGGCCGCCACCGAGCACTTCGTCCAGGCCGGGCACGCGGGTGGCCAGGCGCTTGATGCCTA
>JBBINW010000145.1:0-4951 GCA_037443665.1 Betaproteobacteria bacterium
CACCCTCACGAAACGATGTCCGGGTCTTCCCTTCTGCCGCCCACACTCCTAGCCACCGATGACGCCGGTTTCATCCGCGTCAACCGCCGACTGCAGAGCGTCTCGCACCCGTGGATCCTGGCCGCCGGCGACGTCGCCGCGTACGCCGATGCACGACCCAAGTCGGGCGTCTATGCGGTCAGGGCCGGTCCGGTGCTCGCCCACAACCTGCGGGCGCTTTGCGAAGGGCGTACGCTGCGCGCGTGGACGCCGCAGGCGCGGGCGCTGGCCCTGTTCAGCACCGGCGACGGTCGCGCATTCGCGGCCTGGGGCCCGGGGTCTGCCGGCGGGCGCTGGGTCTGGCGCTGGAAGGACCGGATCGACCGCCGGTTCGTCAGCGGCTTCGGCACTTCGGGCTGAGCGCCGCCAGTCTTGGATACATGATCGGTCGAAAGAGCGCGGCGGCCCAGGACGCGCCGTTTACATCAATCAAGCGGCCCTCGAGATCCGAACGCCTACTGGGCCGCCGATGTTGTTCATGGCACGAGGCCGTCGATCGACGGGCTGGAACTGACGCTGGATGGCGCGGCGGCTACTTCCGGTTAGGGTACCGGTCGGTAGTTGATGTCCCAGGAACAGGTGTAGGTCCGACCACTGCGTGGTGGCTTCCCGCGAAGCTGTGGATCACACCTCTACCCATGACATCAGCAGGCCACTGGGTGCAGGCCAAACTGCTTTGGCACGACGAGCGTCGCGAGATCTGGCTCTTCGCGGACTGCGCTTCACATGGCACCTGGACCATACGCGGCCGCGCGTTGCTCACCATGCGGACCGAGCGGCTGGTCAAGAGATGGTCAAAAGAGTCAGCGAGCGCTCGAACGTTGGCAATGCCTCGCCAAGTAGGCAGGAAGCGTTACTCGGCCCGGTTCCGAACTGAACTTCTGCGCGCCAGCCACGCAGTTGTCCCGGTGCCCGGATGTCCCTTGCAGCCAGCCTACTTGCTCAATTCGGCGGTCGGGACTTTGCGCCGCCACCTGGCTGAGCGCGAAGCCCCGTCTGTGAACCCCCCGTCTGCGGGGGTGGGGGTGAGATTGACCGTTCGATGGGTGTGTGAAACATTTGACGATATCGGCGAACCGGCACACGATGCGGCCGGTTAGTCGATGGCTGATGTCGGGACCTCACCCAAGGCTCCGAGATCACCGGGCAAGAAGCCAGCAAGGCGGTCAGTTGAACGTCATCTCACGCGGGCTTCACCCGAAGAACCCACGCCCACGGAGTTGTACCCAATGAATATGGTTCGTCGTCTGCAACGGCTGTGTACGCCATTGCTTTGCAGTTCGCTGATGCTCGCGCTGGGGCAGGCGGCGATAGCCGCCGATGCCAAGCCCTCGATGAAGCCCTTCCTACGCGTCGGTCCGGCCCAGGAGCAAGTGGCCTCGCCTGATGGCACGCCTGGCCCCCAGTATGGCCTGTTCCGCTGCCAGGTGGTCGGGCTCAGCTCGGCGAACTGCCTGGATCCCTACGAGATGCGCGCGGCCTACAGCCTCAACGGCCTGTATGCTGCGGGCTACGACGGCACCGGCCAGACCATCGTCATCGTTGATGCCTTCGACAACCCGAATCTCGGCGCTCAGATCGCCAACTTCAATGCGTTTTATGGCCTGCCCGAGACCCAGCTGACGAAGGTCGCCCCCGACGGTTTGACCCCGTTCGACCAGACCGACGGCAACATGCTGGGCTGGGCCCAGGAGATCAGCCTCGACGTCGAGTGGTCGCATGTCATCGCGCCCGGTGCGAGGATCGTGCTCGTGCTGGCCAAGAGCAACTCCGATGCGGACCTTACCAGTGCGCTGCGGTATGCGGTGGACAACCGACTGGGCGACGTGATCTCCATGAGCTTCGGCGAGAACGAGACCTGCCTCGGACCCGATTTGACCGCGACTTACCACCGGATCTTTGCCGATGCGACGAAGAAGAACATTGGCCTGTTCGCCTCATCTGCTGACCAGGGCGCTGCACTCAGCACCTGCGATGGCACGTCCTGGGTCAAGGCGGTGTCCTCACCCGCGGTCGACCCGCTGGTGACCAGTGTCGGCGGCACCGAATTGACAGTAGCCAAGTACTGCCTGTCAGCAACCGGCTGTGTTCCGGCGCAGAACCCCGCCGCCGGCACCTATCAGTCCGAAACCGCCTGGAACGAAGGTCTGCCTTACGGCGACTACGGCAACGTGTTCGGCTACGGCACCTTATCCGGCGGCGGCGGCTTCAGTGTCGTCTACCCTGAGCCTCCTTATCAGCAAGGCACTATTCACGGCGGCAAGCAGCGCGCAATTCCTGATGTGTCGTACAACGGTGCCGTCGAGCACGGCGTGCTGACGTATCTTGCGATCCCGGGAATCCCCTCAGGCTTCTACCTCTTCGGCGGCACCAGCGCCGGCGCCCCGCAGTGGGCAGCGATCGCGGCGATCGCGAACCAGAAGGCGGGCCATGCGCTGGGCTTCCTGAACTCGGCGATCTACAAAATCGGACACACGCCGGCAGTGGCGAGCGGCTTCCACGACATCACGGTGGGCACCAACTCGTCGCTGCAGTTCGACCAATACAACAACCCGGTGAACATCGTGGGCTACAACGCGGGCCCAGGCTGGGATGCCGCGTCCGGCACCGGC
The DNA here is from genome assembly GCA_037443665.1 of Betaproteobacteria bacterium. GTDB lineage: Bacteria > Pseudomonadota > Gammaproteobacteria > Burkholderiales > Burkholderiaceae_C > Rubrivivax. Next base: position 2,652 of record JBBINW010000145.1, read on the forward strand.
TCGCCCATTGGAGCGTCGATCGTCGACCAGCTGATCGCCCAGGTTGCCCCGGGTGATGCGGTGGCCGTAATCAACACCACCAAGCCGAAGCCGATGCCCAAGCCGGTGGTGCCGGGCAAGGCCCAGCCGCATTGATGGAAACTGCTGCCGCCTGAAGGCGGTCTATGCATGACCCGACCGGGGCCTACAGTGGCCCCGGCTTGTGTTCGGCGCTTTGCGGTCGGATCGTTTGTGCAATCGGGAAGCCACCTGACGATCGGATGAGCGTCCGACTGCTGACCTTGACGCCACCCGATCTGAGTGCGTGCTGTGGGTCGGGAGTTTCCGCCCGCAGCCCGCGGAAGCTGACGCCGGCGGGGCACCCACGATGGGTCAGGCTCCAATACTGTTCTATTAGACAAGAATAGCCTACGATACGCGGCGTGGCAACACCGCGGCGGGAGGCAGCATGGCGCGAACGAAGGCGGTCCTGGGTTCCGGGGCCCGGCTGAGCGACTACCTGTCGGCCAGCTTGCTGGCGCGTGTAGTGCCTGCCGAGGTCGTGCACTCAGTGCTCAACGAGCACGGCCGCAATAGCCTGCGCATCCGCAGCTTTCCCGCCGTAGCCGGCGTCTACTACTGCATGGCGCTGAGCCTGTACCCGGAGGCGGCGTACGAAGAGGTCTTCGCCGTCGTCGCGCAGGGGTTGGCGTGGGCCAGCGGTGCGGCCGAGCCGGCGTTGGTGCGCAAGTCCTCCATCAGTACCCTGCGCAGCCGCATCGGATCGGCACCGCTGCGCGAATTGGTCCTGCGCTGCTGCGTTCCTTTGGCCAACATTGCGGACCATCCCGAGGCGTTCTACGCCGGCCTGAGACTGGTGGCCATTGATGGCAGCTGCTTCGATCTGCCTGACGAGGTCGACAACGCCGAGACCTTTGGCTACCCCGGCAGCCGCACCAGCCTGGCCGGGCATGCCGGCTACCCCCAGGCACGCTGTGTCGTGCTGGTCGAATGCGCCACGCACGCCGTCCTGGGCGCCAACCTCGGTCCCTTTCGCGCCGGCGAGTGGTCGTTGTGCACCGAGCTGCTGCCTCGGTTGCAGCCGGGCATGCTTTGTATGGCTGATCGGGGTTTCAACGGCTTCGAGCAATGGCGCGACGCCAGGGCCACGGGCGCCGAGCTGCTGTGGCGATGTGGCAGCACCCGGCAACTGCCGCAGCAGCAGCGGCTCGCCGACGGCTCCTTCCTCAGCGTCATTCGCCCAACGGGCGTAAGCGAGGCAGAGTCGACCGAGCAGGCCATCACGGTGCGCGTGATCGAGTACGCGCTGCCGGGCGCCGATGACGGGCAGCCGCGCTACCGGCTGCTGACGACGCTGCTGGACCCGCAGCAGGCGCCGGCCATGGAGTTGGCGGCGCTGTACCACCAGCGCTGGGAGATCGAGGCGGTCTTCGATGAGCTCAAGACACACTTGCGGCAGGGACGGCGGGTGCTGCGCAGCAAGACGCCCGATCTCGTGCGCCAGGAGTTCTACGGCTGGGTGCTGGCGCACTACGCGGTGCGCTGGCTGCTGCACCAGGGCGCCGCGCATCACCGAATACCGCATGCCGAGCTGTCCTTCAAGGGACACGCCGAGCTACTCAGGCGCGCACAGCCCCACTCCGGGGCCTTTCCCCCCAGAGCAGCCCAGACGTCGACGACGTTGGTTCCGTGAGCTGCTCCAGGCCAGTGCGCGCACCCGGGCCACCAGGACGATCAACCGACGATCGCCGCGCATGGTCAAGCGTCGAAACTCGCCGTACGCCCCGCACGACCGAACCGCTGCAACCCGAGTCCCCATGGACTGCACGCCGGTTCCGGCCACCGGCCCACCCATCCGACCCGCACCGCGAACCCCCCGCAAGAAGCTGTGGTCAACGGAGTGCCCCGCAGGCGGCTTTCTTGTCTAAACGAACAGTATTCGGTCAGGCTCTTGTCCCGCGCGCCATCGGCAATGTGCGGCAGCTTCCGATGCACAGCTACCAGGCGCCTGGACGGATGGCGAATGGCAGGTTCCGGCGGGCGCAGTGGTTCGGCCGCCGAACCTGAGTGACGGCACCCGGTCTTAAACGGTCAGCCGCCCATCGAGCGTGTCCAAGGTAGTCGGAAGCTCTCGCCATGCGTGCGGGTGATTCGGCTCGCGTCCCGTGCGATGCCGGAACGTTCTCTGCCGGTCCACCACCGGTGGACCCCCGGGTGGACCCCCGAGCCCGGAATAGACAAACGGGTCGTAAACATTCGGTGAACCCGTAGCCGTTGGCACGGCTGGCAGGGTGGTCAGC
>JBBINW010000146.1:0-4757 GCA_037443665.1 Betaproteobacteria bacterium
CACGAGTTGACTATCCAGTTCGGGAGATCAGCGGAGAGCGTTCACGGATCCAGGAGTTAGTTTCGGCTCAAGCTTTGCAGGCAAACGGCCCGGCACACGGCGTCGAGGAGGCTGGCTGTCGTAGATGGCGCGTTCCAAACCTTCGTCGAACAGACTGTACAACTGCTGCAGCAAGTACATCCGCAGCATGCGCGACACTCCTTCGGGCGGGCGACCCACGTTGTGGTTGGTCGGGCACTGTGGCTGGATCAACGCCGTCAGCCGCTGCCACGGCACCACGCGCTCCATTTCACCCAGGAACTTCTCACGCCGTGTCTGGCGCTTCTTGCCCACGGATTCCAGGCTGGCAAAGCGGGTCTGCTTCAAGGCTCGATCATCACGGTCTGACGTGGTCAGGGCTATCGAGTCCGTCGCGGATAAATCAGCATCTCCTTGGCTGATTCGTAGAGAGACGCTAAAGCGCTGCTCCCACGTGCCGAAAAAGCATCTTTCGGACGTCTGTGTTGCGCCCCGCCGCACGGGGTTCATGCCCACCTGCCAATCGACACATTCCAAGGAGCCCCTCATGAAGAAACTCGCCATGGCCTGCGCTGCCCTACTGACCTTCGGTGTCGGCATGGCCCATGCCAACGATGCCAAGTCGACGATCATCGACCTGGATGCACGCCTGAACAAGATCGGCGCACCGCACCTCGACGGCACGGCAAAGGCCGGCGACAAGTCGGTTGCGGCGATCTACTATGGCCCACGCAAGATCAACGGCAACTACGACGTTGTCGACGAGATCAAGAAGGCGACTGGCGCCACCGCGACCGTTTTTGTCAAGGAGGGTGACGAGTATGTCCGCGTCAGCACTAACGTGCTGACGCCCGAGGGCAAGCGCGGGGTCGGCACGACGCTGGCGCATTCCAAGGTCTACGAGACCATGGGCAAGGGCGAACAGTTCTGCGGCACGGTTGACGTGCTCGGCACCCAGTTTGACGCCTGCTATGACCCGATCAAGGACAGCAGCGGCAAGATCATCGGGGTGACCTACGTCGGCTTCAAGAAGTGATGGCCGACGCGGCCGGCAACGGTGAAAGGAACGAAGGAATGAACGTAGTCGAACGCACCGCGGCACGCTTCGGCCGAATTCGGCTTGGGGTGCGCCTGTCGCTGGCCTTTGCTGCCGTGCTGGTGCTGACAGCGCTGCTCGGCGTGGCGGCCCTCGTCAATCTTTCCAGGGTGCAGGCCACGGCCGGCGAGCTGGCTGAGAAGTGGCTGCCCAGCGTCAGCCATCTGGCGGCGGCGCGCGCCGGCCTGCTGGCCTACCGTGAGCTCGAGGTCAAGGACGCGAATGCCACCGACGACAGCTACCGCTCCGAATACGAAGACAAGATAAAGGCGGCCACGGCAACGGTGGAACAGCATATCGGCGCCTACCAGAAGCTCGCGGTCGGCGCCGACGAGCGCAAGCTGGCTGCCGCCTTCGGCACACGCTGGAACGAATATCTGAAGTTCAGCCAAAAGGTGATCGAGCTTAGCCGGGCAGGAAAGAATGACGACGCGCACGACATCAGCGACGGGGCCGCGAACATGGCCCAGGACGACGCCATCTCGGCAATCGACGACCTGGCCAAGTTCAACACAGCCGGCGGCGCGACAGCCGCCGAACGGGCCACGGTCGCGTACCGGCAGGCGCGCGCATGGACCTTCGGACTCGTTGGCGCGGCCCTAGCGGTCGGTGCGCTGCTCTCGCTGGTCATCACGCGCAGCCTGCTCTGGCAGCTGGGCGGCGAGCCCAGCGCCGCTGCCGAAGTGGCGCGAGCGGTTGCCCAGGGCGACCTGACAACTCCGATCCGCATCGTCGCCGGCGACAGCTCTAGCCTGATGGCTTGCCTGCATCACATGCAATCTAACCTTACACACATCGTCGCGGCGGTGCGCCAGGGCTCCGAGCAGGTAGCAACCGCGAGCCGCGAGATTGCCCAGGGCAATAGCGACCTCTCCGGGCGCACCGAACAGCAGGCCAGCGCACTGCAGCAGACGGCGGCGTCGATGGGACAGCTGGGTTCGACCGTTCGCCACAACGCCGAGAGTGCGGTGCAGGCCGATCAGCTTGCCAAGAGCGCCAGCGCCGTGGCGCGGCGCGGCGGCGAGGTCGTAGCACGTGTCGTGCAGACCATGCACGGCATCAACGATAGTTCGCGGAGGATTGTCGACATCATCAGCGTCATCGACGGCATAGCCTTCCAGACCAACATCCTGGCGCTGAACGCAGCGGTCGAAGCGGCTCGGGCCGGCGAGCAAGGTCGTGGGTTCGCGGTCGTCGCCAGCGAAGTGCGCAGCCTGGCACAGCGCTCGGCGGAAGCTGCGCGCGAGATCAAGACCCTGATCGCAGCGAGCGTGGAGCGCGTCGAGCAGGGTTCGGCGCTGGTCGAAGAGGCCGGCGGGACGATGAAGGAGGTGGTGGCGTCGATCGGGCGCGTCACGGACATCGTCGCCGAGATCAGCGCTGCCAGCCGCGAGCAGAGTTCGGGCGTGTCTCAGGTGGGCGAGGCGGTGACCCAGATGGATCACGCGACGCAGCAGAATGCAGCCCTGGTCGAGCAAAGCGCGGCGGCGGCCGACGGCCTGCGTACCCAGGCCCAGGGACTGGTGGAGGCTGTCGCTTCGTTCCGCCTCACCGGCGCAGCGGGCTAAGCACCAGGCTGGCACGGCGCGCCGACACCGACGCCTGCCGCCGCGCGAGTGCTGCCCGCGGCTGCGTCCTGGAACCAGGGCGGGTAGGCCAGCCACGGGAGCCGCAGCGCGGGCACGCTTTCGGCCCGCGTCGTGCGGCCCGTGGCTGCACCGGATCCGCCTGCTCGGCGTCCTGGCGCTCAACGCGAAGCTGCGCGCAGGTAGTTCCGCCAGGGCGAGATGAAGGTGTGACCTTCCGACGAGACTCGGATGCGGCCGAACCCGACCGTCCACATCGCGGGCCGTCGCGCATAAGCTGGGCGCGGCTGCTCAAGCGCATCGTCGAGATCGACCCGGAACACTGCCCGAACTGCGGCGGCGAGTTGAAGATCACTGCTGTGATCCTCGAGCCATCAGTGATGCTGCGCGTGTGACGGTGCTACTGTGGCCATTTTGTCCACGGTCAGCTTTCGGGCGCAAATTCTGGCGCTCCTGAATTCCAAGTGGGCTGCCCGGCGTGAGGGGTGATGGCCTTGAAGTCGAGCTTTCCGGCGATCAGGAAGATGACGGTCTTGATGGTGTCGAGGCGGCCATAGCCGCGAGCACAGCGTTTGGCTGCCTGAAACAGGCCGTTGATGGCTTCCAGGAAGCCGTTGGTCCGGCGGGTCTGTGCCCAGGCGACGACGCCATCGAGGTGGGCGTGGATCATTGCCGCAACGTCCTTCATGGCCTTGATCTTGGAGCGCATGACGCAGGTGCACCAGTGCTGCAGCAGCCGTCGCAGTAGGTTGACTTGCTTGTGCTCCATGGCCAGACGCAGCCGTTCCTTGCAGGCCCAGGCTCGCGCAGTCATCGTCAGGCGCGGCGCTGTGATCAAGGCATGCAGCGCAGCGCCGGCCTCCGGCTTGAGGCTGAAGGCATCCTTGAGCAAGGTCCATCGCATCCCCTTGAGCTGCGCGCCCAGTTCGGGATCGCCGCGCTGCTAGACATGTCGCGTCTTGTCCACTGCCGTGCTGGCGTGGGCGATGACCGGACGTGGAACTTTTCGAAGGTGATCTGCGCGTTGGGTAGGTGCTTGCCGACGCCCTTGATGTAGGCGGCCGACATGTCGATGCTGACCTGGCGGATCTGCGAGGGCGGACAGCCGTGCCAATCAAGCTGCTTGGCCAGTTCGGCCACGACCTGCGCACCGCGCCCGTCGCCGACGAAGATGACCCGGCGCTCATCGGCATCAGTGGCAATCGTCACGTACTTACGACAGCGGGCCCGCGACGTCTCGTCGATAGCCAACGAGCTCACGGCGCTGTAGTCGGCCAGGCTGCCGGCGATGTGCACGTAGCGTCGGCACAAGGCCAGCACCCGGCACTCGGCCTCGCCCACGACGCGCCAGACGGCCCCGAAGGGCATCTGCTGGGCCAACATCAAGATCAACGCTTGGAGAGGATCCGCAACCGACGATCATCATCGGCATTCAATTCAACGGGCTTTGCGACGCGCATGACATTCACCTTCAGCTTACGCTGGAGTGCGCATTGTCGTATAGGTTCTGTTATTTATGGCGCACTACACTCATATCACTCATATGGTCGCCGTTGTCAATCAAGTTAGCGCATGGGTTTTCTGATGTGAGCGGGGATCGATCGGGTGATGCGACACGAACGTTGCAGCGACGATGAATCAGACTCATATCCGCGGATTGGTTACCAGCACTTCATCGATCCGTCGCGGGCCTGCCTCGCTCTAGCATCGGGGATCTGCCTTTCGGCGCCCTGTAGTGTGGCCAAGGGTTGCCCTATCGGGGCCCGCGTCGCATCACCAGAGCGATCCCTGCTCACGCAGAATTCAGGCTGTCTGCGCCATTTCTCGTTGGGCTTGTAGGCCAATCGCCCAGATGAAGCCGGCCAGCTCGCGCGCTACGGCCACGCAGGCCTTGTTGATCTGCACGCCACGATTACGCAGCGCGGCAAATCGTTGGGTCAGCCTCAACTGCGCCTTCCATGCGGTCGTGCGAATCGACTCCGACAGCGCTTCCTGTCGAGCCAGTGCGTATTTCGGAGGAGCGTGACCGACCGTTTCGGCATCGTGACCGCCGAATT
>JBBINW010000147.1:0-4743 GCA_037443665.1 Betaproteobacteria bacterium
CCCACGAGGACATCATCAACACCATGAAGGTGCTGGTGGACCTGCGCAACGGCCATGGCGAGATCGACGACATCGACCACCTGGGCAACCGCCGTGTGCGCTGCGTCGGCGAGCTGGCCGAGAACCAGTTCCGCGCCGGCCTGGTGCGGGTCGAGCGCGCGGTGCGCGAGCGCCTGGGCCAGGCCGAGACCGAGAACCTGATGCCCCATGACCTGATCAACAGCAAGCCGATCTCGGCCTCGATCCGCGAATTCTTCGGCTCGTCGCAGCTGAGCCAGTTCATGGACCAGACCAACCCGCTGTCCGAGATCACCCACAAGCGCCGCGTGTCGGCTCTCGGACCGGGCGGCCTGACGCGCGAGCGCGCCGGCTTCGAGGTGCGCGACGTGCACCCGACCCACTACGGCCGCGTCTGCCCGATCGAGACGCCGGAAGGCCCGAACATCGGCCTGATCAACTCGATGGCGCTGTATGCGCGCCTCAACGAGTACGGCTTCCTCGAGACGCCGTACTGGCGCGTCGATGCCAGCCGCGTGACCAGCGAGATCCTGTTCCTGTCGGCCATCGACGAGGGCAAGTACGTGATCGCGCAGGCCAACGCGCCGATCGACCGCGCCGGCAAGCTGACCGACGAGCTGGTGTCCTGCCGGCAGAACGGCGAGTTCGTGCTCATGTCGCCCGAGCGCGTCGAGTTCATGGACATCGCGCCCAGCCAGATCGTCTCGGTGGCCGCCTCGCTCATCCCGTTCCTCGAGCACGACGACGCCAACCGCGCGCTGATGGGCTCGAACATGCAACGCCAGGCCGTGCCCTGCCTGCGGCCCGAGAAGCCGCTGGTCGGCACCGGCATCGAGCGCACCGTCGCGGTCGACTCCGGCACCACCGTGCAGGCGCTGCGCGGCGGCGTGGTCGACTTCATCGACGCCAACCGCATCGTGGTGCGCGTCAACGAGGAGGAGAACGTCACCGGTGAAGTCGGCGTCGACATCTACAACCTCGTCAAGTACACCCGCTCCAACCAGAACACCAACATCAACCAGCGGCCGATCGTCAACAAGGGCGACATCATCGCCAAGGGCGACGTCATCGCCGACGGCGCGTCCACCGACCTGGGCGAGCTGGCCCTGGGCCAGAACATGCTGGTCGCGTTCATGCCCTGGAACGGCTACAACTTCGAGGACTCGATCCTGATCTCGGAGCGCGTGGTCGCCGACGACCGCTACACGTCGATCCACATCGAGGAGCTCAACGTCGTCGCCCGCGACACCAAGCTGGGACCCGAGGAGATCACGCGCGACATCTCCAACCTGTCGGAGTCGCAGCTGGGCCGCCTGGACGACTCGGGCATCGTGTACATCGGCGCCGAAGTGGCTGCCGGCGACTCGCTGGTCGGCAAGGTGACGCCCAAGGGCGAGACCCAGCTCACGCCCGAGGAGAAGCTGCTGCGCGCCATCTTCGGCGAGAAGGCCTCCGACGTGAAGGACACCTCGCTGCGCGTGCCCTCGGGCATGAACGGCACGGTGATCGACGTCCAGGTCTTCACCCGCGAGGGCATCGTGCGCGACAAGCGCGCCCAGCAGATCATCGACGACGCGCTCAAGAGGTACCGCCAGGATCTGAACGACCAGCTGCGCATCGTCGAGGACGACACCTTCGCGCGCATCGAGCGCCTGATGCTGCGCAAGGAAGCCACCGGCGGCCCGCGCAAGATCGCCAAGGGCACCGTCATCACCAAGGACTACCTCGATTCGCTCGAGCGCTACCACTGGTTCGACGTGCGCCTGGCCGACGAGGCCGCCGCCGCCCAGCTCGAGGCCCTGAAGGAATCGATCGAGGCCAAGCGCCTGCAGTTCGACCAGGCCTTCGAGGACAAGCGCAAGAAGCTGACGCAGGGCGACGAGCTGCCGCCCGGCGTGCTCAAGATGGTCAAGGTCTACCTGGCCGTCAAGCGCCGCCTGCAGCCGGGCGACAAGATGGCCGGGCGCCACGGCAACAAGGGCGTGGTGTCGCGCATCGTGCCGGTCGAGGACATGCCCTACATGGCCGACGGCACGCCCGTCGACATCGTGCTCAACCCGCTGGGCGTGCCCTCGCGGATGAACGTCGGCCAGATCCTGGAGACCCACCTCGGGTGGGCGGCCAAGGGCCTGGGCGCGCGCATCGGCGAGCTGGCGCAGAAGGCCGGCGCCGCGCAGGTGCGCGGCTTCCTGGTCGACGTCTACAACCGCTCGGGCAAGCCCGAGGAGCTGGCCGGCCTGAGCGACGACGAGATCCTGGAGCTGGCGCAGCACCTGGGCAACGGCGTGCCGTTCGCGACGCCGGTCTTCGACGGCGCCTCCGAGGGCGACATTTCGGCGATGCTCGACATCGCCTATCCGCAGGAGGTCGCCAAGCGCCTGCAGCTGACGCCCTCGCGCACGCAGGCCACGCTGTACGACGGCCGCACCGGCGAGGCCTTCGGGCGCAACGTCACCGTCGGCTACATGCACATGCTCAAGCTGCACCACCTGGTCGACGACAAGATGCACGCCCGCTCGACCGGTCCGTACTCGCTGGTCACCCAGCAGCCGCTGGGCGGCAAGGCGCAGTTCGGCGGCCAGCGTTTCGGCGAGATGGAGGTCTGGGCGCTGGAAGCCTACGGCGCGGCCTACACGCTGCAGGAGATGCTCACCGTCAAGTCCGACGACGTCAACGGCCGCACCAAGGTGTACGAGAACATCGTCAAGGGCGAGCACTCGATCGACGCGGGCATGCCCGAATCGTTCAACGTGCTGGTGAAGGAAATCCGTTCGCTGGGAATCGATATTGACCTGGAGCGCGATTGACGCCGTAGGCGGCAATCGCGCGGAAGGTCACCCGCCGAAGCGCCGCAAGGCGCTTAGGCGGGCAGTCAGCGAAACAGGAATCGCCCTAATCGGGAGAATTGCATGAAGGCACTTCTAGATCTTTTCAAGCAGGTCCAGCAGGACGAACAGTTCGATGTCATCAAGATCGGTATCGCGTCGCCGGACAAGATCCGCTCGTGGTCGTTCGGCGAGGTCAAGAAGCCCGAGACCATCAACTACCGCACCTTCAAGCCGGAGCGCGACGGCCTGTTCTGCGCCAAGATCTTCGGCCCGATCAAGGACTACGAGTGCCTGTGCGGCAAGTACAAGCGCCTGAAGCACCGCGGCGTGATCTGCGAGAAGTGCGGCGTCGAGGTGACGCTGGCCAAGGTGCGCCGCGAGCGCATGGGCCACATCGAGCTGGCCTCGCCGGTGGCGCACATCTGGTTCCTCAAGTCCCTGCCCAGCCGCATGGGCATGGTGCTCGACATGACGCTGCGCGACATCGAGCGCGTGCTGTATTTCGAGGCCTACGTCGTCGTCGACCCGGGCTTCACGCCGCTCAAGCGCGCCCAGCTGATGACCGAGGACGACTTCATCGCCAAGACCGAGGAGTTCGGCGACGAGTTCCGCGCGCTCATGGGCGCCGAGGCCATCCGCGAACTGCTGCGCTCGATCGACGTCGACAAGGAGATCGAGACCCTGCGCAAGGATCTCTCCGAGACCGGCTCCGAGGCCAAGATCAAGAAGTATGCCAAGCGCCTGAAGACGCTCGAGGGCTTCCAGCGTTCCGGCATCAAGCCCGAGTGGATGATCCTCGAGGTGCTGCCGGTGCTGCCGCCCGAGCTGCGCCCGCTGGTGCCGCTCGACGGCGGCCGCTTCGCGACCTCCGACCTCAACGACCTGTACCGCCGGGTCATCAACCGCAACAACCGCCTGAAGCGGCTGCTCGAGCTCAAGGCGCCGGAAATCATCGTGCGCAACGAGAAGCGCATGCTGCAGGAGGCCGTCGACTCGCTGCTCGACAACGGCCGCCGCGGCAAGGCCATGACCGGCGCCAACAAGCGCCCGCTCAAGTCCCTGGCCGACATGATCAAGGGCAAGGGCGGCCGCTTCCGCCAGAACCTGCTGGGCAAGCGCGTCGACTATTCCGGCCGCTCGGTCATCGTGGTCGGCCCGCAGCTCAAGCTGCACCAGTGCGGCCTGCCCAAGCTGATGGCGCTGGAGCTGTTCAAGCCGTTCATCTTCAACAAGCTCGAGCTCATGGGCCTGGCCACCACGATCAAGGCGGCCAAGAAGATGGTCGAGGCCCAGGAGCCCATCGTCTGGGACATCCTCGAGGAAGTGATCCGCCAGCACCCGGTGCTGCTCAACCGCGCGCCGACGCTGCACCGCCTGGGCATCCAGGCCTTCGAGCCGGTGCTGATCGAGGGCAAGGCCATCCAGCTGCACCCGCTGGTGTGCGCCGCCTTCAACGCCGACTTCGACGGCGACCAGATGGCGGTCCACGTGCCGCTGTCGCTGGAAGCGCAGCTCGAGGCGCGGGCGCTGATGCTCTCGTCCAACAACGTGCTGTTCCCGTCCAACGGTGACCCGTCGATCGTCCCCAGCCAGGACGTCGTGCTGGGCCTGTACTTCGCCACCCGCGAGAAGACCAACGGGCTGGGCGAGGGCGCTTTCCTGGCCGACGTCAGCGAGGCGCACCGCGCGCTGGAGAACGGCCGGGTCGAGCTGCAGACGCGGGTGACGATCCGCATCAAGGAGACCGAGGTCGACCGCGAGACGGGCGCGAAGACCGAGAAGGTCACGCGCTACGAGACCACCGTCGGCCGGGCCATCCTGTCCGAGATCCTGCCGCCGGGTCTGCCGTTCCAGAACATCAACAAGCCGCTCAAGAAGAAGGAGATCAGCCGCCTGA
>JBBINW010000148.1:0-4705 GCA_037443665.1 Betaproteobacteria bacterium
ACCCTCACGAAACGATGTCCGGGTCTTCCCTTCTGCCGCCCACACTCCTAGGCCGGCTGCGCCTCCCCGCCGCGGCCGCGCAGCCGGCCGACCGCGCGTGCCAGCGCCCGCCACAGCCAGCGCAGGAACACCAGCGTCGCCAGCGCCTCGAGCAGGGTCACGACGAAGGCAGCCGCTGCGCTCCAGCGCGCGTTTCGGCGATGGAACTTGGCGATCGCACGGTCGCGCGAGGTCTCGATGCTGTCGTAGAAGCTGGGGATCACGAGCAGCGTGAGCAGCGTGCTCGTGATCGTGCCGCCTATGATCGCCACCGCCATTGGGCGGTAGAACTCGCCGCCCTCGCCCACCCCAAGGGCCACCGGCAGCATGCCGGCGATGAGCGCGAAGGTCGTCATCAGGATCGGGCGCAGCCGCTTGCGGCCGGCGGCCATCAGCGCGTCTTCGCGGTCCATGCCCTCGGCCTCGCGCACGCGCGCAGCGTCCAGCAGCAGGATCGCGTTCTTCGCCACCAGCCCCATCAGCATGATCACGCCGATGAAGCTCATCAGGTTGAGCGTGCCACCGGTCAGCAGCAGCGCGGCGACGACGCCGATCAGCGACAGCGGCAACGACAGCATCACGGCCAGCGGTGCGGTGAACGAGCCGAACTGCATCACCAGCACGAGGTACATTAACCCGATGCCCGAGACGAGGGCGATGGCCATCTGCGTGAAGACCTCCTGCTGGTCGGCGCTGGCACCGGCGAGCTCGAGGCCGTAGCCAGGCGGGAAATTCATCGCCTTCGCCAGCTTCAGCGCGTCGGTGGTGACCTCGCCCGGCGAACGCCCCTGCGCGTTGGCGGCGACGCTGATCGTGCGCTTGCCTCCGGAATGCTGGATCTGCGACGGCCCGCGCCCCATCGTGACGGTGGCGATCTGCTCCAGCGGCACCATCTGGTTGCTGCCGCCGACGGCGATCGGCAGCCGCTCGATGTTGCTCGCATCGACGCGGTCCTCGGGGCTGAGCCGCACCGAGACGTCGCGCGTCTCGCCGCTCGGGTCCACCCAGTCGCCGGCCTCGACGCCGGCGAAGGCCACGCGCAGCGCCTGCGCCGCGTCGACCACCGAGATGCCCAGCGTGTTGGCCAGCCCGCGGTCGAGCTCGATCTTCATTTCCTGCTGCGGCGCCTGCTCCGACAGGCCCACGTCGACCGCGCCGGGCACCTGGCGCAGGCGCTCCATGTACTCGTTGGTGATCTCAAGCAGGCGGTGCGAATCGGGGCCGGTGAAGCGGATCTGCACCGGCTTCTGGGCGCCGTTGTTGAGGTCGTCGAGCACGGTGTACTCGGCGCCGACCAGGCGCGCGGTGAGCGCGCGCAGCGCGGCGGCGATCTCGATCGAGCTGCGCTTGCGCTGCGTGCTCTTGCCGATGTCGACGTAGATGCGCCCGCCGCCCGGATTGACGTAGGCGTTGGTCGCCACGGTCTCGGGCAAGGTGCGCGCCAGCGCGGCCGCGGCCTCGACCTTCAGCCGCGCGTACTCCAGGCTGCTGCTCGACGGCGTTCGCACCTCGATGGCCACGGTACCTTCGTCGGACGCCGGCAGGAAGCTCGAACCACCGAACCTGGCCTGCAGCGCGATCGCGGCGGCCAGGCTGACGACGGCGAACACCGCCATCCAGCGCCGGTGGTGCAAGGCCCAGGCGATGACGCGGCCGTAGCGGTCCGACTGGTGGTCGAACCAGGCGTTGAATCGCGCCAGCAGGCGGCTGACGCCGCGCCGGGGCGCCTGCTGGTGGCCCGGCGGGTCGCCCCAGTAGGCCGAGAGCATCGGGTCGAGCGTGAAAGAGATGAACAGGCTCACCAGCACCGAGGCGACCACGGTCAGGCCGAAGGGCCGGAACCATTCGCCCGAGATGCCCGGCATGAAGGCCACCGGCACGAACACGGCGACGATCGAGAACGTCGTCGCCGCCACCGCCAGCCCGATCTCGGCCGTGCCGTTGAGGGCCGCGGTGCGGCGGTCCTCGCCCAGCTCCATGTGGCGGACGATGTTCTCGCGCACCACGATGGCGTCGTCGATCAGCACCCCGATCGCCAGCGACAGCCCGAGCAGGCTCATGAAGTTGAGCGTGAACCCGCACAGCCAGACGGCGATGAACGCGGCGATGACCGAGGTCGGCAGGGACAGCGCGGTGATCAGCGTCGAGCGCCAGGAATTGAGGAACACGTAGACGACGAAGACCGTCAGCCCGGCGCCGAAGACGAGGGCGTGGATGACGTTGTCGAGGCTGTCCTGGGCGTCCTTGCCACCGTCTTGCGTCACCTCGAGCTTGGTGCCCGCGGGCAGGGTCTTGCCGATCTCGGCCACCGCCTTGCGCACCTCGTCGGCAACGCTCACGGTGCTGGCGTCGCGGCTGCGCGTGACCGAGATGCCGACGTTGGGGTGGCCGCTGCGCTCCGAGAAGCCGGTAAGGTCGGCGAAGCCGTCGCGCACGTCGGCGACCTGCGACAGCCGCACGAGCTCGCTGCCGCTGCGCTTGATCACGATCTGGCCGAAGTCGGCCGGCGACTCGATGCGCCCGACCAGGCGGATGCTCTGGTCCTCGAGCGTGCCGCGCACCTTGCCCACCGGCGCGGTGGCGTTCTGCGCCCGCAGCGCCGCGACGACGTCGGTGACCGAGACGCCGAACTCGCGCAGCTTGGCCGAGTGCAGCAGCACCGAGAGCTCGCGCTGCAGCGAGCCGTTGACGCTGACCACCGCCACCCCGGGCAGGCCGCGGAAGCGCTCGGCCAGCTTGTCCTCGGCCAGGCGCGAGATCTCGGCATGCGAGAGCGTGTCGGACGACAGCGCGAGCTGCATGATCGGCTGCGCCGACGGATCGACGCGTTGCAGGATCGGCTCGCGCATCTCCACCGGCAGCTTGTAGCGCACCGAGGCGATCGCGTTACGCACCTCGTCGGCAGCGACGATCAGGTTCTTGTCGAAGTCGAAGATCAGCACCAGCATGGCGCTGCCCTCGCCGGCGGTGGATCGCATCTCGTGGACGCCGGAGATGCTCTGCATCGCCTTTTCTATGCGGTCGACCACCTCGCGCTCGACGGTGGCCGGCGAGGCACCCGGGTACGGGATGCTGACGACCAGCACCGGGGGCTCGACGTCGGGGATCTGGTTGACGCGCAGCCTGGACAGCGCGAGCAGGCCCAGGCTCATCAAGCCGATGATGATCACGATCATCGCGATCGGCCGCTTGATGCTGAAGGCGGAGAGGAACATGGTCGCGTCACCCGGCGGCCGAAGCGGCCCTGACCGTCGCGGCGCCGGCCGCCGACGTGAAGCGCTGGCCGTCGACCAGCGTCGGGCCCGGCTCGCGCAGCACCTGGTCGCCGGACCGCAAGCCCTGCAGCACCGGCACCTCGCCGCTGCGCGCGTCGCGCGGCCCGAGCTGGACCGCGACCTTCTGCAGCGTGCCCTCACCCAGGCGCCAGGCATAGGCGGCGTCACCGGAACGTACGAGCACGCTCTCGGGCACCATGAGCGCCTGCGTGCTGCCCGTCTCCACCCGCCCCTCGGCGAACAGGCCGGCCACGCGCGGTGCGGCGTCGCGGTCGAAGAAGTCGACGATCAGCGCGACCTGGCGCGTGGCGGCGTTAGCAGTCGCGTCGATGCGGCGCACACGACCGGCGAAGTCGCCGTCGTTGTAGCCGTTGACACGGAAGCTCACGTGCTGGCCGACCGCGAGCTCGTTCACGCGATCGGCCGACACCAGGCCCTCGAAGCGCATGCTGCGCGGGTCGATGACCTTGACCAGCGCCTTGCCGACCTGCGCCGTGTCGCCGACCGAGACCTGCCGGTCGCTGACGACGCCGTCGAAAGGCGCCCGCACCAGCGTGCGCTGCAGTTGCTGGCGCGCCGAGGCCACCCGCGCCTTTGCCGCCACGAGGTCGCTTTGCGCATTGTTGCGACGCACCTCGGCGTCGTCGAGCGACTGCTGCGAGCTCATGCCCTGCTGCTGCAGCGTCTTGAGTCGCTGCACCTGCCGCTCCGCCTGGTCGAAGGCATGGCTGGCCGCGCGCACCGCCTCTTCGGCTGAGGCCAGGCTGTCGCGGATCGCGGCGTCGTCCAGCCGCACGAGCAGGTCGCCGGTGCGGACCGCCTCGCCGTTCTCCTTGAACACCTGCAACACCACTGCCGCCACCTCGGCGCGCAGGTCGGCGCGGCGCTCGGGCTCGATCGAGCCGCTGATGACCGGCCCGCTGGCGAGTTCGCTGGCGGTCACGGTGTGCAGGTCTTCGGGGGCAATCAGCAGGCTGGGCGCGCTCGCCGCCGATTCGACGGCCGACACGGGGGATTTCTCGGCCTTGCCGCAGGCCGCGAGCAAGGCGACGGTGGCGACCACGAGGAGGCGATGGCGCATGATTCCGGCGGCCGCCACGACACGCGGGCAGCCAGAAAATTCGAAGCTGCGACGTTAACCGCTGCCGGCGAGAAACCCCACTCCGTGCGACGAACCGACGCCGGCGCGGGCCGAAGCGCACTGGCGCCGGCTGGCGCGCCGACGGCGGCAAATCGTCGGCCAACGGCGTGAGCGACCCGGCAGCCTCCAACGGCGTCGAAAGAGCTCGATGACCGACGAAGCAAAAAGACCCCCGGCTCCGCCGGAACCGAGGGCTTGCTTGTTGGTAGGCGCGAATGGACTCGAACCATCGACCCCCACCATGTCAAGG
>JBBINW010000149.1:0-4568 GCA_037443665.1 Betaproteobacteria bacterium
ATGCGGAATTTGCCATCCAGTAGCGACGTCATGCGCGGAGGCTCACGGATTCAGGAAACCGGATAACAATGGCGGCCTCAACCGGTCAACTGGGGTCGGGAGTTATCCGGTATGGGCACCTGAACCGGGGGGGTGTGGCGGAAGGATTGCCGCGCTCACCGGCGAGCTGGAAGACTCCTCGAATCGAAGTCGATTCGGGCCTCTTTACCGTGCGTGCTGCCACATGACCCACGGCAATGGGTCCGGCGGTGCCACAGTTGGGGGTGCGAGCCAGCTCGGTGGAGGTCCGGTTAGACGCCGGGGTCGGGCCTACATTCGTTTTGCGACCTCATTCGCTCCGTGTGCCAACCCCGTATCCTGCCCGACCGCGGGGCTTTCATGCTCGGGGGCGATGGCTGGCCATCATGACTGGTTAGCTGGCCAGAAGAGCGAACAGCCAGTGCCACGCCGGCGCCGTGGACAAGCCGATCGGGATTCCTATGCCGATCAGGGACGACACCAGTGGTGCCTCCAGCTTGGCCTGCGCTGCCACGATGCCGGCGCCGATCATCGGCGGCATCGCTGCCTCGATGACGCTGACCCGGCTGGTCATGTCGAAGTTGGCATCTGCCAGCCTCAGAACGATCAAGACCAATGCCGGGCAAACCAGCAACTTGTAGCCCAGCCCCAGACTGAGCAATCCAGCTTGCTTGCGAAGGGCATCGAACCGAAGTTGAAGGCCGACGGACAGCAGCGCCAGGGGCGCCAGCGTATCTCCCAGGCGCACGAGGACCGCATCCACCGCTGATGGCAGCACAAATGACCGAGTCAGAAGCGCTGCAACCAGCGCGATGAAGGGCGGGAAGCCGGCCACTTTGATGGCCATCGTGCGCACGGAAGCCCGTTCCTCGGCCCCATACAGTGCCGCCACGAACACGCCGACCGTACACAGTGCGAGATAGGATCCGAGTTGGTCGATGAGCAAGCCGAGTCCCAAGCCGTCGCGGCCTTGCAGCGATTCGATCATCGGCAGGCCTACGAACGACGTGTTGCCCAGGCCGCCGACAAGCGTCAGGGCTCCGATCGCTGCTCGTGAGAGCTCGAGCCATCGACCGATGGCCCCGAAGACGATGGCCCCGGTGCCAAAGAGAATCCACGGCATCAGGACCGGCCAGAGCTGACTGCCATCAAACTTGAAAGCATGCAGGGTGTGCAGGGTCACCGCAGGCAACGAGAGATGGATGATGACGGCGTTGATCGTCGAGTGAGCACCGTCTTGAACTCGGCCAAACCTGCGCAAGAGCAATCCAGCCACGAGGCAACAGACGAGGAGCAGGAAGTTCGACATGCCAACCGTCAATTGGCTTTGGAACGGACTTGAACATTCAAGTGGACCGCCGCGAACGCGAGGATCCAGGCATCACGCATTGACCGAAGCCCCCTGGCGACGCCCGACCACCCGCGCCACGAACCGAGGGCTTGGCCCATTTCGCGGTCGCCGGCGACGATGAGCTCAGAGGTCTCGGGCAGATGCAGCGAGGTCTTTGTCGTCACGTTGATGTCTTCAAGGCGAGGGTGTGCCACGTCGACCTCCCGTCGAACGGAACAACGCAACTGCGCTGAGCGGAAACGTGTCATCTGATGCAGATGCTCGGCGCGGTGCCTACTGGCCCGAGCTAGTAGCAACTTCGTTGACCCCGGCTTTGGCCGGCGCGACCTGCGCATGGTCCAGGCTTCGTGCCGTCGCAGCCGTGGCTCCAGGCTCGGTGTCTTGCGGGAGCCAGATCAACATCGCCGCACCGCCGCACACAACCGCCAGCATCATCCACAGCGCCGTGGTCGAGGTCGTGCCCGGTGCGGGGCGCAGGTCGCTGAGTTCTTGAATTTCGTTCATCGCTGCTTCTCCGGTTCGGGGGGGGGGGGGGGGGTCGGCTCGTCCTCATACGAAGCAGTACGGCGAAGCCCGTCGATTTCGGTCACGACCAGTCAAAACTCCTTCATTCCTTCGTGTTTCCCAGGGGGTAGCCGTCAGAGATCGAGTCATGCGAAACTCCTTCGCGACGAACGGAGACTTCGATGTCGGATCTGACCATGCTGTTGGCTGCGGCTCGCCAGGGGGATCAGCAAGCCGCTGGCGAAGCGTTCACCGTCCTCTACGAGGACCTGCGCCGTCTGGCTCGCTCGAGGCTGCGCCAGCACCAGACGATCACGCTGCTGGACGCCACGTCACTGGTGCACGAGTCGTTTCCTGAAGCTCGTGGGGGTTGAGTCGCTGGCGCTGGAAGACCGGAATCACTTCTTCGCGTACGCCTCCAGGGTGATGCGCTCGGTGATCGTCGACTTCGCACGCGCCCGCCTGGCCGCGCGGCGCGGCGGCGCTGCCGAGCACGTCGTGCTGGACACCGCGCTGGGCGAAAAGCTCGGCGCACCAGAGACAGACGTGCTGCGCATACACGAAGCGCTGGAGGTCTTGGCACAGGCCGACGCGCGGCTGGCGCAGGTCGTCGAGATGCGCTACTTCGGTGGCCTTAGCGAGTCCGAGATCGTCCAGGCGCTCGACGTCTCGGAGCGCACCGTGCGCCGCGATTGGGACAAGGCGCTGCTGGTGCTGCAGGCTGCCCTCCAGTAGCCGACCACTGATGACGCCGCTGCAGCCCATGGGCCGTGTCCGGTTCAGCGCCGGATTGCCGTACTTCCAGCTGAGGGGCCTGTCGGGGACCTTCAGCCAGCGGAAGGGAACGTACCACCTGGGATAGCTGAATCATCTTGCTGATCAGGTGAACCGATGCCCAACACCGACGACCCACCGTTCTGAGCCCGACCGCCAATCCAAGCCGAGCGCCGCCAGCTTCAACGCTGCCGGCGCTTGTGGTCATGGTTTTGATGGACATCGCTGAGCTTGATCGCGATGTCGCCGTTCGCCGAGGAACCGTCGCCGATCACGCTCAGCGATGGCCAAACCCCATCATCGATCGTGATCATCGGCCCATCAAATTGGCTGCTCACACTCAGTCCAGCTTGGCGCGCGTCCGACGCCAAGTGCAGACCATAGCCTTGACACTCATCGAAACTGACCCGGGTGTGCTCACCAAGACCTGACCCACCGTTGGCGCGCGCCAACCGCCTCGGAGCGGGGTCAAGGGCAGGCTGCCTTGCGCAGCCTGGCGAAGCGAACCCTTGACGCCGCGTAGAGGCAAGTACGCTGGAATTTGGCTGTAGGCGCGGCATTTGAGTGCCTACAGCCATGGACTGCCGAACGCGCGCGCGAACCAACTCCTCGTGGGTCAGTTTTCGTGAGCAGAAGTGGGTCAATTCGCGCGAGCGCCGAAGCCATAGCGCGCATCCCTAGCTGAGGTCTGCCAGCGCTGTGCGAATCGACGCGCGCCATGGCGCATGGCAACGACGTTTCCAGCTGATAGAATGCGATGTATCAAGTGGGAGTGCGCTTCATGTATGCTGCCGTCGTCGAACCGAGCAAGATCGCTCAGGTACTGGGCTTGCGCCGCAAGATCAACTCTATCGAGCAACTGGACCGGCAGGTGGAAGCCGGACTGCCCAAGGCTTCTCTGGGCGCAGTGGCGCGCCATGTGTACGGCACCTCGCCCGACGCGGCGGCGTTGATGCAGCGAGTCATCCCGTCAGCGACTTTCCACAGGCGCGGCGAGGACTTGAAGCCGCAGGAGGGTGAGAGGGTCGAGCGTTTGGCGCGCGTGATCGCAACTGCTGAACACGTGTGGGGCAGTGTCGACGACGCGCGGGCTTTCCTGCGCACCGCGCACGCCATGCTGGGCGGCAAGCGGCCGATCGAGGTAGCCCTGACCGAGCTGGGAGCACGCCGCGTCGAGAACCTGCTCTGGTCGCTGTTCTATGGCGTCGCGGCGTAAGGAGCCGGTCGGCGCGAGATCGAACGCGGCTCCCACAAGCCAGCCGTCGGCGAAGCCTTGGCAGGCTTGGCGCATCGCCGATGGGCGGTTCGACCCATTCAGCGCTGTCGGCGCTTCGCTCGTCGGTGGCCGGTGGAATTCACCGGGCCTAGGTGTCATCTACGCCAGCCGCTCCTATGCGGGCGCGATGCTGGAATGCCTTGCCCATGCCGGGATCGGACGGGTGCCGCGCACCCATGTCGCACTCGGGATTGCCATTGCACAGGCGGTGGCCGTCGAGCGACAGGACGAGAAGAGCCTGCCTGCGGGTTGGGACCACGCGGATCTGCGCGTTGCACGGGCATTCGGCGACGCCTGGATTCGAGAGCTGCGGTCAGCGGTGCTGATCGTTCCATCGGTCGTAGCGCGCAAGGAAGGGAACGTTCTGATCAACCCGCAGCATCCCGATTTCAGCGGGATCGTCCCGAGCGCGCCGGAGCCAGTCATCTGGGACGTGAGGCTGTTCGCCTCGCGCTGACTTCCTGTCTCCAGCACAGGACTGGGAACGTGCCGCGTGCCAGTCCCGCAAGGCTGCGCCAGTGCAGATAGCGAATCGCGATGTCCTGGAGCTGCTCTTCGTGGCAGGCTCTTGATGGCCAGCTGCACTCGGAGGACTAAACCGCTCGCTACAAGGACTTCCCCTCCTGTCAAGACCTGAATTGAATT
>JBBINW010000150.1:0-4523 GCA_037443665.1 Betaproteobacteria bacterium
TACAGCCGCCATTCATGCCCGCACCGGTTGCAGGACCCGATGGCAGCTTGCGTCCAGGCAGCGTGAGTTCGCCCCGGCTTCGCCATCGGCCGCTGACGCTGCACTCCCGCCGCCCTTGCCAATGATGACGGATGCGCGGCGATTCACGACGCAAGTGCTCGCAGCAAGACGCGTGGGCGTGTGAGCGCCTGGTTGAACGTAAGTCGTTTACGACTCTATTTGATGACGTCGGTCCCGATCGAGGCAAGGAGCAGGGGCTTGTTTACGACTACTCATGCGGGTGTTGCCAAATTGCAACGCCGCGAACCCGCATGGATGCTAGGTCGGTGTTTAGGACTTTAATTCGTCAGAACAGTATTTGATCTGAACAAAAATAGTCGAAAACTCGCCATTAAAGTCGAAAACTGCACCGTTTTTCTGTGAACCAAAGCCTGGCTCGGCTCTCCACAATGCGGAATGCCGCGGCGCGACGGTCCGGCACCGTCGGCAACTACTGCCTTGCGCACCGTGTCCTTCCGGTAAGGCAGCTTGACGGCTTGACGTAGGCTGGTTCCGGGCGGCGGGCCTGCTGGGGTTCCCCCCAGCTTGCGTTCCGTTTTCGCCCCCTGTAGTCTGCCCGGCATGCAAGCCCCGCTGAGCTACCGTCATCGCGTCATCACCCCCGAGGACCTCGTCTTCATTCGCCAGCTCATCGCCGACCACCCGGACCTGAGCCGCCGGGCCCTGTCGACGAAGCTGTGCGAAGCCTGGAACTGGGTTCAGGCCAACGGAGCGCTGCGCGACATGGTGTGCCGCGGCATGATGCTGATGCTGCACCGCCAGGGCTTGATCGAATTGCCGGCCGTGCGCTGGGTCAACCGCAACCCGCTTGTCGAGCGCAAGAAGCCCGAAGGGGTGTCGCTCGACCAGACACCGTTGAACGTGAGCTTGGCCGATCTCGGGCCGCTGGAGGTCCGTCAGGTTCGTCGCACGCACGAGGAGGCGTTGTTCAACAGCCTGCTCCAGCAGCATCACTACCTGGCTTACTCGCAGCCCGTTGGCGAGCATCTGAAGTACATGGTGTTTGCAGGCGACCGGCCGGTTGCATGCCTCGCATGGAGCTCGGCGCCGCGGCACCTGGGCAGCCGTGACCGCTTCATCGGCTGGTCTGCCCAGTCACGACGGACCAACATCCGACTGCTGGCCTACAACACGCGTTTCCTGATCTTGCCGTGGGTGTCGGTGCCGCACCTGGCGTCGCATCTGCTGGGGCGCATCGCCAGAAGGCTGTCGGCCGACTGGCAAGCCGTGTACGGCCATCCGATCTATTTCCTGGAGACCTTCGTCGATCCGCAGCGCTTTGCCGGCACCTGCTACCGCGCGGCCAACTGGGTCCACCTGGGGGTGACGACCGGACGCGGCAAGGACGCCCCCACCTACACGCCCAATCGCTCGATCAAGAACGTGCTGGGGTTGCCGCTGGTCAAGGACTTCCGCCAGCGGCTCGCCCAGGTGGCCTCGCCGAGCCTGCCGCTGATCGCGGCATGAAGCCCCCGGAGATCGTCAACGCCACGCAGGCCGAACTCGACGAGCTCCTGGCCAAGGCCAGGCCTACCTTCACCGCCGAGCAGTACCAGTTGCTCGAGCGCGTGTTCGGCACCTTCGTCTACGTCATGCTCTCGCTGCAGAGCGCCAAGACGTCGATCAAGCGGTTTCGGCAGATGCTGTTCGGCGCGCGCACCGAGCACAAGCGCAACGTGCTCGCCGAACTTGCCGCCCAGACGGACGACTCTGCCGCGACGTCGCCCAGCACAGGCGACACGCCGGCTGCCGCGGGTGCCGGCCCCATCAACGAGCCTGCAGCGGGCCACGGGCGCAACGGCGCCCAGATCTATGAGGGCGCACCGGTCGTCGAGCTCGAGTGTCCGGATCTGCAGCCCGGCGCGGCCTGTCCGCAGTGCGATGCCGGCAAGGTCTACGAGTGCCCGCCCCGGACCATCGTCAAGGTGACCGGCCAGCCCCCGTTGGTGGCCACCATCTACAAGCTCGGGCGCCTGCGCTGCAGGCTGTGCGACGCCGTCTTCTCGGCCGAGATGCCCCCGGCGCTGGCGGCGCTACCCAAGTACGACACGGCCTGCGCGAGCATGATCGCGATGCTGAGGTACGGCTCGGGGATGCCCTTTTTCAGGCTCGAAGGCCTGCAGAGGTCCATGCACGTGCCGGTGCCCGACGCGACCCAGTGGGACATCGTCTCCAAGGCCATCCCCGGACCGCGCGACGCGTACGACGAACTCATCCGCCAGGCCGCGCAGGCCGAACTGCTCCACAACGACGACACCCCGGCGCGCGTGCTCAGCCTGATGGCCGCGCGCGCCAAGGCCGAGGCGGCCGGCATCGCGCCCGAAGCCAAGGCCATCAACACCTCGGGCATCGTCGCCCAGGCGCAGGACCACAAGATCGTGCTGTTCTTCACCGGCCACGCCCACGCCGGCAAAAACCTGGCCCAGGTCCTGGCGCACCGCGCCGCGCAGCTCGATCCGCCGATGCACATGTGCGATGGCCTGAGCGCCAACATCCCTGCCGAATTCGCCACCGTGCTGTGCAGTTGTCTTGCTCATGGCCGCCGCCAATTCGTGGATCTGGTGGAGAACTTCCCCAAGGAATGCAGGCACGTCATCGAGGTTCTGGCCGAGGTCTACGGCAACGATGCGCGCGCCCGCACGGAGAAGATGAATGCCGCGCAGCGCCTGACCTTTCACCAGGCCGCCAGCGGCCCGCCGATGAAGGAGCTGCAGCGCTGGATGCAGGAGCAGCTCGACGAGCGCCTGATCGAGCCCAACTCCGAGATGGGCGGCGCGCTGAACTACATGCTCAAGCGCTGGGGCGAGCTCACGCTGTTCCTGCGACGCGAAGGTGCCCCGCTGGACAACAATATTTGTGAGCGGGTACTCAAGCGCGCGATACGTCACCGCAAGAATTCGCTCTTCTACAGGACGATGGGCGGTGCCGAGGTGGGCGACATCTACATGAGCCTCATCCACACCTGCGAGCTCGACGGCGTGAACCCGTTCGAGTATCTGCAGGCGCTGCAGGCCCGCGCCCCGGACGTGCAGGCCAGTCCCTCGCTGTGGATGCCCTGGAACTTCAAGAAGCAACTGGCACCCGCCGCCTGAGGCGGCTCACGCTGCCACGCTCAACGCCCGCCACGCCGGCGCCGTGGCGGCTCGCGTCGGATCCCCCGCCATCAGCAGCAGCTGCAGCTCACAGGCCTGCAGCGTGCGGGCCGGCCCGGCGCCGCCGGGCCAGACCGGGAACTTGCCGCTGGACATACGCTTGTGGCAGACCCAGAAGCCCTGGCCGTCGTAGACGAGAACCTTGATCGCCGTACGAGCGCGGTTACAAAAGACGAACAGGCAGCCGGTGAACGGGTCGGCCTCGAGGCGGCGCCGGCACACGGCAGCCAGCCCGTCGATGCCGGCGCGGAAGTCCACGGGCTCGACCGCCACCAGGATGCGCATGTGCGGCGTCAGCTGAATCACGCGGCCTCCACGAACGCGCGGCACAGCCCCGCCAGCGCGCTCAAGCCATTGCCGGCAAGCTCGACGCGCATCTTCGCGCCGCGCGCATTCGTCAGCTCCAGCACGCACTGCGGCGCCTGAGCCTGGGTTACCACCGGCGTCGTCGGCGGCACCAACACCTCGACGAATTGCGTGACGGCCTCCTCGGCCCCGCCGGGCCCGCCGACCCGCTCCATTCGCCGCGTCAGTCGCTCCAGGTTCAGACCCAACGCGTCCGAGACGCGCTGTGGCCCGTGCACTCGGGCCAGCGCCATTGCCTCCACCCAGAACCCCGGCGGAATGTGCTCGCCTCGCCGCCGGACTTCACGCCAGCGCCGGATGCGCGTCGCGACCTCGCTCAGGCTCTCCAGAGAAGCCGCCCCAGGCTTGCCGCCGTTCTCGTTCATCGCCATCTCCAACCAGATTGAACTGGCGGCGGAAATTAGCAATGGCGGCCGAGAAAATCATGCATGCTTGCCGGAAGGACACCAGCATCCCGGACATGCCGACGCCGTTGTTGTCGCGCCAAGCCCGAACCATGCGGCCCAAGACAACTAGATTGCGATTGCTTTGGGCATCGCGCTCAAAGAACGAGTCGATTTCATGTTTGGGCTTGCAAGTCTTCCACGACCCGCCGTTGTTCGAGTCCGCGTAGGTGTAGCTCCCATCCTTGTTGAGAAACACCGGGACAATTTCATAGGTGATGCCGTCGGTGAAGTTGATCTTCACGATCTGGCCATCGGCGATGACCGCCGAGTTTGGGTAGGTGTTGTTGAGCGACGCCCGAACGGCCTGCAGGAGCGACGACTGCTTGTTCCCTCCATAGGCGTTGTATTGGGCGTAGGTCTCGTAAGGCAGGATGCAAATCAGGTCGATGTCGCTGATTCCAGGGACGGCGGTGTTGCGGCCATAGGAGCCCGCATAGAAGCGGTTGGCTGTGTCGGACGAACTGTTCCTGAAATCGCTGTTGAGCCGGCCCATGATGCG
>JBBINW010000151.1:0-4476 GCA_037443665.1 Betaproteobacteria bacterium
CAAGCTCCAACCGAACGCGTAGGCTTCGCGGATTT
This sequence comes from Betaproteobacteria bacterium, assembly GCA_037443665.1. Taxonomy (GTDB): domain Bacteria; phylum Pseudomonadota; class Gammaproteobacteria; order Burkholderiales; family Burkholderiaceae_C; genus Rubrivivax. Next base: position 36 of record JBBINW010000151.1, read on the forward strand.
CTGCCGCCCACACTCCTAGCACGTCGCGCGGTCGCGATGCGTTGGGGCTGCTGTAGTGCAGAGGGCAGTCCTGCACCCAGCGGTCGAACACACCGGCGGTGGCCAGGAATTCGGCGAAGAACACGATCTGTCCGTGCGGCGTGGCCTGGGCTGTCTCGTCCCAGCGCACGTGCACACGGCCGCCCATCGTGTCGGCCACCATCGCGTCCTCGCTGGCCTGCGCCAGCGCGGTCTTCTTCGGTTCATCGGCTTCACCCATCGGGTGAGTGTGCCAAACAGCCTCAACTCCTTGCCAGCGTTGAAGAAAACGGCCAAGGCGAAGGTTCAACTGCGGAGCTTAGGGTCATTGGCCGTGCGCAGCATCCTGCTCGGTTCGCTGCTCGGCAGCAGGGCGTCGGAGAGCCTGCTGCGCCCGATGATCGCGGTCGTGCTGAGTGCCGTGGGTCTCAAGCTCGTCCTGGTCTGATCGCTGGGCTCTGTTCTTGCCCGGCGCCTGCGCGTCGAGATGGCCGAGCCCATGCGCTGACGGCCTCCCTTGGCGGATTTGCCCCAGGAACGACATTTGTCTGCACCGGATGCAACCGTGGTCTTCAGGCCTGCAGCTTCGCGGCGACGAAATCAGCGAGCGTGCCGACCGTGGCGAAGGTGCTGCCTTCGATCTCGTCGTCGTCTATCGCGATGCCGAAGCGCTCTTCGAGCTTCGCGATCAGCGCGACGGCGGCCATCGAGTCGAACTCGGGGATCGCGCCGAGAAGGTGCGTGCCGCGCGTGAACTCTGCAGCCCGTCCGTTCAGGCTGAGTGCTTCGTCGAGCACGGGTTTCAATTCGTCCACGATGTCCATGCGGCTTCCTGTCTTTGCGAGCGGGCTGGGATCGACGCAGATTCTAGGTTGCACATCGGAGGAGAGCGGTCCATTCGTGTCGCCGAGAGCGCGCTTCGGTTGGCCCCGAGATGGGCGCTGGCAAAACGTCACGCGAGTTCCGGCCGCCTCGACCTGGGCACCAATTACAGTCCGCTGAATTTCCGGTCCAACCGAGCAGGATGCCCAGGCCATGCCCGAATCGACGCTGCTCCATGAGTTGATCGCCATCGCTGCCGCGCGCTCGCCGCGAGCCGCTGCGCTCTGCTACGGCAAACAGTCGGCTTGCTATGCCGAACTTCATGCCGCCGTGAGCGCCTTCTCAGCCGGCGCGGTCGACCGGGGCCTGGCGCGCGCCGACCGGGTCGGCATCTACCTCGAAAAGCGCATCGAAACGGTGATCGCCAGCTTCGGTGCCACCGCCGCTGGCGGCGTGTTCGTGCCGATGAACCCGTTGCTCAAGCCCGAGCAGGTGGCGTTCATCATGCAGGATTGCGACGTGCGCGTGCTCGTCACTTCACCCGAGCGGCTGGCGCTGCTGCTGCCCGTGCTGGCGGGCTGCCCGGCGCTGCGGAAGGTGGTTGTCATCGAAGCTCCCGCCGAGCCGCCCGCATTGCCGGCCGGAGTGGCCCTGGTGGCTTGGAGCGACTTGCTCGGCGGCGTGCCGCGACCTGGCCACCGCGTGATAGATGCCGACATGGCAGCCATCCTCTACACGTCGGGCAGCACCGGGCGGCCAAAGGGCGTCGTGCTGAGCCACCGCAACATGGTGGCCGGAGCGAAGAGCGTTGCGTCTTACCTCGAAAACGGCCCGCAGGACACGTTGCTCGCGGCATTGCCGCTGTCGTTCGATGCCGGCTTCAGCCAACTGACCACCGCCTTCCACGCCGGCGCGCGGGTCGTGCTGCTGAACTACCTGTTGCCGCGCGACGTGCTGCGCGTGATGGAGCGCGAGAAGGTGACAGGCTTGACCGCGGTGCCACCGCTTTACATCCAGTTGAGCCAGCTCGAGTGGTCGCCAACGATCGGCGAGCACCTGCGCTATTTCGCCAACACCGGCGGGCGCATGCCGCGCGAGACGCTGGCGGCGCTGCGCGCGCGCGTGCCGCGCGCCAAGCCGTTCCTGATGTACGGGCTGACCGAGGCCTTCCGCAGCACTTACCTGCCGCCGGAAGAGGTGGACCGCCGGCCCGACTCAATCGGCCGCGCAATCCCGAACGCAGAGATCCTGGTGCTGCGCGAGGACGGCAGCGAGTGCGGGCCCGACGAGCCGGGCGAACTGGTGCACCGCGGCGCGCTGGTCGGCCAGGGCTACTGGAACGACGCCGAGAAGACGGCGGAGCGTTACAGGCTGCTGCCGGGTCGCGACCCCGGGCTGCAGCTTCCCGAATTCGCGGTGTTCTCTGGCGACACGGTGCGCCGCGACGCCGAGGGGTTCCTGTACTTCATTGGACGCCGCGACGAGATGATCAAGACCTCGGGCTACCGCGTCAGCCCGACCGAGGTCGAGGAGATCCTCTACGCGACAAAGCTGGTGGGTGAATGCGTGGCCTTCGGTGTCGATCACCCGACGCTGGGGCAGTCGATCCGGGTCATCGCCACGGCCCCCGACGGCAGCGCGGCGCTCGACCTGGAGGCGCTGCTGGCGCAGTGCCGCATCCACATGCCGGCCTACATGGTGCCGGCTGGCATCGAAGCTGCCGCCGGCCCGCTGCCGCGCAACCCGAACGGCAAGATCGACCGCAAGCTGTTGGCGACGAACTGGATCGAGCGCCAGGGTTAAGCTGCAGCGATGGCCAACGAACTTTCCACGCCGGGGCCGGTGCATGCACCGATGGACCGATACGCGCTGCGCGATGGCGAACTGGTCGTCGGCGGCCAGACGCTGACGACGCTTGCCGCCCGAGTCGGCCAGACGCCTTTCTACGCCTACGACCGCCGCCTGCTGCGCCAGCGTGTGGCCGAGCTGCGCGCGGCGATGCCGCACGCGGTGAAGCTGCACTACGCGATGAAGGCCAACCCGATGCCGGCGGTGGTGGGCCTCATGGTCGGGTTGGTGGATGGCGTCGACGTCGCTTCCGCCGGAGAGCTGAAGGTTGCGCTCGACGCCGGTGCCGATCCAGTCGAGATCAGCTTTGCAGGACCTGGCAAGCGCGATGTCGAGCTGCGCCAGGCGGTGGCCGCGCACGTGCTGGTCAACGTGGAGTCGATTCGCGAGTTGCCGGTGCTGGCGGCCGCGTCGCAGGAACTCGGGTTGCCGGCGCGCGTGGCGCTGCGCGTGAATCCCGACTTCGAACTCAAGGGCTCTGGCATGAAGATGGGCGGCGGGCCCAAGCAGTTCGGGCTCGACGTCGAGGTCGTGCCGGCAGCCCTGATCGAGGTCAAGCGTCTGGATCTCGCGTTCGAGGGCTTCCATCTGTTCGCCGGCTCGCAGAACCTGCGTGCCGAGTCGATCTGTGAGGCGCAGCGCAAGAGCTACGAACTGGCGCTGCGGCTGGCTGAAAAGGCGCCGGCGCCGGTGCGCTTGCTGAACCTCGGCGGTGGTTTCGGCATCCCCTATTTCCCTGGTGAAACGCGGCTCGATCTGGCGCCCATCGGCGCGAATCTCCAAGCACTGCTCTCGCGAGCGCGGGGCGAGATGCCCGGAGTGACCTTGGCCATCGAGCTGGGGCGCTACCTCGTCGGCGAGGCGGGCATCTATGTCACGCGCATCGTCGATCGCAAGGTTTCGCGCGGCCAGGTGTTCCTGGTCACCGATGGGGGTCTGAACCACCATCTGGCGGCGTCGGGCAACTTCGGTCAGGTGCTGCGAAAGAACTACCCGGTGACGATAGGTAATCGCGCCGGCTCGATTGCGCGCGAAGTGGCGTCGGTTGTCGGCCCCTTGTGCACGCCGCTGGACCTGCTCGCCGACCGGATGGAACTGCCCGTGGCCGAAGTCGGCGACCTGGTCGTGGTCTTCCAGTCCGGCGCCTACGGCGCGACCGCAAGCCCGCGGGACTTCCTCTCGCAGCCGGGCTTAGTCGAAGTGCTGGTCTGAGGACCCTGAAGTGGGCGGCGCGCCCGGCGGCGCATGTTCGGTTTGCGGCGTCTCGCGCGTTGGCACTGGCGCGGCGCTGCGGATCGGCGACGAGTCGGGCTTGAGCCGGTCGTCTCGAAGGAACGCTGCGACCGATGAGCGCGTCGAGCTGAGCGACGTGGGGATCAATCTGGTCACCGCCTGATCGCGGCGTTCGATCTCTTGTGCCTGGCGCCAGAACTTCGAGTCAGGTTCCGCAATTCACGGCACGCAGCCCCAGGTGCTGCTCGAATGCGTCGAAATCCTTGTCGGCATGCAGCAGTTCATGGCCGCTCACGATGCAGCGGGTCGCGATGACGGTGTCGATCGACTTGCGCACCGTCGCGCCGAGGGCGCGCAGGCGCCTGCAGTTCGCTGAGGCCTCCACGGCGACGTCCACTCCGCCATAGATTGAGCAAAAACGGGCCCTCTGGGCCCGTTTTTGATGATCACCCATCCAGAAGCCCATTCATCCTAAGCCGGCAGAGCCGGAACCAAACAGGTAATACGATCCGCGCCGAAC
>JBBINW010000152.1:0-4427 GCA_037443665.1 Betaproteobacteria bacterium
ACCACACGATGGCGCACGAGCAGATGCAGTTCTTCCTGCGCGGCTTCCGGCGCGACGCGCATCCGATGGCCGTCATGACCGGACTGGTGGGCGCGCTGTCGGCCTTCTATCCCGATTCGATGAACCTCAACGATCCGCGCCAGCGGCAGATCTCGGCGATCCGGCTGATCGCCAAGATGCCCACGCTGGTGGCCATGGCATACAAGTACACCATCGGGCAGCCGTTCATGTATCCGCGCAACGACCTGTCGTACGCCGGCAACCTGATGCGCATGATGTTCGCCACGCCCTGCGAGGAGTACACCTGCAGCGACGTGCTGTCGCGCGCGCTCGACCGCATCCTGATCCTGCACGCCGACCACGAGCAGAACGCCTCGACCTCGACGGTGCGCATGTGCGCTTCCTCCGGCACCAATCCCTTCGCCGCCATCGCCGCTGGCGTCGCCTGCCTGTGGGGCCCCGCGCATGGCGGCGCCAACGAGGCGGCGCTGAACATGCTGTACGACGTGCAGCGCCAGGGCGGCGTGGCCAAGATTGGCGAGTTCATCGCCCAGGTGAAGGACAAGAATTCCAACGTGCGCCTGATGGGCTTCGGCCACCGGGTGTACAAGAACTACGACCCGCGCGCGCGCCTGATGCGCGAGACCTGCCACGAGGTGCTCAACGAGCTCGGGCTGCACGAGGACCCGCTGTTCAAGCTGGCGATGGCCCTGGAGAAGATCGCGCTGGAGGACGACTACTTCGTCAGCCGCAAGCTCTATCCCAACGTCGACTTCTATTCGGGCATCGTGCAAAAGGCGATCGGCATCCCGGTCTCGCTGTTCACCGCCATCTTCGCGCTGGCGCGCACCGTGGGCTGGATCGCCCAGCTCAACGAGATGATCTCCGATCCCGAATACAAGATCGGCCGGCCGCGGCAGCTGTTCGTCGGCCCGGTGCGCCGCGACGTGCCGCCGCTGGAGCAGCGCTAGGAATGCGCGGCGCCCGCCCCTCGCGCCCGTGCCGCAATCCGCAGAGGGGCGTTGCCGGCGCTTATCGGGCGATGCCGGCGCGTCGCGCCGCGGGCGCCGGTGCTAGCATGGCGGCAGCGTCAGGATAGGCAGCAGGGCTTTACAGGGTGCGGCACATCGCGAAACCGGAATCCGGGGCAGCGAGCATCGACCGGCGGGGCCGGTCGGGCAATTTCGGCGAGAAGCTCGTCAGAAAAGGCAGGCGACCACCATGATGCGACAGTTCCAGGCCAACTCGTACCTGTTCGGCGGCAACACGCCGTACGTCGAGGAGCTCTACGAGCATTACCTCGACAACCCCGGATCGGTGCCCGAGAAGTGGCGGGCGTATTTCGACCAGCTGCAGCTGGTGCCGGCGGCCGACGGCAATGCCTCGACCCACGACGTGGCGCACGCGCCGATCGTCGAATCCTTCGCGATGCGCGCCAAGGCCGGGACACTGCGGCCGGCGGTGGCCGCCACCGACCTGTCGGTGGCGCGCAAGCAGGTGCACGTGCAGTCCATCATCGCCGCCTACCGCTTCCTCGGCAGCCGCTGGGCCGACCTCGATCCGCTCAAGCGCCAGGAGCGCGTGCCGATCCCGGAGCTCGAACCGGCCTTCTACGACCTGACCGAGGCCGACATGGACATCGTGTTCTCGGCCGCCAATACCTATTTCGGCCAGGAGCAGATGTCGCTGCGCGACCTGATCGCGGCCGCCCGCCAGACCTATTGCGGCACGATCGGCGCCGAGTACATGTACATCGGCGACCCGACGCAGAAGCGCTGGGTGCAGCAGCGCCTGGAGTCGATCCGCTCGACGCCCAACTTCGGTCCGGCGCAGAAGCGCCGCATACTGGATCGGCTGACCGCCGCCGAGGGCCTGGAGCGCTACCTGCACACCAAGTACGTCGGCCAGAAGCGCTTCTCGCTTGAAGGCGGCGAAAGCTTCATCGCCGCGATGGACGAGCTGGTGCAGCACGCCGGCGCCTCGGGCGTCGAGGAGATCGTCATCGGCATGGCGCACCGCGGGCGCCTGAACGTGCTGGTCAACACGCTGGGCAAGATGCCCAAGGACCTGTTCGCCGAATTCGAGGGCAAGGCGGCGGCCGACCTGCCGGCCGGCGACGTCAAGTACCACCTCGGGTTCTCGAGCGACGTCTCCACCAACGGCGGTCCGGTGCACCTGTCGCTGGCCTTCAATCCCTCGCACCTGGAGATCGTCAACCCGGTGGTCGAGGGTTCGGTGCGCGCCCGCCAGGAGCGGCGCGGCGACCGCGCCGGCGCCCGCGTGCTGGCGGTGCAGGTGCACGGCGACGCGGCCTTCGCCGGCCAGGGCGTGGTGATGGAGACGCTGGCGCTGGCGCAGACCCGCGGCTACGGCACCGGCGGCACCGTGCACATCGTCATCAACAACCAGATCGGCTTCACCACGTCCGACCCGCGCGACTCGCGCTCGAGCCTGTACTGCTCCGACGTCGTCAAGATGATCGAGGCGCCGGTGCTGCACGTCAACGGCGACGACCCGGAGGCGGTCGTGCTGGCGATGCGCACGGCGCTGGATTTCCGCAACGAGTTCCACAAGGACGTCGTCATCGACGTCATCTGCTTCCGGCGCCTGGGGCACAACGAGCAGGACACGCCGGCCGTCACCCAGCCGCTGATGTACAAGAAGATCGGCGCCCACCCGGGCACGCGCAAGCTGTACGCCGACAAGCTGGTCACCCAGGGCGTGCTCACCGCCGACGAAACCGACTCGATGGTGCGCGCCTATCGCCAGGCGCTCGACGAGGGTCACCAGACGGTCGACCCGACGCTGACCAACTTCAAGAGCAAGTACGCCGTCGACTGGGCGCCGTTCCTCAACCGCAAGTGGACCGACAGCGCCGATACCGCCGTGCCGCTGGGCGAGCTGCGCCGCCTGGCCGAGCGGCTCACGAAGATCCCGGAGAACTTCAAGCTGCACCCGCTGGTCGAGAAGGTGATCGCCGACCGGCGCGCGATGGGCGAGGGCAAGCTGCCGCTCGATTGGGGCATGGGCGAGCACCTGGCATTCGCTTCGCTCGTGGCCAGCGGCTATGCAGTGCGCATCACCGGCCAGGATTCGGGCCGCGGCACCTTCTCGCACCGCCACGCGGTGCTGCACGACCAGAATCGCGAGCGCTGGAGCGAGGGCACGTTCATCCCGCTGCAGAACGTCACCGACCAGCAGGCGCCGTTCGTGGTCATCGATTCGGTGCTGTCCGAGGAAGCCGTGCTGGGCTTCGAGTACGGCTTCTCGTCTGCCGAACCCAACACCCTGGTTATCTGGGAGGCGCAGTTCGGCGACTTCGTCAACGGCGCCCAGGTCGTCATCGACCAGTTCATCTCGTCGGGCGAGGTCAAGTGGGGGCGCCAGTCCGGCCTGGTGCTGATGCTGCCGCACGGCTACGAAGGGCAGGGCCCCGAGCATTCGTCGGCGCGCATCGAGCGCTTCCTGCAGCTGGCGGCGGACAACAACATGCAGGTTGCGCAGCCCACCAATGCCGCGCAGATCTTCCACCTGCTGCGCCGCCAGATGATCCGGCCGTTCCGCAAGCCGCTGGTGATCATGACCCCCAAGTCGCTGCTGCGCAACAAGGATGCCAGCGCCAGCCTCGAGGCGCTGGCACGCGGCGAGTTCCAGACCGTCATCGGCGACACCGCGCTTGCCGACCCGACGAAGGTAAAGCGCCTGATCGCCTGCTCCGGCAAGGTCTATTTCGACCTCCTGCACGCGCGCAGCGAGCGCACTGCGGAGGCCTCGGTGGCCCTGGTCCGCGTCGAGCAGCTGTACCCGTTTCCGCACAAGGCCGTCGCCGCCGAGTTCAAGCGCTATCCGAACCTCGTCGAGTTCGTCTGGGCACAGGACGAGCCGCAGAACCAGGGTCCGTGGCTCTACATCCAGCACCACCTGCTGGAGAACATGAACGAGGGCCAGAAGCTCGCCTATGCCGGGCGCCCCGCCTCGGCCTCGCCGGCGGTGGGCTATTACGCCAAGCACGCCGAGCAGCTCAAGGCGCTCGTCGAGGCCGCTTTCGGCAAGTTCAAGGGATTGGTGCTCAACAAGTGAGCGGGCCTTTGCCCGCGTCCCGCGGGCGGCCGCGCGCGCACGCCGCCCGCCCGCATTTCCTCAAGGCAGACCATGTCGATCGTTGAAGTCAAGGTTCCGCAGCTCTCCGAATCGGTCTCGGAGGCGACGTTGCTGCAGTGGAAGAAGCCCTCGGGCGCGGCAGTCGCCGCCGACGAGATCCTGGTCGAGATAGAGACCGACAAGGTGGTGCTCGAGGTACCGGCCCCGTCGGCCGGTGCGCTGGCCGAGATCCTGGTCGCCGATGGCGCCAGCGTGGTCTCGGGGCAGGTCATCGCGCGCATCGACAGCGCGGCCGCCGGCGCCGCCGCCACGGCGGCGCCGGCGGC
>JBBINW010000153.1:0-4407 GCA_037443665.1 Betaproteobacteria bacterium
CTTCCTGACGCTGACGGCCGATGTCGTCGCCGCCGGCGGTGGCGGGGGTGGTGGCGGCAACGTTCCCGAACCCGGCACCCTTGGTCTGACGGCGCTGGCAGTCGCAGTCTTGGCACTCAAGCAGCGCGCGCGTAGGCACGCGAGAGGGTGAACCAAGGCTTCGTCGGCCCGGATCCAGAGTCTAGGATTGCTCGATCAGCGTCTGGCTGCAAAGCAGCGCGCCGCCGCGTTGTCCCGTCCCCGCGCACCGTCTTCCGGTGCCGGGCACGGGGCCGCACCGGCTGCCTGTGCGAAACTCGGCCAGGATCTGACGAAGAGGAGGTGATCTTGACACGCACTCAGTTCCGCTTGACTACGGCAATGGCTATCGTGCTGATCGTCTTGGTGATCGCCGACATGATCACGTTCAGAAGCAATCGTGCCCTTCAAGCGGATCTCAATGGCAGAGCCCAGTTTGTCCAGCAGACACAGCAGCTCGAGGGCCTTTTCAACGACATGGTCCGCGCCTTGGCCGACATGTCTGCGCGCACGAATGACGAGCAGCTCAAGGCGCTTTTGCAAAGCGTAGGAATCACCTTTACCGTCAACCCGCCCGCACAGGCGGCCTCGGCGCCTAAGAAGTGAGTGCCATGAGCCCCAATTTGCCGAATGCGAGCGCTCCAGGCATTGCGGGTCAGACGGCTTCGCCGCCGGCAGCTCCCGCTTCGGCGCAGAAAATGCCAGAGTCGACCATGTTGCATTCCTCCACGTCCCGCCACGAACAGCGCGATGCCGATCGCGGTGGATTCCTACCTGTCGCGCTACTTGGAGCGGCGATGCTGCTCTGGCAAGGATTCCAATCGTGGCAACTGTTCAGCGAGCGTAGTCAGCTTCAGCAGGCGCTCACGGCCCAAGAACAACTGGTCCAGAACGCGAGTAATTTCCGCACTCGTCTTGACACCATTGCGCGCGAGACCCAGATTCTGGCTGACAAGGGAAATCCGAACGCTCGGCTGCTTGTCGAGGAATTGAAGAAGCGGGGGGTGACGATCAATCCCGCTGCAGCGCCTGCGGGTGCCGGTACTGCTCCGCCGGCATCGGGCGTCGCCAAGTAGCTTTCTGCCTCGGCAGTCGCTGCACAACACCGGATCAGGCGCCGCATTGAGCTGTTACGGGGGTTGATCGGCGCGAAGCGGAATTCGAGGCGCCTTGGCGGGCCTCTGACGACGGTTCTTCGCCGAACTGAACGTAAAGAACAGCAATTACGCGGGCGCCGAGCGCGTCGGCGGTGGGGTCGACAGGCCGATCTGGCCCACGATGCGCTGCTAGATGTAGGCCAGCCGGGCTTGCCAGCGGTCGAGCTTTGGCAACTGCCCCGCGGCAGCTTTGATGTGCTGGATGGCCGGCATGAGCATTGGCGGTCATCGACTTGATCAACCCCGCTTCGGCGTGCGTCGGCGAGAGATGCAAGGTGGTCTGGTCGCTGCTGCTGGCGACGCGGCCCACGGCCGCCAACAGCAGCGGCCGGCTCGTCAGCGTCTCGCGCCGGACACGCGGGTTGGCCGCGCGCACGTGCCAGCTCCCCCGCGCCATCGCGGCCTAGGCGTGGCCCGAGGTGCGCTGCTTGTCCGAACTGAGTATTGCGTCGAGCATCGGGCGCAGGTTGCCGGCCCAGAACGTGTGCAGGATGTGGCTGGGGCGACCGGGCTTGTGAGGGTTGTAGCGATCTCGGCACCTTCCTGGCGCCGATGCAGGGCCTTGAGATCGTGGCGCCCATGTCCAGTACCCATGGCCGGACCAGGGCCTCGCGCACGCTGGCCCAGGCTGGCCATCAGCGCGCTGCGCATCCATGGCTCGCTGGCCACAGGATCGATCGCCGCCAGTGCGCGCCGTACCGAGTCTTCGCTGACCAAGCCGCGCCGACCCAGAGCCTTGGCCGCCACAGCGTCGCCACGAACTCCGGCAATGTGCAAAGCAGTGCCTGCTGCCGGCCAGGACGCCCAGCATCAGCGTGCCCAGCACATGCCGTGGGCGCGATACGTTGGGTCCGTTGCAGTGCAGTGGGAGGCCTGCACCCAGCGGTCGAAAACACCGGCGGAGGCCAGGAATTCGGCGAATAGCACGATCTGCCGGTGCGGCGTGACGCGGGCCGTCTCGTCCGAGTGCAGATGCAGGCAGCCGCCCATGGTGTCCGCCACCATCGCGCCCCCGCTGCCCTGCGCCAGCACGGTCTTCTTCGGTTCGTTGGGTTCCCCCATTGGGTGAGCGCGCCAAACAGCCTCGACCGGCGCCAGCATCGGAGACACCGGCTTTAGCAGCGCAGGCCCGGAGTTGCCATCGTACTGATGCCAGAGTCGGCTGGGATGGGCCCGGCGCGGTCGCCGTTGGCCGCGGAAGCGGCGAGTACCAACCAAGATGAAGACGGCTCGATGGCCGGAGAAGTGGCATTCAGCTGGGGCGAGCGCTCGCCATCTTCATCAGGGCGATCGAAGCTTGGCGCGCCCAAGCGGCGACCGTAAGCAAGCCCATCCTGTCGCAGGCGAACCTTCGTGAGCGTCGGGTCGCCACTCCTTATGGAGTGTTGAACGGTCCTGATGATGGCGGCCACCAATCAAGAGAGGTGGGCATCTACGCCATCCAGCTCGCAGCGACGCGTGCCCGGCACCGCCTTCAAGGCGCGGGTTCTGGCCGAGTGCCAGCAGATGGGGGCGCCGTTGGCGGCCGTGTTGCAAGCGGACCGCCTGAAGGTCAGCCTGGTGCGCAAGGGGCTCGCGGGCCGCGGGCAGAAGCGTACCGGGCTGGCGGTGCCGTGGTCGAAGGTTTAAGCAGCGCGGACGGCATTGGTTGGCCTTGCCCTTGCCCGAAAGCTGGGTGATGACCAGGTCCGGGTACGGTCTCGCGGGCCTCGCCCGGTGGCAGCAGCGGGCGGCTCTCGAGCATCTCGGCGCTCGGACCACGCCCTGCGAGGCAGCGCCGCTGCTACCGACGGCGTTGTCGCAGTGGCAGCCGCTGACTTCGACGACCGCTGCACCGTCCGGCGCGCCCGCCGCCAGCCGCGTTGTGTCGCTCGGTTCCTCAGGCGCCTGCGCGCACAGGCGGCGCCGTGGCTGCCGCCGCCAGGAACGTGGCTGCGGCCAACGCCGGCCGGGTGGACATCGGGAAACCGGCCTTGCGCGCCGCGAACGTCACCGATGGGAGGTGCATTGCAATGAATTGAATCTATCGAAGGTTCGGAGCCGGCAAGACCCTCAGGATTCTTCGTCTGATCCAAAACGACGGCCGAGTTCCATGCCGTTTCGGGCTTGCAGCGGTCGAGCCAGCTGTCGGCACGCTTTACATCTCTAGTTGTCATCAGTATCGAGGCTCTTGTTCTATTTGCTGATCAGGCCTGGGCCTGGAAAGTGCTTCGACGGAGACCTACTGAAAGCTTGGGCGTAGTTTCGGCGAAGGCCGCGTCGGCAGCCTGCATTCAGAATCATTGCACGGGGAGGCGACCATGCGCCGCATCTGGAATTCGATTCAATTCCGCCGCACTGCGGTAGCAGCCGCCGTCGCAGCGATGGGTTGTCCGGGTGCGCAAGCCGTCACTGACACCTGGACCGGTACAACAGGCTACTGGGATGGCACGACCTGGTCCCCGAACACGAGCGGCCCCGCAACAGGCGACGATGTCGTCATCAATGTGGGCGGAACGAACACGGTCACGTACCGCACGGGCACGTTGACGATCAATTCGCTGTCCGTCTCGGGCAGCAATTCCTTCGGGGTGACGGGCGGCATCCTGGCGGTCACTAACGCCTACTCCAATGCGGCCAACACGGCTCTCTCGGGCGGCAGTCTGCGCCTGAACGGGACGTCGACGATGTCGGCGCTGACGATGTCTGGGGGCACGCTCAGCGGCGCCGGCACCGTGACCGTAGGGTCACTCAGCTTTGGTTCCGGTTATATGGGCGAGAACGGCCAGGGCGGCGGCACGACCACCGTCACAGGCGCGGCGACCTTCGACGGCACGCAGGCGCAGTACATCTACTACGGCCGCACGCTGAACCTGAACGGCGGTGCGACCTGGAGCGCGGGAACCGGCAGCATCTCCATCTACAGCGGCGGGCAAGGCACCAGCACCGTCAACATCGCTTCCGGGACCACTTTCACCGATGCGGGCACGACATCAGCCGGCCAGACGCGCTACTTCGGCAACCACAGCGACGGCGTGGTCAACAACGCGGGCACCTACGTCCGCAGCGGGCTGGGCACCACGCAGACCAACGGCGCGTTCAACAATACCGGGGCGGTGCAGGTCAACGCTGGCACCTTCGACGTGGCCGGTGGCGGCACCAGCAGCGGCAACTTCACGGTGGCGTCCGGTGCCACTCTGGGCTTCGCGGGCGGCACCTACAGCCTGACCGGCGGCACGCTGACGAACAACGG
>JBBINW010000154.1:0-4267 GCA_037443665.1 Betaproteobacteria bacterium
CCGTCCTTGCACAGACCGGTCGAGCCGGCCGGGGCCGTGGCGGGAGCCTGGGCAAGGACGGCAGAGCTGCCGAGGAGCACGCAGGTCAGTGCCAGGGTCGAGACGACTGATTTCATGGGTAACGCTCTCCACGGTGTTGTTGGTTGGGGGGGCGACAGGAGACGTGCGTTGAGCGCTGGCCTACTAGCGGTAGGGAGCAACATTTCTTCACGCAACGCGCCAATGATGCACCTGTCTGCACGGCCAGCCGGAACCAGTCCGTGACGGCGTGTGGCGTCGAGGCCGCCTCCCCACGACTGGGCAGGAGCGGACTTCCCGGGAGTGATGACCCAGCACATGAGCCGGAGTTGCCTGAACCCGAGAGGCGTCGAAGTAGTTGCGGTGCTGACAGCCTGCCTGGCCAGCGCCGTACAGCCGAACCGAAGCGCCAGAAGGCCGGCGCGGGCCGCGGGGCCGCACGCGACCCGGCCGGCTACTGGCCGCCACAAGGTCAGCGGCCGTGCCAGCCGTCGCTGCGGTCGTGATCGTCGCGATCGTCGTGGTTCCAGCTGCCGTGGTGATGCTCCTGCCAGCGCCGGTCGCCGCCGTAGCCGACCAGCGGCCAGGGGTTCACGATGAGCTGCGGTGCATAGACCGGCTCGGCGTAGACCGGCTGGGCATAGACCGGCTGGGCATAGACGGGCTGGGTGTAGGCGGGTGCTGTGTACGCGACCGCCGGCGGTTCGGCATCGCCTGCCGTCCAGGCGTCGGCCGGCGCGACGGCCACGTTCAGCGCGATCCGGTCGCCGGGCGCCTGGGCCAACTGCGCTTGTCGGCGCAGGCCCCGGTAGTCGTAGACCACGTCGTAGCCGACGGTGCGGTTCTCGTAGCGGGTGACGGTATGGCATTGGCTGACCGTCGAGGCGACTGGCGGCATCGCGTCGCCCTCCACCCGGTCGCCGATGACCGAACCGGCGATCAGCCCAACGCCTGTGGCGGCCACGCGGCCACTGCCGCCACTGACGCTGTTGCCGATGGCGGCGCCAGTGATCGCGCCGATCAACGCGCCGACTCCGCTCGTGGGCGCCCGGTAGACGACCGGTTGGTCCACGCATTCACGCTGTGCCACCGGCACGGAACGGACGATCGGTGTCGACGACACGACGGTGCCATACTCGGTCGCACTGGCGCTGGCCGCAAAGCCGAGCGCGACGACGACGGGAACGAACTTGGCGTGGTTCTTCATCGCGAACCTCCGCGCCTTCACCGAGAGGGCCGATGCATCCTCAACGGGCCCCGTGGGACTTCGGTTGTCCGCGCCCGCGATGGCACCTATGCGCACGAACGGTCCAGGTTCACGAGGCCCCTTTGCTCGAGGTCCGCGAGTAGCCGGGCGCTGGCGTTTGCTCGGCGGCATGCAGACCCTGCGCATCCACCGTCACCCGAGTGCCCGGGGCTGGTGCACTGGCCTGGGTGATGGTGCGCAGCGTGCCGTCGTCCATGCGCACCCGGACCTCGTAGACCGTCTCGGTGCGCTGGCGCTTCTCGACCTCGTTGCCGGCTAGGCCGCCGCCAATGGCGCCGAGCAAGGTCAGCGCGGTCTTGCCGCTGCCACCGCCGAGCTGGTGGCCGACAACGCCGCCGAGCACGCCCCCGGCCACGGCACCCAGTCCGCTTCCCCGGCCTTCGCGCTGCACCGCGCGCACGCCCTCGATGACGCCGCAGTCGGCACAAACCGTGGCCGGCTGTGTCGCCAGCGGCATCTCGGCCCGGGCCACCTGCCGGTCTCCGCTAGGCCGCGACGACTCGCGGCGGGCTTCGCGGCGGGATTCATGGCCGTTGGGGGCCCGCCGGTCGGACGTTGTCGCCGCCTGCGCGGCGTTTGCCGACCCGGCGTCGCTCGCGGCTGCCGCGGTGCTGGCCGCGGCGGCGGTACCGGGCGCAGTCGGTGCCGGGCTGCGTAGCAGCATCCCGGCCGCCAAGCCGACGCCGGCGAGACCGAGGCCGCCAGCAACCATCAATGCCGTCCGGGGGCGCGCTGCCATGGTGGTAGGACGGTCATTTGGTACGGACATGATCGAGCTCCTTCCTGAGATGACTCTCTAACGCGCAACCTGCAGTGCAGGTTGGCGGCGCGCCGGGAGAACCACGTAACGATTTGCAGCCGCACCAGTGAAGGCGACTGCGTTTCTGAGTTGACGGGCCGGCCGGGCACTGCGTCCCGTCCCAGTCGTTTCAGTCTTGCTGTCGAAGAGACGACCTGCGCGGGCGACCTTAGGCGACCTGGTGCGAGCGGCGCCTTGGTCCATCGACTGGAGATTGAAATCCAATTTCACAGAAGGGTGCCGGGAAGGAGCCGACGAGCCGCGATGTGTGGCGCCCGGCCGTGTCGCGCCGAGGCTCCACTGCCGACGGTCCTGGCCGGAAGCGGAATGTCGACCACCACCGCGCGTTGAACGGTCGGTATCGGCCAGACCGCTGACATTCGTCCGTCGTCGCCGAATGTTCGCTTGAGCTCGATAGCGGCCAGCATCGTAGCGCTGAGCCCCTTGCGAGTGGTCGGTCACTGGGGCTCGTGATCGGGTTTGCGCGGCGATTGCATTGCGGAGCGCAGGCTCGTCAATCGCGGGCGCGGGGCAAGCCGACTGGCCTTGGCCGGGTCGCGCGCCCCGGCCTAAGCTTTCGATGACGCGCACCGCTTCCAGAGTGAATTGGACCGTCGAGTGAAGGCTGCGACACGACTGTTCTGCCATCGACAGAAATCCGCAGGCGTGGCCCTGCCTATGCGCGCGGCGGCGTTGCGCCCGGTCCTGCCGGCGCCCAGAAGTCGAGCGCACGGCGTACCGCCAGCGGCAGTCCTTCGAGGACGTTCTCCTTCTCCAGCACCTCGGTAACACCCACTCACGCGCCTGCGTACGCAGCTCCGCAGTGACCAGCCCAGAGGTCAGCATCACAGCCAGATGCGGATGCGAGAGTGCGAGCGACCGCGCCAGTTCAAGTCCCGATAGCCCGGGCATGTTGAGGTCGGTCACGACCAGGTCGAAGCGCGACGGCGCGGCGTGCATCGCCGCTAGTCTTACTGTGCTACTAATTTTGCCTCTCCCAAGGGCCGCAGCAGCACGGGCAGCGAGGAAGGGTGAGGGCCAGAAGCGCGCCGATGCGGATCTGCAAGCTGGTGATGGAGGATGGGACGTGGCGCTGCGCCCGGAGGACTTCCCCGAGGTCGGTAATGCGTGGGCAGGGCAGGTTCTTGGAGTTGTGCGGAGTATTTTCTACCCCTGGTCTCGTCGGGGTGTTGGAGTCGCTGAGCTACCAGGAAGCCATAGGCCGCGATGCTCAGGCTGGCGTGATGGTGAAAACCCCGCCAGCCTCGGCCTTCGTAGTGGCCCAAGCCCAGGTCCTGCTTGAGGTCCTGGTAGTCGCGCTCGATACGCTGGCGCATTTTTGTTTCAAACACCATGCGCTGAAGCGTCAGTTCTTCGGGCAGCGTTGACAGCCGATATTTGAGCGGCTCGGCGCCGCCTTCAGGCCACTCGATGAGCAGCCACTCAGGTGGGCGAAGTTCATCGCGCAAGTTGTCGCGGTGCGCTGCTCGCACGCGTATTCGCGCAAAGCGCGAGTGCAGATTAGCATTGGTGCCCTCGCGCCACGTGACGGTTTGCCATTGCTCGGGCTCGAGCGAAAAGGCAAGTGTCTTGACCGATAGCGGGTTGTGGTTGGGTGAGTGCGAGCCACCCCGGCGCAGTCGGGTGCCTACATGCCCGCGAGGCACAGCGGCTCTGGCGGTAGCGGCTCGCGCTCGGGTGGCCACACCGTCACACTGCCGGTGACGCCGACCGCATAGCGCAGCCCCAACTCAGTGAGCCGATCGCGAAATGCCGTGTCAACGCCGTAGCCGGCATCGGCCAGGACGCGATGCTTGGGCGCCCCCTGATCCATCAGATGCTCGATCTGCTGCAGTGCTATGGCTGGCTTGGTCGTGAACTCCATTGCCTGGGGAACGCCAGCCTTGTCGCGTCGAGGTGGGTCGTCGGCCCACTCGCGTGGCAGGTACAACTGCCACGCAACGGGCAGGCTGGCCGCCTGGCTCGCCAGCGACACGCTCACGGCTACTTGGGGCAGTTGTCCTGCTTGCCCAGCATTCCACAGTATTGGCGCGCCACGCCACCGAGTGCCGACCCTGCTTGGGGAATCCGGTGTCATCGATGATCCACCAGCCGCCGTCGCTGAAGTGTGAGCGTTCCGCCAACCCATCTTTCCTGTCGATCCTGAAGCTGAGAACCTTGCT
>JBBINW010000155.1:0-4249 GCA_037443665.1 Betaproteobacteria bacterium
CCCCGTCCGAGGTCGCGACATAGGTAGCCTGCGGAACGTCGATCCATGCATGCCGAATCTGGGCCTCTGTGCTTTGGGGAGAATACGCGTAGGTATCACCCGTCTCGAAAGTGGCTTTCAGGATCGGCCACAGCGCGGGCCAGTCTTCGGCTTGAAACGGTCGAATGACGGTCATGAATGATTTGCGATCTGACTCTGGAGGAAGCCTGCCCGCGGAGACAGGCGTCGAATGGCCGCGGAAGGACATTGCACACCGTGGCCTGGAGCGGCTAGGCCTGCCCTTTACCCATATGTAACAGCACTGGACGTTGATTGCCGAACCCTCTATGGTTCGGCATGAATGCACAGAACGAAATCAAGCGAACGCTAAAACAAGAGGCCTCGATAAAGGTCATCCAAGGGCTATTGGCGCAGACGGAGCATAGGAGCCGGAAATCGGTTGCCGAGTCGGTGTGCCTGCACTTCGGCTTCTTTGATGCGCGACAGCGCGCGCAGATCTCAGGCTGTGCCAAGGCGCTAAGCGAACTGGAGCGCGCCGGCCACTTTGCGCTGCCCGCGGTGACGCCAAAGGCCCGCGGGGTATCGAC
Organism: Betaproteobacteria bacterium; assembly: GCA_037443665.1. Classification (GTDB taxonomy): domain Bacteria; phylum Pseudomonadota; class Gammaproteobacteria; order Burkholderiales; family Burkholderiaceae_C; genus Rubrivivax. Next base: position 588 of record JBBINW010000155.1, read on the forward strand.
TCCGCGCCGTGTTGGGCAACCCGTGGCGCTTGCCATCGACGTGCCGGCGCAGGTTGGTGAGATTCGCGGGCTGAGGCTGGTCATCGTCGACAACATCGATCTGATGCGGGTGTGGAACGAGTTGATGCTGCGCGAGCACCCGCAGGGCGCCGGGCCCTTGGTGGGCGCTCAGATGCGCTATCTGATCGGCTCCGAGCATGGTTGGCTGGGCGGTTTCGGCTTCGGGGCGTCGGCGCTGCAGATGGCCGATCGCGATCAATGGATTGGCTGGGACGCCCCTACGCGTCGCCAGCATTTGAACGGCATCATCGGCATGAGCCGGTTTCTCATCCGCCTCTCGGTGAGTTGCCAGAACCTGGCTTCGCACGTGCTGGGAATGATCCTGCGGCGCGTGGGTGACGATTACGTTGCCCAATACGGGTATCGCCCCTGGCTGGTCGAGAGCTTTGTCGACACGGAGCACTTCATCGGTACCAGCTACAGGGCGGCGAACTGGCTGGAGATCGGCAAGACCAAAGGGCGCGGTCGGCAGGACAGGTTCAACCTGAGCGCGAAGTCGGTCAAGACGATCTATGTCTATGAGCTTGACCCGGCCGTGCGCGCCCGAATGCCGGGCCTTGCCAAGCCGCCCGCGGTGGTGGCGCGGGATGTCACCGAAGGCTTGGACGGCCACGACTGGGCGCGCAACGAGTTTGGAGGCGCGGAGCTGGGTGACCGACGCATGAACGAGCGACTGGCCGAGTTCGCTCACACGATGGGCGAGCAGCCAGGGCGCGCGTTCTGCGGTGCCGCTCAAGGCGACAAGGCGGCCGTCAAGGCGTACTACCGACTGATCGAACAAGCCGACGACTCGCAGATCACCATGCAGGCGATCCTGGCCCCCCACCACAGCCGCACCGTGCAGCGGATGAAGGCGCAGTCCACCGTGCTGTGCATCCAGGACGGCACCGACATCAACTATTCGAGTCTGGTGCAGTGCGACGGGCTTGGCGTCATTGGCAACAACCAGACGGGCGCCAAGAGTGGGGGTCTGCATTTGCATTCGACGCTGGCAGTGACCACGGACGGCGTCCCTCTGGGAGTCCTGGGGGCGCAATGCACGGCACCGCAGCCCAGAGACAAGGACGACCATCGGGCCTCCTCGGCCATACCGATCCAGGAGAAGAAGACCTTCGCATGGATCGAGGGACTTCGCCAGTGCAACGACTTGGCAGCTTCGCTGCCTGATACACGCCAGGTTTGCGTGATGGATCGCGAGGCGGACTTCTTCGAGTTGTTCGACGAGCAGCGTCAAAGCGGTCGCGTCGATCTGCTGGTGCGTGCCAAGCATGACCGCGCCACCGGGGAGGATGGCAACCTCTTCGAGTTCATCAGACAAAGCCCTGTCCAAGGCCAGCTCCGCATCCATGTGCCTCGACAGAGCGCTCGGGCCAAGAAGAGCAAACAAAAGGCGCGCCCCGGCCACGCCGAGCGTGCCGCAAACGTCGACTTGCGCTACCGCCAGATCGAGCTCCGCGCTCCCTCGCACCTGCAAGGCAAGAAGGCCCTCAAGCTCACGGTGGTCCATGTCCTGGAGTCGTCTGCGCCGCCCGAAACCCCACCGCTGGAGTGGTTCCTGCTGACGACCTGCGAGATCACCGCGGCAGAGCAAGCCCAGGAATGCCTGCGCTGGTACTGCCTGCGCTGGCGCATCGAAGACTGGCATCGGGTGTTGAAAAGTGGCTGCCGTATCGAGGCTTTGCAGCACAAGACGGCCGAGCGGCTCAAGCGCGCCATCGCCATCAATCTCGTCATTGCCTGGCGAATCATGCTCATGACGCTCCTGGGCCGAGAATGCCCGGACCTTCCAGCCGAGGTCTTGTTCTCCGACGCCGAGATTGAAGTGCTGCAGGCCTATGCAAAAAAAAAGGAATCGCAAAGCCCATTCGACTCGGCGATGCCGTCCTTCTCGTAGCCCGACTCGGCGGATACATCGGCCGTGCCAAAGACCCACATCCAGGCCACCAGATCATGTGGCAAGGCTATTCGGAATTGCAATCGCTCTGCGAAGGGCTCTCGCTTCGAGATTGGACCTCGGATAATGTCGCTACTTGCGGGTAAAGGGCAGGGCTAGCCGGGGTCCGGCGGGCCGCCGCCTACAGCCCCAGCCGCGCCAGGTCGCCGCGCCCCTGGCGCACCAGGGCCGGCGCGTCGCCGCTGAGGTCGATCACCGTCGTGGGCTGCATCGGACAGGCGCCGGCGTCGACGACCGCCTGCAGCGACTTGCCCAGGCGGTCGGCGATCTCGCTGGCGTCGTTCAACGGCTCGGTCTCGCCGGGCAGGATCAGCGTCGTCGCCAGCAGCGGTTCGCCGAACAGCGCCAGCAACTCCTGCGTCACGCGGTGGTCGGGCACGCGCAGGCCGATGGTGCGCCGCGACGGGTGCGACAGCCGCCGCGGCACTTCCTTGGTCGCCTCGAGGATGAAGGTGTAGGGCCCGGGCGTGCCGAGCTTGAGCAGCCGGTACTGGCGGTTGTCGACGCGGGCGTAGCTCGCGAGCTCGCTCAGGTCGCGGCACAGCAGCGTCAGGTGGTGCTTGTCGTCGACCTGGCGCACCCGGCGCAGGTTCTCGGCCGCCGCCTTGTCGTCGAGCCGGCACACCAGCGCGTAGCTCGAGTCGGTCGGGATCGCGGCGATGCCGCCGGCCTGGAGGATGGCCGCCGCCTGCTTGAGCAAGCGGGGCTGCGGGTTCTGCGGGTGGACTTCGAAATATTGCGACACCGCTGGTTCAACGGCGCCGGTTCAAGCCACGTTGACCGGGATCTTGCCGATCTTCGCCTGCCATTCGGCCGGGCCGGTGTGGTGCACGCTCGTCCCCGACGAATCGACGGCCACCGTCACCGGCATGTCGACGACGTCGAACTCGTAGATCGCTTCCATGCCGAGGTCGGCGAAGCCCAGCACCTGCGCGCCCTTGATCGCCTTGGCGACGAGGTAGGCGGCGCCGCCGACCGCCATAAGGTAGGCGCTGCGGTGCTTGCGGATCGCCTCGATGGCGACCGGGCCGCGCTCGGCCTTGCCGATCATGCTGATGAGCCCGGTGCGGGCCAGCATCATCTCGGTGAACTTGTCCATGCGCGTGGCCGTCGTCGGGCCGGCCGGGCCGACGACCTCGTCGCGCACCGGATCGACCGGGCCGACGTAGTAGATGACGCGGTTCGTGAAGTCCACCGGCAGTTTCTCGCCGCGGTCGAGCATCTCCTGGATCCGCTTGTGCGCGGCGTCGCGGCCGGTCAGCATCTTGCCGCTGAGCAGCAGCGTCTGGCCCGGCTTCCAGGCCGCGACCTGCGCCGGCGTCAGCGTGTTGAGGTCGACGCGCTGGCTCTTGTTGTAGTCGGGCGCCCATTGGACGTCGGGCCAGAGGTCCAGGCTCGGCGGCTCGAGGAAGGCCGGGCCGCTGCCGTCGAGCACGAGGTGGGCGTGACGCGTGGCGGCGCAGTTCGGGATCATCGCCACCGGCTTGCTCGCGGCGTGCGTCGGGAAGGTCGCGATCTTCACGTCGAGCACCGTCGTCAGCCCGCCCAGGCCCTGGGCGCCGATGCCCAGCGCATTGACCTTCTCGTAGAGCTCGATGCGCAGCTCCTCGAGCCTGTTCGCCGGCCCGCGGGCCAGCAGCTCGTGCAT
>JBBINW010000156.1:0-4016 GCA_037443665.1 Betaproteobacteria bacterium
CGGAGTTCTGTTCCAGCGTCGCCGAGGCGATCTCGCCCAGCAGGTCGGTCACGCGGCGCACCTGGGTGACGAGGTCCTTCATGGTCTTGCCCGCCTCCGTGACCTGGCGCGAGCCGCTCTCGACCTTGTCGACCGAGTCGGCGATCAGGCTCTTGATCTCGCGGGCGGCCTGCGCGCTGCGCTGGGCCAGGTTGCGCACCTCGCCCGCCACGACCGCGAAGCCGCGGCCCTGCTCGCCGGCGCGCGCCGCTTCCACGGCGGCATTGAGCGCGAGGATGTTGGTCTGGAAGGCGATGCCGTCGATGACGCCGATGATCTCGGCGATCTTGCGGCTGCTGGCCTGGATCTGGCCCATCGTGTCGACCACCTGGCCGACCGCCTGGCCACCGCGGCCGGCGACCTCGGAGGCGGCGGCGGCCAGCTGGTTGGCCTGGCGGGCCGATTCGGTGTTCTGCTTGACGGTGCTCGAAAGCTCTTCCATCGAGGCCGCCGTCTGCTGCAGGTTGCTGGCCTGCTGCTCGGTACGCATCGACAGGTCCTGGTTGCCGGTGGCGATCTGGCCGGAGGCGACCGCCACCGAGTCCACGCCCAGGCGCACCGTGGTGACGACCTTGCGCAGGCTCAGCACCATGTCGCGCAGCGCCGACTGCAGGTGCGCCACCTCGTCGCGGCCTTCGGGGACGATCTCGGTGCTGAGGTCGCCGGCGGCAACCGCGTCCGCCACCGTGATCGAGCGGCGCAGCGGGCCGACGATCGAGCGGGCCAGCAGCACGCCCAGCGCGATGGCCACCACGACCGCGACGGCCGTGAGGGCGATGACGATCGAGGTGCTGGCGCGGAACGCCGCCGCGGTGTCGTCGGCGTTGTCCTTGGAACTCGAGACCTTCCACTCGACCATCGCGTGGAGGGCCGTGGCTACCGGCACCTGCGAATCGGCAAAGGGGCCGAAGAGCAGCGTCGAGGCATACATGTTGTCGCCGATCTTCTTGGTCTCGACGACCTTGGCCAGGTCGTCGAAGGCATTGCTGTAGTCGGCGAACATCTTCTGCGCCAGGTCCGACAGGCCCCGGCCCTGCTCGTTGTCGAACAGTGGCATCGCCTTGTCGAGGGCCCCCTTGGCGTCGTCGTGGAAGCGGCGGGCCTCGGCCAGCAGGTCCTTGCGCGTGGCGTCGTCGGGCGCAAGGATGGCCGCCTCGAGCGAACGCCCGGAGGACACCACCGCGGTTTCCGCGCGGGTGGCGAACTTCAGGCCGGTCAGGTCCTCGTCGTAGGTGAGCTGCGCGCGGCTGTTCATGCGGGCCGTGCTCAGCACGCCGACGGTCCCGACGGCGGCGCCGATCATCGCGATGAAGACGAAGGCGGCCAGCAGCCGCTTGTAGATGGATATCCGGTTCAGCATGTTGGCACCCCAGGGGAAATGTGCGCCGGCCTGCGCCTAGGCCGCGATCTTGTTGATGAGGGCGATGTCCTCGCTGGACATCAGGCGGTCGATATCGAGCAGGATCAGCATGCGGGCATCGTCGCCGTTGCCGACGCTGCCCAGGCCGGTGATGAAGTCGGCGTCCAGCAGCGAGCGGAAATCGGGAACCGCCTTGATCTGCGCGGGGTCGAGCTCGAGCACGTCGCTGACCGAATCGACCACCGCACCGACCACGCGCCCGCCAAGGTTGAGGATGATGGCCACGGTGAAGGCGTCGTACCGCGCCTCGCCGAGGTTGAACTTCATGCGCAAGTCGACGATCGGCACGATAACGCCGCGCAGGTTGATGACGCCCTTGATGAATGCCGGTGCCCCGGCGATCTTGGTGACGGTGTCGTAGCCGCGGATCTCCTGCACCTTGAGGATGTCGATCCCGTACTCCTCGGTGTCGAGACGGAAGGTGAGGTACTCGCTCGCGTGGACCTTGCCGGCAGCGTCGAAACGCTCCATTACACCCATGATGCAGACTCCCGATTGCCTGTCCGTTGCCTGGCGTGCGGCCGGTACCCGGGCACCGCCGTCGACATCAGCGTCATTCTTTCCCAAGCCGGCGCCGGCTGATCACGCAAAATGGGGTAGGTTTCCTGCCGCACGCCGGGCCTGGCGGGGGAATGCGCCGCAAGTGGCTACCAACTCTTGAGTTTGGCCCGCAGGCGCGAGACGGCCTGGCTGTGCAGCTGGCATACGCGCGACTCGGTGACTCCCATGACGGCGCCGATCTCGCGCAGGTTCAGGTCCTGCTCGTAGTACATGCTCATCAGCAGCTTTTCGCGCTCGGGCAGGTCCTCGATGGCGGCCACCAGCGCGGTGCGAAAGCGCTTGTCGCGCAGGATCTCCAGCGGTTCGCCGCCGCTTTGCGCGATGTGGCGTTCCAGGTAATCGTCGCCGTCGCCGCCGCCGCCCAGGTCGTCCAGGTAGACCAGCTGCGCACCGCGCGCGTCGCCCAGCAGTTCCTGGTAGTCGGGCACCGAGAGATGCAGTTCCTGCGCGATCTCGCCCTCCTGCGGGGCGCGCTGCAGGCGCTGCTCGAGGCGATGGATGGCGTTCTCGATGTCGCGCTGGCTCTTGCGCGCCGAGCGCGGCAGCCAGTCGCCGGCGCGCAGTTCGTCGAGCATTGCCCCGCGGATGCGGCTGGCGGCGTAGACCTCGAACTGCGTGCCCTGGGATTCCTCGAAGCGGTTCACCGCGTCCATCAGGCCGATCATGCCGGCCTGGATCATGTCGTCGAGTTCGACGTTGGCCGGCAGCTTGGCGATCATCTGGTGCGCGATGCGCCGCACCAGCGGGGCGTACTGCTTGGCGTAATCCTGTTGCCGCTCGAGCGTGCCGCGCGCGTTGTAGACGAAAGCGTCGTTCTTCAAAACACACTCTCCACGGGTCGGTGCCCTGCATCGGCACGGGTCGGCGAGCCCACCGCGTCCGCCAGCGGCGGCGCGGCCAGCAGGCGCGCGCCGAAGTGGCGCTGCGCGATCGCTGCCATCCCGGAAAGCAGCCTACCGGCTGCCGCCTCCCCCATACCCGGAAAAAGAAGGTGAAAAGTCTGGATCTGCGCGTCACTCATGGCCTGGCGCACCGCCGTGAGGACCGCGGCGCTGGTCTCCCCGCCGTTGGCCACCGGAATCAGCGTCTCGTGCTGGCGCAGCGCCGCGGGCAGGTGGCGCACCCAGGCCACGCGCGCCGCCGGCAGGATGATGACGACATGGTGAAGATCGTGCGCCAGCGATTCGATGGCCGCGGCCAGCCGCCGCGCGTGGCGCTCCTCGCCCATTGCGCGGTCGAGTGCCCGCGCCGCAGGCAGGATCCACAGGTCGGGCCCGGCCGGCACGCAGGCATCGGCAAGGCCGCAGTCGCCGGCCAGCGCATGTTCCAGGTCGTAGCGCAGCTTCATCTCCAGCGCCACCGCCACCTGGCTACGCGCCGCGTCGATCAGCAGCGTCGGTCCGTCGAGCGCCGCGGCCCGCTGCAGGCGCTGCGCCAGGGCCTGCGCCTGGCCGGGAGCGCGCATCGCCGGCACGAGCACCAGCGTGCAGCGCGGGGCGGCGGCGGCGAACATCCGCCGCAGGCCGCTGGCCTGGTCCGCGACGGGCGCCGGCGTGACGGCCGCCGCCGTGTCCACCAGCAGGCTAGGCAAGCAGGGCTCCCGGGCGCGACATCGAGCGCAGGTCATCGCTGTCCAGCGAGAAGGCGGCGCCCAGCGGCTTGAGCGCGATGTGCGCCAGCAGCGGCGGATTGCCCGGGTGCCAGTCCTCGGGCACGCGCTGGCCGTTGGTCAGTCCCAGCAGCGGGGTCTGGAAGCGCATCAGCGCGTCGAGCGCGCCGCCGATGCGCGCGGCTTCGTCGACCTTGGTCAGGATCGCGCCCTGGGCCGTCTCCACGCGCCAGGCACGCGCCACCTCGTCCAGCGTCTCGGCGTGCGAGGCCGCGTTGATCAGCAGCACGCGCTTGACCGGCTGGTCGCCGAAGCGCACCTCGTCGAGCATCGCCAGCATCTCGCCCAGCCGCGGATCGCGCTGCGACATGCCGCAGGTATCGATCA
>JBBINW010000157.1:0-3844 GCA_037443665.1 Betaproteobacteria bacterium
GAGATCAACACCCAGGTGAATTCGGTGAAGAACCAGCTGCCGCCGCAGGCGCAGCAGCCGGTGATGACCGTGCAGGTCGGCCAGACCACCGACGCGATGTACATGGGCTTCTACAGCGACACCCTGCCCAGCAACAATGTCACCGACTACCTCGTGCGGGTGGTCAAGCCCAAGCTCGACGCCATCGAGGGCATCCAGACCGCCGAGATCCTGGGCGGCCGCCAGTTCGCGCTGCGCGCCTGGCTCGACGCCGACCGCCTGGCCGCCCACGGGCTCACCGCCACCGACGTCACCAATGCGCTGGCCAGCAACAACTACCTGGCGACGCTCGGCGCCAGCAAGGGCCAGACGGTCACCGTCGACCTGCGCGCCGGCACCGACCTGCACAGCGTCGACGAATTCAAGCAGCTGGTGGTCAAGCAGGCCAACGGCACGCTGGTGCGCCTGGAAGACGTCGCCACTGTCACGCTGGGCGCCGAGAGCTACGACCTGAACGTGGCCTTCAGCGGCCGCAGCTCGGTGTTCATCGGCATCAAGGTGGCGCCGGAGGCCAACTTCCTGGACGTGGCGCAGCGCGTGCGCGCCGCCTTTCCGGGCATACAGCAGCAATTCCCCGCCGGCATCACCGGCAAGATCGTCTACGACGCGACCAAGTTCGTGAACACCTCGATCCAGGAGGTGATCAAGACGCTGGTCGAGTCGCTGCTCATCGTCACGGTGGTCATCTTCCTGTTCCTGGGTAACTTCCGCGCGGTCGTCGTGCCGCTGGTGGCCATGCCGCTGTCGCTGATCGGCACCTTCTTCGTCATGCTGATCATGGGATATTCGATCAACCTGCTGACGCTGCTGGCGCTGGTGCTCGCCATCGGGCTGGTGGTGGATGACGCCATTATCGTCGTGGAGAACGTCTTTCGCCACATCAACGAGGAGGGCAAGTCGCCCATCGAGGCGGCGCTGGTGGCTGCGCGCGAACTGGGCGGCCCCATCCTGGCGATGACGGTCGTGCTGGTGGCCGTGTACATCCCGATCGGCTTCCAGGGCGGCCTCACCGGCGCCCTGTTCACGGAGTTCGCCTTCACCCTGGCCGGCGCGGTGACGGTGTCGGGGATCATCGCGCTGAGCCTGTCGCCGATGATGTGCTCGCGCCTGTTCACGTCCAGCGGCGCCCAGTCGCGCTTCGCGGTGTACCTGGACCGCCAGTTCGACCGCCTGCACCGTGGCTACCAGGGGTTGCTGCGCGGCATCCTGCTGACGTGGCCGGTGGTGCTGATCTTCGGCGGCTTCATCCTGCTGGGGGCGGTGCTGCTTTTCAAGACCGCCGCCACGGAGCTGGCCCCCAGCGAGGACCAGGGCGTGGTGCTGTACCAGCTCATCGGCCCGCCCAACGCCACCGCCGACCAGATGAACCGCTATACGCACCAGCTCTTCGAGGTGGCCAGCCAGCTGCCCGAATACGAGCAGATGTTCCAGCTGTCCGGCGTGCCCACGGTGAACCAGGGATTCGGCGGCATGCTGCTCAAGACCTGGGACGAGCGCACCCGCAGCGCCACCCAGATCCAGCAGGTGCTGCAGGGCCAGTGGAACGGCATTGCGGGCGCACGGGTGGCGGCGTTCCAGTTCCCGGCGCTGCCCGGTTCGCAGGGCCTGCCGGTGCAGTTCGTCATCAATTCGACCGAGCCCTTCGCCAACATCAACGAGGTGGCCCAGGCCGTGCTCGACAAGGCGCGCAAGAGCGGCAAGTTCTACTTCATCGACGGCGACCTGAAGATCGACAAGCCGCAGAGCACGCTGGTGGTGGACCGCGACCTGATCGCCAACCTCGGCCTCACCGAGGGCGACGTCGGCGCGGCGCTGGGCGGCGCACTGGGTGGCAATTACGTCAATTACTTCTCCATCTCGGGGCGCTCGTACCGGGTCATTCCGCAGGTCCAGCAGGTCGACCGGCTCAATCCGGAGCAGGTGCTGAACTACCAGATCCGCACGCCGGCGGGCAACACGATCCCGGTGTCGACGGTGGCCCACTTCGAGACCAGGGTGGTGCCCGAGACCGTCACGCACTTCCAGCAGCTCAACTCCGTGACGCTGGGCGGCGTGAACGCCGCCCCGCAGGGCGTGTCGCAGGGCGATGCGCTGCAGTTCCTGCGCGATGCCGTCGCCGAGGTGGGCTCGTCGTCGTATTCGGTGGACTACTCGGGCGAATCGCGCCAGTACATGAAGGAGACCGGCGGCTTCGCGATCACGCTCGCCTTCTCGATCATCATCGTGTTCCTGGCGCTGGCGGCGCAGTTCGAGAGCTTCCGCGATCCGCTGGTCATCCTGGCGTCGGTGCCGCTGGCGCTGTTCGGCGCGCTCATCTACATCAACCTGTTCTCGACGCTCAACATCTACTCGCAGGTCGGCCTGGTGACGCTGATGGGCCTGATCAGCAAGCACGGCATCCTGATCGTGCAGTTCGCCAACGACCTGCAGCGCGCCGGGCACGCCAAGTTCGATGCGGTGATCGAGGCGGCGGGCGTGCGGCTGCGCCCCATCCTGATGACGACCGCGGCCATGGTGCTGGGCGTGTTCCCGCTGGCCGTCGCGTCGGGCGCGGGTGCCGCGGGCCGCCAGGCGATGGGCTGGGTGGTTGCCAGCGGCCTGTCGGTGGGCACGCTGTTCACCCTCTTCGTCGTGCCGGCCATGTACATGTTCCTGGCCGAGGACCACACGCAGCGCCGCGCGGCGGCTGGCGAGGCCGGTGCCGTGTCGGCCACCTGACGCCGGCCTATCGCCCTCTCCCGGAGGGAGTGGGGGCGGGTAGTCGGATTTCTCCGCCAGAGGGACACCGGCGACGGCGGGATATCATCCAGGGTTGCGCGCGCGCCGCGATACCCATGTACTGATGGTGGATACCATTTCCACGACCGCTTCCGCCGGCTCCAGCGAGGCTCCTCCGGCACCTTCCGGCCTGGCGGCCGGCGCCGCCGTGGTCGAGGCCGATGCCTATCGGCCGGTCAAGCCGCTGACCGGTTACCGGCCCTTCTGGGCCAGGCGCTTCGGCGTCGCGCCCTTCCTGCCGATGAGCCGCGCCGAGATGGAGGCGCTTGGCTGGGACAGTTGCGACGTCATCGTCGTCACCGGTGACGCCTACGTCGACCATCCGAGCTTCGGCATGGCGCTGATCGGCCGCGCCCTGGAGGCGCAGGGTTTTCGGGTCGGGATCATCGCCCAGCCCGACTGGCAAAGCGCGGAGCCCTTCCGGGCGCTGGGCCGGCCGAACCTGTTCTTCGGCGTCACGGCCGGCAACATGGATTCGATGATCAACCGCTACACCGCCGATCGCAAGATCCGCAGCGACGACGCCTACACGCCGGGCGGCATCGGCGGGCGCCGGCCCGACCGCTGTTCGCTGGTATACGCGCAGCGCTGCCGCGAGGCCTACGGGGACGTGCCGCTGATAATGGGCGGGATCGAAGGCTCGTTGCGGCGCATTGCCCACTACGACTACTGGCAGGACAAGGTGCGGCGCTCGATCCTGGTCGATGCCAAGTGCGACCTGCTGGTGTACGGCAATGCCGAACGCGCCATCGTCGAGATCGCGCATCGGCTGGCGGCACGCGAACCGGTAGGCCAGATCACCGACATCCGCGGAACGGCGTTCGTGCGCCGCCAGTCCGTACCAGGCTGGTACGAAATCGACTCGACCACGGTCGATGGCCTGGATGCCGCGCGCGCCCAGGGCAACCCCTACCAGAACCCGTACCTGACGACATCGGAGCGCGCGGCGCGCAACGATGCGCGCTGCGAACGCGATGCGGCCGGCGCGGCGCCGGTCGGCAGCGCGGCGCCCGCGGCCGGCTGGATG
>JBBINW010000158.1:0-3826 GCA_037443665.1 Betaproteobacteria bacterium
GGTTCGGCGCGGATCGTATTACCTGTTTGGTTCCGGCTCTGCCGGCTTAGGATGACACGAGCCGGGAACTGAGCGTGCACGACTGCGAGTTCGGCGAAGCGCACAACGGCATGGAAGACAGCTTGGTGCTCGCGCACAACACTTTCGTCGACCTCGGCGGCAACGAGGGGGGGGGCTTCGTGCACCTCTGGGCCGACCGCCTGGATGGCGAGACATCGGTGCGCATCGCCAAGAACCTGTTCGCCAGCCCCGGCAAGCTCGACCTGCCGGCCGCTGCCGCCGGGCCTGCGGCTGTCTCCAGGCGCGCTGCAACCGCCCTGAGCGCGGCCCCTCAGAGCGCATCGATCAAGCGTCGGTGGCCAGCGCCAACTCCAAGGCCGCCTGCAATTGCGGCAAGGACTGGGTCACGGTGGCCCAAAGGATGTTGCGACCGACGTCGAATTAAGCGTGAATCAACCGGTTCCGCATCCCGACCACGGCAGCCCATGGATGCCAACCTCGGCCCGCGTACTCTCGGAAACGTTGGCCGCTGCCTCGCCGACAATTTCTACGGCACGGACCAAGGCAAACAGGAGCATCTCGTCCTGGTCCAGCGCTTCGCGCCGGCGGCCCGCCGAAAAGCGAAATGCGGCAGCGATGGCGTCAGCCATGTGGCGCAGACGGACGCGGTCATGCGGCGACAAACTGTACCTCCGCCTCCCTGAGGACCTGGTCGCGGAAATGCCTGGACAGTTCCTGCTCGGTGCGCAGATCGACGGGCAGACTGCCGAGCATTGCCGAAAGTTCGGACTCCATCGTCGCCAGGTCCAGCATCGTCGGCGCGGCGATCGGATCGAACTCCACCAACAAGTCCACGTCGCTATCGCCGCGGTGCGTCCGGTGCAACCGCGAGCCGAACAGCGACAGCTTGCGGATGCGATGGTCCCTGCAGAACTCCGCAAGACGTTCAGGATCCAGCACGAGTGCTCGGTTCATCGTCATGATCGCCAATCTGACTCAGTGGGTGTCTAAGCTCGGGCGGGGCGCCGTTTCGAGTCGCCTGGAGAGGCCCCACTTGCAATCAGGTACGCCTAGCGTGCCACGCAGGCGGCCAGCGCGCCACCGACGGTCTCGACGCGCCACCGACGGTCTCGACGCGCGGCCGCGGGCAGGAACAGAGCCCAGCCATCAGGCCAGGACGAGCTTCAGACCCACGGCACTCAGCACGACCGCGATCATCGGTCGCAGCACGCCCTCGGGTGCCCGGCTGCCGAACAGCGAGCCGAGCAGGATGCCCGGGATCGATCCCAGCAGCAGCGTGCCCAGCAGCACGAAGTTCACGTTGCCCATCAGCAGGTGACCGCTGCCCGCCACGATGGTCAGCGGGATCGCGTGGACGATGTCGGTGCCAACGAGCCTGGCGGGCTTCATCCGGAACGGATAGAGGTACACGAGCATCACGGTGCCCAGCGCGCCGGCGCCCACCGAGGTGAGCGTCACCAGGCAGCCGAGGATGGCGCCGGCCAGCACGGTCAGGCCTGGCTGGGCCCGCTTGAAGGCATCCGGCGCGGTGGACCTCAAGGCCTGCCCGAAGGCGTGCATCTGCTTCTTGAAGACCATCGCCACCGCGGTCAGCATCAGCACGCCGCCCAGCGCAGTCAGGATGAACCCGTGCCTGAGCTGGCCGCCGCCGCTGGCGTGCAGCCACAGCAGCGTGGCGATCGACGCCGGCAGGCTGCCCAGGCACAGGCGGCGGACGACTTGCCAGTCCACGCTGCCCTTGCCGTGGTGCACCGCGCCGCCGACGATCTTGGTGATGGCCGCGAACCACAGGTCGGTACCCACCGCGGCGGCCGGGGCCACGCCGAACAGCAGCACCAGGATCGGCGTCATCAACGCGCCACCGCCGACGCCGGTCACGCCGACCATCGCGCCGACACCGAAGCCGGCCAGGGTGTTCATCCAGTCCATTCGGGGTCTCCCGCGGCGGGACGGCGCGAGCGAGCCTGATTCATTGAATCAGGCCCCGCTCCCTCATTTTGGAGATCACCTGCTCGGCGGCCTGGTCTGGGGTGCTGGCAGCGGTGTTGACCCGCAACTCGGGGCTCTCCGGGATCTCGTAGGGGGAGTCGATGCCGGTGAAGTTGCGCAGCTCGCCGCGCCGTGCCTTCTTGTACAGGCCCTTGACGTCGCGCGATTCGGCCACCTCCAGCGGCGTGTCGACATGCACCTCGACGAACTCGCCATCGGGAACCAGGCCGCGCGCCATCGCGCGCTCGGCGCGGAACGGCGAGATGAACGCGGTGATCACGATCAGCCCGGCGTCGGCCATCAGGCGGGCCACCTCGGCCACGCGACGGATGTTCTCGACCCGGTCCTCGTCGGTGAAGCCGAGATCGCGGTTCAGGCCGTGGCGAACGTTGTCGCCGTCGAGCAGGTAGCTGTGCCTGCCCATGGCGTGCAGCTTCTTCTCCACCAGGTTGGCGATCGTGGACTTGCCCGATCCGGAGAGGCCAGTGAGCCAGACCACCGCCGGCCGCTGCCCCTTGAGCGCGGCGCGTGCCGCCTTGTCGATGTCGACGTGCTGCAGATGGATGTTGTGCGAGCGGCGCAGCGCGAAGTGCAGCATGCCGGCGCCAATCGTGTTGTCGGTCAGCCGGTCGATGAGGATGAAGCCCCCGGTCTCGCGGTTGACCGCGTAGGGGTCGAAGGCCACCTGGCGGTCGAGCGAGACGTTGCACACGCCGATCTCGTTGAGCTCGAGCTTCTTGGCGGCCAGGTGCTCTATCGTGTTGACGTTGACCTTGTACTTCGGCTCGGTGATCGTCGCGGCGACGGTCTGGGTGCCGATCTTCATCAGGTACGGGCGCCCGGGCAGCATCGGATCCTCGCCCATCCACACCAGCACGGCCTCGAACTGGTCGGCCACCTCGGCCGGGTTGTCGGCCGCGCTGATGATGTCGCCCCGCGAAATGTCGATCTCGTCGGCCAGCGTCAAGGTTACCGACTGGCCGGCCACGGCCAGCGGCAGGTCGCCGCCGCTGGTGACGATGCGTGCCACCGTGCTCTCGCGGCCCGACGGCTGGACCCGGATGCGGTCGCCCACCTTGACCATGCCGCCGGCGATGGTGCCCGCGAAGCCGCGGAAGTCGTGGTCCGGCCGGTTGACCCACTGCACCGGCAGCCGGAAGGCGCCCGCCTGCAGGCGCTCCTCGTCCACCTCCACCGTCTCCAGGTAGCCCATCAGCGTCGGGCCGTGGTACCAGGGCGTGTGCTCGCTGGGTGCCAGCATGTTGTCGCCCTTCAGCGCCGACAGCGGAATCGGCGTGACGTCGTCAATGCCAATCTGCCGGGCGAACTCGCGGTAGCTGTCGACGATGCCGTCGAACACCTTCTGCGAGTAGTCCACCAGGTCCATCTTGTTGACCGCCAGCAGCACCTTGCGGATGCCGATCAGCTGCACCAGGTAGCTGTGGCGCCGGGTCTGTGTGAGCACGCCCTTGCGCGCATCGACGAGGATCACGGCCACGTCGGCGGTGCTGGCGCCGGTGATCATGTTGCGCGTGTACTGCTCGTGGCCGGGCGTGTCGGCGACGATGAACTTGCGCCGGTCGGTGCTGAAGAAGCGGTAGGCGACGTCGATCGTGATGCCCTGCTCGCGCTCGGCGGCCAGGCCATCGACGAGCAGCGCGAAGTCGATGTCACCGCCCTGCGTGCCCCACTTCCTGCTGTCGGCCTCGACCGCGGCGAGCTGGTCCTCGAACAGCATCTTGGCCTCGAACAGCATACGCCCGATCAGCGTGCTCTTGCCGTCGTCGACGCTGCCGCAGGTGATGAAGCGCAGCAG
>JBBINW010000159.1:0-3773 GCA_037443665.1 Betaproteobacteria bacterium
GTGGGAAGTCAGTCGGTGGGCCGGGTTGTAGCGCCGTCGCGTCTGCGGCAGGTCCAAAAACGGATTTTGCAGGGCCGACTATTTGTCGTACTCCAATCGCCATGCCGACATGCTCTTCGAGCTGGTCAGCCGGCGCTACCTGCACAAGAGCACCGTCGTCACTACGAATCGCCGCTTCGACGATTGGGGCGACGTGTTCCCCAACGACGCCTGCGTGGTCTCGTTGGTCGACCGGCTGATGCATCGCGCCGAGTTCGTGCGCATCGAGGGTGACTCGTACCGCCAGAAGGAAGCCGAAAAGCGCGCCACGCAGCGCACGGCAGCCCGAACCGCCGCGGCACGCTCGAAGGCAGCCTCACCACGCAAGCCGCGTGCGTGACGCCATGCAGTGGCCACCCCGATGAGACCGCCGCGGCGCAGGCACACGCCACAAGCGACCACGGTGTTCACACTGCCGTCGCACTGGTCGCCTTCGCAGGCGCTCGCCGTCTTCGAATGCCTCGAGCTGCTGCACGATCAACTCTGGCTCGCCTACGGCCCTGAGATCCAACGCGCCTGCCGCGCTCAACTCGTGCCCGCGCGCATCTCCCGCCCGATATCGATCCCGACTCGCCGTTCTGAAGGCGCAGCACCAAACCCGCGTCCTCACCGGCTTATACAAGCGGATCTACGCCGTCGCTAACACCAGCGGCTTGAAGCGTCCGAATGAGCCTCACGCAGACGCCGCTCCAGGCTGCAGTGAGCGCACTCGGCACTCTCCGAGCCCAGCCACTGACGCACGCGCCTCTCGGTCTCGGGCTGACCCATCAATTCGTCCCAGTGGGCCGGCAGGCCGTGCAGGCGTAGCTCGATGGCCTGCGCGCGCAACTCGGCGTGCGCTGTCACCGCGCGGCCAGGTGGAATTGGCTCAGTCATCGTTGGTGTCCTTGGGCTGGTCGTAGCAGCGGTCGTAGGGAGCCAGCGAATGGGTGCGAATCGGCGCGTCGCGCCGCGCCACGTGCTCGGGCAGCGCCAGGGCCAATGCAGGAGGCCGCCCGGTGCACTCGCGCGCGCGCTCCAGCGCAAGCCGCACGGCGTTGGGGTGCGGCACATCGCGCCCGGTAGCCTCGAGCAGCGCCGCCTGCAGCGACGGCGCTCCGTATTGGTCGAGCAGGCGCAGCTGTGCGGCGGTGATTGACCCCAGGTTGCGGCCTCGCCGGGCGGCCATCTGCAGCAACTCGGTGGCGGCCGGGGTGGCCGGAAGGACACTTGAAGTCGACGACGCTCTGGAGATCTCGGAGCAGGTCGAGATCTGAGAACTATGATCGTGCCGCCAGCCGTCGGTGCGAACCGGCGGCACGATCCGAACGGACCGCCCAGAGAGTCCGCAATCCTCGGCTCCTACGAGGTAAGACTGACATCGGCGCCGGAAAGGGAGCCGTGTCCGTGCCAGTTCGACCCCGAGCGGCTGTTGGTCCGGCCTCGACCGGCTGTTCCCTTCGCGAGGCATGCCGGCCCTTCCGTTCACCCGACTAAGTTGGGCGCCGGCGACCAGCAAACCAGGGAATGCCGTGCGGCGAGAACGGCGGCCGCCAGCGGGAACGCGAAGCACGCGACGGCCTCCACCCGCAGCACGCTACCGAAGCCAGCCCACCGCATGGACTCCCCCCAGGATAGAAGGCCGCCAAGATGTTTACGCGCCGTTGTTTGGCCTATTGCTGGCGTCGGCTTCCGCGGCTCGACCCTGCTCAGCGCGGGGCCGCTGCCTGGGAAGCGACTTCGCCTACGCGCGGCAGCGACGCAACCGGCACCTGCAGTGCCCCCAGGCGTGCGTCGATGTCGGCGGGAAACGTGTGGCCATCGCAGTCGTTGCCGATGAAGTGGCCCTTGCATCTCGTCTTGGCGCTCCGTGCGTTCCGGTAGTAGGCAGCTGCCGCCTCGGGGTAGCCCAGACCCTCGGCGCTACGGCCCAGGTAATACCAGCTCAGGTCGTTGCCATAACTGTTGGCGATGAGGATCTGAGCGAGGCCCTTCCAGTTCTGGGCCGCGAAGAGCGCGCGCAACTGCTTGCGATGCTCGACGTAGTGGACGACGCTGGCCATGTGGTTGGCGAATACGACGCGACCAGCGGCGAATTCGGGTCCCAGCTCGCTGGCTGCCGACTGTGCAGGTGCTGAGGCCGGGGCGGCCGTAGCAGCCGCTGACGCAAGGCCGACGAGTAGGGACAGCAATGTGTTGCGCATGCGGTGGATCGGCGTGGCTCTCAAGAAACAGAACTGAAGGCGGTCGAAATCAAGCGGTCGCCCCCACGGGATTGATGTGGAAGCCGAGCGCGGCGGCGCGGCGCTTGAGCGCGGCGATGCTGCGTTCGCGCTGTTGTTCTTTGTAGCGCTGCTGGCCCTGGTCGACGAAGGCCTGACCGCGGGTGAGCATGAAGTACGCCATCCGCGCCAGCTTGTGGGCGGTGGCCGTGTTGGCGCGCGGCTTGTCCATCCGGCCGCATAGCCGTCGGTAGAACGCCCCCCCCCAACGCCGAGTCGCTGTGTGACAGGCTCATGGCCGCCATCTTCAGCGCCTGGCGCACCCGGTTGGCCGATCGCTTGGTGCGCGCCGACAGCACCTTGCCGCCGCTGATCTTGGTCGCCGGGCACAGCCCCAGCCAGGAGCAGAAGTGCTTGACGTTGGCGAAGCGGCTGAGATCGGTGCCGATCTCGCTCAAGATCTTCATCACCGAGTCCAGGCCCAGCCCGTTGGTGCGCGCGAGGTCGGCGCCGACCCAGTTGGCCAACTGCTGGCGAACGTCGAACTCCGCACGGGCCTTGCTGCCCGCCCTGGGCGCCTTGCCCAGATCGACGCTGGCGGCCGAGCGCTCGGCCAGCAGCGCCTGCAGCTTGGCCTCGCACTCAGCCAGGTGCTTGGCAATGTCGTCGTACATCGCCAGCGCCTGCCCGAGCACGAACAGGTGCTCCTCGCGCCAGTTGCCGGATTGCGCGCGCACGATGTCGTGCTCGCTGGCCTTGATGCGCCGATGCCGGTGCTTGGCCAGCAACTTCGGCTCGCGCTGCCCGGCCACGATGTCGCGGATGATGGCCTGGCCGGTCTGGCCCATGACGTCGCTTATCACCTCGGTGGGCTGGATGTTCATCTGCACCAGCGCCTTTTGCATGTGCTGCACCCAGCTGGCCTGCTCGGTCGGCAGCACCTCGCGCTGGCGCGCCACAGCCCGGAAGACACGGACCTCGGCCGCCGGGCGGAACGCCGCGCGCAGCAGCACGTAGCTCATCAGCTTCTGCAGCCACTGGCAGTCCTGCACGTCGCTCTTGCGACCCGGCACGTACTTGACCTGCCGGGCATCGACCAGCCAGACCTTCAGCCCGCGCTGCTCCAGCACCTCGTACACCGGGATCCAGTACACGCCAGTGGATTCGAGCGCCACCACATCCACCCCGCACGCCAGCAGCCAATCGGCCAGGCCGTTCAGGTCGTCGGTCATCGCGCCGACTTCGCGCACCGGCGCGTCGGTGCTGTGCGGCGGCACCGCCGCCCAGTGGCTAGACGCTCCGACGTCTATCGCTGCCGCGTTGGGGAAAACCAAGTCCTCTCGCTTGCGCAATGCCATGCCATACCTCAACATAGTTGATGAACGGCAGTGCCATGGGAAGCGTCGAAATCGACTCGATCTCTCAAACGGGATGCGGCTCGCGCCGCTCACCAATGTCACCGACGATTCCCGGACCATGCTCAGAGACGGGCTCGCACCACGGCGTGCGATAACGCCGCGGGCTCGCACCAAT
>JBBINW010000160.1:0-3700 GCA_037443665.1 Betaproteobacteria bacterium
TGCAGGTCGGGTCTCCAGTCGCCAGTCGCCGTTCGGCTGGGGTGGTTGACCCGGCCGCTCCCGAGTCATCCGTCGATCGTTGGGGCCACAATCGTGGTGCGCGGTGCTGAGGAGCCGAAGGCCATCTTGAGTGAGCGCTCGGCTGGCCGTGCTTGAACAACCGCTCATGGCCGAAGGTGAAGCTTGACCGTGCGCTTTGCGCCCACGCCTCCGCGCTCACCTCGATGCACAGGCTCCGTCGGCTTCTCTAGACCGGGCGTTGGTGGGCTTCATGTCATTGATCGCGGCGATCTTGATGAACGTGAACGCGACCGACTGCTGACGAGCGGCGGCTGCGGGCCTTCCACCGAGGAAGGCTGCGTGAGGTGGGCAGAAAGGGAACAGTGTCCGTACCCGCTCGACCCGTTGCTGACGGTCGCGGCAGACCGCGCGAGCGACAGGTCACTGCGTGATACCCGACGTTCCTGATCGACCTCGAGCGCTGCCAGAACTGCGGCGGCGACTCGAAGGTCATCGCCGTGATCCTGTAGCCGCCGGTCATCGAGCGCGTCCTCGAGCACCTCGGGCTGCGGGCGCGGGGGCCGCCACGGGTGCGTGCCCTTGCCTCAATGTCGCAGGAGGCCTGATCGAATCGCACGCAAGACCCCAATTGCGATCGCCCGAGCGTCCTGACTTCACGGGCCATTGGGTTGGCCTAGGCGCGGGGTTTCCGGGGCGGCGGTCGGGATCGCGCTTGCACGGGTAAACCCCATCACGACTCACGATGACCCACCACTCCCACCGGGCTCAATGCCACGACATTGACCGCGGTCGAGCGCGCAGCCGACAACATCCACCTTGAGTCACCTGCGTGGCGTTGCCATCGACGAGGAAGGTGGCGTTTGAACCGCCTATGCGCTCCAACGTTCAGATCCTGCGGCCCCGAGGTGTCCGCGGGATTGAGCACATGCAATGTGCGCGGCGGTTCTGCTGCCGCGCCGCAAGCGGCTCGGCCGGGCTCGGTTTCCCCTCAGAATTCTGGCGCCGCGGCACCCGCTGCGCCGTACGCAGGCGCCGGCCTGGGCAAGGGCAAGTTGGCGATCATGCAATCGGTCGTGAGGATCAGGCCCGCGATCGAGGCGGCGTTCTGCAGTGCCAGGCGGGCGACCTTCAAGGGGTCGATCACACCCATTTGCAGCAGGTCACCGAACTCGCCGGTCGCGACGTTGTAGCCAAAGCCCCGGTCGGCGTTTGCTTCGACGCGGTGCACGACCACCGACGGCTCCTCGCCGGCATTGGCGACCAGACAGCGCAGCGGTGCCTCGAGCGCGCGAGCCACGATGCGCAAGCCGGATTCGTGATCCAGTGAAGGGCCCTGCAGACCGGCGAGCACGTGCCGTGCGCGCAGCAGGGCCACACCGCCGCCAGGGAGGATGCCTTCCTCGACGGCGGCACGCGTCGCGTGCAACGCATCCTCGACGCGGATCTTGCGTTCCTTGAGTTCGGTCTCGGTGGCCGCGCCTACCTTGACCAGGGCCACGCCGCCCGACAGCTTGGCGATGCGCGCATCGAGCTGCTCGCGGTCGTAGTCGCTGATCGCGGCGCCGCACTCTTTTCGAATGCTGGCGATGCGATCCTTGATCGCAGCCTCGGCGCCGGCGCCGCCGATCAACGTGGTGTCCTCCTTGCCGACCTCGACCCGGCGCGCCCGCCCGAGGTCGGCCAGCCGGGCCTTGGCCAGCGCGAGCCCTAGTTCCTCGCTGACGACAGTGCCGCCGGTGAGTACCGCGATGTCCTGTAGCATGGCTTTGCGCCGGTCGCCGAAGCCCGGAGCCTTGACGGCGCAGGTCTTGACCGTGCCTCGAATCGTGTTGATGACCAGCGTGGCCAGGGCGTCGCTCTCGATTTCCTCGGCGATCACGAGCAGCGGCCGGCTGGCCTTGACGACCTCCTCGAGCAGCGGCAGCAGGTCCTGCAGCGACGACAGGCGTTTGTCGACGAGCAGGATCGCCGCGTCCTCGAGCACCGCAAGCTGACGCTCGGCGTTGTTGATGAAGTAAGGCGACAGGAAGCCCCGGTCGAACTGCATGCCCTCGACCACCTCGAGCTCGCTGGCCAGCCCCGAGCCGTCCTCGATCGAAACCGCACCCTCGCGGCCGACCTTGTCGATTGCGCGGGCGAGCAACTCGCCGATCGAGCGGTCGTTGTTGGCCGAGATCGAAGCCACGTGCGAGATCTCCTGCGAGCTGGTGCAGGGCCGCGCGATGCGGGCCAGTTCGGCGACCACCGCCTCGACGGCCTGTTCCATGCCGCGCTTGAGGTCCATCGGGTTCAGACCGCCGGCGAGGTAGCGCATGCCCTCGTCGATCATCGCGTGAGCCAGCACCGTCGCTGTCGTGGTGCCGTCGCCCGCCTTCTCGCTGGTGCGTGCCGCGACCTCGCGCAGCATCTGCGCGCCCAGGTTCTCGAAATGATCCTCGAGCTCGATGGCCTTGGCGACCAGCACCCCCGAGTTGACGATCTGCGGCGCGCCGAAGTCGCGCTCGAGGATCACCGTCCGACCGCGCGGCCCAAGGGTCAGCTTCACCGCGTCTGCCATCGCGTCGATGCCGCGCCGCATCCGGGTCCGTGCTTCATCTCCAAAGAGCAATTGTTTGGCTGCCATGATGATTCGTTACAAGTGCGACGTTGGCAATGCTCCGCCGCCAGAGCACCGCCCTCGGTGAGTAAGCTCAATCGGCGGCTTCGGTCGCCGGCCCAAGATGTCGATCCGGGTTGGGTGTGGTGCCAGATCCTTTGCAATCCAGTAGCGACGAGATGAACGAACTGCGAGTCAACGACTTGTTCGAGCTGGACCCCTTCGAAACGAGTTCCCGCGGCCTGATGCGGCCCTGGCGTCTGGAAGGCGTCGACAAAGCGCCGCAGATCAAGATCGACGTGAGCGAGCGCGAGGATAGCTAGCTCGTGAAAGCCGAGATCCCCGGCGTGCGCAAGGACGACATCGACGTGCGCGTGGAGCGCAACCAGGTGACCATCCGTGCCGAAGTGAAGCAGGGGAAGGAGGAGAAGAAGGGGGCCGCATGCTCCGCAGCGAGCGGCAGTACGGCTATGTCAGCCGCAGTTTCGCGCTGGCCAGCGAGATCGACGATGGCAAGGTGGGAGCGAAGTATGAGAACGGTGTGCTCGAGTTGACGCTGCCCAAGAGGGCCACGACCTCGACCGAGCGCATCACGATCTCCTGAGCCGACGCCCGAGGGCTGATTCGCCGCTACTTGACGAGTAGCACGGGCACCGGGGCAAGGTGGACAAGACGCTGGGCCACCGAGCCCAGCAACAGTCCGCCCGGCGCATTCATGCCGCGCGTGCCCATCACGATCTGGTCGACCTCGTTGTCGGCGGCCGCCTGCACGATTTGCCTAGCGGCCGGGCCGACGGTGGACTGCGCACGGACCTTATCGAGGTCGTGCAGCTTCGCCTGGGCGAGTGCGGCATCGAGCAGCAACCCCTGCCGGAGTCGCTGAGCAGGGTCAATCGAGTCGGCGTCCAACGGGGACGGGTCGCCGTAGTAGCCCGGGCCGTCGCGGACATTGAGCAACACTGCCTCGAGTCCGGGGATCTCCGTCGCAAGCCTGCCTGCCGCCTCGACGGCCCGGCGTGTGCTTGATCGGTAAGCGTTCCGCGAACGACACCCTTGCGGCGCCGATCGCGGTGTGCTGAGTTC
>JBBINW010000161.1:0-3690 GCA_037443665.1 Betaproteobacteria bacterium
TTGTGGGGGGATCTTCAAGCGGTGGGCCGGGAAACCGGCTCACTGCTTCGGCTGCAAATAACACCACCCATCCCCAACCCCTTCCCTCAATGCCGAAGAAGGGAAGGGGCCATGCCCACCCCCCGCCCGCCCGTGGGCGGGAGCGAGGAAGTCCGAGCGAGAGGATCAGTTTTCAGGGAACCCGGACCGGGACCCGGCTGGTGGCTCTCGTTTGGAGATCGTCATGGCAAACGTTCAAGTCATCCAGCGTCACGCGCACCTGGCCGGGGCCGTCAAGCTCGAGTTCGTCAACGGGCGCGAGGGCCAGATCGCCAAGGCCGTGCTGACGGCGATCAGCAACACGCGGCGCCTGAGCCGGGGTCCCAGCGAGGCGCGCGAGGAGGAGTCCACCGCGATCCAGTGGACGCTGTGGGGCAAGCAGGCCGAGAACGCAGCCGAGTACCTGGGCAAGGGCTCGCACGTCAATATCGTCGGGCGGCTGCGCAACAACAACTACGAGAAGGACGGCGAAACCGTCTACGGCATGGCGTTCACGGCCGAGGAGATCGACTACCTCGACAGCCGCGCCGAGTCCGAAGCCCGCCGCACCCGTGGCGACGACAACGACGGCGGACCGAGCGCCCGCAACGGCACCGGCGAGCAGTCCGCCCCGGCTGCCAGCACCCGCAAGCCCCGCAGCGCGCGCCAGCCGGCGCATGCCGACGCCTGAACCCTGATCGGGTGGGCGCCATCTTGGTCAATACGCCATCGAGCCGCGCCCGCCCTTCGACCCTCATTCAACGATCGAAGGAAACCATCATGTACTCGACCCCGACCCTGGCGACCCGCTTCGCGCGCAACACCCGCGTGATGCGTGGCGACCAGCCCCTGAGCGAAGACCAGATGCGCGCCGCAGCACCGTCCATCTTCGCCGAGGGCAAGCACGCGAGCCGCTCCGAGCGCTACACCTACATCCCCACCATCGACGTCCTGCGCGGCCTGCGCAAGGAGGGCTTCGAGCCGTTCATGGTCGCCCAAGGCGGCAGCCGCGCCGAAGGCAAGGCCGAGTTCACCAAGTACCTGATCCGCATGCGCTATCACCGCGACAGCAGTGGCCAGATGCAGACCCGGCCCGAGGCGAACGAGATCATTCTGATCAACAGCCACGACGGCGCCAGCTCGTACCAGATGCTCGCAGGAAAATTCAGAGCAGTCTGCGCGAACGGCCTCGTCGTCGGCGACGTCGTCGACGATATCCGCGTTCCGCATCGAGGCAACATCCAGCGCGAGGTGATCGAAGGCGCGTTCCGCGTCCTCGACGAGTTCGACGCCGTGAATGAGTACACCGAGGCGATGAAGGCGCTGCAACTGCTGCCGCCCGAAGAACTCGCCTTCGCGACGGCCGCGCTCGCACTGCGCTATGGCGAGCGCGGGGTAGAAGAGGGCGGCGGCCACAAGCCCGCGCCGGTCACTGCAGAGCAGCTGATCGAGGCGCGCCGGCCCGAGGACATCGGGCACAGCCTGTGGGCCACCTTCCAGCGCGTTCACTAACGGTGAGCGCCACGTTACTGCACTTGTGTGCACAAGGCATCAATGTGGAGTGGCGTCTGATTGCCGTGACTCCTTCGATTGAGCAGACCTGAACACACCACATTACTGACGCCGGCCGTAACTTCGGCGGTCCCCATGTTCCATCCTGGAGGCCGTCATGCTTGAACAGCTCTTCTCACGTTCCCTGTTTCGGTACACGTCGTCGCCGCACGCTGCGGATCTCGATGCATTCGCGACCATGGTCGCGGCGCGGGGCCTTGACACCCGCCGAACGGAGCGACACACGCGCCGCCTGCTGTGGGTGCTGGAAGCCGCGGAGCTACCGCCGAACGCCACCATCGACGGCGACGTGCTTCGCGCTGCCTTCGGCGCTTGGCCGCACAAGGGCTATATCGGCACGTGGCGTCTGTATTGCCGATACCTGCAAGAACTTGGCAGGCTGGCCGCGCCAGGATCGTGTCAGCCTCGCTTCGCGCTGAAGGAGCAGCACCTTCGGCGCCTGGTGGAACTGCGCGGCATCGCGCCGGCCACCGTCACTTACGACAACTGGGCCTTGACCGACTTCCTGAGTCGCATGCTCGAGCCCGAACAGGAGCCGTCGTCGATCACACGGCAGGCGCTCGACGAGTTCTTTCGTCGACGCGGGCCGCAGCTGGCCCGGCGGACGTTTGCCCACACCGTGCACGTCGTACGCCGCTACCTGCGCTACGCCTTCGATACCGGCATGCTGACCGAACCGCTGCATGAGTTCGCGCTCCCCCAAGCGTTCCGGTTCGAGCAACCACCGCGGGCGTTGCCCGCCGACCAGGTACAGGCACTGCTGGCCTCGATCGACCGCTCGACGACCGTCGGCGTACGCGACCACGCCGTCCTGCACCTGATGGCCGGCTATGGCCTTCGCCCCGGCGAAGTCGCGGCGCTGAAGCACACGTCGATCGACTGGCAAGCGCACACCTTGCGCGTTGAGCAGTCGAAGACGCGCTCGGTCCTCGTCATGCCACTGGCGCCCGCCACAGTCGATGTCTTGCGCGACCATGTCGAGCGATGGGCTGCTGCGTCGAGCGGTACCGAGCTGTTCGGCCTGGCACAACCCCCGTTCGGGCCGATGAATGCATGTTGCGTCTCGAAGCGCTTTAAGGTGCATGCGCGGCGCAGCGGGCTGCCGATCGCCGAGGCATCGGCCTACGCCCTGCGACACAGCTTTGCCATGCGGCTGTTGGGCGCTGGCGTGGGCGTGAAGCTGATCGGCGATCTCATGGGTCACAGCAGCCTGGCGAGCACCAGCGCCTACCTGCGCATACAGACCGACATGCTGCGCGAAGTTGCGCTGGACGTACCAGCGGAGGTGGCGCCGTGAACGGCCGCGCGAGCCCCGCGCTTGTCGAGCAGGTCGGTGCCTACTTGGCCCACTGGCGCGCCCTGGGCCGGCGCTACCGGCAGGAGCAGTGGCTGCTGGAGACACTGCTGCGCGATTTGCCCCTGCTCGGCCATGACGACCTGAGTGTCGACAGCTTCCAGTCTTGGTTCGATGCCCGTAAGAACCGCCATCCCAACAGCCGGCGCAAGTGGGCGCAGTTGCTGCGCCACTTCTGCGTCTGGCGCCGTCGCACCGAGCCGGACTGCTTTGTCCCAGGGCCCGAGCTGATCTGTCGTGCCCGGCCTTACGTCGCGCCGGTGATCGTCAATGATCGGCACGTCGCACGCATGCTCGCGGCCGCGGATGCCCTGGAGCCAAGCCCGAACTCACCATTGCGCCCGGCGACGATGCGCTTGGCGGTGGTGTTGCTCTACACGACGGGCCTGCGACTGGGTGAGTTGCAGCGCCTGGCCCTTGGCGACATTGAGGGCGACGGTGGCGTGATTCGTGTGCGTGAGTCGAAGTTCCACAAGTCGCGCCTGCTTCCGCTGTCGAGCAGCACCCGCGCCGAGCTCCTCGCCTACCTGGCCCGGCGAACCAGCGCTGGCTTCGCTGCACCGCCGACCGCGCCACTGCTGTGTACGCGAGGCCATGGACGGATGAGGCCGTACTCCATGAGTGGCTTGCAGCAAGGGCTGAACGCACTGCTTCGCGGCGCGGCCATGTCTGCCGAGGGGACGCAGCGGCCTCGTGTTCACGATCTTCGTCATAACTCCGAGTCCCGGATTATTCCGAGTACGGCG
>JBBINW010000162.1:0-3622 GCA_037443665.1 Betaproteobacteria bacterium
GCGCGATCGACAGCAGGTGCGAATTGCGGATGCCGTGGATGCGGATCTGGCGCTGCAGGTCGTCGGGCAGGCGCGCGGCAAAGTGCGGTGCCGCCAGGTACTGGTCGGCGTCGAGCAGCGGGAACGGACCCTTCTCGCGCGCCAGGTCGACCGAGGCCTGGTAGGAGACGTCGCGCATGTGGTTGGCGATGCAGCCGGCCATGGTGCGCGCGCTGTCGGTGTCGTAGCGCAGATTGAGCATGGTCAGCGCATTGCCCAGGCCGGTGAAGCCCAGGCCGACGCGCCGCTTGTTGGCCGCCTCGGCGCGCTGCTCGGCCAGCGGCCACAGCGTGGCCTCGAGCACGTTGTCGAGCGCCCGGATCGCCACCTTTACCACGTCGGCGAAGGCGGTGAAGTCGAAGGCGGCCTCGGCGGTGAACGGGTCGCGCACGAAGCGCGTGAGGTTGATCGAGCCCAGGCAGCAGCAGCCGTAGGGCGGCAGGGGCTGTTCGCCGCACGGGTTGGTGGCGGTGATGGTCTCGCAGTAGGACAGGTTGTTGTCCTGGTTGATGCGGTCGACGAACACCACCCCCGGTTCGGCGTGGTTGTAGGTCGAGTGCATGATCTGGTCGAACAGGTCGCGGGCGCGCGCCGTGCGGTAGATCCACGTGCCGTCGGGGCGCTGCTGGGCATTTTCGCGGTCGAAGGGTTCGGCGCTGTGCCACAGGTCGACGGCGCCGTCGGTGTCGACCGCGCGCATGAACGCGTCGGTCACCGCCACCGACATGTTGAAGTTGGACAGCGAGCCGTCGCGCTTGGCGTGGATGAAGTCCTCGATGTCGGGGTGGTCGCAGCGCAGCATGCCCATCTGTGCGCCGCGGCGTGCGCCGGCGGACTCGAGCGTCTCGCAGCTCTTGTCGAACACGCGCATGTATGAGATGGGGCCGCTGGCGCGCGACTGCGTGCCGCCGACATGGGCGCCGCGCGGCCGGATGTTGGAGAAGTCGTAGCCCACGCCGCCGCCACGGCGCATGGTCTCGGCCGCCTGGTTCAGCGCGACGTAGATCGACGGCAGGCCCTCGGTCACGCCGCTGATCGCGTCGCCCACCGGCTGCACGAAGCAGTTGATCAGCGTGGCCGAGATCTCGGTGCCGGCCGCCGAGTTGACGCGCCCGCCGGGGATGAAGCCGGCCACCATCGCCTCGTAGAAGCGCCGCTCCCATTCGCTGCGCAGGCCTGGCACCTCGACGGCCGCCAGGCCGCGGGCCACGCGGCGGCGCACGTCGTCGGCGGTCTTCTCGTCGCCCTTGGCGTACTTCTCGAGCAGTACGTCAAGCGAAATGGGCTGTTCGTCGAGCAGTACGTGGGCCTGTTCCAGCTTCATGCGGCATCCCCCAAACGGAAGCCGATATTATGAACGCGACCGGCGACCTGCTGGCTAGGGGGCGGGCGGAAATTTTTTGCCGCTGGGCCCCGGCAATCGTGCATCATGCTGTTGATCGCCGGGCGGCCTGTGCCGGCTTTTCCACGATATCTTGTGGTTTGCCGTGCACCAGTACGCAAGAACTGGTGGACAAAATATTTTTTCACCCGCGGCGAAAGTGCGCCGCGGCGCGCTTGACAGCGCATACGGACTGGATTAATCCGCACCTTTCGCGGCCACTGTCTTCACCGGGCGACCATGAACCTGCAACAGTTCCGATACCTGCGCGAGGCGGTGCGCCAGAAGCTCAACCTCACGACCGCGGCGCGCGCGCTGCACACCTCGCAGCCCGGCGTCTCCAAGGCGATCATCGAGCTCGAGCAGGAACTGGGCGTGTCGATCTTCGCGCGCCACGGCAAGCGCATCCTGGGCCTGACCCCGCCCGGCCAGCAGGTGCTCGACGCGGCCGAGCGCATCATGAACGAGATCGACAACCTCAGGAAGCTGGCGCGCGACTACGCCGGCAGCCCCGAGGGCACGCTGCGCGTGGCCACCACGCACACCCAGGCGCGCTACGTTCTTCCCGAGGTGGTACAGCGCTTCGCGCATAGATTCCCCGAAGTCCGTCTCAAGCTGCTGCAGGGCAATCCGCCGCAGATCGCGGCCATGGTGGCGTCCGGGCAGGCCGACGTCGGCATGGCCACCGAAACCCTCGCCGAGACCCCCGGGCTCGATTCGATTCCGGTATTCCAGTGGGAGCACGTGCTGGTCGTGCCGCAGGGGCATCCGCTGGCGCGCCTGGCCGGGCATCCGGCCAGGCTCACCGTCAAGGAACTGGGGCGCTATCCGATCGTCACGTACGAAATGCACTTCTCGGGCCGCAGCCGCATCGACGCGGCCTTCGCCGCGGCGCAGATTGAACCGTCGATCGTGCTCGAGGCGATCGACGCCGACGTGATCAAGACCTACGCGCGCGCCGGCCTGGGCGTGGGCATCGTCGCCGGGCTGGCCACCGACCAGAATTCCGAGGGGCTGGTCGTCATCAACTGCGGCCACCTGTTCGGCCGCAACACGACGCGCCTGGCCATCAAGCAGGGCGCCTACCTGCGCGGCTTCGTGTACGCGTTCATCGAGATGGTCGCTCCCGGCTGGGACAAGCGCCGCCTCGAGGAGACCTTCCACAAGCGCGGCGGCGTCGCCGCGAACTGATCCGGCGACACGCCGCGGTCGCTCCGCCTGTCCCTCCGGGAGGGGGCCGGGGCGAGGGCCCCTAAAACCGGAACCCGACCTTGGCGCTGTAGCTATGGATGCCGCCCGTGGAATCGGCTTCCAGGTCCAGGTTTCCCAGCCCCAGGTTCAGGCTCACGCCGCCGAACACCTTGCCTTGATTCAGGTTTACCTGCTGCAGCGTGGTGCCATCGGCCGCCGTGCGCGAATGCACGGTACCGACGCCCACGTAGGGCGTCGCCAGCAGGAAACCCTTGGAAATCGATACGTCGGCGCTGACGGTCTCGAAGCCGACCTGGCTGGCGCCGCTGATGGTGGTCACCGCGGCACGCAGCGCGATGGCCGGCAGGGCGATATCGCCGGGCAGGATGGCCCACTTAAGTTCGCCGCCGTAGAGATTGATGGGCGAGCTGGGGATGTGCGAATACATCACGCCGACATCGATGTTGAGGGGCAGGCCCTTGATCGCCCGCAGGCTCGGAACGGGCAGGGTGCTGAAGACGGTGCTGCCGCCCACCGCCTTTTGCACGGCGTCCGTGTTGGCCAGCGACGTGCCGGTGAGTGCCGCCCCGACGTCGAAGCCCAGCGGTCCGAGCGTGTCGGCCGGCGCCAGCGGCTTGTAGGAGAAGGCCGCGCCCAGGTCCTCGGCCAGCTGGTGGAATTCGGACTGGTTGAGCTGCGCAATGGAGTTGAGGTTGAAACTCGATGCCCAGGAACCGGCGCTGAGCATCATCAGGACAGCGGCGCCAAGCAGTCGTTTCATGCAGTTACCCCTTGTATGGAAGGTGCGTCGGGGCAGTGTAGCAACGGGCGTCGGCGGGGCCGCAAGGCGATTGGCCGAAAAGCCGCGGTTTTGCCCGCTTGAACCCGGTCATCCGAACGCAGTAGAATCGCGTGCTCTGTGCAAGGGGACGTAGCTCAGCTGGGAGAGCGTCGCGTTCGCAATGCGAAGGTCGGGAGTTCGATCCTCCTCGTCTCCACCAACACAAGCAG
>JBBINW010000163.1:0-3524 GCA_037443665.1 Betaproteobacteria bacterium
AGCGTCGCGCGCGGGGCTTCGGTGCCGGCCTTTGCGGGCCGGGCTTGCGCGAGCGCGCGGCCGGTCCCGCCGCGGCGCCCTTGCCCTTGATCACACGCGCGCCCGCCTTGGCGGCGCGGTCGCTCTCGCGCACCGCGGCCAGTTCGGCAGCCGCGCTGGCCGGCCGCAGGCGTTCGCCGCGGCCCAGCAGCTTGTCGCCCTCGCCTTCGCGGACCATGCGGAAGTCGATCTTGCGCCCGTCCAGGTCCACCCGGCTGACCTGCACACGGACGCGAGCGCCGACCGCGTAGCGAATCCCCGTGCGCTCGCCGCGCAACTCGCCGCGCGCCTCGTCGAAGCGGTAGTACTCGCCGCCGAGTTCAGTGATGTGGACCAGGCCGTCGACGTACAGCGCATCGAGCGTGACGAACAGGCCGAACGAGGTCACCGCGCTGACCGTGCCGGAGAACTCCTCGCCCAGATGCTCGCGCATGTAGCGGCACTTGAGCCAGGCCTCGACGTCGCGGCTGGCCTCGTCGGCGCGGCGTTCATTGGCGCTGCAATGGCCACCGGCGGCCTCCCACAGCGCCATCTCCTGCGACATCGGCTTGGCCGCGCGGGCATGCAGCTTGCCGCCCTTGCGGACCTCGGGCGTACGGGTCTTGTCGCTGGCCGCAAGGTGGTAGCGGCGACCAGCGAGCACGGCCTTTATCACGCGGTGGACCAGCAGGTCCGGATAGCGGCGGATCGGACTCGTGAAATGGGCGTAGGCGTCGTAGGCGAGGCCGAAATGGCCTGCGTTGTGAACCGTGTAGATCGCCTGCTGCATCGAACGCAGCAGCAGCGTGTGGATCTGCGTCGCGTCGGGCCGGTCCTGCGTGGCCTGCGCGATGGCCTGGATCTCGGCCGGCAGCGGATCTTCGCTCAGGTTCACCGCCACACCCAGCGACCTGAGCATCGCCTGCAGCGCGATGCGCTTCTCGGGCGTCGGCCCTTCGTGGACGCGGAACAGGCAAGGGTGCTCGGCGTCGTCGATGAACTCGGCTGCACAAACGTTGGCCGCCAGCATCGCCTCCTCGATCAGCTTGTGCGCCTCGGTGCGAACGCGCGGCACGATCTTCTCGATCTTGCCGTTGTCGTCGCAGACGATCTGCGTCTCGGTGGTCTCGAAGTCCACCGCGCCGCGCTTGGCGCGCTGCTTGAGCAAGGCGCGATAGACCTCGTGCAGGTGCAGCAGGTGCGGCACGAGGTGGACGCAGCGCTCGGCCTCGGGCCCACGCGTGTTGACGAGCACCGCGGCGACCTCGGTGTAAGTCAGCCGCGCGTGCGACTTGATCACGGCGGGGTAGAACTGGTAGGCGTCGATGCGGCCGTCGGGCGCCACGATCATGTCGCAGACCATCGAAAGCCGCTCGACCTGTGGGTTGAGCGAACACAGCCCGTTGGAGAGCTTCTCGGGCAGCATCGGGATCACCCGGCGCGGGAAGTACACGGAGGTCGCGCGCTCGTAGGCGTCCTCGTCCAGGGGCTCGCCCGGCTTGACGTAATGGCTGACGTCGGCGATGGCCACGATCAGCCGCCAGCCTTCGAAAGCCGTCTTGCCGCGGCCGCGCTTGAAGGGTTCGCAATAGACCGCGTCGTCGAAGTCGCGCGCGTCCTCGCCGTCGATGGTGACCAGCGGCACGTCGCTGAGATCGACTCGGTGCTTGCGGTCGACCGGCCGCAAGCGATCGGGCAGCGATGCCGCCTGGGCCAGCGTCTCGGCCGAGAACTCGTGCGGCACCTCGTACTTGCGCACCGCGATCTCGATCTCCATGCCGGCGTCGTCGATCTCGCCCAGCACCTCGCACACGCGGCCCACCGGCTGCGAATGCAGCGACGGCGTTTCGGTGAGTTCGACCGAGACGACCTGACCGACCGCGGCGCTGGCGATCGCGTTTTTGGGGATCAGGATGTCCTGGCCGTAGCGGCTGTCCTCGGGCGCAACCAGCCATTGCCCGCCTTCGTGCAGCAGGCGGCCGATGATCGGTGCCTTGCGGCGCTCGAGGATGTCGACCACGCGACCCTCGGGCCGGCCCTTGCGATCGTAGCGCAGCACGCGCACGCGCACGCGGTCGCGGTGCAGCACGCTGCGCATCTCCTGCGGCGCGAGGTAGATGGCGGCCTCGCCGCTGTCAGGCACGACCAACCCGTGGCCGTCGCGATGGCCTTCGACACGGCCTTCGAACTCGCCCATCAGGGCGGCTGCGGCGGGGGCAAGAGTTGAAGCTTTGATTTCTATGATGATATGATCCCCGGTTCCTGAGAGCCCAGGTGGCGGAATTGGTAGACGCACTAGTTTCAGGTACTAGCGCTTAACGGCGTGGGGGTTCGAGTCCCTTCCTGGGCACCAGAATTGACTGAAATTGGTTGAAGAGCGGGCCGGCATTGCCGGCCCTTTTGTTTGGTCGGGTCAGACCGCGAACTTCTTCGCGAGTCCGTCGGGCCGGAGGTTGTCGTACTCCTCGAACGGCTGATGGATCCACGGGCTCGTGGGCAGCGTTTCGACGTGGTAGTCGGGCATGTAGGTGGAGACGCCCTTGACCCAGATCACCGCGGCGCGAAGTTCCTGGATCGCCGGCATGCCGCGCAGCCGGTCCACCACGGCGCGCAGCGTGATGCCGGTGTCAGCCAGGTCATCGACCAGGAGAACGCGACCGGCCAGTTCGCCCTTGGGCATCGTGATGTACTTGGCCAGGTCGAGCCGACCCTGGATCGTGCCGGCGTCGGCGCGATACGAGCTGGTGGACATGATCGCCAGCGGCTTGTCGAACACGCGCGAGAGCACGTCGCCGGGCCGCATGCCGCCGCGCGCCAGGCACAGGATCTGGTCGAACGTCCAGCCCGACGCGGCCACCTTCAGCGCCAGCCGCTCGATCAGCAGGTGGTAATCGTCCCAGGACACGTACAGGTGCTTGCCGTCGTCAGTGAGCATGCTCGCAGTCTCCTCGTCTTCTCGAAAGTGGTCGGGCCGGCAGGCGTTGCAGCGTTCAGGCCCGGAAAGGGTGGCGCAGCAGGATGGTGTGAACCCGGTCGGGACCGGTGGACACCATGTCGATCGGCGCGCCGATCAGCGCCTGCATGCGCTCGAGATAGCGGCGCGCGTTCAGGGGCAGCTGCTCCCAGTTGGTCAGGCCGGCGGTGGTCTCGCTCCAGCCCGGCAGCGTTTCGTAGATCGGCTCGCAATCGACGATCTCGTCCGCGTCAAGGGGCAGCACGTCGAGCGTGCGGCCGCCGAGCCGATAGCCGGTGCAGATCAGGATCTCGGCCAGGCCGTCGAGCACGTCGAGCTTGGTGATGCACAGGCCGGAGATGCCGTTGATGATGATCGAGCGCTTGAGCGCCGCAGCGTCCAGCCAGCCACAGCGGCGAGCGCGTCCGGTGACGGTGCCGCGCTCCTGCCCCACCGTGGACAGATGGTGGCCGACGCTGCCCGCCGTGTCGATGGCGAGCTCGGTCGGGAACGGCCCGCCGCCGACCCGCGTCGTGTAGGCCTTGGTGATGCC
>JBBINW010000164.1:0-3499 GCA_037443665.1 Betaproteobacteria bacterium
CCACCTGCATGTTGTTGTCGGCGGCCAGCTGCAGGAAGCGCTCGATGCGCGCCGAGGAGTGCTCCGGGCCCTGCCCCTCGTAGCCGTGCGGCAGCATCAGCACCAGGCCCGACTGGCGGCCCCACTTGACCTCGCCCGAGGAAATGAACTGGTCGATCACCACCTGCGCGCCATTGACGAAGTCGCCGAACTGCGCCTCCCAGATCACCAGCGTATTGGGCTCGGCCGACGAGAAGCCGTATTCGAAGCCGAGCACCGCCTCCTCGGAGAGCACCGAATCGATGACCACGAACGGCGCCTGCTGGTCGGTGACGTTCTGCAGCGGGATGAACGTGCCCTCGCTCCAGCGCTCGCGATTCTGGTCGTGCAGCACCGCGTGGCGGTGCGAGAAGGTGCCGCGGCCCGAATCCTGGCCGGTGATGCGCACTGCATAGCCGCTGGCCACGAGCGAAGCGAATGCCAGGTGCTCGCCCATGCCCCAATCGAGCGGCAGCTTGCCCTCGCCCATCGCGCGCCGGTCGGCGATCACCTTCTCGACCAGCGGGTGCAGCTTGAAGTTCTCCGGGATCTTCGTGAGCCGCTCGGCCAGGCGGCGCAGCTCGCCCAGCGGCACGGCGGTATCGGCGCTGTCGGTCCACTTGCGGTTGAGGAACGGCGCCCAGTCGACGGCGTACTTGCTCTTGAAGTTGGTCAGCGTCGGGTCGACCGTCTGGTGACCCTCGTCGAGCGCCTGGCGATAGGCGCGCACCATCGAGTCGGTTTCGTCGGCGGTGAGCACGCCCTGGGTGACCAGCTTGTCGGCGTACAGCTTGCGCGTGCCCGGGTGGGCGCCGATCTTCTTGTACATCAGCGGCTGGGTGACGGCCGGCGTGTCCTGCTCGTTGTGCCCCAGGCGCCGGAAGCAGATGACGTCGATGACGACGTCCTTGTGGAACTCGTTGCGGAAATCCAGCGCCGTGCGCATCGCCAGCACGACCGCCTCCGGGTCGTCGCCGTTGACGTGCAGCACCGGCGCCTCGATCATCTTGACGACGTCGGAGCAGTACAGGCTCGAGCGCGAGTCGCGCGGGTCGGACGTGGTGAAGCCGATCTGGTTGTTGATGACGATGTGCACGGTGCCGCCGGTGCCGTAGCCGCGGGTCTGCGCCAGCGCCAGCGTCTCCATCACCACGCCCTGGCCGGCGAAGGCCGCGTCGCCGTGCACCTGCACCGCCAGCACGCGGGCGCCGGCGCGGTCGCCGCGCCGCTCCTGGCGGGCGCGCACCGAACCCTCGACCACCGGGTTGACGATCTCCAGGTGCGAGGGATTGAAGGCCAGCGACAGGTGCACCGGACCGCCGTTGGTGGAGACGTCGCTCGAGAACCCGAGGTGGTACTTGACGTCGCCGGCCGGCAGGTCGGCCGCCGCCTTGCCCTCGAATTCGGCGAACAGGTCCTTGGGCATCTTGCCCAGCGTGTTGACCAGCACGTTCAGGCGCCCGCGGTGCGCCATGCCGATGACGATCTCCTCGACGCCCGAGGCGCCGGCGTGCTGCACCAGCTCGTCCATCGCGGCGATGAAGCTTTCGCCGCCTTCAAGCGAGAAGCGCTTCTGGCCGACGTACTTGGTGTGCAGGTAGCGCTCCAGGCCCTCGGCGGCGGTCAGCCGATCCAGTATGCGGCGCTTCTGCGCCGGACCGAAGTTGGGCGTCGAGCGGATCGACTCCAGGCGCTGCTGCACCCAGCGCTTCTGCGTCGGGTCGCCGATGTACATGTACTCGGCGCCGATCGTGCCGCAATAGGTCTGGCGGGCGGCCGCGATCAGGTCGCGCAGCGACATCTGCTCCTGGCCGAAATAGGTATTGGCGGCCGAGAACACGATGTCCATGTCGGCCTCGGTCAGGTCGTAGAAGGCCGGTTCGAGCTCCGGGATCGGCACGCGCTCCTGGCGCTTGAGCGGATCGAGGTCGGCCCAGCGGCTGCCGAGGAAGCGGTAGGCGGCGATGATGGACTGCACGTGCACCTGCTTGCGCGCCACCGACAGGTCGGTGGCGGCCACCGCCGGCCGCAGTGTCCCGGCCTTGGCGCGCATCGCGAAGGATTCGACGATCGGCGCGTGCGCCACGTCGTGGGTCGAGGCATTGCCGTCGGCCGCCGGCACCAGCTGCAGCTGGTCGAAATACGCCCGCCACTTCTCGGGCACCGATCCGGGGTTGTCGAGGTAATGCTCGTAGAGCTCCTCGACGTACGGCGTGTTGCCGCCGAACAGGTACGAGTTGGCCTGGAACTGTCGCATCATGGTGGTCGCCTGCCTTTTCTGACGAGCTTCTCGCCGAAATTGCCCGACCGGCCCCGCCGGTCGATGCTCGCTGCCCCGGATTCCGGTTTCGCGATGTGCCGCACCCTGTAAAGCCCTGCTGCCTATCCTGACGCTGCCGCCATGCTAGCACCGGCGCCCGCGGCGCGACGCGCCGGCATCGCCCGATAAGCGCCGGCAACGCCCCTCTGCGGATTGCGGCACGGGCGCGAGGGGCGGGCGCCGCGCATTCCTAGCGCTGCTCCAGCGGCGGCACGTCGCGGCGCACCGGGCCGACGAACAGCTGCCGCGGCCGGCCGATCTTGTATTCCGGATCCGAGATCATTTCATTGAGCTGAGCGATCCAGCCGACCGTGCGCGCCAGCGCGAAGATGGCGGTGAACAGCGACACC
The DNA here is from genome assembly GCA_037443665.1 of Betaproteobacteria bacterium. Classification (GTDB taxonomy): domain Bacteria; phylum Pseudomonadota; class Gammaproteobacteria; order Burkholderiales; family Burkholderiaceae_C; genus Rubrivivax. The sequence goes on from JBBINW010000164.1 coordinate 2,689, forward strand.
GGAATGCCGATCGCCTTTTGCACGATGCCGGAATAGAAGTCGACGTTCGGATACAGCTTGCGGCTGACGAAATACTCGTCCTCCAGCGCGATCTTCTCCAGCGCCATCGCCAGCTTGAACAGCGGGTCCTCGTGCAGCCCCAGCTCGTTGAGCACCTCGTGGCAGGTCTCGCGCATCAGCCGGGCGCGCGGGTCGTAGTTCTTGTACACCCGGTGGCCAAAGCCCATCAGCCGCACGTTGGAATTCTTGTCCTTGACCTGGGCGATGAATTCGCCGATGCGGGCCACGCCGCCCTGGCGCTGCACGTCGTACAACATGTTGAGCGCCGCCTCGTTGGCGCCGCCGTGCGCCGGTCCCCACAGGCAGGCGACGCCGGCGGCGATCGCCGCGAACGGATTGGTGCCCGACGAGGCGCACATGCGCACCGTGGACGTCGACGCGTTCTGCTCGTGGTCGGCGTGCAGGATCAGGATGCGGTCGAGCGCGCGCGCCAGCACCTCGCTGCAGGTGTACTCCTCGCACGGCGTGGCGAACATCATGCGCATCAGGTTGCCGGCGTACGACAGGTCATTGCGCGGGTACATGAAGGGCTGGCCGATGGTGTACTTGTACGCCATCGCCACCAGCGTCGGCATCTTGGCGATCAGCCGGATCGCCGAGATCTGCCGCTGGCGCGGGTCGTTCAGGTTCATCGAGTCCGGGTAGAAGGCCGACAGGGCGCCCACCAGCCCGGTCATGACGGCCATCGGATGGGCATCGCGCCGGAAGCCGCGCAGGAAGAACTGCATCTGCTCGTGCGCCATCGTGTGGT
>JBBINW010000165.1:0-3427 GCA_037443665.1 Betaproteobacteria bacterium
CATAACTCCGAGTCCCGGATTATTCCGAGTACGGCGCCGGTCGTCATCGGCAGGCCTCGCCGCTGCTTGACTTCCGTCCGAAGCGGCGCTTGATTTCTCGGCATTATTCGGCTGTCGTCTCCGACCGGGAATCCTCCCGGAGCTTCGAGGAGACAGGCGATGACGTTCACTCTGCACGGTGCGGCAACCGCACCAGATGGACTGTGCTGTACGGGGCCACTGGCCTCCCATGTCGAGGCCTTTGCGGCTCAACTCTTGCACAAGGGGTACGCGCAGAACACGGTTCGTGAGAAGTGCGACTTGCTGGCCGATCTCAGCCGCTGGCTGGAGCGGCGCGGACTGCCTCTGGCAGCGCTTGACGAGGGTCGGCTGACCCAGTTCCTGGCAGCCCTTCGCCGGCGGAGCAAGACGCGACGAGGCGATCGGGCCACTGGTCAGCAGATCCTCGCGCATCTGCGCGAGCTCGAGGAGATTGCGGCGGCAGTGCAGAGAATCGATCGATCCCCGCTGGCCTGCCTCACACGCGAGTTCGAGGAGTTCCTCCACGCCGAGCGAGGCCTTGCATCGTGCACGGTGTCCGACTACTCGCACACCGCACGGGATTTCCTCGAGGATCGGTTTGGGGGCAAGGCGCTGCACCTGGAGCGGTTGCGGCCGCAGGACTTGCACGGCTTCACTGTTCGCGAGATCCAGCGTGTGAGTCGCAGCCACGGCAAGGGAGCCGTCACCGCGTTGCGCTCGTTCCTGCGCTTCTTGCTGCAGCGCGGCGCCATCCAGACTGATTTGGCGCGCACGCTGCCCGGGGTGGCGACCTGGAGGCTGTCGCATCTGCCCAAGACGCTGCCTCCCGAGCAGGTCGAGCAATTGCTCGCGAGCTGCGATCGCAGCACACCGACGGGCAATCGCGACTACGCGATCCTGTTGCTGTTGGCCCGGCTCGGGCTGCGTGGTGGCGAGGTGCTGGCCATGACCTTGGAGGATCTGGACTGGGAGCGCGGCGAGATTGTCGTGCGGGGCAAGGGCCAGCGGCTGGAGCGCTTGCCGCTGCCCGCCGAAGTCGGCGCGGCGCTGGCTTGCTATCTCCGAGACGTCCGGCCGGCGCGTGCGACGCGGCGCGTGTTCATCCGGATGAAGGCGCCGCTGCAGGGTTTTGCCAGCCCAAGTGCCATTAGCTGCATCGTTCGGCGGGCGCTCCGGCGCGCCGGGTTGAACCCCGAGCTCAAGGGAGCTCACCTATTGCGGCACTCTCTTGCCACGGACCTGCTTCGCCACGGTGCGTCCCTGGGCGAGATCGGTCAACTGCTGCGTCACCGACAGCCGACGACCACGCAGATCTACGCCAAGGTGGACATCGCGGCCCTGCGCGGCATCGCACTGCCATGGCCCGGAGGTGCGGCATGAGCAAGCTGCAAGCCGCACTCGACGAATATCTGGCCGTGCATCGCGCCCTCGGCTACAAGCTGCGCCTATCGGGCCGGCTGCTTCAGCGCTTCGTCGACTTCGCCGACTGCCAAGGCGCCGCCTACATCACCTCCGAACTCGCGTTGGCTTGGGCGACACAGCCCGTCGCCGCCCAGCCGGCCCAGTGGGCGAACCGCCTGGGGATGGTGCGCCGCTTCGCGCTGTACTGCAGCGCCAGCGATCCTCGCACCGCCGTGCCGCCGCAGGACTTGCTTCCCCACCGGTACCACCGCCCGGATCCGTACCTATATCGCGACGAGGAGATCACGCGGCTGCTCGAGGCCGCCCGGCGCCTGCCGCCTGCCACCGGTTTGCGGCCCCATACGTTCACCACGCTCTTCGGCCTGTACGCGGCCACCGGACTGCGGGCCAACGAACCCTTGCGACTCGACCGCAACGACGTCGATCTTGTCAACGGGGTGCTGACGATTCGCGACACGAAGTTCGGCAAGTCGCGCTACGTTCCGCTGCACGCCTCCACGCGACGCGCGTTGCAGCGCTACGCGGCACGCCGAGACCGATCATGCCGCGACCTCGAGACGCCGAGCTTCTTCGTCTCGGACCGCGGATCCCGGCTGACGGAGTGGTGCGTGCGGTGGACCTTCGTCAAGTTGTCGCACGAGATCGGCCTGCGCGGCGATGGCGACTCGCGAGGACCTCGCCTGCACGACCTACGCCATCGACTGGCCATCAATACGCTGCTCAGGTGGTATCAACGCGGTGTCGACGTCGAGCGGCACCTGCCGGAGTTGTCGACCTACCTCGGACACGCACACGTCACCGACACCTACTGGTATCTGACGGCGACGCCCAAGCTGCTGCAATACGCGCTGAGGCAGGTGGAGCGCTCCAGGCAAAGCGAACAGTCATGAACGCCTCCAGTACGCTGCCCGCGCTCGTGCAGGGTTTCTTCATGGATCGGCTCATGCAACAGCGCCAGGCGAGCCCGCATACCGTGGCGAGCTACCGCGACACCTTCCGCCTGCTCCTTGAATACGCGCAACAGCGCCTGGGCAAGGCCCCCTCGAGCCTCACGGTGCCCGACTTCGACACGCCGCTGCTGGCGGCGTTCCTCGAACATCTCGAACGCGAACGCAAGAACAGCGCCCGCAGTCGCAACGTGCGCCTGGCTGCAATCCACTCCTTCTTCCGCTACGTGGCACTGCACGCGCCAGAGCACAGCGCGGTGGCGCAGCGCGTGCTGGCCATGCCGAGCAAGCGATACCTGCGCTGTCCCATCGCCTTTCTCACGTCGGTCGAAGTCGACGCGCTGCTCGCAGCGCCTGACATCACAACGTGGTCGGGGCGCCGTGACCGGGCTCTTCTCACGCTGGCCGTCCAGACGGGGCTGCGCGCGGCAGAACTCACTGGCCTTCGCTGTGAGGACATCGTGCTGGGCTCGGGTGCGCACGTGCGCTGCGAGGGTAAGGGCCGCAAGAGCCGTTGCACGCCACTGCGTAAAGACACCGTCGCCGTCTTGCGCAACTGGTTGCGCGAGCGTCAAGGCGAACCTGCCGAGCCGGCGTTTCCAACCACGCGCGGAACCGCGTTGAGCCACGACGCTCTGCAATACATGCTCGACAAGCATCTGCCCGTGGCGCGTCGGCAATGCCCATCGCTCGCACGCAAGCGCGTGACGCCACATGTACTGAGGCACAGCCTGGCGATGGACCTGCTGCACCACGGCGCCGGCCAGGCCGTGATCGCGCTGTGGCTCGGGCATGAATCACCGGAGACCACTTCCATCTACCTGCATGCAGACATGCAACTGAAGGAGCGTGCGCTTGCCAATACAACTACCAGGAAGGTCCCGGTGGCTCGATTCAAGCCCAGCGACCACCTTATGGACTTCCTGAAGGGTCTCTGATAATTCCGAGCAACGTTGGCGGCCTTCCCAGCTCCTCACCTCCGACCGTGCGGCGTCATCTGACGCCGTACTCGGAATAATCCGGGACTCGGAGTTATG
>JBBINW010000166.1:0-3066 GCA_037443665.1 Betaproteobacteria bacterium
CACGAGTTGACTATCCAGTTCGGGAGATCAGCGGAGAGCGTTCACGGATCCAGGAATAACTATACGATGCCAGAGGCTGCCGCAGCTCTCGCCGCCATCGCCTCTCGCGCCCGCTGGACTTTCGCCAGAATGTCGGCGCCCTTGGCTCGCCAGCGGTACGGCTTGGGGTCGAGGTTGCGTTGCGCGAGATAGATCTCGATGGCCAAGGTCAGATCGCGCACGCTGCTGAAGCTGCCTTCGCTGATCGCTTCCTCGCTGATGTCGCGGAAGAAGCGCTCCACGAGATTGAGCCAGGAGCTGGACGTGGGTACGAAGTGCATGTGAAAGCGCGGATGCTTGGCCAGCCACTGCTTGACCTCGGGATGCTTGTGGGTGCCGTAGTTGTCGGCGATCAGGTGTAACTCGAACCCTTTGGGGGTGTGGCGATCGATGTGCCTGAGAAAGCTCAGCCACTCGGCTTGATCGTGCCGCCCGGCGACGCGACTGATGATCTTCCCGACGAGGTAGTTGAGCGCCGCGAACAGCGTGACGGTGCCGTGGCGCACGAAGTCGTGCGTGCGAGTGCGGATGTGCCCGATGCCCAGCGGCAGGCCCGGCTGGGTACGCTCCAGGGCCTGGCACGGCGACTTCTCGTCGCAGCACAACACCAGAGCCCGCTCGGGCGGGTTCAGATACAGGCCGATCACGTCCCAGAACTTGACCTCGAAGTCCTTGTCGCGCGAGAGCTTGAAGGTCCGCAGCACGTGCGGCTTGATGTCGTTGGCGCTCCAGATGCGCTGCACCTGGGCGGGCGATATCTGCGCGTGCTGCGCCATCGAGCGCACGCTCCAGCGCGCGCGTCCCGGCGGCGGCCGCACGGCCTCGGTCACCACGCGCTGCACCGTCTGCGGTGCAATCGAGGCCTTGCGGCCGCGTCCCTTGGCATCCATCAGCCCGGCCAAGCCTTGCGTGCGAAACCGCCGCTCCCAAAGGCCGACCACCGGACGGTTCACGCCCACCTCGCGTGCCGTCTCCTCCTGGCTCTTGCCCTCGCCTCGCAGCAGCACGATGCGGGCCCTGCGCACGTCGCGCGGCGAGGAGCCCGACGCCCTTACGACCCGAAGCAGTTCCTGCCGGTGCTGCTCGCTGACCTCCAGCTGCGCGATCGATTCGGCCATGGCGTCGCCTCCAGGATTTTGCTGAGGTTATTCCAATCTCGATCGCGTGCATAGTCATTTGAGAGACATGACACTCATATGGTCGCCGTTGTCAATCAAGTTAGCACATTGGTTTTCCGATGTGAGCGGGAATCGATCGGGTGATGCGACACGAACATTGCAGCGACGATGAATCAGACTCATATCCGCGGATTGGTTACCAGCACTTCATCGATCCGTCGCGGGCCTGCCTCGCTCTAGCATCGGGGATCTGCCTTTCGGCGCCCTGTAGTGTGGCCAAGGGTTGCCCTATCGGGGCCCGCGTCGCATCACCAGAGCGATCCCTGCTCACGCAGAATTCAGGCTGTCTGCGCCATTTCTCGTTGGGCTTGTAGGCCAATCGCCCAGATGAAGCCGGCCAGCTCGCGCGCTACGGCCACGCAGGCCTTGTTGATCTGCACGCCACGATTACGCAGCGCGGCAAATCGTTGGGTCAGCCTCAACTGCGCCTTCCATGCGGTCGTGCGAATCGACTCCGACAGCGCTTCCTGTCGAGCCAGCGCCTCTCGACCGATTCGAGCCTTGAAGCGGTAGAGCCAGGCTGCCTCAGTCAGCAGCCGGCGTGCGTGGGCATTGCCCGTCTTGGTAATGCTGCCGCGGCTCGTTTTCTCGCCACTCGAGTGCTCCGAAGGAACCAGACCGAGATATCCCATGAGCTTCCTCGGATGCGAGAAGCGCCCGAGGTCTCCAATTTTGCTGTCAGGCTGATTGCAGTGATTGCGGCCACCCCACGAAGTGCCTGCAGTGCACCGACTACAGGGGCGAAGCGCCAGCCCGTGATCGAGCCCTCCAGCGCCTTCGTCAGCCGCTCGACACGCTCATCGGCAGCCTCAACGGCACGCCAATACTCGGTAAACGCCGTCTGCGTAGCGCCGGCGCCGAAGTTCAGAGTCGACAGCCAGCGGTAGTAGGCGATGCTCCACGAGGTCTTGCCGGCGTAGCGAATGTCGTGGCGCAGCAAGAAGCCCTTGAGTTGGTGTCGAGCCTGCACGCGGCTATTGACGGCGTCTTCGCGTGCTCGCGCCAAGTCGCGGATCGCCTCGTCGCTCGGGTCGGGTATCCATACGGCGCTCAACTGTCCGGCGCGTGAGCATTCCGCCAGTTGCATGCAATCGCGCCCATCGGTCTTGACTCGGTCACCCGGGCGCCGCGGAATCTGCGATGGGGCAATGATCTCGCAGAGATAGCCCTTCTCCGTCAAAGCGCGCTGCAGCCCGAACCCGGTCGGTCCAGCCTCGTACACGATATGCAGTTGCTCGGCCTTACCGATCCTGGCCAGCACCTTGACCAGCTTGTTCAGATCGTGCGTCAGCTTGCCGATCAAGCGTCCCGGTGCTCGACCCGGTTCGGCAGCAGCAACACTGATGCTGTCCTTGTGGACGTCCAGGCCCACGTGAATCTTGGTACGCACTTCCATGGTCGGTCTCCTGGTTGCTGACGACGCCAGTCACAGCATGTAGGTCTACACGCCTTGGCGTGCAATCTACGGTGTTGGAGAGCGGCCGCCTTCCCTACAGGGCGACCATCATGTCTAGAAAAGGTGCGTCATTGCTACTTCACGTGATTCGGGACGCCAAACCTGCTCATAGTGATCCGTTACCTTGTAGCCCTGTTTCTTGGTGAGTTCGTCGCGCTTGGCGGCCTTCAAGTCAACACGGGCCGTCTTGGCTGCAAGTTCGTCGAAGCTGAATTTTGGAGGTCCAGCCCAGCATGGCCGTGGCCTTGGCGGGTCACCAAGAAGGGTTTCCACCTTGGTGGCGCGGAAGTTGCCGGGACGACAGCGATGACGGGCGGTTGTGGTTGTCAAATGCTCTTTGCGTATTTCGGAGGAGCGTGACCGACCGTTTCGGCATCGTGACCGCCGAATTCG
>JBBINW010000167.1:0-3043 GCA_037443665.1 Betaproteobacteria bacterium
CTCGACGACCGTCGGCTCGACACCGCTGTTGCGAATCAGCGCCAGCGTATTGCGCGAGGTGCCGCAGGCCGGGTTGTCGAAGATCGTGATGGCGGCGTCGCTCATGTCTCTTGATGCGTTGTCTGCCCCGCTTCGTACCAGCCCTTGCTGTCGTTGACGATCTTGACGACCAGCAACATCACGGGCACCTCGATCAGCACACCGACCACCGTGGCCAGAGCGGCGCCCGACTCGAAACCGAACAGGCTGATCGCGGCAGCCACGGCCAGCTCGAAGAAGTTGCTCGCGCCGATCAGGGCCGAGGGGCAGGCCACGTTGTGCGATTCACCGAGCCTGCGATTGAGCCAATAGGCCAGCGCCGAGTTGAAGAACACCTGGATCAGGATCGGGACCGCCAGCATCGCGATGACGAGTGGCTGGTCGAGGATGGCCTTGCCCTGGAAGGCGAAGAGCAGCACCAGCGTCGCGAGCAAGGCGGTGATCGACCAGGGACCGATCTTGGCGAGTGCGGCATCGAACGCGGCCTGCCCGCGTCCAAGCAGCGCCTTGCGCCACAGCTGCGCGATCACGACCGGGATCACGATATACAGCACCACCGAGGTGATCAGCGTGTCCCACGGCACGATGATCGACGTCAGACCGAGCAGCAGCGCGACGACGGGTGCGAAAGCGAACACCATGATGGTGTCGTTCAGCGCGACCTGAGACAACGTGAACAGCGGGTGGCCGCCGGTCAGGCGGCTCCAGACGAAGACCATGGCCGTGCACGGCGCCGCAGCCAGCAGGATCAGGCCGGCGACGTAGCTGTCCAGTTGGTTCGCCGGCAGGTACGGTGCGAAGACGTGGCGGATGAAGAGCCAGCCCAGCAGCGCCATCGAGAATGGCTTGACGGCCCAGTTCACGAACAGCGTGACGCCAATGCCGCGCCAGTGCTGCCGCACCTGGTGCAAGGCGCCGAAGTCGACCTTCAGCAGCATCGGGATGATCATGACCCAGATCAGGAGGCCCACCGGCAGGTTGACCTGTGCGATCTCCATACGGCCGATGGCCTGCACAGGGCCCGGCACGAGTTGGCCGACGCCGATGCCGGCGACGATGCAGAGGAACACCCAGACGGTGAGATAGCGCTCGAAGACGCTCATCGGCACGGGAGCCTGGCGCCGAGCGGGAATCGTGGTTGTGTTCATGCTCGGGGCCTCAGCTGTGGCCGATCTCGAGCAGTGCCGACTGCAAGGCTTGCCTGCTCATGGATTCCAGAGGCAGCGCCAGCAGCTGCAGCATGCGGTAGCCGATGGCCTGCCGCGTGAGTTCGAAGGCGCGGCGCTTGCCTTCGTCGCCGCCTTCGGCGTTCGAGGGATCGGGGTAGCCCCAGTGCACCTTCACGGGCTGGCCGCCGGTGCCCCCGAAAAACACCGGGCAGGGCTCGGCCGCCGCGCTGTCACAGACCGTGATGACGATGGACAGCGGCGGCGCCCCATCCTGGCTGAACTCGTCCCAGCTCTTGCTTCGGTAGCCGCTGGTGTCGATGCCTGCGTTGCGCAGGGCGTCCAGCGCGAACGGGTTGATGCGACCGCTGGGTGCGCTTCCCGCGCTGTGTGCCCGGACGTCCTTGCCGAGCTTGGCAGCGAGGTGGTTGAGCATCCCCTCGCTCAGCACGCTGCGCGCCGAGTTGTGGGTGCAAAGGATAAGGACATGGGTGATCATCGCTCAACGGGTCCCGATGTCCTTGATCTGCCGCTGGATCGCCAGCCGGTCGAGGCTGGCCATCGGCAGCGCGAGCATCAGTTCGATGCGCCGCTTCATCGTGATGAAGGCGTCGCGGAACGCCCTCTCGCGTGTCGACTCGTCGCCGTCCACCGCCGCCGGGTCGGGCATGCCCCAATGCGCCGTCATCGGCTGGCCCGGCCAGACCGGGCAGACCTCGCCTGCGGCCTGATCGCAGACCGTGAACACGAAGTGGAGCTCGGGTGCTCCCGGTGCGGCGAACTCCTCCCAGCTCTTGCTGCGGAAGCCGTCCGTGGGGATGCGATGCGCCGCCAGCGTCTTCAGCGCGAGCGGATGCACGGTGCCCTTGGGATGGCTGCCGGCCGAGTAGGCCTTGAATCGACCCTTCCCGAACTCGTTCATCAAGCCTTCGGCGATCACCGACCGCGCGGAATTCCCCGTGCAGATGAACAGCACGTTGTAGGACTTGTCTTCCACGGCGGCCTCAGCAGCAGGACGATTTCGACGTGACGGGAATGCCGACCGGCTTGCCCCGCGGGGTCGGCGTGCAGCAGGCGGCGGGCTGTGCTGCTGGTGTCGTCGTCAGCGCGGCGGGCGTACAACACGCCGACGCAGGCGCATCGGCAGGTGCGGCCTCGCGAAAGACCGGGATGCTCGCCAGCGTATGGAAATGCTCCCATGCGATGCCCTGCGGGTCGGTGACCCAGTGTTTCTCGCTGCGCGCATAGCAGCAACTCGTCTGGCCTTCGTCGAGCAGCGCCCTGTCCGCCGCCTCGGCGCGCGCCTTCATCGCTGCCAGTTCGGTCGGGTCGTCGGTCTGGAAACCCAGGTGGTCGATACCGGGCTGCGTGCCGCGCGTGGAGATCGCGAAGTTGACGGCCGGATCGTTGAGCATCCACTTGGCGTAGTCGACCTCGACGCGGGCTGGTTCGGCGGCGAACAGCTTCGAATAGAAGCCGATGCTTTGGGTCAGGTCGTCGACGTGGACGTGGACGTGAAATCGCTTCATGGGTATTCCTCGAGGTCAGCAGGCGGTGCGGCGCCGAGGCGTCTTGGCTGCGCAGGACGCTCCCTGGCAACAATGGTCGGTGAGGTAGCCCAGCAGCGCGTCCATCTGGGCCACGGCCGGGCGATAGAAGAGGTTGCGGCCGTCGCGCTCGACGGTGACGAGATCGGCGTGGATCAACTCCTTCAGGTGGAAGGACAGGGTCGACGAGGGAATGTCCAGCATCGCCGAAAGTGCGCCGGGCGTCATCCCGGCAGGTGCCGCGCCGACGAGCGCGCGGAACACGCGAAGTCGGGCCTCCTGTGCCAGGGC
>JBBINW010000168.1:0-3012 GCA_037443665.1 Betaproteobacteria bacterium
CTAGTCCCGGTCGTCTGTGAAAAGGTCACACGGACGGGGTGACCTGCCGCGCTGCCGGCACTGCACCTTCCGCCTAAAGTCCATTCAGCCGACCGCCATCGCAGGAGCCGCACATGAACCCCGCCACCGAACTCTCCCCCGCCCGTCGCCCCGCCTCCGCCTGGCCGTTGCCGGCTTCGGCCGCGCCCCGGACGCCGCTGCGCCGCGCGGACGGATCGATGCAGGACCTGCGCAAGGGCGAGACGCTGACCATCGAACGGCCTCTGGCTCAGGCCGTGCTCTGCACCCACGGCGCGCTGTGGATCACCTATGAGCAGACGCCTGCCGCGGGTGCCGGCGAGCCCGAAGCGCGGATGGTCGTCCATGCGCTGACCGATGCTTGCGTGTCGGTGCAGCCCGCGGCTTCGCGCCGCGTGCGCTAGACCCGGGACCTACTCGCTGTCGATCTCGCGCAGCAGGCGCGCCGTGGCCTCCGGCGCCAGGTTGAGCAGCGAGCCGATGTCGCGCAGATCGTCCGGAAGGGCGGCGTTGTCCCAGCCCTCGGCGCTGTGGCGGGCAACGCGGATCGCGAGTTGAACGTTGCGCATCTGCGGCGTCAGATGGCGAGCGTGCTCGTCCGTGATCGCCACCAGCAGCGCGGGCAGGCGCCAGGCCGTCATCAGCGCGTGTTCGAGTGCGTCGAGTTCGATGTTCAGCAATTCGCGCTGGACTGCTGCCGAGCGCAACGCCGGGTCGTCGCGCTTGCGCCTGTCGATCGCCAACGCCAGCGCCGGTGCCTGCAGCCACAGCAGCAGTTCGGCGAAATCGTGCAGCAGTGCCGCCTCGTGGATGACGGCCGCGTCGTGGTCCATGCGATGGACCGCAAAGCCGATCGCGAAGCGCGCGGCGCGGCGTGATCGCGTGAGCACGCGCTGAAAGCCGGCCAGCGCCTCGGGCTGCTCGGCAAGGCGATCCTCGGCCGTCGGCTGAGGGCCGAAGGCGCGGAAAAACGGCGGAATGCCGAGCATCACCAGCGCCTCGGTCGCGGTCTCGGTGTCGCTGCCTTCGCGGCCCCGGCGCAACTGCGCGACGTGGGCGAGCAGCTTCAGCGTCATCAGCGGGTCGCTGGCGATGGTCTCGGCGAGCAGGCGGGCATCGACGGCATCCTCGTTCGGGCGCAGTTCCTCGAGCGTTTCCGCCGTGGCGGCCAGCACTGGCAGCGCCGCGTGGTCGAAACGCGCCACCCAGGCGGCCAGGTCGCGTGGAGCTAGGGTGATGAAGGTGGCGTCGCCCGACATGCGGATGCGGCCGGGAAAGAGGCCCGGCTCGTCCTGGTCTTATCGGCGCCGGCGCGAACGGGCTTGAGGACGGGCGGGGCGGCGGCGCTGCCAGCGAGCCTTGAAGGGGCCCCGCCGGCTGCATCGCCTGGCGGGGCCCGCGGGCCACGGCGTCACAGCCGATTGACGCCCTGCAGATGGCCGACCAGCCGGCCGTCGACGTACAGCGCCCCTTCTGGCGCGCCGGCTTCCGCATAGAACTCGAGCAGGGGCTCGCCTTGCGGCGCCGCCTCGACCGTGGCCAGGCGTCTGGCCAGATGGTCGAGGCCGCGACTGGCGGCGCGCAACAGTGCGGCGGCGAACCGGCGCAGGCTGCCGAGCGCTGGCGGGCGGGCTTCGAAAGAAACGCCTCTCATCAACATGATCGGTCTCCTTGGGAAGCGGCGGCCCGGGGCATCGGCGGCTTCCGTGGTGTTTCAGGGGCTGGGGCGCAGGCGGTTGACTTCCTGGCGCAGCGCACGCTCTGCCTGCTGGCGGCGCGCGCCCGCGCCGGGGCGGTGCACGCCGGCATGGCGACGGCGGCCGGCCACGGCGAAGGGGTTGCGCGGCTTGACGGACTCGAGGATCAGCTTCATCGGTTACTCCTTGGCGTTGGTCGGGGAAAGGGGGCGAAAGACGGCGCCGGAAATGCGAACGGCCCGGGCTGCTGGTGCAACCCGGGCCGTGGTGCGCTGGAAGCCGACTCGTGCGGCTTGGCGCTCGAGGGGGTCAGCTCACCGGCACCCCGGGCGGAGCACCGTCGATGGCGGCACGCGAGGTCAGCGTCGCAACGGTGACCCCGAAAGCCATTGCCGCCGCACGAAGGCAGGCCGGCAGGGCAAGCGGGTTCGGCTGGCGGTTCATGGCGCTCCGGGGTTGGGGGTTGATCGGATGTGGTGCCGGCCGGTACGACCCAAGCCTCCAGCGCCACGGACTTGCGCAAATGATAAAGAAGAGATATTCAATCGGCAAGTCTTTCTTGGCTGCGCCGTGCCGACGAACGTGGGGGTCGGCGCGCACGGGCACGGTCAGCGCTTGCGCTTGAGCGGCGCGACGCCGGCCTGCGTGCGGCGCCACAAGTCCTGCACATCTTCCGCCGACGGCGCGGGAAGGGGCCGCGCGGGCGGCGCAGGCGCGGCCGCTGCGGCCGCCGAGGGTGCCGACGGCGCGAGCACCTCGCCCAGCAGGTCCAGCAACCGCTTGCGCGCGCGTTGCGGGTGGCGACGGTAGTAGGTCAGCACCAGGCCGACGATGAAGCGCTCGTCGTCGTCACGCGGAGCGGACTCGTCCGTGGTCGATGCGCCCTCCCGCGAAGCCGCCGTGGCGCCCGGCGCGGCGGTGAGGTGCGACACGTCCATCCAGCCGCGTGGCTTGTGGCACAGATCCTCGAACTGGCGTGCAAGCCGCTCGCCGATCTGTCGCGATCGGCCCTTGATCTGGCTCCAGTAGCTGGGCTGGATCTGTACCCGCTCGGCGAACCGCCGCTCCAGGCCGCGCAGCGTGGCGGCGTCGGCGTGGCGGGCCGTCAGGCGCACGAACTCTTCGAACAGGGCCAGCGCGTTGTCCAGTCGCACCTGGGCGAGGTCTTGGGGACTGGCTTGCATCAGACGCCATGATAAATCCTTGTTTACGTCCCCGGCGGGCCTGTCTTACGATGGCCGCATGGATGCCAGCGCCGCTTCGATGCTCGAAGTCAGCCTGCCCAATGGCGAACAAC
>JBBINW010000169.1:0-2953 GCA_037443665.1 Betaproteobacteria bacterium
GACAGAACCGGGGGAATACGAAACATCCATAAACTCTCGAACGTGATCCATTTGATCAGGAAATATTCGCTTAATGGCGACCTCAGTGTCCCTCAACCATTTCTCGAATTCGGGAACCTTTTGCGGAATGCGCTGTAACGCCGGAATCTCATTGGTCGCCTTCTGTAGCTTTGCTAAAGCTTCACTCTTCGTCATGTTCAGGACACCTCCCTTCACGAAATCGGCGCCTCAAGGCTTTTCGAGAAAAACCGGCCTGAACTCACGGGTCGAGTACTCCTCCGTCCGCGTGACGCGGCCCTGAGCGTCGGTCTGCATCGTGCTGACCCGTCCAGAGGGGCTGGTCGTAGTGTACTGCTTCGTGCCGGCGGCGTAAACGGTGGTCGATGTCTTGCCATTCAGCGTGAAGGTGTCGGTCTGGCTGGTGAGGCTGAACGGATTCGCTGGATCAGAGAGACTGACGCTTCGAGCTTGTGCGCTGGTGTTCGTCAGCCCGCTCGGCATCTTGGTACTCGTAGTCGGAGCAACCGGGGACTGCATGAGCCACCGGGGATCGGGGCCCTGAGCGACCGTCAAGGTCGAGCCGTCGACGAAGGTGGCGCCTTGCGTTCCGTCAGAGGCAAAGCTGGCGTTCTTCTTCAACCCGGCAGCGTCGGTGTCGACGAACTGGAACACCCCTGAAGCTGACTGCTTTGTCTCGTAGCTGCTGACGCGGTTTTCGGCGGACGTTACAGTCACAGTGTAGTCCGTCGACGGCCCAACCTCGGCTAGGGTACGGGAGCCCCCCGCCGGGTCAGCCGCGCTGCTCAAGCGCCCGGTCGCATCGAAGGTGTACTGGTAGGTGTTCCCCCGAGCATCAGTCGTGCATGTTTACCGCCCATGCGGCGACCTGAGCGAGCATGGGCTGCGTCAGTCGTAACGGGAAGCGTCGGCTTCAACGCGCGCGGCGGGCTTCGACGTGGCCGTGGAGGAGCCCGAGGGTTTGCGTGATGTCCTTGACCACGGCGGCGGGCCAGCCGTGCACAGCGGCGAGTGCGAGCAACGCATCGCCGAGGTGGCGGACGACAGACGGATGCCCTTCGCCCTCCTCGACTTGGTACTCGAGGGCGTTGAGCACGGCCGCGAATGCACCGAATCGCTCAAGATGGAGGCGACCGAGCCTCTGCTCGAGTTCGGCGATCCAGGCCACCGCCTGTTGGTCGTACTCGTCGGGGATTCGCATGGTCGATGAGTTCCTTCCAGCCGGGCAGTGCCGGAACCGGCGGCGGCATCGGCTGGTCGACCAGGACCGGCAGCACGCGGTCGAGCTCTGGCGAGCACAGCAGCTCTGGCAGCATCAAGGGCAGCATAAGACCGTTGCGTTCGGCCGTGCGCCCGACGCTGGCGATGATCTCATGGTCGTGCGCGCCGGCACCGCTGCGGTTGCCCGCCGAGATCTTGCGCAGCACGACTGCGGGGATGATCTCGCGCTCCGCCTCGTTGTTGGTGGCCCCAAGGCCAGGCACATCGAGGTGGGCAAAGAGCTCGTCCTGATGCCGACGCAGATGCTGGGCTAGGCGCCGGTTGGCTGGTTCTTGGATTCTACCGTCGAGCAACTGCGCCATCTCGCCCCGAACCTGATCGGCGAGCGCCGCGCCGTCCTCGGGGCAGAGCTCGGGCAGCAGCCCCTTGACCTGGATGCCGTCGCGCAGCAGACGCTGCACCGCGAGGGGAAAGCGGGCGGCGCCGCACTTCTGCACCTCGAGCAACTCGGCGCAACGCCGCAGCAGGTGGCCATTGCACTGCCCCTTGGGCCAGGGCAGCTTGATGTAGGCGGCCCAGCCGTCGATGCCGACCGTGCCCTGGTAGTCGGCGCCGAGGATCTCGAGCGCGACGTCGCGTCCGCGACTCAGGCGGATGGCAAACAGGGTCAGGCCGAGTGCCGGCACCGAGAAGACGTGCAGCCATGGTCGCTTGTCGGCCCAGGTGATGTACCAGCCGGTTTCGTCGAGGTTGGTCACTGCTGCCTGGCGTGCCGCCGCCACCAGCGAGCGGTAGGTCGGCTCCAGGCGACGCGACACGCGACGGGCGGCTCGTGCCCAGGCCGCTGGCGAGACGACCAGGCCAAACAGAACAGCGAAGACGCCAGACAACTTGCGGAAGGTGACACCGATGCGGCTGTGCAGGTCGACGGCGATGCTGATGAGACGCGCGCCGAGTTGCACGCCCGCGGCACCACGCGCCGCCGAACACTGCTCGGGATGCCGGCTCTGGACGCGGCGCCGACAATGAGCGCAGTAGCCGCTCTGGTTGTGGAAGCGTCGCACGCGGCGGCCCGGATTGGGCGGTGGGTCGAGGTCGATGACGATCTGCGGGACCAGTTCCACGATGTTGGTCACCGGGCCCCCGCACCGCGGGCAGCGCGTCAGCGGCTCGTAGACCTCGTCGTCGATCTGCTCAGGGACAGGTCGCTGGGCGGCGGGGTGTCCGGCAGGACGACCGGGAGGCTTGGGATCGGGCTTGCGCCGTGGGCGGGCGAACGGTGCAGCCTGTCGCTTGGCAGCGCGCGCCTGCTCCTCCAGCTTGGCCTTGAGCCGAGCCACCTCCTTCTGCAGCCGCTGCACTCGCGCGGCCAGCACGTCGCGCTCGGCCTCGGTCTCGCACAGCCGCGTGGCCAGCGCGTCCCGTTCGGCAATCAGGTGCCGCAGGCAGGTCTCGACAACGATAGCCTCGACATCCAGCGACGGAGAGCTGTCGTGGGCGGCAGCCACATCCTCCAGTCATCACCGTCGAGATCGTCGGTCAAGAGGGTCGTGCAAGTGATCGAGACCGATCTGGAATTCGGAGCTGCCGAAGGACCACGCGAGAAATCACCCCACGTAGTCGGCCGTCCGTGGCTGCTCACCGACGGTAAACGTGCACGGCCCGGATTGGCGCCGCGCTCGGACGTCACAGGAGCACCATCGGTCGCGAGCTC
>JBBINW010000170.1:0-2881 GCA_037443665.1 Betaproteobacteria bacterium
GCCGCTCGCGCACCCTGCTGGGCCTGCTGTTCATCGACCTGGACTTCTTCAAGGAAGTCAACGACAGCCTGGGTCACGAGACCGGCGACGCCCTGCTGGTCGCGGTGGCGCAGCGCATCAACACCTGCGTGCGCGACTCCGACACGATCGCCCGCCTGGGCGGCGATGAATTCACGGTGATACTGCCGCAACTGGCCGACACCGCGGCCGCCGAGCGCATCGCCCTGGGCATCATCACGCGCCTGGGCGAGGTCTTCAGCGTGCGCGGCGAGACCATCAACCTGTCGGCCAGCATCGGCATAACGTATTTTCCCAACGACGCCGACAGCGTCGACGGGCTGCTCAAGAACGCCGACCAGGCGATGTACGTGGCCAAGCGCCAGGGCCGCAACCGGGTGGGATTTTTCACCGCGACGCTGCAGGAGGCCGCGCAGAACCGCCTGCGGCTGGTCAACGACCTGCGCGGCGCGCTGGACGCCGGCGAGTTCCGCCTGTATTTCCAGCCGATCGTCGACCTCGCCACGCAGCGCTTCTGCGGTGCCGAGGCCCTGCTGCGCTGGCAGCACCCCAAGCGTGGCCTGGTGTCGCCGGCCGAGTTCATCCCGCTGGCCGAGGATACGGGACTGATCATCAGGATCGGCGACTGGGCATTTCGTGAGGCCGCACGCTGGGCGCAGCGCTGGGCCGGGCGCACCGGCGGCGGGTTCTCGGTCAGCGTCAACAATTCGCCGGTGCAGTTTCGCCAGCCCGAACTGCTGCTGGCCTGGCCCGCCTACCTGGAGTCGCTGGGCCTGCCGGGCGGCAACATGACGATCGAGATCACCGAGGGCCTGCTGCTGGACGCCGACGACAGCACGTCGCAGGTGCTCGCCCGCCTGCGCGCCAGCGGCCTGCACATCGCGATCGACGACTTCGGCACCGGGTATTCGTCGCTGTCCTACCTGCACCGCTTCGCGCTCGACGCGCTCAAGATCGACCAGTCGTTCGTTCGCGACCTGGACACCAAGCCCAGCGCCAGGGCACTGTCCGAATCGATCATCGTGATGGGCCACAAGCTGGGCCTCACGGTGGTGGCCGAAGGCGTCGAGACCGCAGCCCAGCGCGACTTCCTGCGCGCCGCCGGTTGCGATTTCGCCCAGGGCTACCTGTACTCGCGCCCGGTGCCGGCCGAAGCCTTCGAAGCGCTGCTGTACGCCAACCTGGCGGCGCCCGACGAACTGCCGGACATGGACTGGTAGGCACCGGCGCGCCGGCATTCCGGTTTACGATCCGCTGCGTGCGATCCACGCGGGCCGCGCCGCGGCTTCCTGGCCACCGTGGTGGTCAGCAAGTCGCGGCGGTGCTGCCGGTCCAGGCACAGACCACGATCCATACCGATGCGGCGGGGCTGCTCACCGGCACCGTCGTCATACCGGCCGCCGGCGGCGACCGCGAGCGTCCCGGGATCACCGGTTTTTGCCGGGGCGGCCACATCACCTGGCGTTATGCAGCGCACAATCCGGCCGTGCGTGCCGCGGTCGCCTGGTACCGCAGGCTCGTGGGTGAACACACGGCGCTGATGCCGCGGCACTCGGTGGATCGCCGCGCACCTCGCCGCCCCGGTTCCGGACCAGCGGCGTGGGCTGAGCGGGCGTCGGGCGGCAGGTTTCGGGTCCTTTTCGCGTGATGGGAGCGATGCAAAAACAGGCATAAGTTTGCCTGCACAAGCACGTCGACGTCCCGAAGGACACCCTTTTCAATTCTCTGAGGTGAACATGAATCTGCGAAACACACTGGTTGCCGGGCTCTGCGCCGGCATGGGCATGATCGGCGCGGGCGATGCGCTGGCAGCCGGCGAGCATGCGACGCGCGACGAAGCCATCGCGATGGTCAAGAAGGGCGTCAGCTTCTGGAAGGCCAACGGCGACGAGAAGACCTTTGCTGCCATCACCGGGAAGGACGCCCAGTTCGTCGACCGCGATCTTTACCTCGTCGTGTACGGCATGGACGGCGTGGTCAAGGCGCACGGCGCCAATGCCAAGATGGTCGGCCGCAACCTGCTCGAGATGACCGACATGGATGGCAAGCCGTTCGTCAAGGAACGCGTCGAGATGGCGCAGAAGCACGAGAGCTTCTGGCAGGACTACAAGTTCACCGACCCGTTGACCAAGAAGGTCGAGCCCAAGCAGTCGTACTGCGAGCGGGTCGAGAAGAATGTGATGTGCGGGGGAATTTACAAGTAGCAATCGCATCAATCCCTCTCCCTACGGGAGAGGGAGCGCCACCGGGGTCAGTCGTGCGGGTGGATGCGCCCGTCGATGATCTCCACGCGGCGGTCGGCGGCGGCGGCGAAGTTGGCGTCGTGGGTGACCGCGACGACGCTCTTGTCCATCTCGCGCGTCAGGTCGCGCAGTATCTGGCGCACATTGGCGCCGGCGGCCGAGTCCAGGTTGCCGGTCGGCTCGTCCGCCAAAAGCACCAGCGGATCGTTGGCCAGCGCGCGCGCCACCGCCACGCGCTGGCGCTGGCCGCCCGACAGCTGATGCGGGCGCTTGTGCGCCTGGTCGGCGACCCCCAGGCGTTCCAGCAGTTCGGCTGCGCGCGCATCGCAGGCGGCGGGCGCCAGGCGGCCCAGGCGCCGCATCGGCAGCGTGATGTTCTCGCGCACCGTGAATTCGGCCAGCAGGAAGTGGAACTGGAAGACGTATCCCAGGCTGGCTAGGCGGCAGTCGGCCAGTTCGTCGTCGCCAAAGGTCGAGGTGTCGCGGCCGTCGAGCACGACGCGCCCTGTGTCCGGCACGTCGAGCAGGCCCAGCAGGTAGAGCAGCGACGATTTGCCCGAGCCCGAAGGCCCCATGATGCAGACGAATTCGCCGGGCGCGATCGCCAGGCTGACGTCGTC
>JBBINW010000171.1:0-2858 GCA_037443665.1 Betaproteobacteria bacterium
TGTGTCCAGCGATTCCTGAAACCTCCCTCAGGACGGGTTCACCGAATACTTACCGAGGTCAGACGACGAGCGTTCCTAAGTCATTGATTTTTCAGTAGACTGCACAGATCAAACGCTGTCGTCGGTCGATGTCGGAGGCAAGGTCAACTGCTTTGGGACCAGTGGGTCGAAGGTTCGAATCCCGTCACCCCCGACCAAATGAATCGACGGGTTGGATGTCTCCACAGGTTGGCCAGCTTGGAAGTCCAGCTGACTGGCAACAGCATCGGCAACAGAATTCACGGTGCTTGCTCGATGACGTTGGGGCGCCCGTAAATGCTGCGTGCCGATGCACCGGCGCGAAGTCCTGCTCTTCCTCGGGCTGGTGCGTCCGACTTGGAACTCCTCCCCATGGCCACAGACCCATTGCCGAACTTGCTCGCTTGATCGCCAACCGAGCCAGGGGCCGGTGCCTGACGCCGCCAGTAGCCCTGCGAATCGTTCGAAGTCCAGCAGCACGCTGGCGACTTGGAGTCCAGATGAACGCCTTTCAAGACCACTACCCCGAGAACGTTGCGCACTGCTATGGCTGCGGTCGATTGAACAGCCATGGTCACCAAATCAAGACCGAATGGGACGGCGACGAAACAGTAACCCGATACACGCCTCGGCCCTATGAGATGTCAGTTCCGGGGTTTGCGTACGGTGGCTTGATCGCGTCGCTAATCGACTGTCACAGCACAGGAACGGCTGCTGCCGCGCTGTATCGCCAAGAGGGGCGCGGTCCGGACACGCTGCCAGCGTTTCGATTCGTCACGGCATCTCTGCATGTGGACTACCTGAAGCCCACCCCGATCGACGGACCGATCGAGATTCGCGGCCGAGTCAAGGAGATCAAGGGACGCAAGGTGATCGTCGAGACTTGGGTGCTGTCGGGCAGCGTCAGGACGGCGCGTGGCGAGGTCGTGGCAGTGCAGATGCCCGAGAGTTTTGGGGCTGCGCCAACGCTTTGAGGGTTCCTCCAGGCCACGTGCCCGGCGCTCGGCACGCAATCAAAGAATCCCTGGCAGAAAGCGCCAAGTGCGGATGCGATGGGGCGATACATCCGGGATGCCCGGCCAGCATTCAGCGTTCATCGAATCTCGCCTTCGTCGCGAGCACGACCGCCTCCTGGAACCCGGAGTCGGTCGACGCGCCGTCGTCTCAGGGGCTGGTTGCATCCGCATGACGGCGGTCCGGTCGACCGGCGTGTTTTCGATGATCCAGCATCGCCCAGGCCCGGCGCCCATGATCCCGTCGTTTGCCATTGCGATCGCACCGTTGCTCTTCGTGGGAGCTACGTCGCTGTATGCCTTCGGCTTTGCGGCCTTCCTGTTCACGGATGCGCCGTCCGACAACAGCCGGCACGGCCTTGCGCCGCGCGTCCCCGCCCTTCCAACTCTTCGTGATCGTCACGGCCATGGCGGCGTCGGCGTTGCTGTGGGCGCATGACCCGCTGGCCGGAGCCCTGATGACATCGTGGCCATCATCGCGGTGCGATCGCGGCGGCTCCTGCCGCCGGCGGTATCCTGCGAGCCTGGTCTGCGCTCTCCTGATCGCCATCGCGAGCCCCATGGCCCACGCTATCGAAGAACCGAAGTACACCGTCGTGCAACAGCTGGGCGGGGTGGAGATCCGCGACTACGCGCCGCAGATCGCCGCGACGGTGGTCGTGCCCGGCCCCGCCGACGAGGCCGGCAACCAGGGCTTCCGCATCCTGGCGGCCTACATCTTCGGCAAGAACAAGGGCGCGCGGACGATCGAGATGACCGCGCCAGTGTCGCAGACGCCGAAGCCACAGAAGATCGCGATGACCGCGCCGGTGACGCAGCAGCCGACGGCGGGAGGGTTCACGGTGCAATTCATGATGCCCAGCCGCTTCACGCTGCAGACCCTGCCCGAGCCGCTCGACCCCCGGATACAGCTCACGGAGATCCCCGGTGGTCGGTTCGCCGTGATCCGCTACTCGGGCTTCTGGTCGAACGACAATTATCGGCGGCACCTGGAGCGCCTGCGACAGGCTGTCGAGGCCGCCGGGCTGCGCACGTCCGGAGAGCCGATCTACTCCCGCTACGACCCGCCCTGGGTACCGTGGTTCATGCGTCGAAACGAGATCTGGCTGCGACTCGCCTGAGGGAAGGCCGGATGTCCACCCAATCCACGGCTGCCGCGGGTCGAGCGCTTCGCCCAGTGCGTGGTCCGGGCCGGAAGGAATCCCTTGGGAATCTCATCATTCTTCCGCGCGGCAAGCGCGCTTCTAACCGTCGCGTTCCTCAGTGGCGTGGTCATGATGTTCATCCGCTTCGGCAGCGAGCGCCGCTCGCCGCCGTGGATCGTCAAGCTGCACGGCTACGCCGCGGCTGGCGCGATCACGCTGCTGACCGTCGGCTGGGTGCAGCTGTCGTACACCGGGCCGGCGACGTTCGCCCTGCTGACGCTCGTGCTGGCCGCGCTCGGCGGCCTGACGCTGAACCTGGGCTACCACCTGCGGCGGCTGCCGTTGCCCGAATGGCTGGTCTTCGCGCACATGGGGGTCGCTTCGCTCGGCTTTCTGGTGGCGGCGGTGGTGTCGCGGTCGGCGGGCGGGTAGGCCTTGCGCCGCGCCGCAGTCTTCGGGCCTTGGCGACCGAGGGGTGGCCATCGGCTCCAGCGCCCGTACCAGCGCCGAGTGGTCGGGCCGTCCCAAGCCCTGCGCCGCGCAGGCTTGCCGCAGCTGCACCGCGCGAGCGGGGTTTGCCGCAGTGCCACGCCCTACGTCGCATTGGTGTTGGACCGGTGGCTGGAAGGTTCGAATCCTTCCACCCCGACCATGCCTATGTGGGCGGTGGCTGCCGGCTAGC
>JBBINW010000172.1:0-2661 GCA_037443665.1 Betaproteobacteria bacterium
CACCCTCACGAAACGATGTCCGGGTCTTCCCTTCTGCCGCCCACACTCCTAGCCCTCAATCGACCGGCGTCAGCTTCGCGATCGCCAGCGCCAGCCACTTGCTGCCGTGGCGGCCGAACTGCACCTGCGCCCGGGCGTCGGCGCCCAGCCCTTCGAGCGTGGTGATCACGCCTTCGCCGAACTTGGTGTGGAACACCGTCTGGCCCACGCGCAGGCCCTGCTGCCCCGGCGGCGGCGCCGGCGTGAACGGCACCGGCGGCCGGGGTTCGACGCGACCGGCGCCGACGATGCCCGACAGTCCGCTGCCGCGCGACCAAGCCTGCTGGTATTCGCGCGCATAACCCGAGCCGAAGGCCTGGTCGCGCGGCGTGATCCACTTCAGCGTCGTCTCCGGCAACTCGTCGAAGAAGCGGCTCTTGACGTTGTAGCGCGTCTGCCCGTGCAGCATGCGGGTCTGGCTGAAGCTCAGGTACAGCCGTTTGCGGGCGCGGGTGATCGCCACGTACATCAGCCGGCGCTCTTCCTCCACACCGTCGGCGTCGGACAGCGATTGCTCGTGCGGGAACAGGCCTTCCTCGATGCCGGTGATAAAGACGGCGTCGAACTCCAGCCCCTTGGCCGAATGCACCGTCATCAGCTGGATCGCGTCGGCGCCGGCCTGCGCCTGGTTGTCGCCCGCCTCCAGCGACGCATGGGTCAGAAAGGCCGCCAGCGGGCTCATGATCTCGCCGGTCTCGACATCGGGCGCCGGCACCGCGCCGCTGGTGAGGTTGGGCACCGCGCCACCGGCGTGCTCGTCCATCGGCAGCGCCACCGCGTCCTTGCCGAAGCCTTCCTGGGTCACGAAGCTCTCGGCCGCGTTGACGAGTTCCTCGAGGTTCTCGATCCGGTCCTGGCCTTCCTTGTCGGTCCGGTAGAAGTCCAGCAGGCCGGTGTGGTGCAGCACGTGGTCGATGATCTCGCGCAACGTCAGGCCGCCGGTCGCGGCTCGCATCGCGTCGATCAGGGCCACGAAGGCCTGCAGGTTGGCGCCGGCCTTGCCCGCCACCGCGCCCACGCTTTGTGCCAGGCTGCGGCCACTCGCGCGGGCCGCGTCCTGCAGTAGCTCGACACTGCGCGCGCCGATGCCGCGGGCCGGAAAGTTCACGACCCGCAGGAAGCTGGTGTCGTCGTTGGGATTCTCCAGCAGCCGCAGGTAGGCCAGCGCATGCTTGACCTCGGCGCGCTCGAAGAAGCGCAGGCCGCCGTAGACGCGGTATGGCATGCCGGCGTTGAAGAGCGCGCTCTCCAGCACCCGGCTTTGCGCGTTGCTGCGGTAGAGCAGTGCAATCTCGCTGCGCGGCATACCGGCGCGGTGCAACTGCTGGATCTCCTCGAGGAGCCACTGCGCCTCGGCGAAGTCGCTGGTGGCCTCGAACACGCGCACCGGTTCGCCGTGGCCGGCGTCGGTGCGCAGGTTCTTGCCCAAGCGGTGCCGGTTGTGGGAGATCAGGCCGTTGGCGGCGTCAAGGATGTAGCCAAAGCTGCGGTAGTTTTGCTCAAGCTTGACCACCCGTTGCACCCGGTACTCGCGTTCGAAGTCGGCCATGTTGCCGACGCGCGCGCCGCGGAAGGCGTAGATGCTCTGGTCGTCGTCGCCGACGGCGAACACGCCCTGGGCCGCGTGCCCGCCCGAGAGCACGGGCTTCCCTGCCCGCTCCGGCGGGGGTGCAAACATCTTCAGCCACGCATACTGAAGCCGGTTCGTGTCCTGGAACTCGTCCACCAGCACGTGCGAGAAGCGGCGCCGGTAGTGTTCGCGCAGCGGGTCGTTGTCGCGCAGCAGCTCGTAGGTGCGCAGCATCAGCTCGGCGAAGTCGACCACGCCTTCGCGCGCGCACTGATCCTCGTAGGCCTGGTAGATCTCGACCAGCTTTCGGGTGTGCTCGTCGCGCACCTCGACGTCGCGCGGCCGCAGGCCTTCCTCCTTGCTGCCGGCGATGAACCAAGTGACCTGCTTGGGCACGAAACGCTCCTCGTCGAGGTTCATGCCCTTGATGACGCGCTTGATGGCGCTGAGCTGGTCGGCGCTGTCGAGGATCTGGAAGCCTTGCGCCAGGCCGGCCAGCTTCCAGTGCGCGCGCAGGAATCGGTTGCACAGGCCATGGAAGGTGCCGATCCACATCCCGCGCACGGCCATGGGCAGCATCGTCGACAGCCGCGTGAGCATCTCCTTGGCCGCCTTGTTGGTGAAGGTCACCGCGAGCACGCCGCCAGGCGAGACTTGTCCCGTCTGCAGCAGCCAGGCGATGCGGGTGGTCAGCACCCGGGTCTTGCCCGAGCCGGCACCGGCCAGGATCAGCGCTGGCACCGCGGGCAGCGTGACGGCGGCGCGCTGTTCGACGTTCAGCCCCTGCAGGAGGCGGGAATCGACAGCATGCGTGGCATCACTCATTGGTAGACGTTGGCTCTCATGTGGCCCGAAGGCCGGTTACAGAGCCAACGCCCCCGTTCAAACCGTGCATGCGGATTTCCCGCACACGGCTTACCAGTGGTCGTCGGCTCGCAGCATTGTGCGGACCTGCTCCTGCGAACAGGGACTGCGCCGGGTTGTGGACCGCTCTGCATGCCGCTTGCGGGTCGTCTCGCCCGCAAGGTGGGTTCTTCACACGCAGTCCCCCC
>JBBINW010000173.1:0-2520 GCA_037443665.1 Betaproteobacteria bacterium
CGTTGTTGGACGAGAGCATGAGCGCCCGTGCCTCGAGCTGGGCTTCCAGCGAGAGCGGCACGTGGACGGCCATCTGGTCGCCGTCGAAGTCGGCGTTGAAGGCGGCGCAGACCAGCGGGTGCAGCTGGATGGCCTTGCCCTCGATCAGCACCGGCTCGAAGGCCTGGATGCCCAGGCGGTGCAGCGTGGGTGCGCGGTTGAGCATCACCGGGTGCTGGCGGATGACTTCCTCGAGGATGTCCCAGACGATGGGTTCCTGGGACTCCACCATCTTCTTGGCGGCCTTGATGGTGGTCGCCAGGCCCATGAGCTCGAGCTTGTTGAAGATGAAGGGCTTGAAGAGCTCCAGGGCCATGAGCTTGGGCAGGCCGCACTGGTGCAGCTTGAGCTGCGGGCCCACCACGATGACCGAGCGGCCGGAGTAGTCGACGCGCTTGCCCAGCAGGTTCTGGCGGAAGCGGCCGCCCTTGCCCTTGATCATGTCGGCCAGGGACTTGAGCGGGCGCTTGTTGGCGCCGGTCATGGCCTTGCCGCGGCGGCCGTTGTCGAGCAGCGAGTCGACGGCCTCCTGGAGCATGCGCTTCTCGTTGCGCACGATGATCTCCGGGGCCTTGAGCTCGAGCAGGCGCTTCAGGCGGTTGTTCCGGTTGATCACGCGGCGGTACAGGTCGTTGAGGTCCGAGGTCGCGAAGCGGCCGCCGTCGAGCGGCACCAGGGGACGCAGCTCGGGCGGCAGCACGGGCAGCACCTCGAGGATCATCCACTCGGGCTTGATGCCGGAGCGCTGGAAGCCCTCGAGGGTCTTGAGGCGCTTGGCGTACTTCTTGATCTTGGCCTCGGAGCCGGTCTCGGAGAGATCCTTGCGCAGGGTCTCGATCTCCTTGTCGACGTCGATCGAGCGCAGCAGTTCGCGGATGGCCTCGGCGCCCATGAGCGCGCGGAACTCGTCGCCGAACTCCTCGGTCTTGGCGATGAAGTCGTCCTCGGTCATCAGCTGGGCGCGCTTGAGCGGCGTGAAGCCCGGGTCGACGACGACGTAGGCCTCGAAATACAGCACGCGCTCGATGTCGCGCAGCGTCATGTCGAGCACCATGCCCATGCGGCTGGGCAGGGACTTGAGGAACCAGATGTGCGCCACCGGCGAGGCCAGCTCGATGTGGCCCATGCGCTCGCGGCGCACCTTGGCCAGCGTCACCTCGACGCCGCACTTCTCGCAGATCACGCCGCGGTGCTTCAGGCGCTTGTACTTGCCGCACAGGCACTCGTAGTCCTTGATCGGGCCGAAGATCTTGGCGCAGAACAGGCCGTCCCGCTCCGGCTTGAAGGTGCGGTAGTTGATCGTCTCGGGCTTCTTGACCTCGCCGAAGGACCAGGAGCGGATCTTGTCGGGCGATGCGATGCCGATCTTGATGACGTCGAACTGTTCATCCTGCTGGACTTGCTTGAACAGATCTAGAAGTGCTTTCATAGAATTTCTCCAGTCTCGATCATTCGTTGCGCGCGGTGGCTTCTGCTTCGATGCCACCTCAGCCGGTGCCTGAAAGCACGGGGAGGATCAGCTTCGAGGGAGGACTGCGCCCCCCTCGAGCTCCTCCCGCGGCCTTTCCAGCCGTCGCCCCGACGGCTGCAAAGGCCCTGCCGCCTAGTCTCTTTCCAGATCGATATCAATGCCCAGCGAGCGGATCTCTTTAACCAGAACGTTGAACGACTCGGGCATGCCCGCATCGATCGAGTGCTCGCCCTTGACGATGTTCTCGTACACCTTGGTGCGGCCGTTGACGTCATCGGACTTGACCGTGAGCATCTCCTGCAGGGTGTAGGCCGCGCCGTAGGCTTCCAGCGCCCAGACCTCCATCTCGCCGAAGCGCTGGCCGCCGAACTGGGCCTTGCCGCCCAGCGGCTGCTGGGTGACGAGGGAGTACGGCCCGGTGGAGCGCGCGTGCATCTTGTCGTCGACCAGGTGGTGCAGCTTGAGCATGTGCATGTAGCCCACCGTGACGTTGCGGCTGAACGCCTCGCCCGTGCGGCCGTCGTACAGCGTGGCCTGGGTGCGCGAGGGCGTGAGCTGCAGCGTCCTGGCCACTTCCTGCGGGTAGGCGATCTCCAGCATGGCGGTGATGTCGCCTTCGGATGCGCCATCGAACACCGGCGTGGCGAAAGGCACGCCCTTGCCCAGGTGGTGCGCCAGTTCCAGCACCTCGTCGTCCGTGAAGCCGTCGAGGTCCTCGGGCTTGCCCGACTGGCTGTAGACGCCGCGCAGGAAATTGCGCAGGTTGGTCGCGCTGGCCGCGCGCGCCATCTCGCCGATGCGTGCGCCCAGGCCCTTGGCGGCCCAGCCCAGGTGGGTCTCCAGGATCTGGCCGACGTTCATCCGCGAGGGCACGCCCAGCGGGTTGAGGACGATGTCGACCGGCGTGCCGTCGGCCATGTAGGGCATGTCCTCGACGGGCACGATGCGCGAGACGACGCCCTTGTTGCCGTGGCGGCCGGCCATCTTGTCGCCGGGCTGGAGGCGGCGCT
>JBBINW010000174.1:0-2485 GCA_037443665.1 Betaproteobacteria bacterium
CCACGCCACCTGTCGTCAGGGACCCGCCCTCCCCGCGTCGTCAGATCGAACCGGCGGCCGGTACGTCAGATCAGTGTGGCGTACGCGTTTACCAACGAGAACCGATCGTGGTGGGCGACCGTCAACTCGACGTGCTTGCCGAGCTGGAGGGCTTGCAGGCCCGGCCCCTCCGTGCTCTTGGTGACGGTCCAGGTCTTCCAGTCCTCGTCCGTCAGATAGGCCAGCCCGAAGGTAGGTAAGAACTCCGTCACCCGCGCGCGGACCTTGGACGAGCCGTGCTGTGCATCGTGCACGCTAGCCCCTACTGATGATGACAACCGTTCCATCATAGGCTGGCATGAAATAGCCCGAGAAGAACGCTCGGGTGCGCGGCGGTGCTGCCCCTGGCCGGATGGGAAGTGGGCTGCCTCTGGGCGCGGGCCGGACTGGGCGCAACGCCACTGGAAGCACAGACAGAGCCACTTCGGCGGCTGTCTGTCGATGGCTGAACGGAAGCGTCGTGGGCTTCATCCGACGGCTCGACTCGCTCTGGACGCGGCACGCGTGATCGAAAGCGCAGCAAGCCGTGGCGCGCGACCCGGCCCTGCGCCGCGCGACGGAAGTCGATGCGGCCGGCGTGGACCGCGCTCGGGTTGCGAAGCGCACCGCGTCGGGCGCGGCTTCCTGTTGCCATGACTGGAATATTCCAAGGCTTAGAGGGTCGCGGCGGCTGGACGATTCCACCCGGCCTGGATGCCCGGCTTCGTGGATCAGCCGGGCGCGAGTACTTAAGCGCGTGTTCGAGACCGACATGGAGCGCTGCTCGAACTGCGGCGTGCGTTGAAGTTGAAGGCGACCGCCATGATCCTGGTGACGCCGGCAATCGAGCGCATCCTCGACCACCTGCGGCTGTCGGCGCGGGCGCGGAGGCAGAGGCCCAATCGAAAGTTCGGCTTGGGTGGTACAAGAATCACGCTGGATCCCGTGCCGCTCGACCACCGCCGAGCTCACAACGCGTTCAGCGCCTCGACTGACGAGCCTGCAGACCCTTCGGCGTTTGAGCGTCGTGTGCCTGCGCGTGGGACCGGGTGTCATGGCGTCGGGCTGATGGGCGGTGGATCGAAATGCAGGCCGCGGCTGGCCGCCCACCTTTGGCCAAGGGCGCTGGTAAGGTCATACCCATGACCTTGCACGAACCCGGGCCCGACACGCCTGCACCTGTCCCTGCAGCGGTACCTTCAGCTGCACCGGTCGTGGTCGTCGGCGCCGGCCTGTCGGGCCTGGTGGCCGCGCACCTTCTGGAGCGGTCGGGCCTGGACATCACGTTGATGGAGGCGCGTGAGCGTGTCGGCGGGCGCGTCCTCGGTCGAGCCGCGGAAGGCGGCACGCACCGCTTCGACCTCGGGCCGGCCTGGGTCTGGCCGGAAGTCAACGCGCGCCTCTCCGATTGGCTGCGCGTGCTGGGCCTGGCCCTCTTCGAGCAGCAGAGCAGCGGCGCGGGCCTGGTCGAGCTGCCCTCGCAGGCCGTGCACCGCCACGCCACCGGCTTCGCGCAGCAACCGCCATCGATGCGCGTGGTCGGCGGCACGGCGTGCCTGACCGATGCTCTGCGCGCGCGGCTGGGGCACACGCAGGTGCTGCTGGGTACCCGGGTGCGCGGGCTCGACGCGGGCCCGGGCGGCACGGTGGGCGTCGAGTTCGAGAGCGGCGGACAGGTCGCGATCCTGGTGGCGTCCTCGGTGGTCATGGCCTTGCCGCCGCGGCTGCTGGCGTCGACGCTGCGCTGGACACCGGCGCTGCCGGTCGAACTCCTGCAGCGCTGGGCCGACGCGCCCACCTGGATGGCCGGCCACGCCAAGCTGCTGGCGCTGTACCGCACGCCTTTCTGGCGCGCGGCCGGCCTGTCGGGCAGCGCCGTCAGCCAGGCCGGGCCCTTGGCGGAAGTGCACGACGCCAGCGACGCCGAGGGCCGGCACGCGGCGATGTTCGGCTTCGTCGGCGTGCCCGCCCCATGGCGTCGGCGCATGGGGCGGCAGGCACTGGTCGACGCCGCCGTGGCTCAGCTGGCCCGGCTCTTCGGTCCCGAAGCGCTGGCGCCGCAGGCGGTGCACCTGCAGGACTGGGCGGACGAGGCCGATACCGCGACGCCCGCCGACGCGCAGCCGGCCTCGGCGCACCCCGTGCCCATATCCACGGCGTTGCCTGCGCCCTGGCGCGATCGCATCCACCTCGCGGGCAGCGAGTTCGCACCGGATTTTCCCGGCTATCTCGAAGGTGCCCTGCACGCCGCCGAGCGGGCCGTCCACGCGCTGCAGGCGCAGCTCCGCGCGTATCCAGCTCGCGCGCCAGCCCGTGCCTTCGACTGAGCGCCCACCGGCGCAGGGCGGCCCACGGCAGCTCGTCCCCCAGGGTCTCGCCCCACGGATGGGCTGGAGCCTGGTAGTCGATGCTTGAGAAGCTCGGCGGCTTCCTCGATCAGTTGGATGGAACCAAGCGCGCAACTCGG
>JBBINW010000175.1:0-2410 GCA_037443665.1 Betaproteobacteria bacterium
ATTGATCGCGGCGATCGATCACTCGGCATGTGCGGGGACTCGGCGTAGTGGGGCCACTTCGGGCACCTGCAGATCGGCCGCGCCCGCCGAGCGCTGATGGCCTTCGTGATGGTGCTCAGCCACTCGCGCATGGTCTTCCTGCGCTTCTTCCTGGACGCCCGCATCGACAGCTTCCTGCGCGGCCATGTCGAGGCCTTCGCCGCCTTCAATGGGTGCAGCCGTGTCGTCCTGTACGACAACCTCAAGAGCGCGGTGCTCGAGCGCCAGGGCGACGCGATCCGCTTCAACCCGACGCTGCTGGCTCTGGCCGGTCACTACCGCTTCGAGCCCCGCCCGGTGGCCCCGGCGCGCGGCAACGAGAAGGGACGGGTCGAACGCGCCATCCGCTACGTCCGCGACAGCTTCTTCGCCGCGCGCGAGTTCACCGAGCTGGCCGATCTCAACGCGCAGGCCCGCAGCTGGGCGCAGGGCCAGGCTGCCGAGCGTCGCTGGCCGCAGGACGGCAGCCTCACTGTGGGCCAAGCCTTCGCGGCCGAGCAAGCCAGCCTGCTGGCGCTGCCGCAGCACGCCTTCGCGCTGGGCGAGCGCCTGGCCGTGGTGGTGGGCAAGACGCCGTACGTCCGCTTCGACCTGAACGACTACTCGGTGCCCCACACCCATGTCCGGCGCACCCTGACCGTGCTGGCCGACGAGCAGACGGTGCGCGTGCTCGACGGCGCCACCGAGCTGGCCCGCCAGGTCCGCTGCTGGGACCGTGGCCAGACCATCGAGAACCCGGCCCACGTGCAGCGGCTGCTCGAGCACAAGCGCGCGGCCCGCGCCCACCGCGGCTGCGACCGGCTGGCGCAGGCCGCACCGGCGGCGGCCACCTTGCTGCAGCGCGCCGCGGTGCGCGGCGACAACCTGGGCTCGATCACGGCAGCGCTGCTGCGGCTGCTCGAGCGCTACGGCGCGGCGGCCTTGCAGGCCGGCATCGTCGATGCCCTCGAACGCGGCGTGCCGCATCCCAACGCCGTGCGGCTGGCCCTGGAGCGAGCGCGCGAGGCAACCGGCCGGCCGCCGCCGGTGGCACTGGTGCTGCCCGAGCACGTGGCGCGGCGCGATGCGCCGGTGCGACCCCACGCGTTGGGCTCCTATGACCGCCGGCCCGACCATACGCATGAAAGCCGGCAGGACAGCCAGCCCGATTCACCGGAGACGCCCGATGACTGAACCCATTCCTTCCCAGGCCGAACTGCGCGAGCAGGCCGCCGGGCTGCGCCTGCATGGCCTGCTGGCCCACTGGGCCGAAGTGACGGGCGATGCCCAGCAGGCGCGTTGGGTGGCGCAGATGCTGAGCTGGGAAGCGGCCGAACGCGGCCGACGCAGCCTGGAGCGGCGGCTGCGCGAGGCACACATCGGCCGCTTCAAGCCGCTGGCGGACTTCGACTGGGCCTGGCCCAAGAGCATCGACCGCGCCGCAGTGGAGGAGTTGATGACGCTGGACTTCCTCAGTGACGCCTCCAATGTCATCCTGGCCGGACCCAACGGTGTGGGCAAGACGATGTGCGCCTGCAACCTCGGCTACCAGGCCGTGCTGGCGGGGCACACGGCGCTGTTCACCACGGCGGGCAACCTGCTGGGCGAGCTGGCCGCGTTGGACAGCGACTCCGCGCTGCGCAGGAAGCTGCGCCTGTACGCTGCACCGGACCTGCTCCTCATCGACGAGGTGGGCTACCTGTCGTATTCGAACCGGCACGCCGACCTGCTGTTCGAGCTGGTCAGCCGTCGCTACCAGCACAAGAGCACGGTGCTGACCACCAACCGCGCGTTCGCCGAATGGGGCGAAGTGTTCCCCAATGCGGCCTGCGTGGTCTCGCTCGTCGACCGACTGATGCACCGGGCCGAGGTCGTTCGCATCGAGGGCGACTCGTACCGCGCCAAGGAGGCCCAGGAGCGTGAAGCGCAGCGCCTGGCGGCGCGACAGGCCAAGGCGACGACCTCGCGCTCACGCAAGGCCGCCCGATGAGCGCCGAGCCATCGGCGGCGTCGCCGTCGACGTCGGTGCCGGCGTCGCCGCCCATCGTGCCGCGGCACTGGACGCCCGAGCAAGCCTTGGCGGTCTTCGAGTGTCTGCACGCGCTGCGTCAGGCTCTGTGGTCCGAGTACGGGCCACGGGTGCAGCAGGCGTGGCGTGAACAACTTGTGCCGGACGGTTCTCCGCCCGAGTTCGATCCTGACGAGCCGTTCTGAACTGGCGGCCTCGATAAGCAGATGACCCCTGGCGGGGTCATCTGCGCTTCATCGATCCGAATCGCCCCACACAAAACCGCCACCTCGCCGGCGAATAAAGGCGGATTTACACCGGCGCCAACACCAGCGGCGTCTCAGACAAGGACATCGCGACAAAGCTCGATATCGATCGCCGAGT
>JBBINW010000176.1:0-2369 GCA_037443665.1 Betaproteobacteria bacterium
AAACGAAGTTGCCGCCGTGCCCGGGCCCGATGCAGTTGATGACTTGAGAGAAGGGGACCGTGGAGTCGGCGATCCAGCACACGCAATCGACGGCGCTCAAGGGCCGCAAGTTCGACTCGATCGAGGAACAGAACGCCTGGCTCGCGCACTGGGAGGAGCGCTGGGCGGCGGCCCGGATCCATGGTCGCAAGAAGCGCCAGGTGCTGGCGATGTACCTCGAGGAGAAGCCGTTGCTGCGGCCGCTGCCGCTCGAGGGCTTTCGCTACTTCGAGCAGTTGGTCCGCACGGTCGACGACGCCGGATGCGTGCAGGTCGACTCGCGGTATTACCCGGCGCTGCCGGCGCGGCTGTACTCGCAGGTCACGGTCCGGGCGTATCCGCACGAGATCGAGATCATCGGCGCCAATGGTGCGGTGCTGCGCCGTCACGACCGCTCGGAAAAGCCGGGTTATGCAGCGGTGAAGCCAGCTGACCGGATCTTCAACCCGTCGCGCGAAACAGTCCGACTCCTGGCCCGGGTGGCCAAGATCGGGCCGAGTGCGGCACGCCTGGGTGAGGTTCTGTTCAAGACGCTGGGCCGCCCTGGCCAGAAGGCGCTCTACGGCCTCTCCAATCTGCCACGCACCTACCGGTCCGAGGACATCGACGCCGTGTGCGCGGCGGCGCTCGCCGCCGACGGCTGCTCGTACCGAGTCATCAAGACCGCGCTCGAGCGGCAAGCGGCGGTGGTCGTGACGGTCCCCGCGCGGACGCAGGTGGCGCCCGAGATCCGCCCCATCGGCGACTACCAGAACTTCTTCGACGATCACACCACCTCGACCTAACCGGAGGACGACGATGCCAATGACCATGATCGAACTACAGAAATCGCTGCGCGGGCTGCGACTGTCGGGCATGAGCGCGACGCTCGAGGCGCGCGCCCTGCAGGTCGCGAGCCACGAGTGCAACTTCCTCGAAGGGATCTCCTGGCTCGTCCAGGACGAGCTCGACCGACGACGCACGCGACTGCTGCAGCGGCGCTTTACGCTCTCCGGCCTCGAGGAACGCAAGCTCCTGACCGAGCTCGATTGGAGTTACAACCCGAAAATGCCGAAGCGCAACATCCTCGAGCTCGCCACGCTCAAGTTCGTGGACGCCAAGGAAAATGCCTTGCTGATCGGCAAGCCCGGCACCGGCAAGAGCCATGTCGCCAAGGCGCTCACGCTCAACGCCGTCGAGCGCGGCTACAAGGTGCTGTACCGTGAAGCGCATGTCCTCATCGAAGACATCCACGCCGCCAGACAGCTCGGTGACATCGCCGCGTTCCGCAAGCAGCTCAAGGCCGCGGACCTGCTCGTGATCGACGATCTGTTCCTCAAAGCGCTGCCGCCCGTGGCCGGTGAGGAACTCGCCGACATCCTGATCAGCCGCCATGAAAAATCGTCGACGCTCCTGACGTCGAACCGGCCCATCGAGGACTGGTCGACACTGCTCGGCGACGTCGTCGTCGTCGCGCCGCTGCTCGACCGCCTCATGCATCACGGTCACTTGCTGAACTTCGACGGCCGCAGCTGGAGGCTCAAAGAAGCAGCGGACCGCCTTGCCAAAAACGCAGCCGTCGCGTAATCATCGATCCGTCCCGTCACATCAGGTGGAGGAGTTTGACCCAGCCACAGGTGGAGGAGTTTGGCCTGGCCGCCGGGGCGTCATCAGCGGTGGACCAAACTGTCAGTTCTCGAAGCGGTATGACGTGACCAATACGGGTCTAGCAGCGGGTCTGGGGGCGCAGTTCAAGTTTCAGTCGATCGCCGTTCGGGCGGAGTATGCGCGTTTCAACGCTGCGGGCGGCATCCCCGGACTTGTTTCGCTGGGTCTCACGTGGACATTTCTGTAGCGGCAGAGAGCGTCCGTCGTCGGCTTCTTCCACGACCACGCAATTGCCACGGCCGCTGGTCTGGCGCGGCCGCGGCCTTCCACGCGCCGGATGCGCGGTTTCCGAAATGCCCCTCGAGAAGAATCGGACGCCAGATAGGCTGGTGACGTCCCCGACCACCGAATGAGCGCGCCGTTCCTCTTGGTCGAAACAGGTAAACATCCCTGAACGGCGCATTCTGCATCGTGGGCTCGACCGACCGACCCAGAATGCTGCTCTCGGCTCCCACTCCATACGCCACACGCTCAATGCCCTGCCGCCCGACGACCGCGGCAAGCCCGACCGCGCACTCGTGCTCCTCGCATGCATGCTGATGGCGCGTCGCTCGGAGCTCGTTGCACTCGACGTCGAGAACTTCGACGTTCACGCCGATGGAAGTGCGGCCGTGACCTTCGAACGCCTTAAGACCGGCGAACGCGCGACCAACTACCGGTTGGCTGAAGTGATGCGCGTACTT
>JBBINW010000177.1:0-2187 GCA_037443665.1 Betaproteobacteria bacterium
GCGAGGGGATCGAGTTTTCGCAGTTGGACAACACCTTCGTCGGCATCAGCGACTGGGAAGCGGCTCAGGCACATGCCGACGAGTTTCCCGTTGACAAACTCCATCGGCTCTTGGATCGGCTTGCCAAACTCTACTGCCCGCCTTCCAGCCGCTTCGAATACGGCTATCACTGGAGCATCTTGCAGGCCGAGTATGCCACCGACATCGTGTTCAAACGCCAGGATGAGCTGCGCCGGCTGTACGATGCCCTCGTGCGCACTGCCGTCCACGCGGTCAAGCCGGCCCATGTCGCGACCTTCCTGGGGCGCAAGCTACACCCACTCTACGAGGGCGACTTGGGCAACGACTTCCATACCCGGGTCGAAGGCACTTGCATCAAGCACCACATGGGACCCGCAGCGATCAAGCTGTACGACAAGCAAAGCATTGTCATGCGCGTCGAGACGACCGTCAATGATGTCACTTTCTTCCGCCACCACCGCAAGGTGGAACACCGCGACGGCAGCAGCGAGATGAAGTTCGCTGCGATGCAGAAAACGATCTACAGCCTGCCGCCGCTGCAGGAATTGCTGTTGGCGTGCAACCGCCGCTACATCGCTTTTCTGTCGGACCTGGCCGACCCCAGCGGCGGCGTGCGCGACATCGAGAAACTGGCCGAACCGACGAGACTCAATGACCGTACCTACCGCGGCTTCAACCTGTTCAGCAAGGAAGATCTCACGGCATTGCTGGCCCTATGTGACGGCAAGAACGTAATCAGCGGGCTGACCAATCGCATGATGCGGCGCGCGCTGCCATCCCTATCAAGTTCGCAAGTGTCGCGCCTGCTCAAACGACTGCGGCTCCACGGCGTGATCAAGAAGATCGGCAAGACGTACAAGTACTACTTCACCCAGATGGGGCGCCGGGTGATTCTCACAGCCCTGAAGCTGCGCGAACTCGTCGTCATCCCGACCCTGGCCCAGATCGCCCCCGCGTAGATTCCTGCGCGTTCTGAACGCAAAACGGCTTGTTAGGTACTAGTGGCCTGTCCCGGAAATAGATTTACATAATCGACCGATCTTCTCGATGATCGAATCCGCCGTCGCCGTCCAGGCAAAGGGGCTCGAGTCCTTGTTGTAGACCTGCACGAACTGGTCGATCCTGGCGACCAGCGCGGCCACGCTGTTGAACGACCCGCGCCGAATCGCCTTGGCTGTGATGATGCTGAACCACGTCTCGACCTGGTTGAGCCAGGACGCGTAGGTGGGCACGAAGTGCACATGGTACCGTGGCCGCTGCGCCAGCCATAGCCGCACCTTCTCATGTTTGTGCGTCGCATAGTTGTCCATCACCAGGTGCACGTCGAGCTCGGCAGGTACGTTGGCGTCGATATGACGCAGGAACTGCAAGAACTCCTGATGTCGGTGGCGCTGCTTACACTGTGTGAGCACTTGGCCGTTGGCGATGTCGAGCGCGGCAAACAGGTTGGTGGTGCCATGGCGCACATAGTCGTGGGTGTAGCCTTCGAGATAGCCCAAGCCCATCGGCAAGACGGGCTGGGTGCGCTGTAGGGCCTGACACTGGCTCTTCTCGTCGACGCACAAAACCACCGCGTGGGTTGGCGGGTCGAGATATAACCCGACTACATCGCGCACCTTCTCGATGAAGAAGGGATCGGTTGACAGCTTGAAGTAGTCATAACGATGCGGCTTGAGACCGAAGGCGTTCCAGACCCGCTGGACGGTGGACTTGGAGACCTTCGCCTCGCTGGCCATCGTGCGGCAGCTCCAGTGGGTCTCCGTCTCGGGCTTGGTGTGTAAGGTCGCATTGATCAGCTCGGCGACCTGCTCGTCAGCGATCGTACGAGGGCGCCCCGGACGCAACTCATCGTGCAGGCCTTCGAGGCCGTGGGCGAGGAAGCGGCGACGCCAGGTGCCGACGGTCGGCTCAGAGATCTTCAGGTGAGCGGCGATCTGTTTGTTGTCCAGGCCCTCGCCAGAGAGCAGGATGATGTTGGCGCGTCGCACGAGGCCGCTGGGCAAAGACCGTGAACGAGCTACCGCCTCCAACTGCTGGCGATCCGGTTCGGATAGGTTCAAGGGCTGCTTGGGGCGTCCGCGTGGCATGGGTATGCTCTCCCTTCTGAGAGGAGAGCATACCTGATGCCAGAATATAATGCAATCTATTTAAGGGACGAACTACTAG
>JBBINW010000178.1:0-2181 GCA_037443665.1 Betaproteobacteria bacterium
AGCAGCCGCTGGGCGGCAAGGCGCAGTTCGGCGGCCAGCGCTTCGGCGAGATGGAGGTGTGGGCCCTTGAGGCGTACGGTGCGGCCTACACGCTGCAGGAGATGCTTACCGTCAAGTCCGACGACGTCAATGGCCGCACCAAGGTGTACGAGAACATCGTCAAGGGCGAGCACTCGATCGACGCGGGCATGCCCGAGTCCTTCAACGTGCTGGTAAAGGAAATCCGCTCGCTGGGTATCGATATCGACCTGGAGCGTGATTGACGCCAACGGCGGCAGTCACGCGGAAGGTCACCCGCCGAAGCGCCACCAGGCGCGCAGGCGGGCGTTGAGCGCAGCAAAGATCGCCCTAATCGGGAGAAATAAATGAAAGCATTACTGGATCTGTTCAAGCAGGTGCAACAAGACGAACAGTTCGATGTCATCAAGATCGGCATCGCCTCGCCCGACAAGATCCGCTCGTGGTCGTTCGGCGAGGTCAAGAAGCCCGAAACCATCAATTACCGCACCTTCAAGCCGGAGCGCGACGGCCTGTTCTGCGCCAAGATCTTCGGCCCGATCAAGGACTACGAGTGCCTGTGCGGCAAGTACAAGCGCCTGAAGCACCGCGGCGTCATCTGCGAGAAGTGCGGCGTCGAGGTGACGCTGGCCAAGGTGCGCCGCGAGCGCATGGGCCACATCGAGCTGGCCTCGCCGGTGGCGCACATCTGGTTCCTCAAGTCCCTGCCCAGCCGCATGGGCATGGTGCTCGACATGACGCTGCGCGACATCGAGCGCGTGCTGTATTTCGAGGCCTACGTCGTCGTCGACCCGGGCTTCACGCCGCTCAAGCGCGCCCAGCTGATGACCGAGGACGACTTCATCGCCAAGACCGAGGAGTTCGGCGACGAGTTCCGCGCGCTCATGGGCGCCGAGGCCATCCGCGAGCTGCTGCGCTCGATCGACGTCGACAAGGAAATCGAGACGCTGCGCAAGGACCTGTCCGAGACCGGTTCCGAGGCCAAGATCAAGAAGTTCGCCAAGCGCCTGAAGACGCTCGAGGGCTTCCAGCGCTCGGGCATCAAGCCCGAGTGGATGATCCTCGAGGTGCTGCCGGTGCTGCCGCCGGAACTGCGCCCGCTGGTGCCGCTGGACGGCGGCCGCTTCGCGACCTCCGACCTGAACGACCTGTACCGCCGGGTGATCAACCGCAACAACCGCCTGAAGCGGCTGCTCGAACTCAAGGCGCCGGAAATCATCGTGCGCAACGAGAAGCGCATGCTCCAGGAGGCGGTCGACTCGCTGCTGGACAACGGCCGCCGCGGCAAGGCCATGACGGGCGCCAACAAGCGGCCCCTCAAGAGCCTGGCCGACATGATCAAGGGCAAGGGCGGGCGCTTTCGCCAGAACCTGCTGGGCAAGCGCGTCGACTATTCGGGCCGCTCGGTCATCGTGGTCGGCCCGCAGCTCAAGCTGCACCAGTGCGGCCTGCCCAAGCTGATGGCGCTGGAGCTGTTCAAGCCGTTCATCTTCAACAAGCTCGAGCTCATGGGCCTGGCCACCACGATCAAGGCGGCCAAGAAGATGGTCGAGGCCCAGGAGCCCATCGTCTGGGACATCCTCGAGGAAGTGATCCGCCAGCACCCGGTGCTGCTCAACCGCGCGCCGACGCTGCACCGCCTGGGCATCCAGGCCTTCGAGCCGGTGCTGATCGAGGGCAAGGCCATCCAGCTGCATCCGCTGGTGTGCGCCGCCTTCAACGCCGACTTCGACGGCGACCAGATGGCTGTCCACGTGCCGCTGTCGCTTGAGGCGCAGCTCGAGGCGCGGTCGCTGATGCTCTCGTCCAACAACGTGCTGTTCCCGTCCAACGGCGACCCGTCTATCGTCCCCAGCCAGGACGTGGTGCTGGGCCTGTACTTCGCCACGCGCGAGAAGACCAACGGGCTGGGCGAAGGCGCGTTCCTGGCCGACGTCAGCGAGGCGCATCGGGCGCTGGAAAACGGCCAGGTCGAGCTGCAAACCCGGGTGACCATCCGCATCAGGGAAACCGACGTCGACCGCGAGACCGGCGCGAAGACCGAGAAGATCACGCGCTACGAGACCACCGTCGGCCGCGCGATCCTGTCCGAGATCCTGCCGCCGGGGCTGCCGTTCCAGAACATCAACAAGCCGCTCAAGAAGAAGGAGATCAGCCGCCTGA
>JBBINW010000179.1:0-2132 GCA_037443665.1 Betaproteobacteria bacterium
CCCGCAGGTGCCGGCCGGCAAGCGGCTCGTCGTCGCTTACGCGTCGGCGAGCTATTCGATCGGCCCGGGCCAGTACCCGGCCGATGTCTCGATCGGCACCGACCTTTCGAGCATGGTCGACCTGCCGACTCCGATCATCTCCTACCCGGGCAGCTACACCGCGGCCGCACCGGTCACCGTCTACTTCGAGCCCGGCAGCACGCCGTCGATCTTCATCAGCGCCACCGGCGGCATCATGACCGGCTACACCGGTCGCGCCGCGATCGTCGGCTACCTGGTGCCGGCGCCATGAAGGCCCACCGCGGCAAGGCCGCCCCGAGCAACCGCCGCTGGCTGGCCCTGGTCATGGGCCTCGTCGCCGCGGCGCCGGCGTTCGCGCAACGCGCCGCGCTGGTGCGCGACATCGACCGCCCGGCCGCCCAGCCCGTCGGCGTCACCTGCAAGATGTATTTCAGCGCGATCCAGGTCACCTGCAACCTGCTGACCGTGCCCGCGGGCAAGCGACTGGTCGTCGAATCGGTGACCTGGCATGTGCCGACCGTCGCCGGCTAGCACTGCCCTTTACCCGCAAGTAGCGACATTATCCGAGGTCCAATCTCGAAGCGAGGGCTCTATGCCGTTTCGTGTGGACCGCGACAGTCTCAATGCGCCGTGGCTGGTGCGAACGGGTGAGAAGGCAAATGCTTGAGGTGAGACAGTCTCAAGTACGCGATGGTGATGTAGTTCCTGGCGGTGCGGTAGCCGCGTGCCGCGCGCTTGGCCTGTTGGAGCTGGCCGTTCATCGCCTCGACGAAGGCGTTGGAGCGATGGTCGGTCATGCCACGCACGACAGCGTCGAAGCGAGTCTTGATGGTCATCGCGAGCTTTTTGAAGGGCTCGAGCCGGCAGCGCCGTGCCCAGCTGAGCCAGGCTCGCAGCGAGGCGCTGGCTTGGCTCGGATCGTTGTGCTCACGGGCCTGGGCATAGACCTCGCGCAGCGCCATCTTCAGCCGCCACGCCCGCGCGCTCTGGAGATTGGAGCGCTGAAGCCAGTACATGGAATCGAGCTGTCTCGTGTTCCAGCCCGAGGGGTTCTTGCGCATGGCCCACACCAGTCCCTTCAGGGGCTGGCCGGGATGACCGTCGAGTGCGGCCCGCACCGCCGGTGCGTCCTGGCTCATCTCGGCACGCCGCACTTCGTCCATCGCTTCGTGCGCCATGGCCACCACGTGGAAGCGGTCGTAGCTGATCGCCGCCTGCGGCAAGGCCAGGCCGGCGCCTTTGGCAAAGGCTGCGCTCATGTCCATGCAAACGTGCCGAACTTCTGCGGGGTCGCCCCCATGCGCCTTCAGGTCGGCCGCGAAGTCGAGCACCGTCTGGTGGTCCTTGCCCGGCGTGGCGAACAGCAGCCGCTTGGCGTCGAGGTCGTGCACGACGGTGATGTAGTTCTGGCCTCGACGCAGGCTCGTCTCGTCGATGCCGACGATCTCCACGCCCGCGAAGCTCTCGAGTGCGCGGGCCTGGTCGACGTAGAACTCGATGCGCCGCCACAGTTGCTTGTCGCTGCAACGCAGCAGTGCGGCGGCCTGGCGCACGGGCAACTCGCGGCACAACGCCAGCGCGAGCGCCTCAAACGCAGCGGTGAATCCCGAGCCCGGGCGCGCCCAGGGGACACCCAACTGCGTGGTCTTGCCGCAGCTCGCGCAGGCGATGCGCGGCACGTCGGCATGCAGCCAGGCCTCGAACTGGAAGAAGTCCAGATGCCGCCACGAACGGCGCAGCCGGTCATGCACGGGTTGCGAGGCCGCCCCGCAATTCGGGCAAGCCAGCAGCGCGCCGCGGCAGCCGACCTCGAAATCGATGCGCCGCTTGGCGGTGTCCAGCTTCACGTCCTCGACCACCCACGGCGGCTGCAAACCCAACGCGCTGGTGAACAGCGCTTCGACTCCAACACTCACGGCTCGACTCCCGGTATCTCCACAGGCGCCAGCCCGGTGGACATGTGGACAGGCCCAAAAGCGGCCTGCCCACATGCCCACCGGGCTCGACTACGACCGGCTATTGTCAATGTTGGGTTCCACACGAAACGACGAGGGGCCCTGCATCCCCGCCGCGATCGTGCCCCGAGACAAGCCAGTGGCCGCAGCCACCAT
>JBBINW010000180.1:0-2125 GCA_037443665.1 Betaproteobacteria bacterium
GCCGCTCGCGCACCCTGCTGGGCCTGCTGTTCATCGACCTGGACTTCTTCAAGGAGGTCAACGACAGCCTGGGTCACGAGACGGGCGACGCGCTGCTGGTGGCCGTCGCCCAGCGCATCAACGCCTGCGTGCGCGAGTCCGACACGGTCGCGCGCCTCGGTGGCGACGAGTTCACCGTGATCCTGCCCCAGCTTGCCGATCCGGCCGCCGCCGAACACATCGCGCAGGGCATCATCACCCGCCTGGCCGAGGTCTTCAGCGTGCGCGGCGAGGCGATCAGCCTGTCGGCGAGCATCGGCATCACCTATTTCCCGTCCGACGCCGCCAGCGTCGATGGCCTGCTCAAGAACGCCGACCAGGCGATGTACGTGGCCAAGCGCCAGGGACGCAACCGGGTGGGCTATTTCACGCCCACGCTGCAGGAGGCCGCGCAGAACCGCCTGCGGCTGGTAAACGACCTGCGCGGCGCGCTCGATGCCGGCCAATTCCGGCTGTTCTTCCAGCCGGTGGTCAGCCTGGCCACGCAGCGCATCTGCGGCGCCGAGGCGCTGTTGCGCTGGCAGCACCCCAAGCGCGGGCTGGTGTCGCCGGCCGAGTTCATACCGCTGGCCGAGGACACCGGACTGATCGTCAGGATCGGCGACTGGGCGTTTCGCGAGGCCGCGCGCTGGGCCCGGCGCTGGGTCGGCCATGCCGGCAGCCGATTCTCGGTCAGCGTCAACAGCTCTCCAGCGCAGTTCCGCCAGCCCGAGCTGCTGCTGGCCTGGCCCGCATACCTGGAGAGCCTGGGCCTGCCCGGCAGCCACATGACGATCGAGATCACCGAGAGCCTGCTGCTGGACGCCGACGACAGCACGTCGCAGGTGCTCGCCCGCCTGCGCGCCAGCGGCCTGCACATCGCGATCGACGACTTCGGCACCGGGTATTCGTCGCTGTCCTACCTGCACCGCTTCGCGCTCGACGCGCTCAAGATCGACCAGTCGTTCGTTCGCGACCTGGACACCAAGCCCAGCGCCAGGGCACTGTCCGAATCGATCATCGTGATGGGCCACAAGCTGGCGCTCTTGGTGGTCGCCGAGGGCGTGGAGACACCGTGGCAGCGCGATTTCCTGAGCAATGCCGGGTGCGACTGCGCCCAGGGCTACCTGTACTCGCGGCCGGTCCCGCCGGACGAATTCGAGGCGCTGCTGCGGTCGAACCTTGGCGCGCCGGGCGAC
This sequence comes from Betaproteobacteria bacterium, assembly GCA_037443665.1. GTDB lineage: Bacteria > Pseudomonadota > Gammaproteobacteria > Burkholderiales > Burkholderiaceae_C > Rubrivivax. Next base: position 1,218 of record JBBINW010000180.1, read on the forward strand.
CTGCAGGACGGGCACGGCTAGGCGCCGTCGCCAGCACGTCTGGATTTGCGATCCGCGGCAAACCGGATCTCCGGCCGTGCGCCCGCCCCTGGCGACGGCCGCGCGGGACGGCTGGCGGGCCTTGCCTGAAGTGGTCCAGGGCCAACGGGTTGGGCTGAGCGCGGTCGCGGCAGGGCGATTTGGGGTCTTTTTCGCGTGATGGGATCGCACGCGAAACGGGCATAAATTCCCCTGCTCGAAAGAGCATGTACTGCGGTACTTCCGCTGCCAAATCCGTCGAGGTGAATATGAATCTGCGAAACACACTGCTGGCCGGTCTCTGCGCCGGCGTCGGCATGATCAGCGCGGGCAACGCGCTGGCTGCCGGCGAGCACGCCACGCGCGAGGAAGCCGTCGCGATGGTCAAGAAGGGCATTGCCTTCTGGAAGGCCAACGGCGACGAAAAGACCTTTGCCGCCATCAGCGGCAAGGACGCCCAGTTCATCGATCGCGACCTGTACCTGGTGGTCTACGGCATGGACGGCGTCGTCAAGGCGCACGGCGCCAATCCCAAGATGGTGGGGCGCAACCTGCTCGAGATGACCGACATGGACGGCAAGCCCTTCGTCAAGGAGCGTGTCGAGCTTGCCCAGAAGCACGAGAGCTTCTGGCAGGACTACAAATTCACCGACCCGCTGACCAAGAAGGTCGAGCCCAAGCAGTCGTACTGCGAGCGCTTCGAGAAGGCGGTGATGTGCGGGGGCATCTACAAGTAGTAGGGTTTGGGGGCTGCTGCCCTCCCCCCTGGCCCCTCTCCCGGAGGAAGAGAGGCCAGGGGGGAGGGCAGCCTCAATCGTGCGCGTGAATCCGCCCGTCGATGATCTCCACCCGCCGGTCGGCGGCCGCGGCGAAGTTGGCGTCGTGGGTCA
>JBBINW010000181.1:0-2112 GCA_037443665.1 Betaproteobacteria bacterium
GTGTCCAGCGATTCCTGAAACCTCCCTCAGGACGGGTTCACCGAATACTTACAACCCGGGAGGCAAGGAGAACGGAATGACGAAGACAGTGCGGGCTCGCTACACGCTGGAGTTCAAGCAGGAAGCCGTGCGGTTGGTGACTGGCGGGCAGAGCATCGCGGCGGCGGCCAGGTCGCTGGGCGTGGTGGATCAGACGCTGTTCAACTGGGTCAAGGCCGGGTGCCGTCCTGGGACGTTTTCGTCGACCAATCGTGCACCCTTGGGCACCATCACTGCCAACCGTTCTTGCTGAGCAGTTCGACGCCGAGGAGGCTCAGATACTGGAGCGCGTGCTCCGCCCGACCATCGAGTCTGGGCGCTCGCTGACGGTCGACGCAATCGCTTATCTCCAGGCCGTGAAGCCGGGCGCGTGAGGCGGCATTGAGACCGTGCCAGCAGTATCAGAACTTCGTGGAGATCCCTATCGCGGCACCGTGGGGCAGCCATTTGACGAAGAGCGGGACCTGGCGCTTCACCGCCCAGTAGCCCGCGGCCGTTCCCAGCGCCCAGCCGGCCAGCACGTCAGACTGCCAGTGGGCTTGGCTCTTCATGCGGGCTACGCCGTCGTACACCGGCAGCGCTTCGAGCAGCCAGACCCAGGGATCGCGTTCCGAATGGTTCAGGATGATTGGCGTCACGAAGCTCGCCTGCAGCGTCACTTCGCCGCTCGGAAAGCTCTGGCAGCACTTTCCCTGGAACCATGCATCGGGCCCTTGATTCTGTTCGGGTCGAGCGCGGCCGAAAGCATGCTTCAGGCCAGTCGCTGCGAGCGCCGAGACAGCCGAGGCATCGAGGGTCTGCCAAAGCGTGTGACCGAATCGGTCCTCGTTGCCGACCCACATTGCGCCCCCGATTTCGAGCGCGACGACGCCGAGCTCGAGATCACGTTGGTATCGGCGCGCCCAGATGCCGGACTGGTCGAGCGCGAGCTCGTGATCCATGCCCATAACACCAGCACCGGCGTTCGCCAAAGCGTGGGCCCCAAGCAGAGGCGCGACGGCCAGAAGGCGACATGCCTTCAGAGGGGTGTTGATATTCACCGGTTGCCCGCCGCACGAGTCGCCGGTGCAAGACAGGCACGAACTGTCGATCTGTCAGGTACAGGGCTCGCATGCTGCATGGCAATGGAAGGGTTGTCGCGACGCTCTACGCTTGCAAGCCCCGGGCCAGTTCGATGCAATCCACCGGTTGCGCCGGCAGCTCGCCGGCCAGGCGCGCCTCGACATCGCGCCTCGAGGTCGCGCCCATCGCGACGCGGCGCGTGGGCGACATTGCCTCGGGGCTTTCCCGATATCGGCGCCCGAGCTTGCCCCAGGTCAAGGAATTACACGCCTGGACTGACGACATTGGGCGACCCCGTGGGCAAGCCTTGGCACTGACGTGGTAAGCCATGTACAAGCGCATCCTCGTTCCGATCGACGGCAGCAAGCTCTCCGAACGCGCAATCAGCGCGAGCATCGAGCTGGCGACGCAGCTGGGCGCATCACTGATCGGCTTCTCGGTGAGGCCGTGGAAGGGACCTACGGGGGCTTCGGCACCGGACGACGACACTGCCGTCGAGCAGGACGGAGAGCCGTACGTCGGCGGGGGCGAGGCGCTTGCGCAGTTCGAGCGGCGCGCGCGGGCCGCCGGCGTCCCTTACGAAGGCTTCTACCACCAGGCGTCCCGGGTCGACCGCGCGATCATCGAGGCGGCGGAGTCGCACGGCTGCGACATGATTGTCATGGTCACGCACGGCCGCGGCGCCTTTGGCGAATTTCTCTTCGGCTCGCAGACCAAGGCGGTCTTGGCGGGCAGCAAACTGCCTTTGTTGGTCCTGAAGTGACTGTTGATGCCGCAGCATTGAAGGGATCAGGATTGCTCGCATTGCATCTCGCCGAAGGTGGAGCACGCCGGCGGGGCACGGGATTGTAAAACTGAGCACGCTCATAAGGAGGCGACGATGGGACAAGGCAGGTCGTGGAAAGTCATAGGCACATGGGTGATGGCCGGTGGACCGTTGCTGTTGGCGCCGGTTGCCGCGCATGCGGTGCCGAGCTTTGCGCGCCAGACGGGCATGGCCTGCGAGGCCTG
>JBBINW010000182.1:0-2104 GCA_037443665.1 Betaproteobacteria bacterium
GGCTGCCGCCCTCGCAGCCCACGTTCTGGCTCGCCGTGGCGTCCTGCTGACGCACTTGGCCGGCGTCCACGAGGCAGCTTCCGTCGACACGCTGTGCTCGGATAAGACGGGAACCCTGACCCGCAACGAGCTCGCCGTCACCGAGGTCGTGCCTGCACCTGGTCGTGCCCGCGCCGATGTCCTGCGCATGGCCTCGCTGGCCAGCAGCGATGGAGGCGGCGATCTCGTCGACGCGGCCATCCGTGCCGCGGCTCAAACCGTGCCCGCGAGCGACATCCGATTTCGGCGCGTGAGTTTCACGCCGTTCGATCCGGGGACTAAGCAGGCGAGCGCCGAGGTGGAGACGGGCGGGGGGCGCCGCTTTCAGGTTATCAAAGGGGCGTTTGCTGCCGTTACGCGCCGTTCGACAGCAGGGCCGCAAATGAGCGCATCTGCCGAAGCGCTGCAGTCCAAGGGCGAGCGTGTGCTGGCTGTGGCGGCAGGCGAGGAGAATGCACTAGCAGGTCGCTGAAGAACCTGCCCGGATGGAACGGTATGCTCTCGACCGGGTGGTTGGCAGCATCGATGGACGGGGGCGGATCCTGTTGGATGCCACTCAGGCGGCGAGCAGCCTTGGTAGTTTGGCGAGATTGAACGCAGCCATGTTGAGCGTGAACTGCGCGCCGACATCGGCCACGCCGCGCAGCATGGTCTTGGCGATCTGGCCGACCGTCTTGCCCCAGCCGAACGGTTCCTCGACCTGCTTGCGCTTTCGCTGGCTCACGGCGTAGCCGGCATGCCGTGTGGTCCGGCCATCGATGGCCGAGCCTTTCGATTTCGCTGCGATGTGCGGACTGACGCACATCTCTCGCAGCGTCGCGACGAAGCCGCTGTCGTCGTAGCCTTTGTCGGCACCGAGCGTCACGCGGCGGGTCGAGCCGGGCAGGTGCCGGTTGACCATGGTCAGCGCCGCCGCCCGCTCGGCGTATCCATCGGCATGCGTCAGCTCGGTCTCGACGATGAAGCCGTGCCGGTTCTCCATCAGTGCGTGCCCCATGTAGCAGAGCTGCGCCGGCTTGCCTTTGCCCTTGCGGAACAGGCGCGCGTGCGGATCGGTGACGGACGCATGCGTCGCATTCGACCAGGTCTTGCCGCGCCAGTCGCGCTCGACGTTGCGGCCGATACGCTCGTCGGTGGTCTCGGTCGGCTGCATCGCACTGTCCTTGGCCTGAGTATCATCGGTGCTGCCCGGCGCTTCCGGAGGGCCGTCGCCCTTGTCCGGTGGCGGCACACTGTCCGGCGGAGACTTCGGCCTGAAACTCTTGAACGAGGCCCACGCCTCGACCAGCGTGCCATCGACGGAGAAATGATCGTCCGACAACAGCGGCGCGACCTTCTCGTGCGCCAGGATCGCCGCGAGAAATTTGCGCGCAATGTCGGTATTCAACAACCGGTCGCGGTTCTTCGAGAACACCGTCGGCACCCACACTGGATCGTCGATGCCGAGCCCCACGAACCAGCGGAACAGCAGATTGTACTGAAGCTGCTCCATCAGCTGGCGCTCGGAGCGGACCGAGAACAGGATCTGCACGAGGCTCGCCCGCAACAGCCGTTCGGGCGCGATCGACGGGCGGCCTTCGCCCGCATAGAGCCGGTCGAAATCGGCGTCGAGCGTGGCAAGAGCTACGTTCACCACCTCACGGATTTTGCGCAACGGATGTCGCGCCGGAATGCGCTCGTCGAGGTTCACGTAGCTGAACAAGAAGCCGTTCTGGTCGTCCGATCCGCGCATGGCCCGAGCCTCCTGCCGAGGCCGCAAGCGGAATCATATTCGCGCTGCCGTGTCGACTGGAGGGTTTTTCAGCGGCCTGCTAGGTAGCAACCTAGTGTTCTGGACCTAACAGATGATTCCCAACCTCTCCATGGCCGGGCTTGACCCGGCCACCCAGGGGCCACCCGGCAACCCATTGAATTTCTTGCCCCTGGATGGCCGGCTCGGTGGCCGGCCATGACGGTTTTAGCGGGAACCAAGCGTCGGAGTCAGAGCACTAGTGTGGTGACCCGCAAATGCCGACCAACATCGGGTCAGGGCGGTCATCGGCATTTGCGGGTCGTAAACCACACT
>JBBINW010000183.1:0-2025 GCA_037443665.1 Betaproteobacteria bacterium
GCATGCCGACCGGGAAGTTCAGGAAGTTCTCGACACACACAACGACCGGGCTCGCGAACTCGACGTGTCCCCCAACCGCCGTTGCTTCGTCGGCGCTGAGATCGACTGCATAGGTGTAGGCGACGTTGGGCGGCAGCTCCGCCGGCATGCGGGCGGGACCGAGGGGACCGACAGTGAACTCAGTCGCGCGAACGTTGATCCTCTCGTAAGAACCACCATTGGGACGATCCGATGTTGAGCGCGGAGGGCGTCGCCACCGGCCAGTGCCACCGGCGGCATGGCGGCTGGGATAGCGAGTGTTCGTGATGGACTCGGAGGCGCCTGTCTCGACGGGGAATCCGCGTTCGGCCCTCTCAGCAGGCGCAAGCAGGGGCAGGTTCGGCTTCTGCGAAGGCAACGTCGGTGAGATGCGCCATGTAGCGCTTGACGTTGAGCGCGAGCACCTTGAGACGGACCGCGAGCCCGACCCGTGGGCGACGTCGTACACGCAGCTTGCCCAGGCCGTGGCAGCGCTTCAACTCCGAGTTGGTCGCCTCGATGCCCGAACGGATCTTGTGCCGCTCCTTGAACTCGGGCGTCTGCTGCTCGGCACGTCGTCGCGCCACCGCCACGTCTGCCGCGCCAAACCGCAGCACCCGCCTGCCGAGGCGCTTCTCCGTCGGGCACTGGTCGCGCAGTGGGCAGCGACGGCACTGCTTCGACGCGAAACAGGCCAGCATCCCGTTGCCGCTGCGCGTCGGCTGGTGACTCATCGGCTCCTGCCCGGCGGGGCACTTCAGCACGCGCTCGCCCGCCGCGTCGAACTCGAACTGCGCCAGCGGCAGGTGCTTGTCCGACTCCTTCGCGCCGATCGGCGCAAGCAACTCGGTGCCGTGTTCTTTCGCCAGAAGGATGTTTTCACCGCTCGCATAGCCAGAGTCGGAGTGCATCTCCTCCGGTGCCGCCCCGCAGGTTCGCTCGGTCTGCTCGAGGATCGGCTTCACCTGCTGCTGGTCGCTCTCGTTGGCGTCGTTGACGTCCACTGCGGTGACGACCTGGAACGGGTTCTCCTCGACGCAGGTCTCGGCCAGCTGCACCTCGTACCCCTTGCCCTTGTGGCCGTATGTCATGTCGGGGTCCGACGGGCTCTGCAGCGACGAGGAACTCGGCCGCTCTTGCAGCTCGATGCGCTCGGGCAAGTCGGTGTCCGGTGGCACGCACTGCTCGGCGTACAGCCGCGCGAGCAGCTGGAACGACTCCATCGCCGCGACTTGCTTGTGACTCTCGAAGTTGGTCACCAGCCAGAAGACATCGAGCGCAGCGTCCGCCAGCCGACGGGGCGCTTCCGAGCCCCGCGCATCCGCGAAGTAGCCTTGGCGGTCCAGGTAGCGCCCGCACAGCTCCGCCGAGATCTTGGCGCACAGCCGTGGGTGCTCATCGCGCAATGCCTCAAGGAACTGCGTGATCGTGTCGACGAACAGGCCCAGCCGCGTCAGCAGCCGGATGTTCGACACGATGTGCGTCGAGTCCTGCCGTTGCCGCTCGGTACGCAACCCGCTGGCCGCGATCAACCGCGCCGTCGTGCTCTCGAACAGCCCCGCTCCCTCGTCGTCGTCAACCAGCAGTGCGCGGTAGTTGTGCAGTGTCTTCTGGCAGGCGTGCGCCTCCTCGGGCGTGATGTCCATCGCGTATTGCCACGCCGTATTCCACTCCAGCTGCTCCAGCGCCTCGGCATCGGTCAGGTCGAACACCTCCTTGAGCACCAGGACGCTCACCACCAACCGCACCGACTTGTTGGGCCGCCCGTTTTCTGGGTCGAAGTACTTGGCGAACCGGCTCTCGTCGATCAGCGGAAGCGCATGGCAGCGGTACTGGTGCGCCCAGGTCCGCTCCAGCCGGGCCCGCTTCGCAGGGTCTATCCGGTGCTCTACGCCGAAAAGTGGGCGCTGCGGTGAGGTGCGGCGGAACATGCCCCATTGTGATCGGGGCTCGCCGTTTGTCGATCCTGGTTCTCGACGGCAGAGGGGGTTTTTACGAGCGGATCAA